>JAFEAB010000100.1 GCA_018266615.1 Bacteroidota bacterium
CCCCATATCTGAAGAGGACCACCCCCCTAAAATATATCCCCCATCGGAGGTTTGCTCAAGAGAATATAATTCGTCATCACCACTACCCCCAAAGGTTTTATCCCATTGCTTTAGCCCATTACCGTCTATTTTTACAACCCAGTAATCATAACCTCCCCGCCCGTTTTCTGATTTATCAGCCCCCATATTTGATTGGGACCACCCCCCAAAAATATATCCTCCATCGGTGGTTTGCTTTAGAGAAAATAAAAATTCATGACCACCACCGCCAAATGTCTTATCCCACTGCTTTGCAGGTGGTGTATTTTGTGCGTTTGAAGCAATTGTTGAATAAAAAAACAATAGTGCTATCCATAAACTTGTTTTCATATTTGAAGTTTTTAGCTTTAAAAATTTTTTTTCAACATCAGGATCTTCCCATTTAATTTGAAGGGTTTGCAGTCAGTACCTTATAAACATTCATCCGATTAAAAAATACATGCCCCACTTCTTCTACTCTTTTGTGTTCAAAAAAAATCGACAGGTTTTTCTTTCAATATGCCCCAATCATACTTCGACAGCAAATATCCAAAACAAATATTAATAATATTCAATATAAATATAGGGGAAAGCAAGAAATAAAAAATGGGTGTTTTAACGGTATTTTAATCCTGGCTGGCGTAATTGTTTGGCGCCTGACTGGCCCAAGAGTTCGGCGCCAGTCGGCCACTTGCACCATATTATTTTCCCCCTGATTGCATCAGGGGAAAGTTCATCCTTGCCATATTCCCAGATACAATCCGCTGCCGCCAGCCCCATTATTTTTCCCGGTGAAATGGACACCAGTTAAACATGGCCCGGTTCACCAACTGTAACTTCCCCATTTAAAACAGCGTTCATTAAACTTCATTACCGTTATTTTGCATCGTGAAAAAAGCGATAGTTATTGGCGCCGGTTATGCCGGCATTTCGGCCGCATCTTTTTTAGCAAAAGCCGGGTGGGATGTTACCGTTTTGGAAAAACTTTCGGGACCCGGTGGCAGGGCCCGCAACTTTAAAGCTGATGGATTTACTTTTGATATGGGCCCAAGCTGGTATTGGATGCCCGATGTATTTGAACGATATTTTAATTGCTTCGGAAAAAAGGTTTCTGATTATTACCAACTTACCCGCTTAGATCCCTCCTACCGTGTATATTGGCCGGAAGGAAGCTCCACCGACCTCCCCTCGCAATACCCCCAGCTTAAAGAAACATTTGAAAGCATAGAGCCAGGAGCCGGAAAAATGCTCGATAAGTTTATGAAGGAAGCTGCCTACAAGTATGAAGTAGGAATCGGCAAACTGGTTTTTAAACCTGCTAGGTCGCTTACCGAATACATGGAATGGGATGTGCTGAAGGGTATCTTAAAAATGGATGTTTTTTCCAATATGAAAAAACACATCCATCGCTTTTTCAAAAACCCCAAATTGCGGCAATTATTAGAATTTCCTGTTCTTTTCCTGGGCGCCCTCCCCAAAGATATTCCTGCATTATACAGTCTGATGAATTATGCCGACATAAAATTTGGCACCTGGTACCCACACAAAGGCATGTACGAAATTGCGGATGGCATGTACCGCCTCGCCGTTGAACAGGGTGTTAAATTTTGCTTTAATGCCAATGTTACCAGTCTGGATATAACGAATGGAAACATTACAGGGGTTCATACCGAAGATGGAAAATCGTATGCTGCCGATGTGGTTATTGGTGCGGCAGATTATGCCTTTATAGACCGAAACCTGCTCCCGGAAAAATACCACCAATATTCTGAAAAGTACTGGGATAGCCGGGTAATGGCCCCCAGTTGCCTGCTATATTATGTTGGGGTTAATAAACGGCTGCAAAATATTAAACACCACTCCCTGTTCTTTGATACGGATTTCAATGTGCATGGAAGTGAAATCTATGAGTCGAAAACCTGGCCTAAAGAACCCCTGTTTTATACCTGTGCCCCATCTGTTACCGATTCAACGGTAGCCCCCGCTGGTTGCGAAAACCTGTTTTTCCTTATCCCAGTGAGCAGCGGGCTTACCGGCGATACGGAAGAACTGCGTGAATCTTATTTTCAAAAAATACTGGCACGGTTTGAGGAAAAAACCGGCAATAATCTCAAAGAAAACATCATATACAAGCGGAGTTACGCAGTTTCCGACTTTGAAAAAGACTACCATTCCTTCAAGGGAAATGCCTACGGCCTGGCCAATACCCTGCTGCAAACCGCCATTTTAAAACCGAGGTGCAGAAGTTCTAAAATAAATAACCTATTTTACACCGGGCAATTAACTGTTCCAGGCCCGGGATTACCCCCTTCTTTAATCAGCGGGGAAGTAGTATCAAACCTGGTTCAGAAAGTTTGCCGGTAGTAAAAAAAGTCCTTACCATAATTGATTTTCCAAACGGGTAATTTAATAGAAAGAAACAGGATAATGATTAAACTCTTTCACGAATTATCGGAATGCTGCAGTAAATCGGCTACTGAAAAGTACAGCACTTCTTTCAGTAGTGCTATTCGTTTATTGCACAACGACCTGCGCCAGCCCATATACAATATTTACGGCTTTGTGCGTTTTGCCGATGAAATTGTGGACACTTTTCACGATTACAATAAAGTAACCCTTCTCGCTGAATTTAAAAAGGATACATACAATGCCATTGAAAGGGGAATCAGCCTAAACCCCATTTTGCATAGTTTTCAAAAAACGGTAAATCGTTTCAATATAGATCTTAGCCTTATTGAATCTTTTTTTCATAGTATGGAACTGGACTTAGATAAGACTGCCTATAGTACGGATGGCTATAAAGAATATATTTTCGGCAGTGCTGAAGTGGTGGGGCTGATGTGCCTCTATGTTTTTTGCGAAGGAAACCGGGATCTTTTTATTGAATTAAAACCCTCTGCACAAGCCCTGGGTGCAGCTTTTCAAAAGGTGAATTTCCTGCGCGATGTAAAAGCCGATTTTAACCAGCTAAACCGGTCTTATTTTCCGGGGGTCGATTTCAACAATTTTACAGAACAAATGAAAAAAGATATCGAGGATGATATCACCCTCGATTTTAATCATGCTTATGCCGGCATCCTTAAATTACCCGCCAAATCGCGCTTTGGGGTTTTTGTTGCCTATAAATATTACCTGTCTTTATTCAAAAAAATAAAAAGGAAAACCCCTGATACCATTTTGGAGGAAAGGGTTCGTATCCCCAATATCGGAAAAGCAGTAATTGTTGCCAAAGCAGGCGTACGCAACCAGTTCAATATTTATTAATTTAGGAATTATGGATTTGATACTGGTTAATGAGGCGGATGAGCCTGTGGGCACCATGGAAAAAATGGAAGTACACCAGAAAGCTTTGCTTCATCGCGCCTTTAGTATTTTTATTTTCAACAGTAAAAACGAACTCCTACTTCAACAAAGGGCATTGGATAAATACCATAGTGCAGGGTTATGGTCGAACACCTGTTGCAGCCACCCTTCCCCCGGCGAAGACACAGCGCATGCAGCGGCAAAGAGGCTAAAAGAAGAGATGGGTATTGAAACACCTCTTCAACACGCCTTTCACTTTATTTACCGTGCCGAATTTGAAAACCAACTCACCGAACATGAACTGGATCATGTATTTGTTGGAAAATTTGACGGGGAACCAGAACCCAACCCCAATGAAGTAAGCGATATTTCTTATCAGACAGTGGAACAATTACTTTCTGATATGAAAGAAAACCCACAAAATTTTACGGTTTGGTTTAAATTAATTTTGCCGAGGCTTGCCAATGAACATAAAGCATCTGAGATATGAAATTCGCCCTCAATAAATATGGATGGGCCACCCTGATTGCTGTATTTTTTCATAGCATCGGATTAATTGGAATCCTCTTTTTTGACCGATCGTTTTTTGTAAAAGCAACGGTTTATAATCTTCTTTTATCGTTACTGCTGCTATTATGGACAGGCCCCTATAAACAAACCGGTTTCTGGTTATTTTTTGCCGCCGCCGCCATAATTGGATTTGGCGCAGAGGCAATAGGCATTAATACCGGAAAGCTATTCGGATTGTATCGCTATACGCATAACCTGGGGCCCATGTGGCTGGGGGTTCCATTAATTATTGCGGTCAACTGGTTTATAGTCACTTATGGCGTAGCGAGTATGATACATGCCCTGTTTAATAAATTAACATCCCGAATGCCAACGGAGGCTCCCAAAACTTCCCCCTGGTTAAAATTCACCTCGGTAGTGATTGATGGCGCCACGCTGGCCATTTTCTTCGATTGGATCATGGAGCCGGTTGCCGTAAAACTCGGCTACTGGCAATGGCTCGAAAATGGCAGTATTCCGGCATTTAATTATATTTCCTGGTTTGTAATCAGCATGACTATTCTCATCTGTTTTGAATTGCTGCAATTCAACAGGCGTAATAAATTCGCCGTAAATTTACTGCTCATCCAAATTATGTTTTTTCTGCTATTGCGCACTTTTTTGGAATAACAATGCACTGGATTTTTTACATATTAATTGCACTGGTAACATTTGTTGCCATGGAAGGCTTCACCTGGTGGCTTCATAAATATGTAATGCATGGATTCGGTTGGTACCTGCACAAAGATCATCACCAGCAAAGCCCCGGATTTTTTGAAAAAAATGACCTTTATTTTTTAATTTTTGCCATCCCAAGCTGGTTGCTGATTATGCTGGGGGTGATGTATAAAGTTTACTGGATGATTCCCATTGGTGCCGGACTTACCCTTTACGGAATCGGTTATTTCCTGGTTCACGAGGTCATCATCCACCAACGCATTAAATGGTTTACCCGTAGCAACAATACCTACATCAGGGCTTTACGCTGGGGGCATAAGATGCACCACAAACACCTCGAAAAAGAAGACGGCGAATGTTTTGGTATGCTTTGGGTACCCAAAAAATACTGGAACAAAGTAAGAGAGGATAAACGACGGTTAACCGCACAGAAAGAAATACCCGCATAACCATTCTTGAATAACCACTATACATACTTTCTTATCCTGGGCCTCTCCTTTGCGGGTCCGCTTTTGTTGAGTTTCGACAAAAAGGTAGCCTTCTATAAAGAATGGAAATATGTACTGCCTGCCAGCCTTTTACCTGCGGCATTTTACATTGCCTGGGATATGTTTTTTACTTATAAGGGGGTATGGAATTTTAATCCGGATTATATTCAGGGTACGCATCTGGGTTACCTTCCCATAGAAGAAGTTTTATTCTTTTTTATTGTTCCTTATTGTTGCGTTTTTATTTATGCCTGTATTAAAGCCTATTTCCCAAAAATTAAACGGAACAAGAATTCTGATACGGTTTTAATGACCCTGGCCATTTTCTTATTTATTGCCGGCATCTTCAATATCAGCCGGTGGTACACCGCTTCTACCTTTCTTCTTTCGGCCTTATTCATCTTCTTTGTTTTGAGGCAAAAGAAGTTTTTCAAAAGTTTTGATTCTGCCCGCTTTATGGTTTCTTATGCCGTCTGCCTGATTCCCTTTTTTGTGGTGAATGGGTTTCTTACTGCCATACCCGTAGTTAATTACAATGATGCCGAAAACCTGGGTATCCGCATTTATACCATTCCGTTTGAAGATACTTTTTACGGGATGCTATTGATTATGATGAATATTGCCGGATATGAAAAATTAAAAAGCCGGCGCTAGTGCCTTTGTAGCTTTCCGGTTTTAGTCATTGGAAGAGACTCCACAATTTTTAAACGATTAGGAATTTTAAATGCAGAAAGCCGCTCCCTGCAAAAAGAAAGCACCTCCCTGGTATCAATTGCCATCCCATTTTTGGCCACCAGTTCCCCGATTATTATCTGTCCCAAAAGCGGATGCGGGCTACTGCTAATACGCGCCTGTTTTATGCCGGGAAAGGTTTCCAGTACGGCTTCAATTTCCTCTGGAAAAACTTTTATTCCGGAAATATTAATGACCGATTTCGACCGGCCTTCAATCTTCACCAACCCTTCCGGATCCTTAGTGGCATAATCGGCCGTTAAAAAATATCCATTCTTCAGCACCGCGCTCCTGGGAGTGGGAGGAAACAGATACGCATCAAACATCCCGGGGCCTTTGATCCCAAGGAAACCCACCTTACCGGGTGGCAATGGTTTATATTCATCGTCTAAAATATCAACCGTATAACCGGGCAGGGCAAATCCCACCGCATCCGGATGTTCTTCCGATTTTTCATCATTGAGCATTGGCAAGCCAATTTCAATAATGCCATAAGCCTGACTAACGGTGAGGCCAAATCGCTCTTTGAACTGAAGGCAAACATCGTAACCAATCCCGGCGGAGGTAGATATGGCCCTTTTTAAGGTGGGCATCCTTTCTCCACTTGTATCCGCAGCCAGTAATTTAATTTGAAAAGGAGAAGCATATAATAATGTCCCACTATACTGATTGGTGATGTTAATGATATGGCGGGCAAGGAAATCCTGAACCACTGCAATGGCTGCCCCAAAACGAATGTAAAGTACAATGGAAACAATAAAATGATAGGCCATGGGAAGTACCCATACCACGGTATCTCCCGGACCAAGAGACAACCCCAAATTCGCCGCCTCAATGCGCTCAATTACTGACTGATGCGAAACAACAACCCCCTTCGATTTCCCGGTAGTGCCCGAGGTGAATCGTACAAAAGCCGGATTATCTACATGCGGAGCATACGCTGTATTCTTATCTGCCCCCGTAAAGCTGAATGAATATTTTCCACAGGGCAATTCAATATACTGATTCACCGGAAGGATTGGAGGAATACCGCTCAAATCATCCAGTATAACCTGAATCCCTGATTCGGAGAGAATCTCTTCTATCTCCGGCTTCTTTAACTGATGAGCCATTGGCATAACTACGGCACTGCATCCAATTCCGGCAAAAAGTCCTACAATAAAGGTCCGGCCGTTCCTTGCTTTAAGGGCCATCCCCATCCCCTTCTTTAAACCCAATGCAGCAAGTTGCTTTTTTAATTCCTCTGTTTCTTTGAAAAGCGAATCGAAACTAATAGTACCCAATTCATCATGAACTGCCGGGCTATGTGGCCATTGCTCTGCAGCAAATTTCAATACTTCATAAACGTTTGCCTGCTGGCTTAATTCCATCTTTCAAATATAATCCATTTGAAGCCGCCTGATTTCCTGAATGGTATCTTGAATAGGGGTTGCCAGTATTTTACCCGAGGCAAGGATACCTGCGGCATACCCGGTTTGTAAACAAATCCCCATCACCCGGGCGCTGGCAATCGCGTCTCTATCTGCCGATATAATCCTACCTGCCATAAAGAGATTGTGTGCCGTCTCTGCAATCAGGCAATCAGGGGGGATTTCATAATACCCATATTCAGGCAGATATTCCATGTGCACCCTGCCGGTTTCATTCCATTCTTCAATCGGCCAGGAACAACGTGCAATGGCATCTTCAAACCGGCGGCAGTTCCTTACATCATTACCGGTTAAAATATATTTCCCTTTGGTACGGGCTGCCACCCTGAAACCCGGGGAAACGGCTATATGATCAACTGAAGCATTTTTAAATGACGCCAGTTTGACAACTAAAAAATCTGCAAATACCTTCACCCAGTTTCTTGCGCTTTCTGCCAAATGCTGATCCTGATCTGCTCCTTCTTTTATGGTAAAGGGTAAGGCAATTTTAAAGGATGCCCTGCCCTGGGATAAAGAACCGGGAACAAGGTATAGTTTTGGCAGATGGCCATCAACCAACTCCTCATCTCCATAGGCAACAATCGCCTTAAGAATTTGCAGAGATAACCTGTCTTCTCTGTCTTCATTAATTCCTCGCATAGTAAAGACCTGCGCTGCCGATTGGTACTCTCTTTCTGTAATAACAGGGAGGTTTGAAAGCCTTGCCACTATGCTATTTCCGGAGCAATCAATAACCGTGGCAGGTACGATTTGCGTTACTTCATTATCCTTCATTACCCCAAGGGATAAAATTGTATTCTGCTGCGTATTGACTTCCCTTATTTCGTGATTAAAAAAGCAGGTAATATTTCCTCTTTGCAAATACTCCATTCCCAAAAGAGAAAAGGCCTGTATTTTGTACGGCAGGTAATGGAGCCCGTCTTTCCCTTTAACCGAAACTGTTTGGGAGAGTGATTGCAATTTTTCTGCAAACTCCCTGGCAAAGCCACGTACCAGGAACTCAGTACCGGAAAAACTGTTATGATATAACCCGCAAATAGTACCCACCTCGGCAATGGTTGCATTTCCGCCTGCTATGCTGCACTTTTCAACTACCACAACACGAAGGTTATGCTCAGATGCAGACACCGCAGCCGCTATTCCGGCAGCACCGGCGCCAATCACCAATACATCTGTTTTAATTTCTTTCAAGAATGGAGAAGCAGTTCCTTAATTTCTGCGATTACAAAGTTAAGTTCCGCCTCACTGATCACCTCAGGTAAATAACTAATATTCAGGTGAAGGCCATGCTGCTGCTTTAAAAATAAAAAAGTAAATCCGGGCGGGAATGTAAGTGCAGGAACCATTCCAATATGTTCAACCTGTTCTCCCAATAAAACAGGCAAATGGCTAAAATTTTCGCCGGTAGAAGTATATAAAAAACTGGCAATACTGCCTTCGCCGGTACGGCTAATCAGAAAATAGTATAACCAGAGAGGAAAGTGCCGCATCATATTTAGGAGCATATTATATTTCCCCGGCATCCTGATCCGAATCTGGTCCGTCATCTGTTTACCCAGTTCTTTTACGATGAGGGGAATGGAAGCAAGCTGTTCAACTTCAAACCTATAAAAAATAAAGGAAACATGATTCGAAAATAACGGGCCTAATCCACCCTTCAACCGTCCATCGTAAGGTACCGGGATCCAGAGTGGGCCCGGTCTACCGCGCTTGCTGAGTAACCGGTGAATCATTATGGCGCAACAGGAAAGATAATAATGGGTAGGCCCGAATTTTGACCCCGCTTTAATACCTGAACGTTGAATTTGTTCAGCTTCCTCCGGTGAAAAACTAATCACCAGGCTGCGGCTATTATCTTTTTTGATCTTTAAATCTTTATCTGCAATAGAGCTAACCGGCTTATGCGAGGATTGCTCAATAAAGGCCTTTACCTTATACATATTCCGGATATAGGTCCATAAACCAGGCTCATTTTCCTGAGGCGGAAATAAAGCTGACGGCTCATCCACTGTACCATCGGCTATTCTGTTCAAGTGTTCAAAAAATAAGGCCGAACCCCGTGCATCTATCAGGATATGGTTCCAGGAAAAGACTAATGCTGATTTCCCGGAAGTAAAAAAGAGTATATCCACCTCTATATAGGCCGCCGAACCCACAGGCATTTCCCGCTTTAAAATCATTTCCGGAATCAGGCCTTCTTCTACTTCCTCATGAAGTAAGATATTTACCTGCCTGTTCTCATTCCGGTATTTCCAAAATGGTTTAGCAAATAGGAACCCTTTACAGAGCTTTATATTACACAACCAATGCATGCCCGGTGATTGGTGCAGGGTATGCCGAATCCTTTCAGCATTTATTCTATATTGAAAATAAAATACCTTCCGCATCACATTCCCTCCCGCCCCATGTTTCCTGGCATGCAGGTCTAACATCAGGTGAAAGCAATCAGGACCACTCAGGTAAACTTTTTTTGGAAATTGATATTTTGAAAAATCAGCCATTAGGGATTTGCCTGCATCAAATTGTGTACTACCGCCGAAAGTTGTTGAAGGGTTTCAAAATTTTCAGGCAATAGTTTTTCATCAGGGATTAGCACATTAAACCTGTTTTCGATAAACAAAATGATTTCAATTATCGAAAAGGAGTCAACTCCTGCCTGACGCAAACTGGCATTTTCCTCAATCTGTTTTCCTCCTGCCAGAATTTCGGTTTTGATAAACTGCTGTAAGATGGCACTGATTTCTTCCCTGTTCATTTGTTTAGGTTAATCTGCTTTTCCGGTTTGCAATGGAAGTTACCGACATGGTTCCAAGAAAGAACAAAATAAGTTTTAAAATTTCGGGTCCTACTTTCCCGAGTCCCCCTCCCCTGAGGAACAATTCATAAAATCCTGTAAGCGACCAGTTCAACGGCGAATAAGAACTGATGGTGCGCATTACACCGGGCATCACATAGCTGGGCACCCAAATACCGCCCAACGCAGATAAAAGGATGATAGAAAGGGACCCCATAATGGCGCCCTGGTGTTCGGTCTTGGAAAGAGTACCCACCATCACTCCATAGCCGGTTGCGGCAAAGGAAGTGGCTAAAACCAGCATCAGGGTAGAAAGATAATGGCTCCCCATATCGAGGCGGGGAAGCCCCAACATAGGTAAGAATACCAGCCCCACCAGCATCATCAAATAAAACTGTATGGTGCACACTACCACATAAACAATAATCTTTCCATTCACCAGTAACAAATAGGGGCTGGGCATCGTGTTAAGCCGAAGAGCCGCTCCTTCGCCTTTCTCTTTGATTATACTACTCGATAAAGGGATAGAAATAAAGAACATGGCAAAGATCGTCCATGCAGGAACGTTATGCTGAACAGCATTGGGAATTAATTTGTCTTCTGAAACCGAAGCATAGGTTTCTTTATACCGAATGAATTGAGATTGTTCGTAAGCGGTAGAAGGGGTAGGCGTTTTATCCGGAATTAATTCGTTCATCTGCGCAGAAAACTCCTGAAACATGATCTTGGTTTTGATCTCAGAAATAAACTCCCGCAGGGTGCTGGTAACAGAAACCAGGAATGATTTCTTTGCAATTGGGTCAATCAGTATTTCAATCTGGATAGAATCAGCAGATCTTTTTGCTGCTGCAAGCTCTGTGGAATCGGAGGCCATCACTTCATCAACCATTGATGCCACATGATTTCTGATGGCTTTTGTCGCGTTCTTTGGCACCACAATGCCCACCAGGAATTTTCCCTGAGAAACTGCATTACGTATATTTTCGGCGGTAGCGGGCTTCCCATTAATTGAATCATGAAGTTCAACCAGGTCATTTTGCATCAGCCCATTTCTGATATCAAACCCCAACGAATCCTGGTCTTCATTAACAAATACCACCGGGATTCCCTTTTCATTCATTGAACTGAAAGCCGCA
Source organism: Bacteroidota bacterium (assembly GCA_018266615.1). GTDB lineage: Bacteria > Bacteroidota > Bacteroidia > Chitinophagales > Chitinophagaceae > Ferruginibacter. Next base: position 11,129 of record JAFEAB010000100.1, read on the forward strand.
TCCTGGATGAGCGTCATTACAAAAATGAGCACCATAGGCATGATGAATAATATAGACAACCCCACCTTGTCGCGCAAAAGCAGCAACGCTTCTTTCCTAACAGTAGCTAATAGTTTACTGATCATCAGTCGCGCAGTTTTCTTTTAGTAAGCTGAAGAAATACTTTTTCGAGGGTATCGGCTCCGGGTACAGAAGCGATCAATTCAGCAGGCGTACCAACTGTCAAAATTTTTCCATAATCAATAATGGATACCCGGGTACAAAATTGTTCTGCTTCTTCCATGTGATGCGAAGTATATATGATAGTGGTTCCTTTTGCATTTACTTCGGTAAGGTGCGATATGATTACATTTCGGGATTGCACATCTACCCCCACAGTTGGTTCATCTAAAAATAATATTTTGGGAGAATGCAGCAGGCCGGCAATCAGGTTCAGCCTGCGTTTCATACCTCCCGAATAAGTACCTACCTGTCTTTTTGCCGCTGCTTCCAATCCTAATTTCTTTAACCAGTCAGAAATCTTATCCTTTAGTAAATTCCCTTTTAATCCATACATATGTCCATAAAAATCGAGGTTTTCCCAGGCATTAAGTGTGGGGTACAGGGCGATATCCTGTGGAACAATGCCCACCATCTTTTTTATAGTACCCAGTTCATTTCGCATGTCCTTTCCATAAATCTTCACAGAACCACTGGTGGGTGGGAATAAGCCGCAGAGCATTGAAATAGTAGTGGTCTTCCCAGCGCCATTGGGGCCAAGCAAACCAAAAATTTCATTTTGAAAGATCTGCAGATCAATACCATTCACTGCGGGATCATCATTACCACGAAACACTTTGGTAAGGCCTTGAATATCGATTATCGGGTTCTGGGTCATTGCCATTACGGCTATTGGTTAGAGGCAGCAAAATTAGGTCAAATTTCACCGGTATGGGGTGGTTCTCTATTTGATAAGCCCGGTGGTGATTTTCGCTGAAAGCAGGCACAAAGGAATACTTGGCCCCGGGTGTACACTGCCACCGCAGAAATACAGGTTTTTTATTTCTTTCGAAAAATTAGGATGGCGGTTGAAGGCGGCAAATTTATTATTTGAGCTATTGCCATAAATAGCCCCAAATGCGCTGGATGTCCGTTTTTCGATAACCCGTGGGTCGAAAACCATTTCGGTTTCGATCATTGGCCGGATATCCGTTTTCAACCTCCGGTTAATTTTTGAAATCATGGCTTCGCGTGCCTGGTCAATTAGGGCATCCCAATCCTGGCCCGAATTATTGGGCACATTAATAAAAGCGAACCAGTTTTCGCAGCCCGGAGGAGCATCGGTTGGGGTATGCTTGCTCGTGATGTTCACATAAATGGTAGGATCGTTATAAATAGTCTTCTTGGAGAAAATGGTATCAAACTCTTCTTCATAATTTTTACTGAAGAAAATATTATGCAAGCCAAGTTCTGTAAAATCATGCTTTATACCCCAGTAAAAAATAATCCCCGAACTCGATTTAGGCTGGCTCAGGGTTTTTGCCGGCTTTTTTGCATGGGGTAATAATTTAGCGTAGCTATTGTACACATCCATATTGCTGATCACTACATCAAAATCAAAATCCCCTGCTGCTGTTTTTATTCCACAGGCTTTATTATTCTTTACAATAATTTCTTTTACGGGTGTTGAAAAATGATAGGTTACCCCAATTTCTTTTCCCAGGGTAAGCATACAATTGGCAATACTAAACATCCCGCCTTCCGGATAGAATGCGCCCTTCGCAATTTCTACATGTGGAATTACATTCAGGGTAGCCGGCGCCAGGTAAGGGCTGGAACCATTGTAGGTGGCATACCGGTTGAACATTTGTACCAATCGGGGATCTTTAAATGCCCGGCTGTTGGCCTGGTTCATGGTTTCAGCGGTACCAATCTTACTAAAATTAATTATCCCTTTAAGCATGTGCCAGGTGAAATAATTACGCAGCTTATGCAAAGAATTTTTAAGAAACACATCCTCTGTTAATTCATACACCATTTTGGTGTGGTCGAGGTATTTTAAAATCGCTTCCTTACTATCCCGGGTATGTTCACTCATCGCTTCAGCAAAAGCCTCTGCACCAAAAGGCGACTCCAGGGTGGTTCCATCCTCAAAAAAATATTTATACACCGGGTTGAGCTGCTCATAATTAAAATAATCGCGTGGGTTTTTTCCGGAAAGAACGAACAACTCATCAATATACCCGGGCATGGTAAATACCGAAGGGCCCATATCAAAACGGTATCCCTTTGAGGTTTCAGATGAGCACTTTCCACCTACGAATGGATTCGCTTCAAATACGGTTACATCGTAACCTTTGTTGCGCATTCGGATAGCGGATGCCAGTCCGGCAATACCGGTGCCAATTATTCCACAGGTTTTTTTATGCTGATTTGCCAAGGTCCAGGTTTTTATGGCGACAAATTTAGGGTTTCAAATTCAAGCCGGGAATCGAAACCCGGTACCTTTCATATGATTTTGGTTAGTTGACCCTGTTAAACGAAAGATGTCCGAACGAATGAATCAAATCCGGCTAATCAAGGCCGAACCAATAAACTCCTGGCAAAATTGGGAGATTGGCAATCTTAACCTACAATAGATACCAGTTCAACATACCATAGGATTTAAATGAAAAATGGTTAAAACATGCCGTGTCCAAATTGGCCTGTATGAAATATTGGACCCAGGTTCAGCAGGTTGCTTTACTGAATAAAATTTCCTGGTGTCAGAATTATTATTCAAAAAATCCGGAATCTCAAATACAACTCCCCTTTAATTTCCCAATCAATCAAAATGAAAAAAGAGAGTTATTGCTGTTATTCTCTAACTTTAAAAGTTGCACTACTTGAATTTAAGTAATTATTATGCAGGTTAAAAACTGGGTTTCCTTTATTTCGGGCTTTCTCCTTTTATTTCTAATTTACCATTTCCCCGAGTTCTATCAGTCTTTAACCCTTACCGCTATTTTTAAAATCGGATTCCTGGCAACTGCCCTGATCCTGGGTTATATCCAGGGCTGGAAAGGTCTGGATGGGTTTGGCCTTGCGTTTAACAACAAATGGGGCTGGGATCTGGTAAAGGGCCTAAGTATTGGCCTTGTGGTATTTACAGTCTCCATTTTTTTGTCCATAGGAATGGGTTTCGAAAAACTGGTAAGCATACAACCGGTTGATGTATTCTTTAATGCATTACCCTTAACGCTATTAATGACCTTTTTCCCTTCCATTGCGGAAGATATCCTAACCAGGGGATATTTATTGGGACACATAAAAATTATACGACCCATCTTTTGGGTCCTGTTATCAGCTACCCTTTATGTACTGAACCATATCTGGAGGTTAACGGATGGCTTGCCGGTCCTTTCCTATTTATTTCTTTTAGGCCTGGTATTAGGGGTTTGTGTAATTGCCAGGAAATCGTTGTGGCTTGCCTTTGGAATTCACTGGGGGTCGAATATTGCTTTTACGCTATCCGGTAAGGGAATAGATCTAAAAACAACGGGTGACCCCATGGGCCCAACCTGGGCGCTTGCCATTTCCTGGGGCTTGTTACTCCTGGTACTGGGATGGTGGTATAAATCGGACCTAAAAAAATCCAGTCAATAAAAAAGTAACCCATCTCGTTTACTAAAAGTAAACCCGGCTATTTAAGAATGCCAGAACTCATTCATTGAAAAAGTGGGAAGACTATCTTATTTAAACCTCGCTATCCTCCTCATATTCTCTATGATCTTCGGGATTATAATTTGATTTTAAAGAAGCCAGTTTCTTCTTTCCATAAGCGGCTTTGGTTATCAGCACAAATAATACAGGAACCACAAAAATTGCCAGCGAAGTGGCCGCCAACATACCGCCACATACAGTCCAGCCAATTGTCCTCCTTGATTCGGATGCAGCGCCTGTGGCAAAGGCCAGAGGTAAAACGCCCAAAATAAAGGCAAAGGAAGTCATTAAAATGGGTCTTAATCTCAATTTCACCGCTGCAATGGTGGCCTTTAACACCTCCATACCGGCATCTACCCGCTCTTTAGCAAATTCAACAATAAGAATAGCATTCTTAGCCGCCAGCCCTATTAGTGTAATCAATCCGATCTGCGCATAAATATTATTCGATAGGCTGGGTATAAAGGTGAGTGCAAGTATGGATCCGAATGCCCCAATCGGTACTGCAAACAAAACAGAAAACGGTACCGACCAACTCTCATATAAGGCTGCCAGGAATAGAAAAACGAAAACTATGGAAATGGCAAAAATCATCAGGGTTTTATTTCCAGCCTTCAATTCTTCGGAGCTCATCCCCGAAAATTCATATCCATAACCGGTAGGAAGGAATTTTGCCGCTGTTTCCTTTAATGCATCCAGCGCCTGACCGCTACTATACCCCGGTGCAGCGGTTCCGTTAATTTCAATGGAGCGGTAAATATTGTAATGCGAAATCAAAGACGGGCTTTCAACCAGTTTTGTAGTTATAAGGGAGCCCAGGGGTACCATATTTCCCACACTGTTCTTAACATAATACTTTCCAACTTCACTTAAGGATGACCGATAGCTGCTATCTGCCTGGCTCACCACCCTGAAGTTCCTTCCATAAAGGTTAAAATCGTTGATATAACTGCTTCCTAAATAGGCAGAGAGGGTAGAATAAACATCCGCAATATTCACCCCTAATTGTTTTGCTTTATCCCGATCCACATCAACCTGGTAACTGGGCGTATTGGCATTAAAAAAAGTATAGGCCCCTCCAATTTCTGGTCGCTTATTTAATTCGCCAACAAAATTTTGGGCAACCTGTGCAAATTTTTCAATATTATCTGTACTGGTTGTTTGTTGAAGTTCAAAGGTAAACCCGGCTGTTCGTCCCAAGCCGGGAACGGCAGGAGGCAGGATGGCCATCACTCTGGCATCTTTAAACCGGGAGGTCTTCTGTTGAATTTTTGCCACCACCATTTGCGCCGTGTGTTCTATTCCCTTCCTTTCGTCCCAGGGTTTCAACATGATAAACATAGTGCCCACATTCGGCTTATTCGAAAAACTAATGATATTGAATCCGGCAAGTCCTCCCACCACGCTAATTTCCGGAATGGTCAACAAAGAATCCGATAGTTCCTGCACCATCGCTAAACTCCGTGAGGTAGAAGCTGCCTCGGGAAGTTCATAGGTTACATAAAGCCTTCCTTCATCTTCTAAGGGAATAAATCCGGTGGGCTTTGTCTTAAAAAGAAAGAATAAGCCAACAAACAACACCACCATCATCACCAACACATAGGGAGTCCTTTTTATCCACCTGGCAACGCTGCGGGTATAGGATAAGTTTACTTTCCGGAATCCATTATTAAATGAAAAAAAGAATTTTTCCAACCAACCCTTTTTTGCCTTTTCATCTTTGGAGTGTTTCAACATGATGGAACAAAGGGCCGGGGTAAGCGACAAGGCAACAAATGCAGAGATGATTACAGATACTGCAATAGTAATGGCAAACTGCTGGTATAACCTTCCAACAATTCCGGGAATAAAGCCCACCGGAATAAAAACGGATGCCAGTATAAGTGCAATGGCAATAACCGGCCCCGAAATATCTTTCATGGCTTTCCGGGTGGCATCGGCTGGAGATAAATTATAGTGATCGATGTTGTGCTGCACTGCTTCCACCACAATGATGGCATCGTCCACCACAATTCCAATAGCCAGCACAAAAGCAAACAGGGTAAGGGTATTAATCGTGAATCCAAAGGGTACAAAAAACATAAATGTCCCTATAAGAGAAACCGGAATAGCCAACACCGGGATTAGGGTTGCGCGCCAGTTCTGTAAAAATAAATACACCACCAGTACTACAAGCACCAGGGCTTCCAACAAGGTGGTAACTACCTCCTTAATAGAAGTCTTCACCACCGACACGGTTTCGGAAGGAATGAGGTAATCCAAATCCTTGGGAAAGGATTTCTTTAGCTCTTGCAATGCATTCATCACCCCATTATAGGTTTCAATTGCATTGGCATCCGGCGTTTGAAAAACCAGCATGAAGGAGGCAGGGCTCCCGTTAACCAGTGAATTATGGGAATAGGAGAATTGTCCCAACTCCACCCGGGCAATATCCTTCAGGTAAATAATATTGCCGGTTTGGGGGTTCGATTTAATTATGATATTCTTAAACTGCTCAACCGTATTAAGCCTGCTGTTTGTGAGCACGGTATATTCAAATGCCTGATTTCCCGGCTGTGGAGTTCCTCCCAGTGTACCTGCAGAAATCTGAAGGTTTTGTTCATTAATCGCATTGGATACGTCGGCAGGAGAAATGCCCAATGCGGCCAGTTTACCCGGATCGAGCCAGAGCCGCATACTGAAATCATTCCCAAAAGCCGTAATATCCCCAACCCCATTTACCCTCTTCAATGCATCCTGAACATAAATATTTACATAGTTATCTATAAAGGCAATGTCGTGAGTGCGATGCGGAGAATAAAAAGCCAGGACGGCGATATTGGTAGGGTTTCTTTTTCTAACGGTTACGCCCAGCCGTTTCACCACATCAGGTAACGTGGGTTCGGCTACGCTTACCCTGTTCTGTACGTCGAGGGCTGCAATATCTATATTCGTACCTACATCGAAAGTGGCGGTAATTGAGCTTTGGCCACTCGCTGTACTGTTCCCGGTAATATACTGCATGCCCGGGCTGCCGTTAATCTGGGTTTCAAGCGGGGTAGTGGTAGTTTCTTCCACTGTTTGCGCATCCGCTCCGGTAAAGTTAGCGCTAACCGAAACGGTTGGAGGGGAGATATCGGGGTACTGCGCAATAGGTAGGTTCATCATGGATATGATACCTACCATTACGATTACAATGGATACTACAATTGCCGTAACCGGCCTCCTGATAAATGTTTCTGCAATCATATTTGTACTACTTCACCGGGAAAAAATCTGGCATTGCTACCTGCCATCTCATCATCCCGAAAATCATTCGATTTAACCATGCGCCTGTTCTCCCATTCAATAAAATACATTCAAGTCCTATTGGGTAATCACAACCTTCGTACCATCGTGCATATTTTGCACTCCCTTTACTACCACCCTATCCCCTGGTTTAACTCCCTCGCTTATGATCACACTATCGCCAATGCCAGCACCCAATATCACTTTCTGCTGATGAACGACAGCGCTATCTCCAACCACAAAAACTGTGAACTCGCCCAACTGTTCGCTAATTGCAATATGCGGAATGATGGTAGCATTTGCCGGAGCTGCGTTTCTTACCCGAACGGTCGTGTTCATACCCGGTTTCAACATGCCTTTTTCGTTTGGAAAAGTTAACCTAACCTTTATGGTTCCTGTTTGCGGATCTACCGCTCTGTCCATTACACTGATGGAGCCGGGTACAGGGTAAACATCATCTCCAAAAGCAATGGTAAACACAGAATCGTTTATCACCTTCTTATCCTGTTGCAACTGGGTAAAATGATAAATACTTTTTTGATCGATTGTAAAATCAACCGCTACCGGGTTATCCGTAGAAACGGTATTTAAAATAGTTTGCCCGGCCACCACCACCGTTCCTTTCTTCACCTGCGAAATCCCAATAGTACCAGAAAAGGGCGCATAAATCCGGGTAAAAGAAACACTCGCACCCAGGCTGCTTACACTGGCTTTTGCTGCCGCAACCTGTTTCTTTGTGGCTTCCAATGCTGCATTGGCATAATCTACCTGTTGTTTTGCAATCGCATCCTGTTTTTCCAATTCGTTATACCTGTCTGCATCTTTCTGGGCCTTCACCAGGTTGGCTTCCTGCACCTGCAAATTAGCAACCGCCTGTTGGTAATTAGCCTGATAAATTTGAGCGTCTATGCTATATAGTAATTGCCCTTTTTTTACCTGCTGCCCATCCTTAAAATATATTCCCGTTACATACCCGCTAACCTGGGAGGTTAAATTAATCTGATCCAGCGCATTGATGGTAGCCGGGAATGTCTCAAAATAGGTAGCCTGTGTGGGAGTAACGGTTGCCACGGTAACCGGAACTGCAGGCGGGAGGCTCTGCCCAGGCTGGCCGCCTTTACCGGCACAGGAATATAACAGCAGGGAAACCCCAAATATGAAAAATATATTTTGAAAGTGCTTCATACTTTTAGTATTAATAATTTAGAGTGCCCAGCGCCTTTGATACATCAATCCGGCTCGATAAAACGAGGAACAATGCATTATAATAGTTTATTTGAGCTGTCCTTAAATCCGATTCAGCGGTAATCACATCCAGATAAGCTTTTATACCCGACCGGTATTGCAATTGAATAACATTATACACTTCATTGGCCAGCAACATATTTTCCTTTAGGCTATAATAATTATATAGGTTGCCTTTATAGGCAGCCAGTGCGGTTTCATATTGGGTTTGAATGGCATACTGGGTACTTAGGATTTCATTATTTGCCTGATCAATCTGAAGTTTCGCCTGCTTAATTTGCTGAATCCTTTTTCCTCCCTGGAAAATTGGTATAGACAAGGTGAGGCCGGCAAATGAATTAGGATATGCTTTTGCATAAAGTTTCGTGAACTTGTTGTCCAGGAAATTCAAATTATAATTTCCAAATGCATATACATTGGGCAGATAACTCCACTGGTTATATTTGAGATTAAACTCAAGGAGCCGGCGTTGAGTTTGTAATTGCAGGATCTCCACCCTGCTATTATAATCTACCTGCTGTAAAGTATCCAGAAAGATTTCCTTCTCCAGTTGCGCCGAATCGTAAACCAACTGCAAATCCTGTGAAGCTGGATAGCCCATCAACTCCTTTAAGGCAGCCTTCTGCCCATGAATGGATTCATTGGCAGCATATCGTTGCGCCTTTGCGTTGTTGAGCGAAATCGTAGCTCTTTTATAATCGGTTTTATCAACCACGCCAGCCTGATATTGGTAATACGCATCTTTCAGGCTCTGACTAATCCGTAAAATATCCTCATCAATAGTTTTTATTTGCTGACCCGTAAGAATCAGGGCGTAGAATGCCTTACTCACTGCTGCGGCCAGGTCTATTTTTTGAAGCCGGGTATTCTGATTTGCCGACAACCTCACTTCCTTCGAAGATCTTGTGGCAAGAAGTGCATCCCGGTTAAAGATGTTTTGGGTAAACCCAAAATCTGCACCTGAAACGTTTCGGCTTCCGGAGTGCGTAATGTTGCCATTAAAATTTACGGTAGGCAACTGAAAATTATGTTGCAGAGAATAATTAAAATTTACCTGGGGGTACCAATCGGCCAATTTGCTTTTTATGGTAGCTTCAGTGATGTCCTCATTTATCTTTGCATTCCGGATATCCGGGTTATGCTGAATGGCATACTCGATGCAGTTCGGCAAACTGGCGGAGGATAGCTCTCCCGGGGCATTGCCAACCTGCGAATAGGTATTACTGTAAGTGAAAAGTAAGAGAGCTAATAAGAGCGTATTTGAAATCACGCCTTTTGAATAATCTTTATCCTTCCGATCCATACAAATGAATTTATAACAGCCACTTCCCTTCTTTTGTTGAAACAACAAGGCTGCAAAGTACATTATTTGGTTCAATACTTTTATTTTTTATTCAAGATGGGGCCAGCTCCGAATGTTAAAATTGAACGCTGCTCCAGTCCAAACAAAAAAAATTAATCCGTCCTTTTCATAAATTTTCCCCGTTCATAGGGCTGCGGCCACTGAATTTCTTCCCCTAACTCATTCGCTGCCCTCAATGGAAAATTAGGATCGCGCAGACTTTCCCTTGCAATCAAAATCAAATCTGCATCCTCATTTTTCAAAATTTGTTCTGCCTGAAATGCTCCTGTTATTAAACCAACAGCCGCTACCGGCATTTTGGCTTCACGCTTTATCCGGGCTGCAAAAGGAACCTGGTAACCGGGCTTTACTTCAATTTTCACATGAGGCACTACGGCTCCCGAACTACAATCAATCAAATCGACTCCCTCTGCTTTCAAAATTTTTGCCAGTTGAACACTGTCCTCAATACCCCACCCTCCATCCTTCCAGTCGACCGCTGAAATGCGTACAAACAAGGGTTTATGAGGTGGCCATAACGCCCTTACCGACTTGCAAACTGCCACCAGAAGTCTTATCCTGTTTTCAAAGCTGCCTCCATAATCATCTGAACGATTATTGCACAAAGGAGAAGTAAACTGGTTTAATAAATACCCGTGAGCAGCATGAATTTCCAAAACATCAAAGCCCGCCATTTCGGCCCGATGGGTGGCACTAATAAAATCGTCAAGCACTTTTTTTATTCCCTCCAACGAAAGCGGCATAGGGGGCAGATCCGTTTCATGATATGGGATATTCCCCGATGAAAGGGTTTGCCAGCCATTCGGATCCTTTGGAGAAATCTGTTTCCCTCCTTTCCAAAATATTTCAGTGCTGGCTTTTCTTCCTGCATGGGCCAGTTGAATTCCGGCCAGTGAACCCTGGCTATGGATAAACGAAGTGATTTGATTGAACATTGCAATCTGTTCATCCTTCCATATCCCTAAGTCGCCATAAGAAATTCTTCCTTCAGGCGATATCGCTGTCGCTTCCTGCATTACCAGAGCAGCTCCGCCTACTGCGCGAGCGCCGAGATGAACAAGATGCCAGTTATTGGCAAAGCCATCCACTGCCGAATATTGGCACATAGGCGAAACCACAATCCGGTTTTTAAACAGCGCACCGCGTAATGGAAAGGGAGAGAATAAAGTATGCATCAGGAAAGGGTTGCCAGGTCTATCACAAAGCGATACTTCACATCGCCTTTCAACATGCGTTCATAGGCTTCGTTGATGTAATTGATAGGTATCAACTCAATATCTGAAACTATTTGATGGTCAAAACAATAGTCCAGCATTTCCTGGGTTTCCGCAATACCTCCAATAAGCGATCCGGTAAGGCTTTTTCTGCCGCCAATCAGGCTAAAGCCTTTTACAGAAATAGGTTCAGGCGGCCCCCCCACACATATCATTACCCCATCCTGTTTAACCATCCCCAGGTACATATCATAATCGTGGGAAGCCGATACCGTATCTAAAATAAAATCGAAATATCTTTTAGCTCCCTTAACCTGATCGGGATCTTTTGAATTTAAAAAATGTTGGGCTCCTAATTTTCTGGCATCGGCTTCCTTGGATGGAGAAGTGCTAATCATGGTAACCTCTGCGCCAAAGGAGGCCCCTAACTTCACCGCCATGTGGCCCAAACCGCCGAGTCCCACCACCCCAAGTTTGTGTCCCTTCCCAACTTTCCAATGCCGAAGGGGAGAGTAGGTGGTTATTCCGGCACAAAGCAAGGGTGCTACGGCAGCAAGGTTATTTTTTTCTAAAACCTTGAGTGTAAAATCCTCGTGCACCACAATCATCTTAGAATACCCCCCGTAGGTAGGTGTTATCTTATCCTGTTCGTAACTGTTGTAAGTACCGCTATTTCCATTTTCACAAAATTGTTCAAGCCCGCTTTTGCAACTCGAGCAGGTTCTGCAGCTATCCACCAGGCAACCCACTCCGGCAAAATCGCCGGGTTTGAATTTCGTTACTGCCGTACCAACTTCCGAAACAATCCCCACAATTTCGTGCCCCGGCACCATGGGAAAAATCCCCTTACTCCATTCATCTCTCACCTGGTGTATATCGCTATGGCATACACCACAAAATTTAATATCAATTTGAACATCATGCGGGCCTGGTTCTCTCCTTTCAAAAGACCATTTTCCCAAGTGCTTACCTGCTTCTGGAGCGGCATAGGCCAATGTTTTTGTCATACCGGTTATTTGTTCCCTTAAACAAATTATTCCGATTTTTGTTTGGCCATTTTGAATTGCCTGCGTTACTAAATTCCAACTTTTTGCAGGTTGAATTATATATATATGGATTCAATTGAAAAACTGCTTTCAACCCATTTTCCTCAACTCGAACCGGAACTCATTGCCGAAATGTCGGTAAAAGGGGATTTTAGGGAAATAAAGGAAGGGGAACCCTTCATCCATTCCGGCCAAAATATCCGTTCTGCCATACTTGTAATTGAAGGCCTGGTAAAAATTTATCGGGAAGATGATGAAGGCCATGAATTTTTTATGTACTACCTCGATCCGGGGAAAGCCTGTGCCCTTACTCTGTTATGTTCGCTGCGGCAGGAAACCAGTGCGGTAATGGCAAAGGCTGAAATTGACTCCACCCTGTTGTTTATACCGCTGCAATCAGTAGATAGCTGGATGCGGAAATATTCATCCTGGAACCAGTTTGCGCTGGGTTCTTATCGCGAAAGATTTGAAGAACTCCTGCAAACTATTGATCATATTGCTTTCCGGAATA
>JAFEAB010000101.1 GCA_018266615.1 Bacteroidota bacterium
GGCAACTACGGCACTCACGGAAACAATTTTTTCGATCCAGGGAGCCCGGTTTTCAAAAACAAAAGCCAGGGGATCCGTAACTCCTTCAAACAAAGAATATTTTTCAATTCCGGTTAATATCATGGCCACGAGGATGTATAACACCGTGCAAATTAGAAGGGAATAAATCATACCCCGGGGCATATCCCGTTGGGGGTTTTTACATTCCTCTGCCGTGGTAGATATCGCATCAAACCCAATGTAGGCATAAAAGACAGCAGATACGCCTTTCAGCACCCCTTCAAACCCATTGGGCATAAAGGGTCGCCAGTTATTGGTATCCACAAAAAATGCACCGGCAATAATTACAAAGATGATAACAGCCACTTTAAATATCACCATAAAATTGGCCATCTGCTTGCTTTCCTTCATTCCTATATAAGCCAGCCAGGTAATAAGGGCCACCACAATAAAGGCCGGAAGATTAAAGAAAATGTGAGTAGATCCAATTACAGGCGCATTGTTATATGCCTGGATGGCAAACTCAAAATTTTTAAGGGCTTCCGGAGACAGATTTTGCGGAGCCGCCATAGCAGTGGTAGCTGCATTAAAAGCGTTGTGAGCCGTTTGCGGGTCCACTAAAAGCCAATCCGGCAGGTGTATATTAAAAATATGAACCAGTAAATTATTGAAATACCCGCTCCAGGAAATGGCTACTACAATATTACCAATGGCATATTCTAAAATTAACGCCCAACCGATCACCCAGGCAATGATTTCTCCAAAGGATACATACGAATAAGTATAAGCGCTACCGGCAACGGGTACCCTACTGGCAAACTCTGCATAACAGAGGGCGGAGAACCCACAGGTAACTGCAGTTATCACAAACAAGATGGAAATACCGGGGCCACCATTAAAAGCCGCCGTTCCGATAGTGGAAAAAATACCGGCGCCAATTACGGCCGCCATACCCAAAAAAGTTAAATCCCGTACCCCCAGCACCTTCCGAAGATGCCCCGTGCCCTGGTTTGCGGCCTCATTATCGCGGAGGATCCGGTCAATCGATTTTTTTCTGAATAATGGACTTGCCATAACAGTGCGTTAATAGTTTTGGGGAAAATAGGAAATAATTGGGAAAAACGATATAGATAACAGGCTATTTATCACGGTTCATGAGATAGTTGGCAAGATCCGCCAATTCTTTCTTCCTTGCCGATACAACGGCAATATCTTCCAGCCTATCTAAGGCTTGCTGGTAATATTTCTCCTTTAATTCGCCGGCCCAGTTATCTGCGCCGCAGTTCTTAAAAATGTGAATCACTTCCTCTACTTTTTGCTTTTTTCCATTTTCATCCAGGTTTGTCTGGCCATACCAATGATCCAGCGACTTCTTCTGTTCTGCCGTTGCGGAATCCATTGCATGAAGCAATAAAAAAGTCTTTTTATTGGCGAGTATATCGCCACCGGCCAACTTTCCAAATTTGGCAGGGTCGCCAAAGGCATCCAGATAATCGTCCTGTACCTGAAATGCCATGCCCAGCATTTTTCCAAAGGCATAGATATGCTGTTGATTCCCCAAACCTGCCCCGCCAATAATTGCACCCATTTGCAGGCTGGCACCCAAAAGAACGGAAGTTTTTAGAGCAATCATGTTGGCATAATCGTCAAACTCAATTTGTGGTTCCGATTCAAAATTCATGTCCAGTTGTTGTCCCTCACAAACCGCTGATGCGGTGGTATTAAAAAGGGACAGGATGGCCTTTTTATATTTTGGTTGAATAAGATTGATGAATTCATAGGATTTTACCAGCATGACGTCACCGGCCAGCAGTGCGGTGGATTCACCGTACCGGGTGTGCACAGTTTCCATGCCCCTCCGCATGGGAGCTTTATCCATAATATCATCGTGCACTAAAGTGAAATTATGAAAGAGCTCTACAGCAGTGGCAACCTCATAAGCATCCTCATGAATATCCCCAAAAAGCTCATTACCCATCAACACACAAACCGGTCTAACCCGCTTACCCCCAATGCCGAGTATATATTGGGAGGCATCATACAATTTGACGGGCTGTTCAGGAAAATGGCGTTTATTAAACCGTTGTTCAAAAACGGCTGATAATTGAGAAAAAGAGTGCATGATCTATTTCTTACTTTTTAGGAATTTTCTTCTTTGTTGGCTTTACCGGAACACGATCCGGTTGCGGTTTATTTTGAGGCACCCACTGGTAATCGAGTTGCCGTTTGGTAAGGTTGGCGGCCACCACTTTTACAAGCACCTTATCGCCCATCCTAAACTTCTGGCCTGTTTTTACCCCGCGTAGCATATAATTCTGGTCATCATGAATAAACTCGTCATAATCTGAAATATCCGTCATGCTTACAAAGCCTTCGCATTTATGCGCCACCGTTTCAACCCAAAATCCGAATGAAGCCACTCCGCTAATAATTCCTTCAAATTCTTCACCCAGGAAATTCTTCATGTACTGTACCTGCTTGTATTTATTGCCGGCCCGTTCGGCTTCCATGGCTGCCTTTTCCTGTTCGCTGCAATGCAGGCATTTTTCATCCATCTGCTTATCGGGTAACAGGCTCTTACTTAATACCTGTTGCAATATCCGGTGAACCATCACATCGGGGTAACGCCGGATAGGAGAAGTAAAGTGGCAGTAATGCTGAAAGCCAAGCCCATAGTGGATTTTATTTTCGGATGAATAGCTCGCTTTAGACATAGTGCGGATACCCAATTGTTCAAACACATGCTGTTCCGGTTTCCCTTCCACATCAGAAAGGAGTTTATTGAAGGAGGCCGATACTTCATCCTCGTTACTGATATCGAAATCATATCCGAACTTTTTTGCGAAGGCTGCAAATACTTTCAACTTTTCTTCATCAGGTTTGTCGTGAATACGGTAAGGAAACGGGATCGGAATCTTATTGATTTTCACCTTGGAAACAAATTCGGCCACTGCTTTATTTGCAAGCAACATAAACTCTTCTACCAGTTTATTGGCATCCTTACTTTCTTTAATCACAATACCCGTGGGATTTCCCTTTTCATCTAATGTAAACCTGACTTCCTGCGATGAGAAATTGATGGCTCCACTTTCAAACCGCATTGCACGAAATTGTTTCGCCAGGTTATCGAGCAGGAGGATGGGCCTGTCGAACTTGCCAGTACCTTTTTCGATGATGGTTTGCACATCCTCATACGTAAACCGGTGGTCGCTTAAAATTACAGAACGGCCAATCCATGTATGTTTTATTTCGGCCCGGTTGGTAATTTGAAAAACGGCAGAGAAACAATATTTTTCTTCATTGGGCCTGAGCGAACAGAGTTCGTTGGATATTTTCTCCGGGAGCATGGGGTTTACACGGTCGGGCAAATACACGCTGGTGGCTCTTTTATAGGCTTCTTTATCCAGTTCTGACCCAGGGGTGACAAAATGGCTGACATCCGCAATATGGACTCCCACCTCATAGTAACCGTTATCGAGGTTACGGATGGAAATGGCATCATCAAAATCCTTGGCATCCACCGGGTCGATGGTAAATGTGAGGATGTCCCGGAAATCTTTTCGTTTCGATAACTCTTCGCGCGTAATCTTCCCCGATAGCTTGGCTGTTTCTTTCAAAACGGGAAATTCAAATTGAAGAGGAAAACCGGCTTCCAGTAAGATTTCCTTCATGGCCAGGTCTGCTTCATTTTCGGCCTTAATCACCATTACAATTTCCCCTTCAGGTTTTCTTTCCCCCTTGCCCCAGCTTACCAGTTTGGCCTGCACCCGGTCGCCATTTACAGCTCCGTTCAATCTTTCCTGGGGTATAAAAAAATCAGGAATCGGCTTGTCACCGCCGGGAATAAAAAAGCTGGTATTATTTATTGTTTGCAACGACCCCATAAAAAGGGTTTGTTTGCGTTCCACTACATCAATAATCTGCCCTTCGGCTCTTTTCCCATTAGGTAGATGGGAAGGAATCTCAACGCGTACGGTATCCCCATTAAAGGCCCGGCCAAAATCTCCGGGTTTAACCAACACATCCCTATCCCTGCCTTCCACAATCACGTATCCCATTCCACTCTTACTAATATCTAATTTTCCACGTAAAATGGTTTTATGCCTCCCGCTCGTGGATGTCTGCTTCTTTTGTTTACTCATACATAAAGGATTTTCCCATACAAGGCCATGGGATGCAATTTACAGTATAAACACTGGATTTTGGACAGCAGCCTTAGGATGAAGAAGATATAATTACCTTTAAGAAATATATCATTCATTTTTAGATCAGGCAACATAAGAAATGAAGAACCTGGCACTCCAACTATTTTAAATCCTTAAATCGAAAAATGTCATTTTTTATTCCTTCTTCCCTTGTCTTTTTATTTCTGCTTCCAGGGATAGGGAATACAAAATTCTTACCCAGGCTATTATTTAACCAACGCTAAAGAATAGAATTGTGCATAGAAGAAATTTCTTAAAAACCACTGCTGTATCATTTCCCCTTATTAGCAGGCCATC
Organism: Bacteroidota bacterium; assembly: GCA_018266615.1. Lineage (GTDB taxonomy): Bacteria > Bacteroidota > Bacteroidia > Chitinophagales > Chitinophagaceae > Ferruginibacter. Next base: position 4,503 of record JAFEAB010000101.1, read on the forward strand.
CCTTTTTTCATCTGCCACGCTGAAGCCCATTATTGTTTCTACCTGGGATAGTGGATTACCCGTAAATAGGGAGGCCTGGAAGATATTGGGGAACAAAGGCCGCTCCCTGGATGCCGTGGAAGCCGGTGCAAGGTATATGGAAGACCAGTTGGGTTGTTGTGTTGGATTAGCGGGATATCCCGACCGGGATGGGATTGTTACCCTGGATGCCTGCATTATGGATGAAAATGCAAATTGTGGCGCAGTGGCAGCATTAGAGAGGATTAAACACCCGGTTTCGGTTGCCCGAAAAATAATGGAAGAAACTCCACATATTCTGTTGGCTGGAAAAGGGGCGCAGGAGTTTGCTCTAAATAATGGATTTCCCCTCGAACCGGAAGTTTTATCACAAGATGCAAAAAAAGCCTATGAAGAATGGAAAATTCAACAACACTATAACCCGGAAATAAATATTGAAAGAAAACAAAATAACGGCCCCTTCGCGCCATATTTTTTTAATGATGGAACTGCCAACCACGACACAATGGGCATTTTGGCACTGGATACTCAGAATAACCTGTCAGGCGCTGTAACTACCAGTGGGATGGCATTTAAAATTCATGGCCGCGTGGGTGATTCCCCCCTCATAGGCGCCGGTTTGTTTGTGGATAATGAGGTGGGTGCTGCCACCAGCAGCGGTGTAGGAGAAGAAGTAATTCGAATTGCCGGCACCCACCTGGTGGTGGAATATATGCGCCAGGGATATTCGCCCGAACAATCCTGTAAGAAAGCAGTGGAACGAATTATTCGCCGCAATAAAGAAAAGGCAAAATTGCTGCAAGTGGGATTCTTAGCGATTAACCGTAAGGGTGAGTACGGAGCCTATTCAATTCAAAAAGGGTTTACCTTTTCTGTCAAAAGTGAAAAGGAAGAAAAGATACACCCATCCAAATTTTTCTACCATGCAGTTTGAGTTGGAGCTAATTGCCACTACAGTGGATATTTGTAAAATTGCCAAACAGTCCGGCGCTACCCGAATTGAGTTGTGTACAGGGCTTTGTGAAGGCGGTACCACTCCTTCTGAAGGACTAATTCGGGGAGCCCTCCGGAATGCAGACATACCGGTATATGTAATGATCCGCCCCAGAGGAGGAGATTTCTTTTATTCGGATATGGAATTTGAAACCATGTTAGAAGATGTCGTGCGCTGCAAACAACTTGGGGCCGATGGTATTGTAACCGGGATATTGAATAAAGACGGGAGCATCGATAAAAAACGGAACTTAAAAATAGTGGAACGGGCCTTTCCCCTTGGGGCAACCTTTCACCGTGCATTCGACAGGGCGTTGAATCCGGAGCAATCCGTAAAAGATATTTTGGATTGTGGATTTGAAAGAATCCTGAGTTCGGGCCAGATGCCAACCGTGGTGGAGGGCCAGAAATTAATTAAGGATTTGGTACAAAAATTTGGAAACGAAATTATCATTATGCCTGGTAGCGGGATTAATGAGAAAAATATTGAAGAAATTGCAATAACTACCGGTGCTACCCAATTCCATCTGTCTGCCAAAAAATCAATCCCATCTCAAATGGATTATTATAATCCTTCCATGCGCGAAACAGGTGAAAATCCAACTATCGATTTTGAAATGATTTCGCTGGTGGCTAAAAAACTCGCAGCATTATAAATTACTTACCAGAATAATTATCGAATGTATTTACTATTATATCCGGCTTTCCAAATCAAGTTTATTGGCTTTGGCGGTTTTCTTTGCAAGATCGTACCCGGCATCGGCATGCCGGATAACCCCTAAACCCGGATCATTTCTAAGCACTCTCGATAATCGCATACCGGCTTCATCAGAACCATCGGCCACAATTACCATCCCGGCGTGGATACTATATCCCATTCCCACCCCACCACCATGATGCAGGGATACCCAACTGGCGCCACCCGCCGTATTGACCAACGCATTCAAAATAGGCCAGTCGGCAACTGCATCACTACCATCCAGCATCGCTTCTGTTTCCCTATTAGGAGAGGCTACCGATCCGGTATCCAGATGGTCTCTGCCGATTACAATAGGAGCCTTTATTTTTCCCAACCTTACCAGGTCGTTAAAAGCCAATCCGGCCTTTTCTCTTTCCCCCTGCCCTAACCAGCAAATTCGGGCCGGGAGGCCCTGAAATGCAATTTTCTCTTTTGCCATTCGCATCCAACGGATCATTCCCTTATTATCTGGGAACATTTTCATGATCACTTCATCGGTAACCGCAATATCATCCGGATCGCCACTGAGCGCAGCCCAACGGAATGGGCCCTTGCCTTCACAAAACAACGGGCGAATATAGGCAGGTACAAATCCTGGAAAGGCAAACGGATTGAAAGCATTTTTATGAACAGAGGGGTTCTTCTCTGCAAATTCTTTTGCCCTTGCCCTGATGTTGTTTCCATAATCGAAAGTAATTGCGCCTTTATTCATCAGCTCAACCAGGAGCTGAACATGGCGATACATACTTTCGTAGCTCAATGCAATATAAGTATCAGGATCCTTTTCGCGCAACACATTCGCCGCTTCATTGGTGAGGGTATGGGGAATGTATCCAATTAATGGATCATGAGCGGAAGTCTGATCTGTAAGGGTATCCGGAATGATTTTCCTTTCCAATAACCTTTCCAACAGATTTACTGCATTACACAACACCCCGATACTCTTCGCCACGCCCGATTTTTTATAGGCTATTGCTTTATCAATGGCTTCATCTATGTCCGTAAATTTTTCATCGAGGTATCGTGTTTCGATGCGTTTATCAATTCGCCACTCTTCCACTTCTGCAATTAAAGCAACCCCTTCATTCATGGTGATGGCAAGAGGTTGAGCCCCCCCCATTCCGCCCAGCCCGGCGGTAACATTCAAAGTCCCTTTTAGGGTACCACCAAAATCTTTTTCAGCAGCCGCTGCATAGGTTTCGTAAGTTCCCTGAACAATGCCCTGGCTACCAATATAAATCCAACTTCCGGCGGTCATTTGTCCATACATCATCAACCCTTTCTTTTCCAACTCATCAAAATGTTTCCAATTTGCCCAATTGGGAACCAACTGGCTATTGCTAAGCAAAACCCGGGGAGCATCTTTATGTGTTTTAAAAATGGCAACGGGTTTTCCACTTTGAATTAATAACGATTCATCATTTTCCAAGTCTTTTAAGGAAGCAATTATTTTATCCAGGGATTCAATATTCCGGGCAGCCTTTCCCCTGCCACCATAAACAATTAGGTCCTCCGGCCTCTCGGCTACATTCGGATCCAGGTTATTCAACAACATCCGCAGTGCAGCTTCCTGTATCCACCCTTTGCATTGAAGTGTATTTCCAGTGGGTGTTTTATACTTTTTAAAATCATAAGTTGTACTTTCCATAATAACCCTGTTTAAAATGCAAAGATACATCCAACCCTGCCAATCATCCAATGGATTACCTTATCTTAGCGGTCTTTTTGGTTGAAATACCCTTAATTAATAAATATAAAAGATGACTGCTCATTTAACCGCCGCGAAAGAAGATATAGCGAAAATTGTACTTATGCCGGGGGATCCACTGCGTGCCAAGCATATTGCAGAAGGCTGGCTCGAAAATCCCAGGCTGGTGAATACCACCCGTAATGCATTTTATTACACCGGAACGTATAAAGGAGTACCCGTTACCATTGGTGCCAGCGGAATGGGTTGTCCTTCCATTGGCATTTATTCTTATGAATTATATACCGCTTACGAAGTGGAATGTATTATGCGCATTGGAACTGCAGGGGGGTATTCCAATGAAGTGAAAGTTTATGATGTTATCAATTCAGATAAAGCGTTTAGTGAATCTACTTATGCCCGGGAAGCTTTTGGATACGAAGGAGATTATCAGGACCACCAGGGAAAGGCCTATGATCTCATTAATAAGGCAGCGGCCCAGTTAAATATGCCGCTAAAAACTGCGAATATTCATTCCAGTGATGTTTTTTACCGCACTAAAAAAGGGACGCCGCCTTTAGCTGAAAAAAATAATTGTGTTTGCGTGGAGATGGAGGCGTTCGCGTTGTTCTCCAATGCGCGTTACCTTGGCAAGACGGCAGCTACCTTGTTAACCATTTCAGATATTATCCCCACGGGAGAAAGCATGTCGGCCGATCAGCGGCAAAGTTCTTTAGACGCTATGTCGAGGCTGGCCATGGAATCGGTAATACTTATCCATGATTCTCTAAAATAAATCCGGAAAGACTTTTTCTTAATTTCCCAAAGGTTCCTTTATGAAGGATACGGTTTTCATCATATCCTCGTGAAGGTTTCTGTCGGCTTCATTAAAGGAAACTATTTCACGATAGGCTTCTAAAATCTTTTCCAGGTAAGCGGATGTTCGCATCGGCCTCCGCAAATCCATGGCCTGTGCGGCTGTGAGCAATTCTATGGCTAATATTTTTTCGAGGTTATCCAAAACCCGCTTGCATTTTGTAGCCGCATTGGCACCCATGCTCACATGGTCTTCCTGGTTATTACTGCTGGGGATGGAATCGACACTGGCAGGTGTACAAAGTTGTTTATTCTCGCTTACCATTCCCGCAGCGGTATATTGGGGGATCATCAGCCCTGAATGAAGCCCCGGGTTTTTTACCAGGAAACTGGGTAACCCTCTCTGGCCACTGATCAATTGATAGGTCCTTCTTTCGCTGATATTTCCCAACTCAGCCAAGGCAATGGAAAGGAAGTCTAAACTGATGGCAAGGGGTTGGCCATGAAAGTTTCCCCCGCTTAAAATCAGGTCATTATCCGGGAATATATTGGGGTTATCTGTTACCGAATTGATTTCCTGAATGAAAACGGATTTCACATACTCCATCGCGTCAAAACTTGCACCATGCACCTGCGGAATACACCGGAAAGAATAGGGATCCTGTACCTGCTTCCCCTCCCGATTACACATCATACTACCATCCAGTAATTCGCGCACGCGTTGAGCCGTGTACACCTGACCGTTATGTGGGCGAATGACATGGATATTAGGATGGAACGGTGCAGGGTTCCCGTCAAAAGCATCAAAGCTTAAGGCGGCAATGGTATTTGCCCAATGATAAAGCCTTTCGGCCTGAACCAATATATAAATTCCATAAGCACTCATAAACTGGGTACCATTGATGAGTGCAAGGCCTTCTTTGCTTTGCAGCGTGATCTTTTTTAAACCTTTCATCTCCAACGCCTTGCTGGAATGCACTCTATCGCCATTCAGCCTTACTTCCCCCATGCCAATCAGAGGAAGACAAAGATGGCTAAGGGGTGCAAGATCGCCAGAGGCCCCCAACGAACCTTGGGTATATACAACCGGAATAATTTCCTGGTTGTACATTGCTGCCAGGCGATAAACAGTATCCTCCTGAACTCCTGAATGACCATAGCTTAAGGATTTAACTTTAAGTGCCAGCATTAGCTTCACAATTTCAGGGGGTACCTCCTCTCCCATTCCGCAGGCATGCGACATCAGCAGGTTATTTTGAAGGCTCACCAGATCGTCCTGCTCAATTTTTACATTTTGCAAATAACCGAAACCGGTATTGATGCCATAAAAGGATTCCTTCGAACCGGCTATTTTATTATCGAGGTATTGGCGGCATTTACGAATTGCCTGCACTGCCTCATCCGAAATTTGAATTTGAGATTTTCCTAAAACCAGATTTTTAATCTGCAAAAAATCAGTTTGATTTCTTCCAATGATAAAGTATTTATCGTTCATAGCAGCAACCCACCTGAAAATGGTGTTATTTTAGCAGTTATTGAAAGAGTCAAATTTAACTAAACTTCCCTTCCTTATGCAAAGGATTACAAAACTCATTTTCGCTCTCCCTGCTTTGATGCTAATCAGCACTGCACTATACAGCCAGGAATTAAAAATTATCAGCCAGGGCACCCATACCTCGTTACGGGGTCTATGCCCTGTTTCCGACCAAATAATTTGGGCATCTGGCAGCAGCGGGTTTGTTGGGGTTTCTGTGGATGGTGGGATCAATTGGCGTTGGCAGCAAGTGAAGGGGTATGAAAAAACCGAGTTTCGGGATATTGAAGCATTTAATGAAAATACGGCTTTAATTATGGGCATTACCGAACCCGCAGTCATTCTTCGAACGGAAGATGCAGGCCAAACCTGGAATTTGGTTTATTCCGATACAAGCAAGGGATGTTTTTTTGATGCCATCGATTTTTCAGATACCCAAAACGGCATCCTGATAGGCGATCCGTTGGATGGCAGGGCATACCTGGCTTCCACTACCAACGGAGGTAAAAGCTGGCATCATCTCCCACCTCAGGACAGGCCCTTTTTAGATTCGGGCGAAGCCTGTTTTGCCAGTAGCGGAAGCAATATTATTAAAATGAATAAAAAGGGTTATGAATTTATTACGGGTGGATTGACTTCCCATTTTTATGATGGCAGAAGTCGAAAAAAGCTGCCATTACTCCAGGGTAGAGAAACAACAGGCGCCAATGCGATGGCAAAAAACAATAAAAATTATCGCGTGGTGGTGGGAGGAGATTTCATGAAAATGGACGATACAACAGGAGTTTGTACTTTTTCCGTAAACGGAGGAAAGACCTGGCAGCAGCCTGAAGAAACCTGCCATGGCTACAGGAGCAGCGTAGAATGGATAGGCAAAAACAGTTGGGTGGCTTGTGGGTTAAATGGAGTGGATATTTCCAATGATGCTGCAAAACATTTTACCAAAATTAGCCCTGTCGGCTACAATGTTTGCAAAATTTCCCCTCATGGGAAGCGGGTATTCTTTGCCGGTAGTAATGGAAGAATAGCGGTAATGAATAGTAAGAATTAATTTTTAAACATAAAATATACCGCCCCTAAAAGCAGGGCAAAACTAACCAGGTATTTCCAGTGAAAGGGTTCCTTCAGATAAAGGATAGCAAAAAATGAAAATACCACCAACGTAATTACTTCCTGGGTTTATTTTAACTGAAATCCGGAAAAGCCATTTAGATATCCGTTTCTATTGGCCGGGATAAGCAGGCAATATTCAAAAAATGCAATTACCCAGCCAATTAATATGGCTTTCCAAAGAGGCATTTGCAAATTCCGCAGGTTACCGTACCATGCAAATGTCATGAATACATTGGAGCAAACGAGAAGTACGATAGTCCTCAACATAATGGTTACCCGCTAATTCAGGTTTCGGAAATCCACCGGAACCAATTTACTTACACCCGCTTCCTGCATGGTAACACCGTAAATTACGTCCACTGCACTCATGGTCATTTTATTATGGGTAACGATAATGAACTGGGAATTATCGCTAAACTGTTTAATCATGTTGGTAAATTTGCCCACATTGGCATCATCCAGGGGAGCATCCACTTCATCCAAAATACAGAATGGAGCGGGTTTAATGAGGTAAATGGCAAATAAAAGGGCGGTGGCCGTAAGTGTTTTTTCTCCCCCGCTTAGCTGCCCTATGCTGCTCGGCCGTTTTCCTTTGGGTTTAGCCACAATTTCGATTCCTGTTTCGGCGAGATTCTCCGGATCAGATAGCAACATATCGGCCGTATCTTCTTCGGTGAAGAGGGCCTTAAATACTTTCTGGAAATTTTCACGCACCTTGTTGTAGGTATCAAGAAATTGCTGGTTGGCGGTAGCTTCCACCTCCTGGATGGTTTGCATCAGGCTGTCTTTGGCAGAAACCAAATCGTTCTTTTGCTCGAGGATAAACTCGTAGCGTTTCTTCATTTCTGTATAGGCCTCAATGGCGGTTGGGTTTACCTCACCAATATTCTCGAGTCGCTTCTTCAACTTATCGTTTTTCTCCCGCAGTTCATCCAACGGAGTATCCGAAATTCGCGGTTCTTCAATTATAGATTCAAGATCAACCTTAAACTCAACCTGCAGTCTTTCTTTCATTCCTGCTAATTGCACTTTGATCTCTGCCAGTTTCTCCTTAATATCATTCAATAGGGAAACAACCCCTTCCTTAGAACGATGTTTTGTTCTGAGTTCATTCTCCTTTTCTGTAACCTGGTTACGGATATTATAATATTCCTGGTCGGCTATGTTCAGGTCCTGCTCAAATGCATCTTTACCCTTAAGTTTTTCGACCAGTATTTGCTGGAGATCTTCGAGGGATTTATTGGTTGATAAAATGGACTGTTCTGTCTCGTTAAACTGTTCGTTACTGGAAGTGATCTGCAAACGAAGGTCGTTCAACTGGCCGGTTTTAAATTCCAGTTCCTGCCTGCTGGCATTAAGTTTACTTTGCTGGCGGGTATGTTGCAAATTGCTTTCATTGAAAATTACCGTTGCTGCATTGTATTCTTTTTCAGCATTGGAATAAGAAGCATCAGCCGCAAGCATCCTGTCCTGCAGATCTTTAAATAGGGCATTTAATTTTTCAAGTTCTACCCTGGTACTGGAAATGGCATTGTTATTATCCTGAAGCTGGTTTTCCAGGTCTTTTAAACGGGATGTGCTGCTGTTCTCGAGATGGCTAAGGTTCTCCAGTTTATTTTGCAAAGAAAATACCTGGTTTTGCAGCCCATTAATATCCTGTTGTGCCTGGCGGATGCTTTGTTCATTTAACTGGCTGTTAAACGTAATCACTTCATCATGCCGCGCTTTAAGGTCGTTTCGCAAGGCCTCCACAATCTTTTCCTGCGCTGCAATTTCTTTGACCATCTTTTCGAGGTTTTTTGCCCGCCCAATCTTCTTTCCCTCAAACAATCCAACGCTTCCACCCGAAAGAGAATATTTCCCTTTTACATACCGTCCTGTTTTTTCAATAACAACCGCGCCATTACTATTCTGAAGGGCGTCGTCATTTTCTGCAATAAATACATTACTCAGCAGATGGCTGGCCAAATTGGCGTACTTGCTATCAAACTCCACTACCTGCAGGGCAGGAATGGTATCGGCCGGTTGATGTACACTGGCAGATGCAGAAAATTTATCAAGCAAAAAGAAATTGGCTTTTCCCTTCTTTTTTTCATCTAACAAGTGTACCGCTTCCAATCCTTCGGAGAGATTATTTACGACATAGTAATTCAGGTATTGATCCAGCACGTTCTCAATAGCGGCGCGATAATCTTCCTGCACATAAATAATATCTGAAAGAAGCGGGGCATTATGGTTCCAACTCGGATTTTTATGAAGGAACTTTACACTTTCCGGATAGCCTTCCATCGAATCGATCAGGCTTTTCAAAAGAGCATGTTCATTTTTCCCCGAATCCAGTTTGCGGTTCTCTTCTGCCAACCTACCCCTAAGCCCTTCCATCAGGTTCTGGGTATCCAGAATTTGTTGCTTAGTTCGTTCGTGTTGTTCCTGGAGTTGAGTTAACTCCTGCTGCTTTTGTTTAAGTGCCTCATCCCTGGCCGATTTTTCGGTTGTATGCTGCTCAATTTGTTTTACCCGTTGTGCCTTTTCTTCTTTAATCAGATTTATATTTCGCTGCAGGTTCTGAATGGAGGTATCGGCCACTGCCACTTTCTTTTCTGCATCAAACTGGCTGCGTTGCAAAACCATGTTTTCATTTCGGATAACATCAATAGCCGAACGGTTCTTGTCGAAAACTTCTCTTTTCCCCTCCACGGCCTTTTTCAAGGTTTCAAGGTTTAATTCCAACTCGGTGAGATTGGCTTCTTCATCGGAAATTTGCTTACTGGAAAATAGAATGCTTTCTTCTAACCCCGAAATTTGGCCACCCGCTTTGGAGATAAATGCTTCCAGGCCCGATTTTTTTTCTTTCAGGTGCTGGAGCCGTTGGGTGGTTAAACTCTTCTCACTTTCTCTTGCCCTCACCTCTTCCAGCATTTCATTAAAATCGTGCTGCATTTGGTGCAATGCTTTTTCCTTCTCAATTAAACCCAGTTTATCCTTTTCCAATGCAGCTTCCTCAGTGGCTATAATCGTTTCGAGCTCGATTTGTTTATCCACCTCCTGTTTTTGCTGATCGGTTAATTCGCGGTAGGTAATATTGAATCCCTCCAGGGCTGCTTTGGCCAGTTCAATACTAACTTCTTTGTAATCCTTTTTGATTTCAAAATACCGTTCCGCCTTCTTTGCCTGGCTTTCAAGGGTTTTAAGCTGGTTATTAATTTCAAACAACAGGTCTTCTATCCGGGCGAGATCCTGCTCGGTGGCATCCAGCTTTAATTTGGCTTCTTTTTTCCGGGTTTTGTAGATGGTAATGCCGGCCGCCTGTTCCAACATTTTTCTCCGGCTGTTTTCTTTGTCTTTAATGATATCATCTACCATCCCCAATTCGATGATGGCATAACTGTCGGTACTAACCCCCGTATCCAGGAAAAGGTTATGAATGTCTTTTAACCGGCAGGCCACATCGTTGAGGCGGTATTCACTTTCGCCACTTTTATAATATTTGCGCGTGATGGTAACCGTGCTAAACTCAGTAGGCAACAGGTTGCGGGTATTTTCGAAGGTAAGGCTCACTTCGGCCAGACCGCTGGCACTCCGTGTTTTTGACCCGTTAAACACAAGGCTTTCCAGGTTTTCGCTCCGGAGATTGCTGATTTTATGTTCTCCGATCACCCATCGGATACTATCGATAATATTACTCTTCCCACATCCATTGGGGCCAATTACCCCCGTAATTCCTTCATCAAAATGCAGTACAGTCTTATCGGCAAAACTTTTAAATCCCTTAATCTCTAAACTCTTTAATCTCACTATAATTGGGGTTGGTGGTAAACTAAATAGGTTCCGGAATGCCTGAGATTGAAATCGGTATTTTTCAAATTCACGGAAATGTAAAATTAATGCATAGTTACAGGCGATTCCCGCTGTAAGCTGCATTTTACTCAATTTTTATTCACAGTTCAGCAGAACAAACGTGAATAAAATAATGTTTAAATATTTGATTTATTTGTTTTAATCAAAACAATTTTCTAATTTCGATGTTTAAACATTAAATTATAAACCATGTCAGATAATACAGCAAGGCAGAAATGGGTTTTAGATCCCGGCCACAGTGAAATTGAATTTAAAGTAAGGCACCTCATGGTGTCGAATGTTAAAGGGAATTTCAATCAATTTGAGGCTTCCGTTTTTACACCGGGTTCCGATTTTAAACAGGCGGAGATAGAATGCAGCATTGACTCTTCTTCGGTGGATACAGGTAATGTTGATCGGGATCAGCACCTGCGCAGCGCCGATTTTTTTAATGTGGAACAATTTCCAAAAATCAGTTTTATAAGTACCAGGGTTGAAAATCCGGGTAACGACAGCAATTATATTCTCTGGGGCGACCTTACCATTGCGGGTGTAACCAAAAATATTAAACTGGATGTAGAGTTTGGAGGAATCCAAAAAGATCCCTGGGGTAATGAAAAGGCAGGATTCTCGGTAAACGGGAAAATAAACCGGGGCGAATTCAACTTAAAATGGAATGCCCCGTTAGAGGCAGGAGGTGTACTCGTAAGTGATGAAGTGAGAATTAATGCTGAAGTGCAATTGGTTCGATCGAATTAAGCTGAATTCTTTATTAAATACGGCTTCAACAATGGAGCCGTATTTGAAATTAGCCTTTGGAAATATCCGTCAGTTTTATCTCCCCTACCCGCTAATTTTGCAGAAATTCACAGTATGAAATTCATCTCCATTTTTCTAAGCCTCTTCCCCTTTTCCGTATTCGCCCAACAAACCACCTCCATTAACCATGCCGTTATCCATGCTACGATGACGGTTATTGCCCCCGAAGAGGAAGACGCTTCCCGGGTACCCTCCCCCGGCGAACAGGGCATGGGTTTCTCGATGCGCAATTTTGGAGACGGGGAAACTCAGATCACTACCTATATTATGGATAGCATGGTTAAAACAATTATGAAAAGTGATATGGGGCGTACTACTATTATCCGCAATAACGCTGCTAAAACTACTACAACCCTTATTGAAGTGATGGGTAATAAAATGGGGTTTGTTATGACAGATGCCGAACAGGAACTGATGAAACAACAAATGGACAGTCTCATTAAAGCCAGACAGGAGGCAGATACTACGCATCGTTTTCCCCCAAGGGAGAAAGAAGAACGCCAACCGGCAGAAATTGTATATACCGGCATTTCTAAAAGAATTTCCGGATTGGATTGTAAAATGGCCTGGGTAATTAATACCGGCTTCCTGGGAACAAAAGATTCCGTGGCCGTATGGTATGCCCCCTCTATAAACCTTCCCAATAATCAACCCGCATCTTCCGGAAACAGTTTTGGCGGATTTTCAAGAATGAGCAATTTTACCAGCCTCAACGGGCTAAACCAGTTGCAGGGCCTGGCCATTAAATATGAAATGAAAATGCGCCGGGGAAGAACCCTGCAAATGGAGGTGACCAAAGTTGATCTGAAAAAAGAATTAACCGAAAAGGATTTCAGCGTGCCAAAAGATTTTGATGTAAAACCTTACTCCGAATTTTCGCAAATGTTCAGAGGAATGCCTGGAATGCGGATGATGCCAAGACAATAATAAAAAGCCTCCGGTTTGGAGGCTTTTTATTATCTGGAAAAATTAATTGACAGCGGATCTTTTCTTCTCATATTCCGCCGATTTCCTGGCATCACCCTTTAAACTGTAGATGTCGGAAAGGTAGCCCAACACAATTTTGTAATTCGCTTTTTGACCGGGTTTTAATTCTGCCAGCCTGGGTTCATAATATTCTGCCACCTTGTTGGAATAGGTAATAACTTCATCCATTTTCTTTTCGCCGGCAGCTTTTAAATCGGCCTTCTTCTTTAAATCTTCCGGTTTCTTGCTTTTTATAATGGCGGCGGCATTTGTAAGGTCGGACGCCTCGTTATACAAATGATTAGTCAGTAACATGGTAGCATCAATGCCCGGATCAACAGCTATCGCCTGTTGTAAAACTGCAGTCAGCTTGGCTTTTGAAGCATCATCTGCAGGCTTTTCGTTTGATTTACCCCAAATCCGGTTATAAAGTTCCACTCCATAATTATATATCAGTGAAAAATTCTTAGGCTGCTTCGATATCATTTCCTCATATTTGGCAAACAAGGCATTTTCATCACCCGATTTTTGAATCCGGTCCAACTCTACCTCATTCCAAAAATTATTATCCGGGTAAAGTGCCTTGGCCTTGGTTAACATGGCATACAGATTGGCATTGTCGTCTTTACGGCTATAATAATCAACAAGGAATTCATATACATCTTTATACCCCTCTCCTCCAATACCTGCATCAGCAATCTTCCGGTAATAATTCACTGCCTCATCCGTATTCTTTGCCTGGTTGGCTGCAATGGCAGTATTTACAACCAGCGCCGTATCGAAAGCAGGAATTTTTACCTGGTTATAGGTGTATCCTTTCGACCTGATAAAATCTTCCACCTCCAATGCCTTCTTAAAGGCTTCAAACGACTTATTAAAGTTCTTCAAATTAAATTCACTGGCACCTAAATCGTAAAAACCATAATATAAATCCAGGTAAGAAATATATTGCTCCAACTTCATCATGGTTTCTTTGGGATCCAGTTGCTGCGATTTTTTTAACGATTCATACGCTTCCGATTTTAAATCATACTTTTCCGAAATCGGAGTAACGCTATCGTTTGAAATGAAATTCAAGGCCCTCCCTTTCAGATATTGCAATTCTGCATTATTAGCATTTTTGGGATCCTGCATCCCCTTATTAATTGCAGCCCTTGCTTCTGTGTATCTTTTTTCATTTAACATTTTCCGTATATCCTCCATGGTTTGGGAGTAACCCCAATACACAGCAAAGGACATGGCCATCATAAGGAGAACTTTTTTCATGTATTATCAATTTAAGGGCTAAAGATATTAATTTCTCCCTTGCTCCCTGTTGATGAAAATCAAAATTTATGGCAGGGTATACACGAAATGGAGGAATTGACCGAATCCCTAATCCGACTTTGCGCTATTTTTGCCACAAACCATGATTTCCCAGGCAACCATACAGCAAATTCAAAGCCGGATTGATATAATTGAAATCATTGGCTCCTTTGTGAAATTGAAAAAGCGGGGTGTAAATTACCTCGGCCTTTGCCCCTTCCACAATGAAAAAACGCCCTCTTTCACCGTTTCTCCTGTGAAAGAAATTTATAAATGTTTTGGCTGCGGAAAGAGTGGTAATACCATTGGCTTTTTGATGGACCTCGAAAAATACAGCTATGTAGAGGCCTTAAAATGGCTGGCGGCAAAATATGATGTTCCTGTTGAAGAAACGGAACTAAGTCCAGAGAAAAAGGCGAAACAACAGGAAGCAGACAGCCTGTACATCCTCAACAATTTTGCTCAAAATTTCTTTTCTCAGTTTTTATTTGAGGAAGGAGAAGGATTGGAAATAGGATTAAGCTATTTAAAAGAAAGGGGCTTCCGGGAAGATATCATCCGCAAATTTCAATTGGGTTATAATCCCGCTTCGGGTAACGGATTTACATCCGCCGCACAAAAGGCACAGTACCAAAAAGAAATGCTTTTGCTATCGGGACTCTCGGTTGAAAGAAACCAGAAACTGGTGGATAATTACAGGGGAAGAATCATTTTTCCGGTTCATAACCAAAGCGGAAAAGTGCTGGGGTTTGGGGCACGCATCATACAATCCAACGACAAGGCTCCCAAATATATCAATACCCCCGAAAATGAACTGTATGTAAAGAGCCGGATTTTATATGGCTCTTATTTTGCGAGGCAGGCCATTGATAAAGCGGATGAATGCCTGTTGGTGGAGGGTTACACCGATGTAATCAGCTTACATCAGGCAGGCATAGAAAATGTGGTTGCCAGTGGGGGGACATCCCTCACGCCCGATCAACTCCGGCTCATAAAAAAATACACCAATAACCTGACGATCCTCTATGACGGAGATAGCGCCGGTATTAAAGCAGCCATGCGGGGGTTGGATCTTGCTCTGGAAGAAGGGCTAAATGTAAAACTTGCCCTGATTCCGGATAACGAAGACCCCGACAGTTACATGCACAAGATCGGGGCGAAAGCATTTCTCGAGTTTATCGGAGAAAATAAACAGGATTTTATCCTGTTTCAACTTGGTATTTCACTTAAAGATGCCGGACAGGACAGCCAAAAAAAATCGGCTATCGTAAATCAAATTGCTGATACTATTTCCAGGTTAGATAAACCGGAAGATTTTACCCGCCGGCAGGATTACATACGGCAGGTTTCGCAAATTCTAAAGATAGATGAAGCCGGTATGCTCAACCTGGTAAATAAATTCATCAGGGAACGCATCCAGAAATTTCAACAGAAATTTTCCGAACCCCAGGATTTTTCCGCCACTCCAATACCCGAAACAACCGGTTTAGATGTCATACCAGAATTATTACCCAAAGACGACCTCCAGGAGCGTGCATTTGTAAGAAGTTTAATAGAGTTTGGGCTGAAGCCCTGGGATGAAGAGAAATCAGTGGCCGATTTCCTCCTTTTTGAGTTTGATGAAAAGGAAATTAGTGAATCATTCGATAATAAGGTGCTTTTAGACATCATTGCCTTGTATAGGAAATGGTATGATGAAGGTATTCAACCCACAGAAAAGAATTTTTTATACCATGAAGATAAAAATCTCCATTCTCTTATCCTCAGTGTAATGGAAACAAATGTTGAAATTAGCCCTAATTGGAAAAATTTTTACGAAGGGCATATTGCCACCCGCGAAGACTTATACAGGGCGGAAGTAAAGGGCACCCTCAATTACCTTATACTCCGGAAAGTAAAAAGATTGATCGAATTAAATCAGCAGGACATGGAAAATTGTACCGATCCTATGGATCAACTTACGCTGATTCAAACCCACGCTACCTTAAAGACTTTGGAAATGCAGCTAACAAAAGAAGTGGGAACGGTAGTTTATAAATAAATTACGGCCTGGCAGTTGCTTGTTTTATAGATCCCTTGTGATCCATCATTTTAATTACCGAAGGCATATTTTTCCTCAATGGCAAATGGTCGAAAGGCTTTACTTCTTTCTTTAATGAATCGGAAATAGGAACCTGCATTGATTTTACAGGTAAGGTAGATGCCAAGGCCTCTGCCCTGCAAAAATTCAATGCGCACCAGGTACTGTCGAGCATTACCAACTCGCCCGAATCAAAACCAAATGAAGTCATATCCTTCCATTGGCAATCGCGGCAAAGGTCGCTGGCGATTTTTGAAGAAGTTTTGGGAAAAGCAATCCAAAGTTTGCATTCATCATGCAATGCCGGTAAAACATCCTTCAAAATTTGATTAAGCTGGCTTTTAGAAATTGCGAAAACCACTGCCAGGTCTATTCTACGGCTTTTAAGTAAGGGAGTAACACTTTTTGAAAAATTGAGCTTAATAAACTGTTTTTCGATGGAAGAAGGAAGACCCTGGATCAGGATATTTTTTTCGTCTTGTATTTGAAGTTTCTCCAATACTGTTTGTAATGCCATAAATACAAAAGGTTAAGGTTAAAAAACAGCGGTGCAGGTAGAAAAGCACGCAATTCAATCGATAAATTGCAATTGGATTACAAAGGTACAAAAAAATGCCCGGCTCAACAAAAATTCATTGCCTTTATGGCTATGGAGGAAGAAGAATCAATTAAAATATTATTCCAATCAGCTATTTTGAATTTACTGGCTTATAATAACTTAGGGCTTCTGGCATATATTCTTTCAATCGTGTAATTCGGTTTTCATCGGAGGGGTGGGTAGCCAGAAATTCAGGCGTCCCGGATTTCCCCCCTGCCGTTGCCATCCGTTGCCAGAAAGGAATTGCTTCCTGGGGATTGTATCCGGCCATAGCGGCAAAAATTAATCCATAATGATCGGCCTCATATTCCTGCTTCCTGGAGTTGGGTAATAATACTCCAATTTGCGCAGTTGGGGCAAATACATTCGTGAAAATGGCATTGGCCTTTGAATTATTCTGGGTAAAGATATTTCCGGCAATTTCCAACCCCTGAGCGGTGGCAACCTGGCTCATCCTTTCGTTTCCGTGATGCGCCACTGCATGCGTTATTTCGTGCCCCAGCACCACCGCAAGGGCCGCTTCATTCTGGGTAACATTTAACAGCCCCGTATAAACTACTACTTTTCCACCCGGCATACACCAGGCATTTACCTGTGGATCGTTTACGAGATTAAACTCCCAATTATACCCTTCCAGTTCTGAACTTTGCCCCTTGCTTTTATAATAGGTAGTGATTGCATTGGCAATTCGGCTTCCCACCCTTTTTACCATCTCTGCATCGCGGTTTGTGTTAGCACTAACCACCTTGTTCTGATTTAAAAAACTTTGATATTGGGTGAGCGCTTCTGCCTGAAGTGTGGATTCAGGAAACAGGATCCATTGTTTCCTTCCCGTAATGCTATTTGTGGTGCAGGCTACTAGAAAAATAGTAGTAGCCAGGATAAAATAAAATTTCTTCATGAAGTAAAGGGATTAATATTTCCAGCTACTGATACGCAAATTATGTACCCGTTTATTAAGGTATTCATAAAATGCTTACCTGTTTTCTCTCCGGCTTTTCCGCCTGTCGCGGTATCGCAGAATGGGAACCCGGCTTTCAATGCCTCTCAGAAGGCGGATGATATTTTTCTGGTGCATGATGATGACCAATACCGCTACAAGTAAAGCAAAAGCACGGTACAAAATTTCGTGTTCATTCCAAATCCATAAAACCGAAACCGGCAACATGACCGCAGCCAGGATGGAACTTAAAGAAACATACCGGGTTAAGAATAAAACCAGGAGAAACACCCCTACACAGGTAATTGCCACCACCGGCTGAATTGCCAGCACCATTCCAAATAAAGTAGCTACTCCTTTTCCTCCTTTAAAATTGGCAAATATGGGAAATATATGACCCAAAACTGCGGCGGTACCCAAACCTATCATGACATTAATGAGGTACCAGTCGTTTGAATGATTGGGAGGAAGTAATAGATAAAGCCCTACGGCAGCCATCCCCTTAAGCATATCCATCGCCATAACGATGGAGCCATACTTAGAACCAAGAACCCGGAAGGTGTTGGTGGCGCCCATATTTCCGCTGCCATAGTCGCGGATATCAATTCCAAAATAGGTTTTACTGATAATAAGCGCACTCGGAATTGAACCCAATAAATAAGCTAAAACAATCAGTAAAAATTCTTTCATGATATTTACCACGGATTTTAACGCAGCAAATATACAACATTAATTATTAGCCCGATAATCCGTTGAGTATCTGCGGATATTGAGCCTGATTAAGATCCAGCCATCCAGGGTTTGTACCTCCGTTTTTTCAAAATACCCACCCGGAATCCGGGATAGAATCTTTGCCTCATCCGAAACCAATAATCCCGAAAGCAATACTATTCCCCCCGGTTTGCAGGAAGAGATGAGGACCGGAAGGTTCTCCAATATTACATTCAGGTTAATGTTAGCCAAAATAAAATCAAATTTTTTACCGGAAGGAAACTGATTGCTTCGAATCAGGTCAATAATTCCATCCCCGCACTTGTTTTCAATTATATTCTCTCTGGCATTCGCTATACTCCATTCATCATTATCTAAGGCAAGGATGGAGGCAGCGCCAAGTTTTTGGGCGAGAATTGCCAGGATTCCGGTACCGGTTCCAAAATCAATTACCGATTTCCCTATTAAATCAAGAGATCCCATGGCTGCCACCATCAGTGCAGTGGTGGCATGATGACCTGTACCAAAACTCATTCGGGGTGTAATGACCAGTTCATGGGGCACATGGCTTATTGGGGGATGAAATCCTGCCCGGATATATACAAATGGCCGGCCCTGTAAATCATTCACCAGGACCGGATCAAAACCGGATTCCCAAACGGCATTCCAGTTCCTATTTTCCAACAGCACTACCGATTTAATGGGGGAAATTTTTTCTATTTTTTCTTTTTCAGCCGCTAAACAATTTTCTTCCATTTCCCGTACTCCCAGTAAAGAATGTTCCTTTTCTTCAAACCCGTCAAAATCCAGTACTTCCAGTAAGGCCATAACGATTTCTCTTTTTTCTCCTGGAGGAATATCAAATTCAAACTGAAATATTTTATTCATAAAAAAAGGCTGCAATTTCTGCAGCCATATAAATTATTCTGAAGGTTGATTTTGATTCACGGTTTGCTCTCCCTCATTACTGGGCCTTGGGCGGTTGTGGGTACGGTTTCCCCCATGTCCGCCTCCATTGTGGCCACGGCTATGGTTTCCGCCCCGGTGTCCTCCTTCGTGCTCCATCCCGGGCTGTGGTTCGGGTTTTGGAATTAATACTTTCCGGCTCAATTTAAATTTGCCGGTACGGGGGTCAATATCGAGTAATTTAACTTTAACCGAATCTCCTTCCTTCAAAACGCCTTCCATGCTTTCTAAGCGCTTCCAGCTTATTTCGCTAATGTGCAATAAGCCTTCTTTCTTAGGAATAAATTCAACAAAGGCGCCAAATTCTTTAATACTCTTCACTGTACCTTCATACACTTCACCAATAACGGGAACGGCTACCAGTCCATTTATCCAGGCTAACGCTTTATCGAGGCCTGCTTTTTCCTTTGAGAAAATACTTACTTCGCCTACCCCATTAATTTCTTCAATATTGATGGTGGCTCCGGTTTCTCGCTGGATTTCCTGGATCACTTTACCGCCTGGCCCAATTACAGCGCCAATAAATTCTTTATCGATGGTGATTTTCACCATACGCGGAGCGTGTGGTTTAACATCCTCGCGAGCCTGGTCTACTGTTGCATACATGGCATCCAAAATATGGAGCCGTCCACGGCGTGCCTGTTCGAGGGCTTTCCGCATAATCTCCATGCTAAGCCCATCCACTTTTATATCCATTTGAACCCCGCAAATTCCTTCGCGGGTTCCTGTTACTTTAAAATCCATATCTCCCAGGTGGTCTTCATCACCCAGAATATCGGTAAGGATGGCAAACTTATCATCCTTTTTAATTAATCCCATGGCTACCCCGCTCACGTGTTTTTTAATGGGCACCCCGGCATCCATCAGGGCGAGAGAACCGGCACACACGGTGGCCATGGAGGAAGATCCATTACTTTCGAGGATATCACTCACCACCCGAACCGTATAGGGGTAGTCGGAACCCGGCATCATTTGTTTCAAGGAACGCATGGCCAGATTACCATGCCCTACCTCCCGGCGACCAACACCCCGTAGCATCTTCACTTCCCCGGTTGAAAACGGAGGGAAATTGTAGTGAAGAATAAACTTGGTATAATTTGATTCGAAGGCACTTTCAACCAGCAATTCATCTAGCGGAGTACCTAAAGTAACGGTAGTTAGAGACTGGGTTTCGCCTCTTGTGAATAAGGCAGAACCGTGTGGAGTAGGAAGTAAATCCGTTTCCATTGTAAGCGTACGGATATCTTCTGTGCCTCTTCCATCTAACCTGCGGCCTTCATCAAGGATCATATCCCTTACTACATGGTATTGCAATTCCCCAAAATAATGGCCAACGAGTTTTTTATCTTCATCTGGAATTTCGCCACCTAAATATTCGGTCAGTTCTTTCTGAAGGGCAGAAAATGCATCTGATCTTTCATGTTTTTGGGAAGCAGATGCAGAAATCGCGTGCATTTTATCTTTTGCAAAGGCGATAATTTTTTGTTCGAGTTCGGGGTTGCGGTACGGTTTGGTATATTCTCTTTTTCCCACCACTCCGGCTTTATCTCTTAATTCCTGCTGGGCTTTAATTTGAATACGGATGGCCTGGTGCGCTACTTCCAAAGCCTTTACCAGGTCTTCTTCCTGGCATTCTTTAGCTTCCCCTTCCACCATCATGATATTCTTCTCGGTGGCAGCAATCATAAATTCGAGGTCGGATGCAGCCAATTGGGCGCGGGTTGGGTTAACAATCATTTCACCTGCTACCCGGGCAATACGTACTTCTGAAATGATTTCCTGGATGGGGATATCCGATACGGCAAGCGCCGCAGAAGCAGCGAGGCAGGCAAGGGAATCGGGTAACACTTCTTCATCGGAGGAAATCAGGCTAACCAGCACCTGCACATCACAGAAATAATCTTCCGGGAACAAGGGCCGCAAGGCGCGGTCGATAAGCCTCGAGGTAAGGATTTCATAGTCGTTAAGCCGGGCTTCCCTTTTGAAGAAAGAACCGGGAACACGTCCGGCAGAGGCAAATTTCTCCTGATAATCCACGGAAAGAGGGAAAAATGACTGGCCTTCTTTCGGCTCGCTGTTGGCTACCACGGTAGCAAGAATGATGCATTTTCCCTGGCGTACCGTTACAGAACCATTGGCCTGACGTGCCAGTTTACCTGTTTCGATGGAAACCATACGGCCACCACCTATATCGAAAGTTACTGATAATGGTTGTTTAATTGACATTTGAATAGTTTAAATAGCCAAATGGCTATATGTGGATTGTATATGCCGGTATAACAAAATATTCCCAACCTGTTTATCTGTTGGGAATATCTTTATAATACGAACATTATTTCTTATTTGCGGAGGCCTAATTTTTCAATCAGAGAACGGTACCCGGCCAAATCGTGTTTACTCAGATAAGTAAGAAGGCGTTTACGCTTACCTACCATTTGCATTAGTCCGCGTTGGGTGGAGAAATCTTTCTTATTTCCTTTCAGGTGGTTGGAAATATGATTGATTTTTTCGGTTAAAAGGGCTACCTGCCCTTCGATGGAGCCCGTATTAGTGGCTTTTCCACCATACGTTGCAAAAATGCCGGCTTTTTTTTCTTTTGTTAAATAAGACATTTCTTCGTTTTTAAAACCTGTGTTTTAATTTTTTCTTTTTTATCGGCGGCAAAGGTAAATCAAAAATCTGATTTTTTAGCTAAAATCTTTATCCGGCTTAAATTAGCTCCCCCTGCCGGGATTTCATTTTTCTTATATGCCCCATTGGAGACTGAAAAATCCGTTATTTGCGCAAAAATCAACTTGGCCAGGCTAATTTTCTGTGTTACCAACGACCTGAACTACGACCAGCGAATGGCCAGGATTTGCGGCACCCTGTCGGAATTTGGGCATGATGTATTAATAGTAGGCCGGGAAATGCCAGGCTCGGCTCCCCTGCTTTGTAAACCATACCGACAGCACCGGCTAAAACTCCTTTTTTCCAAAGGAAAAGGATTTTACGTTGAATATCAACTTCGCCTTTTTTTATTCCTGTTGGGGAAAAAGGCGGATGCCGTAATTGCCATCGACCTGGATACCATCATTCCGGTTTATCATGCTGCCTCGCTTAAAGGATGGAAAAAAGCCATGGATGCCCATGAATATTTCACAGGCCAGAAAGAAGTTTGTAGCCGAAAAGCCGTGTACCGGATTTGGAAAGGGATTGAAAGGAAATACCTGCCAAAGTTTCGTTCGGGCTATACCGTTAGTTCCGGGATTGCCGGGTTATTCCGGGAGGAATACGGCCTGCAGTACGAGGTCATCCGAAACCTGCCCCCGTATACAAAATACCCCCTTCTACCCCTTAGCCGGCCGGCAATAATTATTTACCGGGGTGCAGTGAATGAGGCCCGGGGACTTGCCGAATTGGCCAAAGCCATGGAAAACATTCCCGCCCGGCTGTATGTGTATGGAACCGGCAACTTTATGGAGGCTTTCCAAAAAATAGTTGCAGACAACAATCTTACCGAAAAAGTGGTTATTAAAGGTGCGGTATTTCCGGAAGATTTGGAACGGGCCACCGAATACGCCCATATAGGGGTTAACCTGGTTGAGAATATTGGAAAAAATCAATATTACTCTTTGGCCAATAAGTTTTTCGACCTCGTGATGCACGGGATTCCACAGGTAACAATGGATTATCCGGAATACCGGGCTATAAATGATCAATTTGAGGTAGCCGTATTAATTAAGGAATGCAACGCCCTCCAAATAAGGGGAGCCATTCTATCCTTAATGGATGATTTAGAATTGTACAACCGCCTGGCAAATAATTGTAACAGGGCGGCGAAGGTTTTTAATTGGGGTCAGGAAAAAATGAAATTGATTCAATTTTACCAGAAATTACTTGGATAAACACCTTCATATAATAACCCATGATATTCCCTGGCCTGCCGATTATGGCGGGGTGTTTGATTTATTTTATAAAATAAAATGGTTGCATCAACAGGGAATAAAAATTCACCTCCATTGCTTTTTCAAAGACAGGAAGCCGGAGCCGGAATTAGGAAAATATTGCACCGAATTATTTTATTACCGCCGGAAAACAGGGTTAGCAGGATTTAGCTTTACCCTACCCTATATTGTTAATTCAAGAAAAAGTTCCCAATTGAGGGAACGAATACTTTCCAACAGTTACCCGGTATTGATGGAAGGTATCCATTGCACCTGGTTGCTGCACACCGGGGAGCTAAAGAATCGAAGAACCGTAGTGAGATTGCACAATGTAGAACATACCTATTACCGAAGGCTGGCATCCCATGAATCCAATATTTTTAAAAAACTCTATTTCATGGCAGAAAGCATCCTCCTGAAAAAGTATGAGTATGCTATTGCAAAAAAGACGTTATTTATTGCCGTTAGTAAGACGGATGCGGCGTATTACCGGGATAAATTCGGGGCTAATGCTTCCCACCTCCCGGTGTTTATTCCCTGGAATGAAATAAAGGATTGCAGTACCCAGGGTTGCTTTTGCCTGTATCATGGTAATCTGGCCATAAATGAGAATGAAAAAGCGGCCGACTGGTTGCTGAATAATGTATTTAACAACCTGGATATTCCATTTGTGATTGCCGGCAAATCGCCCTCCCTCTCACTACAGCTTCTTGCCAAAAACCATCCGAATACCTGTATTACCAGTACGCCCGGCGAAAAGGAAATGGACGACCTGATCAGCAAAGCCCATGTACACATTTTACCTTCCTTTAATCAAACCGGGGTGAAACTAAAATTATTAAATGCCCTTTTTAATGGAAGGCATTGTATAGTAAATAAAAATGGCGCCTGTGGTTCGGGTGCAGAAACGCTTTGCCATGTGGCAGAAACGGCAGAAGAATTTAAATCGGCGATCAAAAAACTGTTTGAGATGCCCTATACGGCTGCAGACAGGGAAGAACGCAAAACGGTTTTGGCAGGCTATTACAATAATGAAAAAAACGCGTCAAAACTTATTGAATGGTTATACTAGCATTATCATAAACTTTCCCTCGCTCTGTTTTCAGGGTACGGGCCGGGAATTTATTTATTACAATGTAATCGTGTGTGGCCATAACTATTGTCGTATTATAGTCCCTGCAAATCTGAAAAAGCAATTGCATAATCTCATCGCTGGTTTCGGGATCTAGGTTACCGGTAGGTTCATCAGCCAGGAGCAATTTGGGAGAGTTTAGCAAGGCACGTGCCACATCCACCCTTTGTTGTTCTCCTCCACTTAATTCAAAAGGCATTTTGAATCCCTTGGTTTTCAAACCCACTTTATCCAATACGTCGGAAATTTTTTCATTCATCAGTTTCTCATCCTTCCAACCGGTAGCCTTCAAAACGAATTTCAGGTTATCATTTACGTTCCGGTCTGTCAATAATTGAAAATCCTGGAATACAACGCCCAAGTTTCTCCGGAGAAAAGGAACGGTTTTCCAATCCATATCACGCAGGTTATGACCTACCACCCATCCTTCGCCTTCGCGAAGTTTTAAATCACCATACAGGGTCTTTAACAGGCTGCTCTTACCCGTTCCTGTTTTACCTACGAGGTAAACAAATTCGCCTTTGTCAACCGAAATATTTACGTCACTTAAAATAAGACTTTCGCCCTGGTAAATATTTACATTTTTCAACTCTATAACTGCCTGAGACATAATTTACAATCTGATTAAGGTAAAATGGGTATTTGCAAATTTAGCGTTTACGCCAGCTATGCACCCTAAAACTTGGTCACCTGGATGTTAAAAATGTGGAAAAGCCTATTCGGCGGTTAAAACCGGAATATGCCATCGGCATTATCCAGAATCAACTCCTTTTTATCAGCAGGTTCTACCCTGCCAATAATAGCGGCTTCCACTCCAAACTTATTTGAAATTGAAATGATTTCCCGGGCATATTCGCTTGGGCAATAAATTTCGAGCCGGCAGCCCATGTTAAAGACCTGATACATTTCACGCATTTCTGCACCACTCGATTCCCTGATCAGCTCAAATACCGGAGGAGGAGAAAAAAGATTGTCCTTTACAATCCGTAAAGGGCGGGGAAGGTATTTGAGGCATTTCGTTTGGCCACCTCCGCTGCAATGAATCATTCCATGAATTCCGCCAAACATGGATTCAAGCACCTCTTTAATTATGGGAGCATAGGTGCGGGTGGGTGAAAGAAGGTGCTTCCCCACCGTAAGAGCAGGATTCCCGGGCATGGGGTCGGTTAAATTGTGCCTGCCGATATAAACCACCTCATCATCCAGGCCATGCTCATAACTTTCCGGGAATTGAGTTGCATATTTCTTCGAAAGTACATCGTGCCGCGCCGAGGTAAGGCCATTACTGCCAATACCGCTATTGTATTCCGTTTCGTATGTCGACTTTCCATAACTGGCAAGGCCAACAATTACATCGCCCATTTGAATTTTCTCATTTGAAATTACCTCTTCTGCCCTCCACCTTGCCGTCATAACTCCATTTACAGTAACCGTCCTAACCACATCGCCTACATCGGCAGTTTCTCCACCCATGAATTTGACATGGATGCCGAATTGTTCCAACATGTCAAAAAAATGGCTGGTTCCGTTAATGATTTCCTGAAGTACGGTACCCGGTATGCGAAGTTTATTACGATCTATGATGGAATTAAAAACAATATCATCATAAACCCCGGCACACAAAAGGTCATCAAGGTTCATCACAATAGCATCCTGGGCGATTCCCTTCCATACCGAGATATCTCCGGTTTCCTTCCAGTACATATAGGCAAGGATGCTTTTGGTTCCGGCTCCATCAGCATGCATTACATTCACCCAGTTTTTTTCTCCGCAAAGGATATCCGGATATATTTTACAAAACGAATGGGGGTACAAGCCGCTGTCTAAATCTTTTACGGCGAGGTGTACTTCTTCTTTTTGGGCAGATGCGCCACGTTGGTTATACAGGCTCATAATTGCAAATCTAATGGCCTTTATCAATCAAAGAATCCCGCTGAAAATATTTTATCCTTTAATTTTACGCGGTATGCAGGTTTACACCGATATCAACCATCTCCCTCCCTTCAAAAACGCGGTAATTACCATTGGCAGCTTCGATGGGGTACATACCGGCCACATGGCCATTATAAATGAGCTACTCAGAGAAGCAAAAATGGTAGCTGGCAACCCGGTTTTAATCACTTTTAATCCGCATCCCTCCCAGGTGATCAGTGGGCGGCCGCCGGTGAATATTCTAAGTACACGCGAAGAAAAATTAGGCCTTTTGGAAAAGGCGGGAGTTCCCTATGTGGTGGAAGTCCCTTTTACCATGCAATTTTCTGAACAGTCGGCACATGAATATATTCATCAATTCCTGGTCAAATGTTTTCATCCGCATACCATTATCATCGGATATGACCATCGATTTGGGAAAGGCAGGCAGGGCGATTACCAGCTATTGGAAGAAGAAGGAAAGCAGGCAGGATTCAAAGTAAAGGAGATACCGGTTCACCTGCTTCGGTCGGCAGCCATCAGCAGCACAAGAATACGGGAGGCATTACAAAAAGGAGAAGTGGAAGAAGCCAGTCAATTGTTGGGGCACCCTTATTTCTTTTCGGGAACGGTTGTAAGAGGTAACCAGTTAGGTAGAACCCTGGGATACCCCACCGCCAACCTGCAGGTGGCCGGAGCTGGCAAATTAATCCCCGGGAATGCGGTATATGCTGTGGAATGTACTCTTAATAAGGAAACTGATATTTTACAGGGGATGATGAATATTGGGGTCAGGCCTACGGTAGATGGTTCGGGCCGGGTTATTGAAGTAAACCTTTTCCATTTCAACCGGGACATTTATGAACAGACCCTAACGGTAACCATAAAACGTAGATTGAGATGGGAAAAGAAATTCCCTTCGCTGGAGGCCCTGAAAACACAATTGGCTGCCGATGAGCAGGATGCCATCCGGCTGTTCAATCCGTCATAATCCTGACCACTACTTCTTTCAGCAGGGCCGGGTGGCTGGCGTTTCCATCATCAATACCAATTGCTTTGAGGTTATATTCATGTAATAAAAGGATCATCTTTTCAACCCCTTGTTTCCCATAATTTTTCATGATAGCCAGGCCCTGGTTTCTACCCTCGGGGCCACCGTAAAACATCGAACCCGGATCCGTTTTTTCGAATGCAATATAGGCTCTGCTAATTCCTGAATACAGTGCAGGCAGTGTGAGTTGCAAGGGGAAAGGCTTAGGATTTGCCTCAATATAATTAAGGATCCGTACTGCTTTAGGCAAATTGCGGTAGGCGATGGCAGCGGATAATTCAAAAATATTATACTCCTTGCTGATCCCGATGTACTTTTCTATATCATCTTCATCGAGTGTGGACTTCCCCTTCAGGTTCACTTCCAACTTCCCAATTTCATTGGCAATGCGGCCCAAATCGTTACCAATATGATCAAAGAGAAGAGATACGCCTTTGGCAGTCATTTGCAGGCCTTTGGAAGAAAGGTAAGAGTCAATCCAGGCGGGTACTTTAGAGTCATGAAATTTTTTAAACTCCACCAAATTCCCTGATTTAGCTAAGGTTTTGGAAATACTCTTTCTTTTATCAATGCCTTTTCCTTTATAGGAAACAATAAAAATGGTAGATCCCAGTGGTTCTTTAAAATAGGGTTCCAGCTTTTCCAGATCCTTATCCGGCATTAGCTGTGCCTCCTTCAATAAAACAACCTGCTTATCCGAAAACATGGGGTATTTCCGGCAGGCATTCAGGATATCCGCCCAATTGGCATCCTTGCCGTAAAAAATATTCAGGTTAAAAGATGCCTCTTCCGGAGTAAGTAATTCATGTTCGGCATAATTCACCAGGCTGTCTATGAAATAAGGCTCATCTCCTTCAAACCAATAAAAAGGGGCAAATTTTTTCTTTTTCCACGAAGTAATAATGTCTTTAGTATTCATCCGATCGCCATTTATTTACAGGCGTATTATTCCGAATTAAATCTTTGGCATACTTTTATATGCACAAAGAAAAGTGGGTGAATGCAAATATCCATTCTTCCCTTCAATAAATTTGTTTTAAATCCAAAATCAATATTATGGCTAACGAAAATACCCCTCTTTCCTCCCAGCACAACACCGACCCAAATGGAAAGGATGGAAAAAATAATGCAAAGAACGTGATAACTGCTGCATTGGTTATTGCTCTTTTAGGCACCTGGGGTTATATCATTTTTGATAAAAATAAAACCCGTGAACATATTAACCAACAGGATAGCACCATCGTTACCACGATTTCACAACGCGACCAATTGCAAAAGGAACTGGATGATGCCACGCTGCATTACGATATGTTGAAAACTTCAAATTCCATGAAGGACAGCACCATCATGGCACGAGACAGGGAAATTGCTCAAAAAAGAAACAAAATCCAATCCCTCCTGTCGCAGGAAAACCTCACACAATCTCAATTAAAAGAAGCCCGGACCCTGATAGGTTCGCTTCGCGGCGATGTGGAAATGTACAAACAACAGGTTGAAACGCTTAAAGGGGAAAATCTCCAGCTAACCCGGGAAAAGGAACAAATAACCCAGCAAAAAAATACTGTCCAAAAAAATTTCGATTCAGCGCAGGATGTAATCCGGCAAAAGGAGAATATTATCGATGTAGGATCCACCCTGCATGCATCCAATTTTGAAGTAGTGGGTATTAAAGAAAAAGGGAAAAAAGAAAAGGAAACCAGCACCGCCAAAAAAGTTGATAAATTACGAATATCGTTCGATCTGGATGAAAACATGATCACACAATCCGGCACCAAGGATATTTTTATTTGCATTACGGCTCCCGACGGCACTCCGGTGGGTGTGGAAGCCCTGGGTTCCGGGTCCTTTACCACACGCGACGGGCAGGAAAGGATTTATACCCAAAAGCTCCAGGTAAATTATGTCCAGAACAAAAGACAAAGAATAAGTTTTGACTGGAAGCAAAATTCGAAATTCAGTACCGGCGATTATAAAATTGAAGTATATAATAATGGATTCAAAATAGGGGAAGCATTCAGGCCCTTAAAAAAAGGAGGGATATTTGGGTAGGTTATAGTAAAGCCCTGAGTGAAACCCGCCCTATGTGTACCATCCGGGAGGCTCCCGGTTTCCGACCTTCATATTGAACCATCATTTCAATATTGCCGCCTAACCGTTTTGTAAATTCAACATTCCACAGGTAATTTTTTCCGGGCAACAGACCATCCAGCATAATATAACCCACGGTAGTATTAGCCGCTCCGGAATAGGCCTTAAATCGAATTTGATTATAGGTAAACCGGACGTTCAGGCTGCTATTTGAAAGTATATTATATTTTACTTCGGCAGAAAGCGCATGATTTTGAGAAGTTTCCATTGAATCGATGCGATTGCGCTTATCCGTAAACGCATAAGAAAGCACGGCCCTCAGGTTTGCACGGTACACGTAGGTGATATTGGGTTCAATCCCATTTTGAATAATGCTGTAATTCCTGTTATTAAACTTAACGGAACTGGAAACCAGTTCATTTTTCGTTTGCCTGATCACCGTATTGCTAATAAAATTCCGGCCAAGGTTTACCCGTATTCTGGCCAGCAGGGTACGCAGGTTTCTACTTTCTACCCCGTAGTTCAACAGCGCCTTACCCGAGGCTTTACTGTGCGTAATTTCAAAACCCCAAACTGTACTGGTGCGGTTGTAATAAAACGTATTGGCCAGATAGGAATTCAGGTTGATGAGGTTTGTATCTTCCAGGACTTTTGAAAAGGGATTAAACAGAAAATGCTTAGTTGCAATAGCTTTTTTGCTGATTTGCAAAGCGGAGGTGCTGCTGGTGCGCTTCAGGAATTTGGCCACGGCGCCTGATCGCGATTTCAACAACAATTGCGGATCGAGATCAATGCTGTAATTGAATTGCAAATAATTTGCTTTTACATACTGGTTTCCGGGCGTGTAAACCCGGATGTATTTTTTCTGGTCCTGGAAAACGGCTTCCTCAAATTCATTCAGTTCGGGAATACCATTTCCGTTGTAATCGATCCATGTATAAACCCCCTGCCCTGCCGGTACTTCTACATAGGTAAACTCTCTTTTCTGCTCCTGTCCGGAACCTATTTCATAAAGTGCATTTACTTTTGCAAATCCCTTCCAAACCGACACATAATATTCGGCCCTGCCCAGCAAACTCTCATCTGCCTTTTGCCTGCTGAGCAATGAATCAACTATTCGGAGATTCCGGTAAGTAAGGTTAAAGCGGAGTTGCTGGTTCTCATTCTTCAACAATTCCGAATTCACATTAACATTATGACTATAATTTGCCCTTTTCAGGTTTTTCCCTTTGGGCAACTGGTCGTTTCGGTGGGAATAACTGATCCCCCATTTATTGGGTTTGGTTTCATCCGATTTGAGATACCATTCATATATATTAAATGAAAAACTGGCAGGGGTAAGTGTATCGAAATTTACGCTCCTCAACCTATTATGTTCGCCGCTGTATTTGAAGCCCGTTTGCCAGTTATGAAATTGGGGAAGGGATTTTTTTACATCGATGGTTGGCCTGAAAAAGTTCCCCTTATTATCCCTGCTATTGATATTTACAAGATTCAACTTTTCATAAAAGACCCAATTTTTGTATTTAATTGCCGATTCCAGTATTTGCCTGAATCCCTGATAACCTTCGCTTCGGGAATAACTGGTAAGTTCATATTTAGTAAAACTATTTTTACTATCAGCCAGTTTTAAGGAAAAGTTTGCCAGGTCTTCATTAGCGGGCAGCACATCAAATGGAAGGGTCCAATCTCGCAGGAATTCAACATCCCTTAATCTTTCCAGGGGCTTGAATTTATGGCTTACGTGTTCATATCCTAATATCCCTTCCAGTATCAGGCTCCTGCCTGCCAGTTTTATGGGCCTGTTATTGTACTGGAGAGATATTTTCCCGGCAAATCCGGCATTATCCGATTTATCTTTTTCTGAAAAAGTATTCACATCATAGATACTCACGGCGCCCTCCGATTGCAGCTTCACCCATTTATTGAATACATAATCGGCTCCCAAAGAAAAGACCTGTAGCTTTTTGGGCGTAACGAGGAGGGTAACCGGTTCCCAATCGCCCTGGGGATTGTTATTGGCATCGGGTTGAACCCAATCGAACCGGCGGCCATTTGTAACATCTATGCTTTGGCGATAGTTCCCCTTCCCCTGTCCCAAATAAGAAAACCCTACATTATACAAGGTATCATTGGGATTAACTGAATACACATAGATGGAATCGTGGATCGTGCCATTATAAAGGGTGTCAATTTTTTTATATAGTACTTTCCCGGTAGAGAAGCTGTCCCTAACCGCACTGGGGTAATAGGCCTTGTTTATACTGTCTCCCAAGTTGGCGAGAAATTGCTTCTGTGAGGCATCGAGGCTTTGATCGATGGTGGAATTCTTGGCATCCTGGCTCGAGTAGCCCGCTACGTTCAAAAAAAGTTTATTATTAAAGCTGGTGCCATTCGTTGCGTAAATCTGGGAGTTTAGAAAATTTCTGTCGGAGTATTCGAACTCTACCTGTACCCTGCTGTCTTTGGTGATGAGTTGCTTTTGCGTAAACGTAATCTCAGCGGTGTTATAATTAATCACATAATCCTGGTCTTCGCCCCGTTGCACCAGGATGCCGTCAATAAATACCCTTTCTGTACCGGCAAGCACAACAAAATACAGTTCGTTATTGGCACCGGTGAGGCGGTATGGGCCCTGGTTTCCTTCCACCGGTTTTAACACATTCCGGGTGAATTTCCCTTTAGCCACCGCACCACTCAGGAGAAATGAATTATTTACCTTCCTTGATATTTTATTATCTATGAGAAAGGAGACTCCCTGTAATCGTTTATAAAATTTAAGAAAATAGTTCTTGCTTTCCCGGATATCAATATCTCCAAAATTTGCCTGCCAGTTCCGTTTTTTCACCTGGAGGTATATGCGATCAAAATCGCGTAATTCCTGGGTATTCCCATCTGGCTGTATAGGGATATTATTGTCGGTAACAGCCGCTGTAAGCTCGAGGCTGTCGCCAATAAACCCATGCAACTGCAGGTTCATAGTTGAGTTTACCACGGCGTCCTGGCTATTTCCAAAGGATATGGCTCTTCCGATTGACCCCTCAGATTGCAGGGTGCCAAAATCAAGAAAGGGGTTGGCTTCCACTTTCCTGCTTTTTACCAGCATGGGGCGTTCGGCAAGGAAATTATACCGTACGCTATCATAATTGAAGCGAAAAACGGGCTCATTGAGTCGAAATGGAAAGCGTCTGAAACTCACCGTAACCGAATCGGCAGGAGGTTTAATTAACCAGGTAAGTGTGGCATTGATTTCATCTAATTTATAATTTTCAGGAAATACGCCGGGGATAACAAAAGTTCCCGGCACCAGGCTTACCGAATCGAGTTTAATTTTTTCGGGGCTGGTACCAATCCTGAATTGCCTGTAATTAGGTTTGGGTAAGGAATCGTTTTGTGCGAATACGGCAACTGTGAGGAACAATAATGCAAAAAGGAGGTATATGCGTTTATGGTTCAAATGCAGTGGTTATTCAAAATTAATATAACCCTTAAAATGGTCATTCAGGAAGTGTCTGAAAATAAAAATACCTCCTTTAGCCAGGAGGTATCCAAAATTAATGAAGTATGGATCAGGAATCACTGTCGTTGAGCCCGGCATGAAGGTATTCGCTGTTTAATTTGGCAATGTACGCCACCGAAATTCCCTTGGGACATTCCGCTTCGCAGGCATAGGTATTGGAGCAACTTCCAAATCCTTCTTTATCCATCTGGGCCACCATATTTAATGCCCGGGTTTCCCGTTCCGGCTCTCCTTGCGGAAGCAGGGCAAGTTGGGAAACTTTGGCGCCCACAAATAACATGGCGCTTCCATTTTTGCAGGCAGCAACGCAGGCCCCGCAACCAATACAGGCGGCTGCATCAAATGCTGCATCGGCATAACGTTTATCTACAGGTATTGAGTTTGCATCTACGGCATTACCCGTATTAACACTAATATACCCACCCGCCTGAATAATACGGTCGAAGGCGGAACGATCAACTACCAGGTCTTTAATAACGGGGAAAGCACGGCTTCGCCAGGGTTCTACCACAATGGTATCGCCATCCTTAAACGCACGCATGTGAAGCTGGCAGGTAGTAGTTTTTGCCCAGGGGCCATGGGGCTGGCCATTTATATACATACTGCATGCGCCACAAATGCCTTCCCGGCAGTCGTGATCGAATGCGATGGGTTCTTTTCCATCATTAATCAGGGATTCATTCAACACATCAAACACTTCGAGGATACTCATTTCAGAAGAAACGTCTTTTACCTGGTAGGTTTCGAGGTTGCCTTTTGCTTTACTATCTTTCTGCCGCCAAACTTTCAGCGTCAGGTTCATGTGGTAATGTTCCATATTATAGTTTTTCCGGCTATGCCGTAATCAAGATATTATTTATAGCTTCTTTGTGTGGGTTTAACGATTTCAAAATCGAGGGGTTCCTTATGCAATTCCCAATTTTCATCACTTTTAAATTCCCAGGCTGCTACGTAGCTGAAATTAGCATCATCTCTTTTGGCTTCCCCTTCATCCGTCTGGCTTTCTTCCCTGAAATGACCTCCGCAACTTTCCCTGCGGTGCAGGGCATCAATACACATCAGTTCGCCCATTTCCAGGAAATCGCCCACCCGGCCTGCTTTATCCAGTTCGGGGTTGAATTCATTAATTTCTCCGGGGATCCGCACATTACTCCAAAATTCTTTTCTCAGCGCTTTAATTTCTTCCACGGCTTCTTTCAGTCCTTTTTCATTCCTCGCCATACCGCATTTGTTCCACATTATTTTTCCCAGGCGTTTATGAAAGCTTTCCACCGATTCTGTTCCTTTAATACCCATCAATTTTTCGATTCGGTTTCGAACGGTATTCTCGGCTTCTTCAAAGGCAGGATGCGAGGTGGGAATTGCGGGAGTGCGAATTTCACCTGCCAGGTAATTTCCCAGGGTGTAAGGAATTACGAAATACCCGTCGGCAAGCCCCTGCATTAATGCAGATGCGCCCAACCGGTTGGCACCATGATCGGAAAAATTAGCTTCTCCAAGGGCATATAAGCCGGGAACCGTGGTTTGCAATTCATAATCCACCCATAATCCTCCCATGGTGTAATGCACGGCAGGGTAAATCCGCATGGGTTGATTATAGGGATTTTCGCCGGTGATCTTTTCATACATTTCGAAAAGGTTACCATATTTTTCTTCCACCACTTTTTTACCCAGGGTAACCATAGTATCCTGGTCGGGGTTATGATTTCCTGCTTTACCGGCTTCAATCTTACCGTAACGGATAATCGCATCTTTAAAATCCAGGTAAACAGCCATTTTGGTGGTACCTACACCATATCCTTCATCGCACCTTTCTTTTGCTGCCCTGGAAGCCACATCGCGGGGTACCAGGTTACCAAAGGCAGGATACCGGCGTTCGAGATAATAATCCCTTTCCTCATCCGGGATATCCTGTGGTTTACGGGTTTCATCCTTCTTTTTTGGAACCCATATACGTCCGTCATTTCGAAGGCTTTCACTCATTAAGGTCAGTTTACTCTGGTGATCGCCACTCACCGGGATACAGGTGGGGTGTATTTGAGTAAAGCAGGGATTTCCAAAAAATGCTCCTTTTCGGTGTGCTTTCCAGGCAGCGGTAACATTACTGCCCATGGCATTGGTAGATAAATAAAATACATTTCCATACCCACCGCTGCACAATAATACAGCGTGGCCAAAGTGCCTTTCAATTTTACCCGAAACGAGGTCTCGGGCTATTATTCCACGGGCTTTCCCATCAATAACAACTACATCTAACATTTCGTGGCGGGAAAACATTTCTACCTTACCCAGGGCCACCTGCCTTTCGAGCGCACTGTATGCGCCTAACAGGAGTTGCTGGCCCGTTTGTCCGGCTGCATAAAAAGTGCGTTGCACCTGCACACCGCCAAAAGAACGATTGCTTAGCAATCCGCCATATTCCCGGGCAAAAGGAACTCCCTGTGCCACACACTGATCGATGATAGCGGCACTTACTTCTGCCAGCCGGTAAACATTGGCTTCCCTCGATCGGTAATCGCCACCTTTCACGGTATCGTAAAATAAACGAAATACCGAATCGCCATCATTCTGGTAATTTTTGGCCGCATTTATTCCTCCCTGGGCGGCAATACTGTGTGCCCGGCGCGGGCTATCCTGAAAACAAAATGCTTTTACACTATAACCCATTTCTGCAAGTGAGGCTGCTGCCGATGCGCCGGCCAAACCAGTACCAATCACGATCACTTCCAGTTTTCGTTTATTAGCCGGGTTTACGAGGTTTACATGGCCTTTGTAATCCGTCCATTTTTCGGCCATAGCACCTTCCGGAATCTTAGCTTCTAACGACATATTGTTCTTTTCGGTTTAATCAGTTTACAATGAATTAATTTATTTCACCCAATCGAAATACATAGCAATGGGCATAGAAGCAAACAACAGGCATATAACTAATGAATAAACGAAGCCTGCTGATTTAATAATGGGAGTGTACCTTTTATGATTTAGTCCAAAGGTTTGGAATGCACTTTGAAACCCATGCAATAAATGCCAAAAAAGGGAAATAACACCCAAAACATAAATAACGACCGGGGCCAAATTACCCCGGAATACCATTTGCATCCGTTGAAACAGGTTATGCGCTTCTTCATTTGAGTAGGTGAAAAGCTGTGTTTCTTCCAGTGGAGTTATATTTCCCAAACCACCAAAACGGGATGGCACCCAAAAATGATAGAGGTGTACCACCAGAAAAAGAAGGATGAGGGTTCCCAACAAGCCCATGCTCCGGCTATACCAGGTGCTGTTCCTATTGGGGCGGCTCATGGCATATCCCACAGGGCGGGCGGCTTTGTTTTTTATCACCACCATGATTCCCTGAACGATGTGCAAAAGTAGGAACACAAAAAGCCCCACCTCCAACACATGCAGGATCAGGTTAGTGCCCATAAATTTTGCCCAATGATTAAATGTTTCGCCACCATCATTGAAGAAGATCATGGCATTAATGGCGCAATGGACTATCAAAAATGTGATGAGAAAAAATCCCGTGGCGCCCATTGTAAACTTTCTGCCAATGGCAGTTCCGAAGAAATGTTTCCAGGTCATAATTAGCAATACTGTTAAATAAGATGTTACAAATTTAACATTTGCAAAATAAAACCTCCAAGTTATTTACATGATTATGGTAAGCCGGTATTTACCGGAGCCTGCGCTGCATTTCTCCATCAATAAAGGCAAACACGGCTTCCGGCTTCAGCGTCCGCCATTCCAGCAGATAAAGGAGTTCAATATATCGTGTAATCCGGGCTTTAGTGAAATCGTGCTTACTATGCTCCGGAAGATTGAGAATAACCACCCATCCATTATCTTCTTCTAATTGTTCAAACCATTCTTCATAATAACTGTCATCGCTCGAATGAAAGTTCAAAATATTATCTCCGATAATAATAAAACGACGGATACCCGCTTTAAACAAGTGGTCTGTCACTTCCCTTCGCAGCGTCATAATATCATTTTCAATGGCATCATTCCATTCGCCCAAAAGTTCGATGATGGCATACCCCTGGTCATAATCGGTAAACAACAATTTCATATAGAGGGTACGGGAACCAAAATCATCCCATTGGGGATGGATATAAAAATTATAGATAACCTGGGTAAATTCAAATTCGTTGTACTCCCGTCCGTAAAATGGGGAGGCGGGGTCCTCTTCTGCAACATATAAGTGCCGCCAATTGAAATATGGTTCTATATCCTGCATAGTAAACTGGATGGGGTACCATTCCCCTTCCGATACAAAGTTCAAAAATTTTTCACACAAAAAAGAGGCTACCGTAATGATAGCCTCCTACTTATTAACCCAAAATTATTTGCTATTGAATCAATACTTTTTCGGTAATCACATTATGCCGGGATGCATCCAGTACGTTTACCATATACATGCCTCTTGCCAGATTGGCCGGTACATTAATTGATTGCAACTGGCCCCCTTTGGTAATACTCACCTTGCGGGTAAGGATCACACGGCCGGCCAGGTCGGATAAAACCACCGAATAATTTCCATCGGCCTTTTCATCAAATAATATATTGAATTTATTTGTGGTGATGGGGTTAGGATAGATCCGGGTACCTGCATTTGAACTCAGGGTATTCAATTTTGAATCCGACATGTCAAATTTATTTACAGCATCGGCTTCTTTTTGAAGTAAAAGGTTTGAACCGGCAAGGTCTGAGGCATTGAATTGCTTATCGGATCCTTCCAATTTAATGGCATTAAAATTATCGAGAGAAAATTTATAATACCCGTCAAATACATTGGCACTGGCAATAACAATTTCTCCTTCCTTATTCACTGCTGCGGCATTGGTGGAATAGCCTGCGGGCAGGCCGTTAATATTTCCGATGTGCAGGGTGTTCCGGGTTTCCAAATTCACCTTAAACACCATGTGGTTAGCCGAAATGATATACAGGTTGCCAAAGGCATCTGCCAGCATATCACCACCCCAACTGGTGCACTTATTATGAACCGAAATCCCTTTATTGGATTCATCATCCATCAACGCTCCGAGATCGGTAATTACCGGATGCCGGCCTGTGGTAAACCGGAAGAGGTGATTCCCGTCGTTACTGATAGCATAGCCATTTCCATCGGCGCCTATTACCATGCGGGTAATATTGGCTCCTTCATCGGCACTGGATGAAGCGGAACGCAGCATGTCGGAACAAAGGGTATAAAACCGGGGCGTTTTCTGGCCTTCATTAAGATCGAGCCAGCGAAGCTCACCCATACGCATAGGTGTAAAAAATAATTTATTGGTTCTTTTATCAAATGCTGCCGCTGCAACAAAGGTGGCAGTTGGGTAATCCCTGGATCCAAAAACATTGGCGGTGGCAGTTTGGTCAACCGTCTTTTTGGTGGCCACATCCGTCATTTGGTATGGTGTAATACTGCGTTCAAATACGGTATTCACTACCTGGCCGGTACCCAGGTCCACTTCGCGGATGTTCATCCACTTAAAATCATTCACACCGCTTCCGGTAATCGCGTAGGCTTTGTCTGATTGGGCAGAAGAAGCAAGGGAAGCAACCAAAAACCCTGAGGTGAGTAGAATTTTGATGTTCATAAGTCTTGTTTTAAAGATTATAGCTGCACTAATTTAAGGCAAAGTTTGTTTTGGTTCAAATCTTTTTTATCGGTGGTATGCTTCTATTGCCTTTTTCACAGATCCGTGTTTTTCAAGAAGTTCGCGCGCCTGATTGATATTGGATATGCCAAGTTCCTCCATAATAATTTGGATTCCGCGCCAGACAAGTTTTTGGTTTAAGGGCTGAAGGTTAATCATTTTATTACCGGAAATTTTACCAAGAGAAATCATTACGGACGTACTGATCATATTCAATACCATTTTTTGTGCAGTGGCGGCTTTCATCCGGGTACTGCCGGTAAGCGCTTCAGGCCCGGTAATAACTTCCACCGGGAAATGGGCGATTGAAGTTATCGGACTCTCCGGGTTATTGCACAGGGCCCCGGTTGGGATACCACCCTCCCGGCAGGCTTTAAGAGCATGGAAAACAAAGGGCGTTTCGCCGGATGCACTTATACCTATAACAAAATCATTACTTGAAACGCCTCTTTCCTGTAACGCCTGCCATCCGGTTTCTGCATCATCCTCTGCCCCTTCCACCGCCGATGTGATGGCTTTTTGACCACCTGCAATAATTCCCTGTACCATCTGATCAGAAACCCCAAAGCTGGGAGGCATTTCACTGGCATCCAACAGGCCCAGTCTGCCACTGGTACCGGCTCCCAAATAAAATAACCGCCCCCCTCCCCGAAGCTTTTCCGCCACCGCTTCGGCCAGCCGTGAAATTTGTGGAATCGCGCATGTTACGGCACTGGCAACTGTTTTATCCTCGTTATTCAGAATAGAAATTATTTCCTTAATACTTTTTTCAGAAAGGTCAGGATAGGGAGAATTGGCTTCTGTAATCTTTTGGAATGACATAAATTGACTATGCCTGGTGAAACCGGATTAACCCTTCCATTGGGTTTTTCAGCACCTTGCCCAGTTTTAATTCGTAGGAATCACAAAGTTCTTTCAGCACATCTTTAAACACATAGGCTACGCTTCCCACAAAGTTGATAGGAAGGCTCCAACTTTCGCGGTATTTATAAATATGGTTAAAGAAAAAATCATTAAAGCCATCTTCAATAATATTTTCAACCATATAATGTCCTCTGTTTTCGGCAAGGAACTGGGTAAAGCCGGCCAGGAACCGGTTGGGCAGGGGTTTTTTATAAACCGCATCCAGGATCTCGTTGGATGTTATATTATACTTGGTATTGAACCTGTCCATCAGGTCTTCATCAAATGTGTTGTAAAGAAAATACTGGAGCACCTTTTTCCCCAGGCAGGAGCCTCCTCCTTCATCGCCCAGTACATATCCCAGTCCCGGGTTATTTTTCATAATTTTCTTCCCGTTGTAAAAACAGGAGTTTGAGCCGGTCCCTAAAATACAGGCAATTCCTTTTTCATGCCCGCATAAGGCGCGGGCTGCGCCCATGAGGTCGTGATCTACGGCCACCGGAACTTTTGGAAAAACGGAGCCAATGGCTTTGGTAAGCATCCGAATATTGGCAGGATTGCTGCAACCGGTACCATAAAAAAAGATTTGTTCGGGCGACTGTTTTTTCAGGTTCAGGTGGGGAAGTAACTCCAATTCTATAACGCTGGTGATTTCCCCTTCGGAGAGAAAATAAGGGCTTAGCCCCTGGGTGAAAAGCGTTTTTTTATTCCTGCCATTTAACAGGCACCATTCGGTTTTGGTGGAGCCGCTGTCGGCAATAAGCACATTTGGCATGATGTGAAAATTCAATATTTCTGAATGAATATAAATCAAAACCCCGAACCGGCATAAAATTCCCTTTGGAATCAAAAAATTACCTTCGTGCCCTGAAACTTTTCAATTAGGTTTTCTATTTTAATTTATGCAGGAAAAAAAATATAACGTATGGCTGCCTTTTTGGTTTAGCCTGGTGATGATTGCAGGGATATTTTTTGGCTACAAAATGCGGGATGGTATCCCCGGCCGGAAATTCTTTTCTCTTGAAAAAGCCAATCCGGTAAATGAAACCCTTAACCTGATAAAGGATAAGTATGTGGATACTGTAAACCTGTCGTCCTTATCAGACACAGCCATTGAGGCCATTTTATCGCAGCTCGATCCCCACTCCATTTATATTCCTCCTACCGAACTGGAGGAAGTAAACGAGGACATTGCCGGAAACTTTTTTGGCATAGGTATAGAGTATAATATTTTTAATGATACCCTTAACGTTATTCATGCATTAAAGGATGGGCCCGGCGAAAAAGCAGGATTGCAAACCGGCGACCAGATCCTATCTGCGAATGGCCATTCCATATCGGGTAACAAAACTACATCCGACAGTATCCGAATCCTCCTGAGAGGACCCCAGGGCAGCCCGGTACGGGTTACGGTACTCCGGAACGGGCAAAAAATGGATTTTACCCTTACCCGGGATCTCATCCCTGTAAGCAGTGTAGATGCGAGTTATATGCTCGATAGCGCAACCGGGTACATTCGGTTAAATAAATTCTCGCAGCAAACCCATCGCGAATTTGCGATGGCGTTGGAAGCGCTGAAGAAAAAGAATATGAAGAACCTGGTATTCGACCTCAGAGGCAATGGCGGCGGGGTATTGGAAGAAGCCATCGATATTGCGGATGAATTTTTAAGCGGCGATAAACTCATCACGTATACCGAAGGGGCACATATGCCCAAAAAGGAATACCGTTGCAAAATACCCGGGCTTTTTGAAGATGGGAAACTGATGGTTCTTGCCGATATGGGTTCGGCCAGTGCCAGCGAAGTAATTTTAGGTGCCCTCCGCGATTGGAAGAGGGCCACGATAATCGGTAAACGCAGTTTTGGGAAAGGGCTTGTTCAAGACCAGTTTGAACTGAGTAACGGAGGTGCTATCCGGCTTACCGTAGCCAAATACTACACCCCGTTGGGAAGGAGTATTCAGCGGTCTTATGCACACGGGGCAAAAGCGTATTACGAAGAAATCTCAGACCGATACATTTCGCACATGCCGGGCCACGATTCATTGAAGATGGAAACCATTGCTGCTACTGATAGCGGGGGGATTGCACCGGATATTTATATTCCTTTTGATACCGCCGCCGGGTTGATTTCTGCCAAGGTCTTTGTAATGGGTACTTTAAACAATTTCGGGTATTTCTACTTCCTCGGGAATAAAACTGCGCTTAGTCAATACCGTACTCCTTCCCAATTTGGTTCCGCTTTTCATATCAATTCGGAAAATTGGGAATCATTCAGCGCCCTTTGCAAAAAGGACTCCATCGATTTGAGCAGAATTTCACCAGAAGAAAAAAGCTTTCTCTCCGAAAAATTAAAATCTTCCATCGCAAGACAGTTGTGGCAGAATGAGGGGTATTACGAAATTGAAAATAAAATAGATCCTGCCGTATTGGAAGCATTAAAACTATTTCAATCACGTTAAAAAGGCGGATGCTAATTTTAGCAAAGTCGATTGGCCCAAATAATGGAAGGGCAGGAAAATATTTGTTCCAACTGATCTAACCTGAAGATTTATTTATAAATAGCTGAGAAATTTATTTTCACGGTGGCTCTTTTTATATTTATCGTACCAGGCACATAATGGATACAGGGAAAGGAAAACCAGGATCCATACCGCATATACCACCCAAAGATTGAATCCTTCTCCCGGGACAATGAAAAAAACAGGATTCTTTTCCGAATTTATTCCTTCCGAAAGATTATGCCCCCGCATAAAAAAGGCCAGCATCGCCAACGTATGAATCAGAAAGAAATGAAGGATATAATAAAAAAACGGAACCCTGCCGTAAACGCTGATAAAATCTGCAAGTTTTCCCCGGGCTTTATCCCAAAGGCCCAGGAGGAATATAGCAGGGCCCAGGGTCATACAAATATATAAAAGGGAAGGCGGGTATTTTTCCGTATTCAGGAATGAAAAAATGGTACGCATTACAGAACTTTCGGTTCCCCATTTAAAAGCGTCCCCGTAAATATTACTAAACCGAAGAAAAAAGAAAAATATCAGGATTAAAAGGCCAAATCGCATAAAGGTTTTTCGCCTGGCCGGGCCTTCCAGCTTACCAAAAAGGGCAGCAAAACAATAACCCGCCAGCATAACGCCAAGCCAGGGAAGAAAGGGGTAGAAAACTAAAAGTTCGCGCTTGTTTCCCAAGGAGAACGATTGTCCTTTATGCAGCAAAGAATAAAAAAGGGAAAAATGATTTTTGCCTGTCTCATAATAGTTCAGCAGGTTATGGCCAAAGATGATAAGCAGGCAAATAACCAATAGCACCCTAAAAGGAAGCCAACAAAGGAAACCCAGAAACACCATACTGATTCCAATTGCCCAAATAACCTGGATGGCAATTATATGATAACCCGGATCGAAGGAAAATGCAAAATTTATGACCAGCAATTCTATAAAGATGAGCCATAAACCACGCGTGATGAGGAATATGCTAAGTTCGGGTTTACTCTTGTAGTTACTTTGAAGAAATGCAGAACTTCCGGCAAGAAAAACAAAAACGGGGGCACAGAAATGAGTAATCCACCGGGTGAAGTACAAACCCAGGCTGGTCGTCTCGGGATCCAATGGGTTACGCGTCCAGGCATCCATATGAAAGAAATCCCGGGTATGGTCTAAAGCCATAATAACCATAACCAATCCCCGCAACAAATCAATGGAGGAAATGCGATTTCTGGTACGTGGAGGATTGTGCATAGCAGTTCGTAAAATGAATATACGAAAATCATTATGAGAAAAACCATTATTTTCAGCCTATGGCAGCAGAAATAAAAAAGATTGAAGGC
The DNA here is from genome assembly GCA_018266615.1 of Bacteroidota bacterium. Taxonomy (GTDB): domain Bacteria; phylum Bacteroidota; class Bacteroidia; order Chitinophagales; family Chitinophagaceae; genus Ferruginibacter. Next base: position 47,645 of record JAFEAB010000101.1, read on the forward strand.
TGGTATAACCGGGTAAATGCCAGCCAAAAACTGGTGGTGAGTCTGGTAGCCGGAGCGCTTACCGGTCTGATTTACCAGCATGGCCACTGGGAAATACGGCTACTGCTCGGTTGGGATATTACCTCTTTCCTCCTGATTGTCTTGATTTGGGCCGGTTTTTTTACTACCCGGAAAGGCCAAACGAGGCTCCAGACCACAAAACAGGATGAATCGAGGGTGGTGAGTTTTGTATTTATTCTGGTGGCATCCACTTTAAGCCTTTTGGGGATCGGAATCCTGCTGATTCAAAAACATGGAGCAACCAGTTGGCCCCAATGGGTGCCTGTTTTTCCCCTTGCCAGCATTTGTCTTTCCTGGGTGCTCATTCATACCCTGTTTACCCTCCGGTATGCTCATCTTTTTTATCGGGATAAAAACCTTACGCCGGAAAAACCGGGGCTTGTATTCCCCGGAGACGACCACCCTGATTTCTTCGATTTCGCCTATTTTTCATTTGTGATTGGAATGACATTCCAGGTTTCGGATGTAAATATTGTATCCAAAAAAATCCGGAAAATTGCCCTCATCCAGGGCGTTTTGGCGTTTATGTTCAACACCTTTATCGTGGCCCTGCTAATAAACCTGATTGCCGGATCAATGGGATAAATCTTTTTCTAAATTCTTAATCCTTATTTCATGACTAAGCAGGAACCCAAATTTTTTCCAATACCCTTCCCTGTTTTTATTCCCCGATTCCACAAATCGTTTAACCAGGTCTTTCCCAAAATTGTAATTAATTACGTAACTCCTGTATTTTTTGATAAATGAAATTGATTTTTTTGCTCCTTCGCTACTCATCAGGCAATAATCCTGCAACCAGTGCAATCCTTCTTCCTCCGTCATTTTTCCATTAAGAAATTGGCGGGCCACCTCATTTCGCGCATAATTTAATTTATCCCGTAAATCAAGCGCCGTGAAATAGGTAGAGAGGCCAAGGGTATCCAGTCCCGAAATCGGTAGCAGTACCTCCTTACAAAATTTAAGCCTTTCTTCTTCCGGGAAAACAAGGCCTACCCCATAATTAGCGCTGCCTTCCGCAATGAGAGATTGCGGACTAAACAAAGGGTACAAGGATACTTCCACATAATGCTTTCTACGGTACAGGTTTTCTTCCAGGAGTAAATTGTAAACGTGGTGCCCGGGATAGCTTTCATGTGAAGCTACATCCACTACCCTTTCAATAAATATATTGACATCCGTATTGATTTCCACTTTACTGAAATAATTCCCCTGGTACCAGTTGTATCCGCTCCAGGGCTTATCCTTTACAAATTCCAGGGAGCAGTGTTCCGATTCGGGAAGTACAAAATGTTCTTTAGTAATTTTCCGGGAATAATGAATGGCTGTTTTAAAAACAGTATCTAACTTATCGGGTGGAACAATAAACCGGTTTGCCAGTTGTTGGAACCGCTCTGCCACCGTACCCTTTCCCGGCAAAATCTTATCCAGTTTCTCCAATTCATTTTTAAAATACGACTCCGTATGGTGGGGTACGATTACTCCAAAAAGTTCGTATGCTTCCGTATCAAAATCATGATATTGTCCTTTAAACATCCGGACCCTTTCTGCAAATGCCCGGAGTTGGTCATCCATCCAGCCTGCCCGGTTCAATTCTTCTGTTGTTGCTTTCCCGCTTACCGCCTGTTTAATTTTTTGGCGCAAAGATTTTATTTTTCGCAAAAATGCTTCGGCCGGAAATTGATCTGCCTTTGATGAATTGGGTTTTAGCGAATCGGGGCCATAATATGCATCTACAAAATCACCATCATATTGCCCGATATGCAGCCCCAGTTTTACATACTGTACAGCCAGTTTATCCAATGCAGATTGCGACCAGGAGAATACAGATAACCCACAACAAAATATTGCCATCCAGAATTTTAGCATAATGAAAATTTGATGCAATATATTGATGGGATTCTAAAATCAAACCCGTCTAAAAAAAGGATCGACAGATTCTCAGTTAAAATTTGAATTCCGATCTCGCGGGGATTAAAAATGTAACCCCTTCCGGGGGATGGCCGGAATCTTTACCTTTGCGCCAAAATTTAACGATATGTGGCTTGAAAACATCCTGCAAACAATTGGCAATACCCCGCTAATTAAATTAAATAAAATTACCCGCGACCTCCCCTGTACTGTTTTGGCAAAGGTGGAATATTTTAACCCGGGCAATTCCATCAAAGACAGGATGGCATTGAAGATGCTGGAAGTGGCTGAGCAGGAAGGAAAAATAAAACCCGGTGGCACTATTATAGAAGGCACCAGTGGGAATACGGGTATGGGGCTTGCCTTAGCAGCCTGTGTTAAAGGATACAAATGCATCTTCACCACCACAGATAAACAGTCGAAAGAAAAGGTGGATATTTTAAAGGCTGTGGGGGCAGAAGTAATTGTATGCCCCACCAATGTTGAACCGGAAGATCCCCGTTCTTATTATTCCGTTTCAAAAAGGCTGTCAACCGAAGTGCCTAATTCGTGGTATGTAAACCAGTATGATAACCTGGCCAACCGGCAGGCACATTACGAACAAACCGGTCCGGAAATTTGGGAACAAACGGAAGGGAAAGTTACGCACCTGGTAGTAGCAACCGGTACGGGAGGTACCATTGTTGGAACAGGACGGTATCTAAAAGAAAAAAATCCAAATATTAAAATTTGGGCCATCGATA
>JAFEAB010000102.1 GCA_018266615.1 Bacteroidota bacterium
AATATGGGCCGGCCCGAAGATTTTGAGAGTGATGAAGCAACCGCCGATTCGGCAGGGGCACAAAATTCTTCCCAGGCTAAAAAAGAGGAACCGCATTATAATCAGCAAGCAGGCCCCAAAAAATTGTTTCGCGATGAAAATGATAAAGTAATTGGCGGGGTTTGTAGCGGGCTGGCCAATTATTTTGGCATTGATGTGGTGGTGGTGCGTATCATCTTTGTAATCCTGGCCATCTCTTTTGGGTTTGGCATAATACCCTACCTGGTTCTATGGATTGCGGTACCGAGTTCTGCCACAACCGAAATCGGAAGCCTGCGGAAAAAACTTTACCGCGATAATGATAACAAACTGGTAGCAGGTGTTTGCTCGGGGTTGGGAAATTATTTTGGTATCAATGCCTGGATCCCACGGGTTTTGTTTCTCCTTCCTTTTTTAAGTTTTGCCCTGCACGACAGCGACTTTCATTTTTTCCGGTTTGGATTCAGTCCGGGCGCCCTCATCGTGTACATCATCCTGTGGATGGTTCTTCCGGAGGCTCTTACCACGTCTGAAAAATTGGAAATGAAAGGAGAAAAAGTGGATATGAACTCCATTAAAAATTCTATCCGCGAAGAGATGCAGGGCCTGCACGAAAGGGTGCAAAAGTTTGGAAAAGAAGCCGGGGACTATGCCCGCGAAAAAGGAAAATCGATGGGTACCGAAATGAATACCGCCGCACGCAGGGGAGGAAATTCTTTTGGTAACATTATCTCTCTGTTGTTTAAGATTGTAGTTTATTTCATCCTCGGTTGTGTGGGATTTGGGGTACTGGTTGCTTTATTTGCACTTGCTATTTTTTCGATCGGGATTTTTCCATTGAAAGATTTTGTGTTAACCGATGGATGGCAGAATATCCTGGCATGGGGAACGCTCCTGTTTTTTATCGCCGTTCCAATTATCGGGATACTAACCTGGGTGATTAGACGAATTGCCAGGGCGCGTCGCAACAATAAGCTGTTATCGGGCTCCTTCATCGCATTATGGGTGATTGGCTGGATTTGTTTTTTCGCCCTGATCTCATTGGTGGGGAGGGATTTTAGCTCCCTGAACCATTATAAAGAACAAAATTTCCAACTGGCTAACCCCATGGTTCAGAAATTAGAAATTACTGCGGTAAACCCCGAAACAAGGATCTTTAAAAATTCCTGGCTTCGCTTCGAGCCCTTTGAAGGAATTTCGGAGGATACGGTTTATGTAAAAAACATCGATGTTCAAATTGCCAAATCTCCCAATGACAGTTTTAAGGTAACGATGGTGAAACTGGCAAGAGGAAACAGCAGGCGAAGCGCCGATTTACTGGCACAAAAAATTGAATTGAATATTCATCAGCAGGACTCGTTACTCATTTTAGACCGTGGAATTGAGATCAATAAGCATGATAAATTCAGAAATCAAAAAGTGATACTGACCATCTTCGTACCGGTTGGTAAAATGATCCGGGTGGATAAAAGCATTGGCTGGTCGAACAACATCCGCTTTGAAGGCCCCTGGAATGGCGACTGGGATGTAGATGTGGATGATGTGGAATCGGACTGGGATGTGGACAAGGATTATATCATGAAGGCGGACGGGTTGTATGAATTAAATGGACAGCCGGCCCGGAACCGAAAAAATGGCCACAACAATTGGAATAATAATCCCGACTGGGATAACCAGGAAACCGCGACCCCGGCGGATGAAAACCAAACCAACATTAATACGGCACCTGGCGGGAACTCCGTGAACGAACCCAAGGACCCGCAACCGGTTCAGCCTCCCATGCCCCCCGTAAAACCGGATATGAATAAAGTGAAGGACTCGTTACAAAAAGAGAAGGAAAAAATTGATAAGCAAATACAGCAGCTCGGGGAGAGAAGGGATAAATCTCAATCGGTTCTCCTTTATTCCCTGGCAGCGTATAACCCACTTTTAATGCGATAAAAGATCTTGTTTTGATAGCGGCGTTGACGTTGATGTAAAAAGTCCTGCCTTTGGGCAGGATTTTTCTTTTATCCGGCTAACCTTTCAGCCCTGCTTTCAGTTAATTTTGCAGACAAATTTTTTTCATGAAACAAACCCCCTTCACCGGTAAACATATTGCACTGGGTGCAAAAATGGCGCCTTTTGCAGGCTTTAATATGCCCATTTCCTATACCGGGATAAATGAGGAACACCTCGCAGTAAGAAAACATGCCGGGGTATTTGACGTTAGCCACATGGGCGAATTTTTAGTGAAAGGCCCCGATGCCCTGGGGCTTATACAAAAAGTAACCAGCAACGATGCCGCTAAACTTACCCGGGGTAAAATTCAGTATAGCTGCTTTCCTAACAGGAGTGGCGGGATTATTGACGACCTGCTGGTATATTGCCTCGAAGAAAACCAGGAATATATGCTGGTTGTAAATGCAGGAAATATAAAAAAAGACTGGGATTGGATTGTGGAAAATAATACGGATAATGCAGAATTGGTTGATGTTTCCGATTCCACCGGACTGCTTGCGGTGCAGGGCCCCAATGCAACGCGCATCCTGCAACCCCTATCCTCTATCGATATACTCAATCTGAAATATTACAATTTCTCAAAAGGCAGTTTTGCAGGAGTGGATGATGTATTAATAAGCGCCACAGGATATACCGGCGCGGGGGGAGTGGAAATTTATTTTGAGAATAAGCCCGGGAATGCGGATAAGATTTGGGATGCAATCTTTTCGGCCGACAGCCAGATAAAACCGGTTGGTCTTGGCGCAAGAGATACCCTCCGCCTCGAAATGGGATTTTGCCTTTATGGAAATGATATTGACGATACCACAAGTCCGCTGGAAGCAGGCCTTGGATGGATAACTAAATTCTCCAAAGAGTTTATCTCCCGTCCCATTTTGGAAAAACAAAAGCAGGAGGGTGTATTGAGGAAGCTTATTGGTTTCGAAATGCTCGACCGGGGCATTGCACGGCATGGATATGAGATAACGGATAGGGATAATCGAAGAATTGGAAGGGTAACCTCAGGTACGCAATCTCCCTCCCTGGGTAAGGCCATTGGTTTGGGATATGTAGATGTATCTCATGCGGCCATTGGGTCAGAAATTTATATCCTTGTCCGGAATACCCCGATCAAAGCGAAGCTGGTTAAAATCCCATTTGAATAAACATGAGCCATAATTTAAAACCGGCATTATACACTTCTCTTTCTCCTGCCCTGCTTCATCTATATGATATTTCGCAGAGTATTGTGGTGATCATTGATGTATTGCGGGCCACTTCTACTATTGCTACGGCATTGTACAACGGGGCCAAAACCATTATCCCGGTTGATGGGGTGGCAGAATGCATCCGGTTGGGAAAGCAAATAAACGCCATTACAGCGGGGGAGCGCGATGGAAAAATTGCGGAAGGGTTACAGCACGGGAATTCCCCATCCGAATACCCGGCCGCTTTTATTAAGGGGAAAACCCTTGTGCTCACTACCACCAATGGCACCCGACTCCTTCATATTGCGCTTAATAATGGCGCCAAAACCATTATTACCGGATCCTTTGCCAATGTTGACCGGGTTTGCGATTTTCTCCTCAAAAAGAAAATGCCGGTGATGCTTGCCTGTGCAGCATGGAAGGACCGGGTAAATGTGGAAGACAGCCTGTTTGCCGGAATGGTAATTTCGCGGATTGGAGCGCATTTCACCATTCCCTGCGATGCCTCAAAAATGGTATTAGGGATGTACCATCAGGCGGAAGGCGATTTATATGGTTTTATGGAAAGAAACCAGACCTCCCATTTTGAAAGGCTTTCCGGATATGGCTTACAGGATGATATCCGTCTCTGTCTTACTCCCAATACCGCCTCCTCGTTACCGTTATATGTAGATGGAAAGCTAATCAATCATACGGAAGATTGATTTTTTTTGCTTTTTCCTTTGATTGGCTGGGATAAAATCCGTTACTTTTGCAAATTGCCCTTTTCGGAACGGGTTTGCCTATACCCGAATTGATGGGTGCAATCCGTAACTTAAAATACCTATCGCATTGGCATTACCCCATATCATCAAGCATATTTATAATAATGGCGCCGAAGAGGTTATCCGAAGAGGAAAAAAAATTAATCAACTCGGATTTGTTGAACTGATAGAACACGATGAACTGACCAGTACGGTTGTTTTTCGGGTGAAGGACGACAATTACAGCACATTTTATAAAGTGTACATTCAAAAATATACCGATCCCAAATCGATGACGTTGCGGTGTGGCTGCCCGTATAATTTGGGCGATATATGCAGGCACGAAGCGGCGGCTCTTTTCCGGCTGCAGGATATGGTAGATAAAAACCTCCTGCTTAATGACGCCATTCAGTTTAATCAGCTTCATACAGTAGCGAAGATGAAATACATCGATCTTAAAATGATCAAGATGCTTTCCTCTCCGTCAATTTATGAGGAAGCCGAAAAATTGTTACGCACTTCAAAAGCCAACATCCTCCATGCGGCCAACGAACGGGTAGAAGCCGAGGTAGTTGCTTACGGCGATACATACCCGCTGGTTATCCAAAAAAATGATGAGCGGAATTTTGACACTTCCTGCACCTGTGCCGAATCCATGCATCCCTTATGCGAGCACAAAGTGATGCTCTTTCTGCAAATTCTGAATGCGTATGGAGCCAATTATTTCGATAGTATCCGTAATTGGGATAAAGAAAAGAGCAAACTTCTCCAGCTTTATGGCTATAACCTGGCCGATGACCTTACCGGCAAATTTGAGTTTACGTATAAGGAGGGGAAACCGTTTTTAAAGGTACTCGATCCCTCCATCAAGCGCGTGGCAGGTATTGTTTCAACGCCGCCCCAACCGGCGAAACCCGAACCTGCTATGCAGGAAGTTGACATTGAAGAAGAAGAACGACCGGCAAAACAATTGGGGATCGTATTTAATTTTAATTATAAAATATACCCCGGATTTAAAATAGATGCCATCCAGGGGGAGGCCAATGATGACTTTACCGATTTTTTAGGAAAGGTAGAAACATTGGATCTTACCAAATTTGTAAATACTGAATTATTTTCTGAAGAAGACCGGCAAATTTTCCAACAGGTTAGGAAAATGCAAAATACGGAGGTGAATAAATACCTCAATCGAAATTCCCCTTTTAGCGGGATATGGGAAAATATCATCCACAGCGAAGAAGATGATTTACCGGAAGAAACCAAATCGCTAATTGCAGAGTATCTGCAACCGAAATTGCGAAAGCTTTTTGAGGAAAAGGAGAATAGGCCCTTTGTTTATGCGTTGCCGGCAGGAAAGCAGTTCCGGACGGACAATCTCGAGCCCATATTGTTGGATGCAAATCTGCTCACGCCGCAGTTTAGAGTGGAAGCCGTGGATTCAGGATTTTCAATGGGTTGTTTTGTGAAGTTAAAGGGAAAGGCGGTTGAACTCAACGAAAACGAAGCCGAAAGCAGCATCATCATGCTTTACGACCACGTATTATATCTATGGAAACAACCGGAAGATGTAATGCATGTTGGAAGTTTATTGCAGGCAGGGAAGCTCAATTTTAGTACTGCCGAATGGAATGAACAAATGCAGAAACGGATCCTGCCGTTAACCAGGGAGTATCATGTGGAGTTTGACCGGTCGTTGGTGAAGGAAGTAAAGACCGATAATCCGGAGATTAAGGTTCAGTTGCAGGAGAAGGGAGACTACCTTGTTTTTCAACCGGTGTTCACCTATCATGGGATTGATGTAAAGGGGAATACAGGCAAAACTATTATGATCCCGGAAGGAAATAAAATCACCATCATACACCGCAACCGGGAAGTTGAGGATGAGTTCCTTCAAAAACTGGAAAACCTGCATTCAATGTTTACCCGGCAGCCGGAAACAGGGAGCCTGATATTAAAAGGAGTAGATGTTTTAAAGAACAATTGGTTCTTTCTCTTTATTGATGCCATGAAGGAAATGAAGATGCCGGTATATGGGTTTGAGGCATTACGAAACTTCCGGTTTAATACGGCCCGGCCCAATACCCATATTCATGTGAGCAGTGGCTTGGATTGGTTTGATGCCAAGGTTGAAATTGAATTTGGAGAACAGCGTGTAGGCATTGCTGATATTAAACGGGCCCTGGCAGGGAAGCAATCCTTTGTACAATTGGGGGATGGGACGCTGGGGATACTCCCGGATGAATGGCTGAAACGATATGCCCTCCTCTTTAAAGTGGGGGAAGGCAAGAGTGATAAGCTCCGGTTATCGAAGTACCACATGAGTGTTATCGACGATCTGTACGAAAATCGGGACGCTGCAGAATTGAGCTTTGCCCTGGATGAAAAATTTGAACGCCTTCGCGAGTTTAAAGATATCCCGGAAATACCGGCGCCACAAACGTTGCATGGAGTCTTACGCCCCTACCAGGTTTCGGGTTTCCAATGGCTCAGTTATTTGAACGATGTTGGCTGGGGTGGGATCCTTGCAGATGATATGGGGCTGGGTAAAACCGTTCAGGCGCTTACCATGCTCGATCATTACCGAAACCATACAGGCGCCTTGCAGGCCATTGTTATTTGCCCAACCACGCTTATTTATAACTGGCAAAACGAAGTGAAAAAATTCACTCCTCAACTGAATTCTGTAATCCATCATGGAAACGCAAGGGCCAGGAATCCACTCCAGTTTGAAGGAATAAATATTATTATTACCACGTATGGCACCCTGCGCAGCGATATCCAGATGCTGGTGAAGATGAATTTCGATTTTATTATCCTGGATGAGAGCCAGGCCATCAAGAACCCCTCTTCCAAAGTTACCAAAGCGGCCAGCCTGCTGAAAGGAAAAAATCGGATATGCATGAGCGGTACCCCGCTTCAGAATAACACCTTTGATATTTTTGCCCAAATGAATTTCCTGAACCCCGGGCTGCTGGGCAGCGTCGAGTTTTTTAGAAATGAATTTGCCACCCCCATTGATAAGTTTGGAGAACAGGATCAGAAAGAACACCTCAGGAGATTATTATATCCTTTTATTCTGCGACGTACCAAAGAACAGGTTGCCAGCGACCTCCCCGAAAAGACAGAAACTATACTTTTCTGCGAAATGGAAACGGCCCAACGAAAAATATATGAAGCATACCGCAATAGCTATCGGGATAAAATTTTGGGTACTATAGATGAACAGGGAATCGATAAATCGCAACTTACCATACTTCAGGGGTTGATGAAACTCCGGCAAATTTGTGATAGCCCGGCCATATTAAACGAAGAGGAAAAATTCCCGAATAATTCTATAAAGTTGGAAGAGCTTTCCCGGGAAATACAGGAAAATATCGGAGAACATAAAGCCCTTGTGTTTTCTCAGTTTTTAGGAATGCTTGGGTTGATACGGGAAAAACTTACCGAATTAAATATCCCATTCGAATATTTTGATGGTAGCACCTCACCTGCAGAAAGGGAAAGGGCCATTAAAAACTTCCAGGAGAACGACAGTTGCCGGGTATTCCTGATCTCATTAAAAGCAGGAGGTGTGGGGTTAAACCTTACGGCTGCAGATTACGTATATATTGTGGACCCCTGGTGGAACCCGGCAGTAGAACAACAGGCCATCGACAGGACACATCGTATTGGCCAAACTAAAAATATTTTTGCGTACCGGATGATTTGTATTGATACGATTGAAGACAAAATTCTGCAACTCCAGGAAAGAAAGCGGGCTTTGGCAAAGGAACTGATTACAGACGACAGCAGCTTTGTGAAAGCACTCACCAAAGCAGATGTAGAGTATCTGTTTAGTTAGCTCTCCTGTTTCAAAACACAGCAAGGGGTTTTGTTTCTATTACGAGGCGATAAAATTCTTTAGTCTTTGAAAATCGCGGTCTTCGGTAAAAAACAGGTTATTGATAGCTTGCGAAATTGCGCTGATCAATACAGTGAGGGTTGATGCGTGGCGTACATTCTTTTTCATAATGTCGGATTTTATAAGTTCAAATTTACCCTGCCTTATCTTCCGTGTCAAGCGCAATTCTTCTGAATATCCGATTCCGTAATTTCCGTTACAGCGGTGTTATTTTACGGAAGGCAATCGTTTTTTGAACCGGTGATTTTTTTTATAATACTTTATTGGGTATACATCGGGGTTTTGCATCATCCTTGCCAAAAACTCCTTAACAACCTGAATTACCGGGTGTTGGCTTTGGGTTTGCCGGTGTCTCATATCTAAATGTGGTTTTTACTCAAATCATAACGGCGCAAAAATTCGATTATTGTATGATGGGAAATAGAAGCGCCATTTTTCAGGCGCTGATCTTCAGAACGGCTTGTTTTTATTCTTTCTTTAAAAGGGTGAAATGAATTCGTTGAATTGCCTGGGATATTAACGCGGGGGATTAATCACCCATTTTAAGGAGCATACTTTTTTTGGAAGTTTGCGGGAAAATCGGGCATCCACTTTCTATTGGAATTTGCACCATTATCCCCTCAGTAATCGATCACCTGCTCTTCCATAACCGGTAACTCCCGCCATTCATATTGTTGGTTGCGGAGCTGGGGTTCAAAACCTGCCTGGCGGATGGCCTCCTGAATGCTTTTGCTGGTGAAGCGGTGTGGGGCTCCTGCAGCGCTCACTACATTTTCTTCAATCATAATACTTCCAAAATCATTGGCGCCGGCATGAAGGCAAACAGAAGCAACCTCCTTCCCCACCGTTAACCAGCTTGCCTGGATGTTTTTAATATTGGGGAGCATGATCCGGGAAAGGGCCGTCATTCGTATGTATTCTTCGGAGCTGGTTAGGTTATGTACACCCCGGATTCGCGCCAGTAAGGTATCCACATCCTGGAAGGTCCAGGGAATAAAGGCGAGAAACCCCTTTGCCGCTTCCGGTTTGCGGCTTTGCACTTCCCGAATTTTTACAAGATGCTCAAACCTTTCAGAAATTGTTTCCACATGGCCAAACATCATGGTGGCTGAAGTGGTGATATTTAGCTTGTGTGCCTCATGCATAATATCCAGCCATTCCTGCGATCCGCATTTTCCTTTGCTGATGAGTCGGCGTACCCTGTCGATGAGGATTTCGGCCCCCGCGCCGGGCAGGCTGTCTAAACCTGCTTCCTTCAAAGCCGTTAGCACTTCTTTATGGGTGGATTTGGCCAGCTTGGTGATATGTGCAACCTCCGGAGGGCCCAGTGCGTGTAATTTAATTTGGGGATACAGCTTTTTTAATTCCCTGAAAAGATGGGTATAAAATTCCAACCCCAGGTTGGGATGATGCCCACCCTGCAACAAGAGCTGGTCGCCACCAAAACGAATGGTTTCTTCAATCTTTTTTTTGTAGGTTTCTATATCCGTGATATAGGCGTCCTTATGGCCGGGGATCCGGTAGAAATTGCAAAACTTACAATTGGCGATACATACATTGGTCGTATTCACGTTGCGGTCGATCTGCCAGGTCACCTTTCCGTGGGGTACCTGTATCTTTCTCAGCTCGTCGGCAATATGCATTAATTCGGTTAATGCAGCGTTCTCAAAAAGAAATACGCCTTCTTCTACCGACAGGAACTCAAAATTCAACGCCTTACAATAAAGATCTTTCCGGTTCATATGTCAAACAAAATGCAAAATTACATCCATTCGGTTGTAAATTCAGGGATGGGCTTTAAACGGTTGTTTTGGCTGTTAATATATTTGTTTCCGGTATATGTTTCTCTGGGGCAAACCCGTTCCGATAGTTCCAATTTGGCAAAACTCCTTACCAGCTTCAGTTTTCGGCAGTTTAGCGGGGGGGTGATGGTTATCCGGGGCTGCATTGAAAATATTCCCGACTCTTTCAATTTTGTATTAGATACAGGAAGTGGGGGTATTTCTCTCGACTCTTCCACTTGTGCCCAATATCAAATCCTGAACCGGCCCACCGATACGTTAATAAAGGGAATTGCCGGGGTTAGGAAAGTAAGCTTTGCATTCGATCATACCCTCCGGTTGCCGGGATTAACGGTACCGCACCTCAATTTCCATATTAATAATTACGAGGTGCTTAGCAGTGTGTATGGCGAAAAGATTGACGGGATCATTGGGTACAGTTTCTTCCGGCGGTTTATTGTAGAGGTAAATTTCGACAGCCTCCGTATTAATGTTTACCAGCCTGGCAAGATGGCATATCCCCAGCACGGCTATTTACTGCACCCTAATTTTACTTCTATTCCCATTGAAGATATCCGGTTTAGGGATGACCGGAGGAATGATTTTCCTTTTTATATTGATAGCGGAGCCGGTCTTTGTTTTCTGTTGTCGGAACAATTGGTTGCTGATAGCGCTATTTTAAAAAAGAAAAGGAAGCCAATTGTAACTCAGGCCGAGGGTATGGGAGGGCGGTTGCGTATGCGGCTTACCGTTATTAAGTCACTAAAACTGGGCCCTTACCGGTTTAATAAAGTCCCTGTTTTTATTTACGATGATGTGAATAATATTTTAAATTACCCTGCTGTGGGAGGCGTGATAGGGAATGATTTACTCCGGCGGTTTAATGTAATCTATAATTACCCACTAAAAGAAATCCATCTTCAGCCCAACTCTCATTTTACAGACGAGTTTGATTATGCTTATACGGGGCTTGGTATTTACCAGATAGAAGATAAGGTATTGGTATTGGATGTGATTACGGGGTCCCCGGCCGAGAAGGCAGGGATCCGCGTAAACGATGAAATCATAGGAATTAATAACCTGATCCATCAGCATATACAAGCCTACAAAAATGCACTCCAGGTAAAAAACCAACGGGTAACGATTATTATTTTACGGGAAGGTAAACTGATGGAAATAAAAATGAAAACCGGCAGTATTCTTTGAGCTGCAGCATTCGCTGTAAATTTGCCCCCATGATAAATTTTGAAAAATTCACCCTTGGCAATGGGTTAAGGGTAATAGTGCATGAAGACGTAAGTACACCCATGGCCGTGGTGGATGTCATTTATGATGTAGGGGCAAGGGATGAAAATCCGGAAAAGACCGGCTTTGCCCACCTCTTCGAGCATTTGATGTTTGGCGGAAGTATTAATATCCCCTCGTACGACGAACCACTCCAAATGGCAGGAGGCGAAAACAATGCATTCACCACCAACGATCTCACGAATTACTATTCCCAATTACCGGCAGAGAATATTGAAACTGCATTTTGGCTGGAAAGCGACCGGATGCTCAGCCTGGCATTCAGTAAAAGGAGCCTGGACGTGCAACGTAAAGTGGTGATGGAGGAGTTCAAAGAACATTATATTAATAAGCCCTACGGCGATGCCTGGCATAAGTTTATGGACCTTTCCTTTAAGGTGCATCCCTACCGTTGGATGACGATCGGAAAAGAACTAAAGCATATTGAAACAGCCACCCTCGATGAAGTAAAACAATTCTTTTGGAAACACTATACCCCACAGAATGCGGTTTTGGTGGTAGCCGGCAATGTGAAACCGGCGCAGGTGAAAGCACTATCTGAAAAATGGTTTGGCTCCATTCCGGCTGGAGAAAAATACCAGCACCTCATTCCTCATGAGCCAATACAGGAAAATCCACGGCACCTGGAAGTAAAATCAGATGTTCCCTTTGATGCGCTTTATAAAGGCTGGCATATTGCTTCGCGTACGGATCCCCGTTATTATGTGGCCGATCTCATAACCGAGATTTTGGGAGGCGGAGGCTCTTCCAGGCTATTTCAGGCATTGGTTAAAGAGAAAAAGATGTTTTCGAATATTAGCTGTTACCATTTAGGAAGTACCGATGAAGGCTTGTTGGTGATTACAGGAAAACTCGTAAAAGGAGTTAGGATACAAGAAGCCGACGAGGCGGTATATGCCGAACTGGAAAAGCTGATGAATCAGGGGGTATTGGATACAGAGTTAGAAAAGGTAAAGAACCGCACAGAAAGTGCGATGACCTTTGAGGATATGAGCCTCACCAACCGGGCAGCAAGCCTGGCCATGTACGAATTGCTGGGCGACCCCAACCTGATTAATACCGAGCTGGGGAATTACCAAAAAGTTAGCGCGTTGGATATTTTGAATGAGAGCCGGTTGATTTTTAATAGAAACAACTGCAACACCATGTATTACCTTTCAAATAAGTAAACCGAAAGAATGAACCGAAAGATTTCTCCTTCTATAAAGGATGCCGTTGATTTTTCCCTTACCCTTAAACCCTATCAATCGGCTACCCTCGATAACGGGATACCGGTATATATGATAGATGCCGGTTCGCAGGAAGTGGTTTCCCTCGAAATTGTTTTTCCTGCCGGAAAAGTATTTGAGGACGACCGGAAGTTGTCTGCCGTCACCAACGCTTTATTGAAGAATGGAACCCAAACCCGATCGGCGCTGGAAATAAATGAGGCCTTCGATTATTATGGCGCCTTTTGTAAATGCACGAGAAGAAATGAATCGGCCGATATCAGCATTCATTCACTTTCAAAACACCTGGATAAATTGTTGCCTGTTTTGCAGGATATGATTGAAAATCCCGTGTTCCCCCAGGAAGAGCTGGATATTTATATTCAGAATAATAAACAGAACCTCCAGGTGGCCATGAAGAAGTGTGATTATGTGGGCGACCTGTTGATAGACCGTTATGTTTTTGGCCCCGCTCATCCGTATGGCTCTTATACCAGGCCCGAGGATCTTGATCGCATAACGCGGGAAGATGTGGTCTCTTTTTATAACCAGCATTATGTTAATGCAGGAGTTCGCATTTTTGTGGCAGGGCGATTACCCAATGGAATTGTTGAGATGCTCAATGCCAGCTTAGGAAAAATTAAAGCAAAGGCGCCGGAAAAAGATTTTCCCCTTATTCCGGTTCATCCGGCGGAAGAAAAAAAATTCCGGGTAACCAACGATGATACGGCTGTTCAGGGGGCCATCCGGATAGCTTCTCCTTTTCCGGGGATATTGCATGAAGATTATGCGGATAGTTTTGTCTTAAATACGTTGTTTGGTGGCTTTTTTGGATCAAGACTGATGCGGAATATCCGGGAGGATAAGGGATATACTTATGGCATTCATAGTTTCATTCAGTCTAACATGCATCAATCGGCATGGCAAATTTCAACCGAAGCGGGAAAGGATGTGTGCGAAGCGGCTATTAAAGAAGTGTATGCTGAAATGGAAAAACTCCGTAATGAGAAAATCGATACACAGGAGCTATTGCTGGTAAAGAATTATATCATGGGCATTATGCTTTCGAGCCTGGATGGTCCATTTAAAATTATGAGCCGGTGGCGCAGGATTGTGATGAACAACCTGCCGGATGATCATTTTCAAAAAACCATTACCACTATCAAAAATGCCAGCCCCCAAAAGATGCAGGAGCTGGCGAATAAATATCTTCGTCCCGAAAATTTTTATGAATTGGTGGTATATTAAATAAGGAAATATGAATTTTATAATCCGGCTTCTGCTAAATGCGGCAGTGGCGTATGGCGCCTCCCTGATCCTCAGTGGGGTTCACATTAACGATTACCTTGCAGCCATTGGTTTTGCCCTGGTTCTGGCGGTGTTGAACACGTTTATTAAACCGCTGCTTATTTTTCTTACCCTGCCCATTACGGTTCTCACCCTTGGACTTTTCCTTTTTGTTGTGAATGCGATCATCATCATTATAGCGGATAAACTAATGGACAGTATCCGGATTGACAGTTTTATGTATGCGCTTGCATTAAGCCTGGTTCTATCGGCCTTCTCCACCGCCATCAATGCATTATTAAACGAAAAGGCCGGTTAATCAATTTTAATTCCAAAATTCTTTGCCTGGTTACGAATAATTTTTTCAATTTCAGATTGAAGGGTTTTTTCTTCGGGGGATAATTTTTCATTTTTCTTTTGTTGAAGCCAGGCATCCCGTTGCATACTCAGGGAAAGGATTTCTTTTTGTAAACCATCCCGCAATGCAGCCTTTTCTCTTATGAGTTCCTTTAATTGGGCGGTTGTTTTATTTTTCAGGCTGTCTGGGAGTTGTGCTTTGTTGATGGAAGCAACAAAATTCTCATCTTTCTTTGCCGCATCAATCATATCCCAGGATGCATTGTTATAGACTTTGGCGGAAGCCTTCACCTTGGTGCGTGAAACGGCGCTGGATTTGTTCATGGAATAGGTTTTGCTGTCAACCTCCTTAACCTGGGCAACCGCCAATTCGCCCTGGCTGCCATAACCGATATAGGTATTATTCAATAGGTTATTTTTTGCCAGAAGGGCTGAATCATAAGGAGTGGCAATATCATCTATCGATGCGTTTTGATTGATGTTGGTAAAACTTCCGGAGCCGCAATCGCCATTCAGGTTCCAGTGTTCTCTGATACCCTGCTCCCGTGGCCCGCAGTAAATGGTATTAACAATCACGGATTTTTTTATTGCTTCCTGGCAGGCCCGGGTATAGGGGAGGGTTCCCTGCAGGAAATCTTCATTTCCGGCAATGAATATAACTTTGTATGTTGAATCACCCTTATCCCAATTAAGTTCATTCAGGGAAGTGAAAATTACCTGGCCGCAATACTCCAAACCGCCATAGGTGGTAAGCCCAAAGAGAATAGTTGAGAGCGAATCGAGATTTTGGGTAAAGGGTGATAATTGTTTGATATATCCGTTTTGTTTGTCGCCATTTTGCCGTCCATATTCATAAAGTGCCAGCTCAATTTCGGGTGCCACTCCATTGCATTCACCTTTTGCCATTACACTAACCATATTCCATAGTTGCAGTTTAGCCTGGTTTATCAGCCCGTCCATACTGCTGCTTACATCCAAAAGAATTGCCGCCTGGATCCGGGGTGTTTGACGGATAGTTGTTGCCGGGTAATGCCTGTATTTAGTTTGGGGTTCATTATTATTAAAGAATAAAACGATAACCAATAAAGTGGTTACAGGAAACGCAACCCAGGTACTTAGCCATTTCATAGCAGGATAATTTTTGTGAAAAATAAAGACTGCGCTTTGAGAGTCAAATAGAAAAAAATTTCACAACCCGGCCAGCTAAAAAGGGACTATTTTCATTTTTTTTAACAACGGGAAGAAAACAAATTTCAGCAATTGTTCGCCGTACCTTTGCGCGAATAACTGTGAAAGATGGAGTTTAACAGAAAAGACCTTAGTACCGGAGAACTGCGTACATTATATAAAGCCATTCTTCTTCCCCGAATGATTGAAGAAAAGATGCTGGTATTGCTTAGGCAGGGGAAAATTTCAAAATGGTTCAGCGGGATAGGGCAGGAAGCGATTTCCGTTGGTGTAACAAAGGCTCTTCAAAAGGATGAATGGATCATGCCACTTCACCGGAATTTGGGAGTTTTTACTTCCCGGGATATGCCCTTGCGGAAACTATTCAGGCAATGGCAGGGAAATAAAGACGGCTACTCGAAGGGAAGAGAACGGAGTTTCCATTTTGGTACGAAGGAACATCATATATGCGGAATGATTTCTCACCTGGGCCCTCAACTTGCCATTGCAGATGGCGTTGGCCTTTCGTATAAATTGAGGAACGAAGAAAAAGTAGCTGTTGCATTTACCGGAGATGGAGGTACCAGCGAAGGCGATTTTCATGAGGCGTTAAACACGGCTGCGGTTTGGGATCTTCCGGTCATCTTTATCATTGAAAATAATGGATACGGTTTAAGTACTCCGGTAAGTGAACAATACCGTTGTGCCAGCCTGCTTGATAAAGCCATTGGATACGGAATAGAAGGGGTCCAAATAGATGGTAATAATATCCTAACGGTATATGATACTCTAAAGGGAGTGCGCGAATATTGCATTAAAAATCAGAAACCCTATCTTATTGAGTGCCTCACCTTCCGGATGCGGGGGCACGAGGAAGCCAGTGGTGTAAAATATGTACCTCCCGAACTTTTTGAAGAATGGGCTAAGAAAGATCCGATCCGGAATTTTGAAGACTGGCTGCTGAGGGAAGCTGTTATTACACAGGAAGAAGTGGATTCGATCAAAGAAGAAACAAAACGATATATAGAAACAGAACTTGCCGATGCATTTACTGCAGAATCCATTCAACCGGATACAACTGAAGAATTACAAGACGTGTATGCCCCCTACGTTTCGTCCAAATCCAATTCCACCGGCACCTCTACGGAAATGAAATTTATCAATGCCATCAGCGATGCATTGGATTTATCGATGAAGAAACACGCCAACCTGGTGTTAATGGGGCAGGATATTGCCGAATACGGAGGGGCGTTTAAAGTAACCGAGGGTTTTGTGCAACGGTTTGGAAAATCGCGCGTGCGCAATACCCCGCTTTGCGAAAGTGCCATTGTTGGCGCCGGACTGGGTCTTGCATTGGAAGGAAATAAATCGGTGATGGAAATGCAGTTTGCCGATTTTGTTTCGGTGGGGTTTAACCAAATCGTAAACAACCTGGCAAAGATTCATTACCGGTGGGGCCAAAACGCCGATATGGTAATCCGAATGCCTACCGGTGGAGGCGTAGGTGCCGGTCCTTTCCACAGCCAGAGCAATGAGGCCTGGTTTGTACACACGCCCGGATTGAAAATTGTTTTTCCTTCCACACCCGAAGATGCAAAAGGGTTGCTGATTGCCGCCATCAACGATCCTAACCCGGTTATGTTTTTTGAACATAAGGCGCTTTACAGAGGCATAAGCGGACCGGTTCCTGCCGGGTATTATGAGATCCCCATTGGGAAAGCAAAACAGGTGAAGGAAGGCGAAGATATTTCTATAATAACCTATGGTAGCGGGGTTCACTGGGCGTTGGAATTTGCACAGGCACACCCCCCTATCTCTGTAGATATTCTTGATCTCAGAACGCTGCTCCCGCTCGACTATGATGCCATTACAAAAGCGGTGATCCGCACCGGAAAAGTATTGGTGCTTCATGAAGCGACTTTAACCGGTGGTGTGGGTGCAGAAATTGCCGCCTGGATTTCGGCTCATTGCTTTGAGCACCTGGATGCCCCCGTAATGCGTTGCGCCAGCTTGGATACTCCCGTACCTTTTAATATCAGCCTCGAAAAGAACTTTATGGCAAAAAACCGGCTGGAAGAAATGGCGGAAACTTTGTATAATTATTAGTTTGGAGGTATAAATTACGAGTTACGAGTTACGAGTTAGGAGTTAGGAGTTACGAGTTGGGAATGATGGACGTTTAAATTTCTAATTCAGAGCTTGGTGATGATTTTCGGTGGAGGGGGTATTTAGCAATAAAGGTTAATTAATGATCTAATGTGTAATAAAATTCAAACGCTTAATTGAAGTACTTAGACCCCCCTAATTCCATTGTGATGTTAGCGGCTGCTCAAATTTTATTTTGCTCCTGCATTTATTAAAAGTGTTTCGCATTGGCTTAAGATCTCTTCATCCTCACAAGTATTAAAATCACCTAAAATTTTGTCCAAAGCAGAAGAGGTAATATATACTTGCCCGTCTTCTGGAAAATAATTGAAATTCGGATTTGCACCATTGTCGAGTAAAAATTTCATCAAAGTCGGATTATGAGCATATGCAGTGAATTGTAGCGCATTCACCCCGCCATAACCAAAAAAGTTTATATCCGCACCAAGTTCGAGCATTTTTTGGGCAATGAAAATTGTTTGCATGGTAAATGCTTCTTTGCCTGATAACTCAGTGTCACAAAATTTGTCATTAAAGTTTCGAAACACTTTTGTAAACGCTGTTTCTCCATCCGAATCTATCGCATTAATATTAGCTCCTTGATTAACGGCGATAATAACCCCTTCTAAATTTGAATTTTCTGCTGCTATAAAAAGCGACTTTTCAGTTTCAGTTATCTCGTTGACTCCGTCAGTGGCATTTAGTAACCCTAACAATCGGCTGTCGCAATAAACAAAATATTCCTTTATTTCTTCAAAAGGAAATCTTTGATTTTTTAGGTCGAATAAATAATGATTTTCACCTTTACTAAATTGCTTATAAACCTTATCTTTTATTTCATCCGTAATTTTATCTTCGTTTAAAGAAACCTCTAGTTGTAAATCGTTGCTGTTATAACCAATATGTTCGTGTCTTTTAAAAACGACTCGTTCGCTTGAAACAATTTTTGTGTCTTTACAAACTTCCTTAAGCATTTGATAAAAATAGGATTCTGCTTTTTTTCTGTTTTCACTTATTAAAACAAGTTCTTTTATTGGGTCGTTTGATTTGAGCCATTTATACTCCAGGTAGTCAAAGTATTTTTTCTTTGTCAAATCTTGTGCAATTTCCCAAACCTGGATTGCAAAGTCTAGTTTAAGATTACGAACTTTTAGGTTGACAGATACATCTTTGTTTGAAATGGTTGACTCGAAACAAAGTTGTGATAAAGAGTTATTTGCTTTAATTTGGTAAGGTTGATAATTTCCGGAAAATCTGTCGTTTCGTGTAATATGCAAAACTGATCTTATGTCTTCAGTCAATTGAAATTCGTTGCCAGTATATCTTTCAGCAAATGGTTTCATTTTTTAATAATTCGTCATACGCCATTCTAAACTCGTAACTCGCAACTCGCAACTCGTAACTCGTAATTCGTAATTCGTAACTCGTAATTCGTAACTCCTAACTCGTCATCCCTAAATTCAATCTCCCCTGCTCCCTTTTTCGCCTACAAACCAATGTTCTTTGTCTTTAAACAGCACATTAAAACTGGTTAGGGTTCCATAAATGCGGGTAATATATTGCTGGATATTAACCTTGTCTTCGTCGGTCAATACTTTATGACTGTTGATATTTTGTTCCAATACCCGAAGCCTGTCGCGAAGCATTACAATTTTATGAAAGAATACATCAATGGGGAGTTCTTTGGGTTTGATCGATTTGTCTGCGGGCTGCAAAATAAGGGTTCCTCCAATCCATCGGTCGCCCAGTTTAACGGTTTCGCTCACTTCAGCCCATTGCCTTAAAATTTTTAATAAGGATATCTCCAGTTCTGCGGTGGTTTCAACCTCCGGACTTACATTTTCCGGAATAATTTCATCGAGGTGAGGATCCGTTTTATCCACCTCTTTAGTACCGTGATTGATAAAGGAGATGAGGTAAGTGGCATACCGGATGCCCACCACTACGCCAGGTCCAAAATGCGTATGTTGTAAACGGGAACCAACTCCCAGGTTCAATTGTATTTCTTCCATAATTGCAAGATAAAAGAATATAACCTGGAGTGCTATTCTTTTTTAGCCTCCGGAATTTGCATGATTTTCCGGTATTGATAAAGGGCATCCAGTATATATTGGTTGAAGGTGATTTCATCGGCAAGATGAGCAAATGCATAGGTGGGGCGGTACCATACCAGGAAGCTGTCAAGGTATTTGCCCTGCAGTCCGGTTATTCGCTGTACGGTTATTCTGCTAAACCGGTAACTCACATATTTTTCCTGTTCCTGTTCTTCCAGCCTTTTTTGAAATGCCTGAAGCCGTTTATTTCTTTTGAAGCGGAAGATATTGATGATCTGATCCAGATCGGCACCCGGAACTCCGCCCGGGACCATAGAAGTAGATAGGCCGGGTTTCTGATAGTTGAAAACCTGGGCATATTCCAATCGGTTTTCGATCGAATCCTGACGGTAAGATTTTGAATATACCATTACCTCACTCATCATTTGGTATTTGCTTTTTACCGGAACATGAATGGAGATAACAAAGTTTTGTGGATCCGGAATTTTTGAAACGGCAAATTGCTGAGTGGGCTTATTATGGTAATAAAAAGAGAGGGAATCATTTTCATTCGCCAATATATTAAATCTGCCCAGGCTGTCGGTAACATCGAACAGCCCATTGGTACAAACCACCCGTATTCCCTCCACTAAATTTTTTTTGCTGATGTCTACCACCGTTCCTTCAATCTTAATTTGCCCAATACTCTGCAGCGCTGGAAGGGTGATAATTAGAGCAAGGAGGTATCTGTAGAAAATTGCCATGGAGGGCTGTAATATTAATTCCAATTAATGGAAATTATCGGGGATGGGGAATCACTTTAACCCCGATTTGGCTTTGTAATATATTCTTTAATAACACGGGGATAATGCGTGTGTTCAAGTTGCTGGATTTTCTTTGCGAGGCTTTGTGGCGTTTCTCCCGGATCAATTTCACATTGCGCCTGGAATATCGGGTTGCCTTCATCGTAATGTTCATTTACCTCATGAATTGAGATGCCGGAATATTTTTCGCCTGCTGCTATAACTGCTTCGTGCACGTTATGACCGTACATTCCGCGCCCTCCAAATTTGGGTAAAAGCGCCGGGTGAATATTCAGAATACGGTTGGGGAAGGCAGCAATAATAGCCGGAGGCACTTTCCATAAAAACCCTGCAAGAATGACATACTTAATTTCATTTTGCTTCAACTCAGAAAGGTAATTATCGCCAGAAAAGAATCTTTCTTTTGCTATATGAAGAACAGGGATGCCTTCATTTTTTGCCATATTTACAACCCCCGCGTCTGGGTTGTTGGTAACCACTAAATTAACCGTGGCAATCCTTCTATTACCTTGATTATTAAAGAATTCGATAATCTCCCTGGCATTAGAGCCTGTACCACTTGCAAAAATGGCCAGTTTCGCAGGAATCGCTGCTTTTTTACCAGTAAACCGCCCCAAAATCCGCCTGATATATTTGGTAAAGAAAGCATATTGTCCGGTTAATACGCTGATTATCAGCACACAAATTGGCCATAGTAAGGTTACCAATACAATATAAAGAACCATCCATAAAATTCCGGCAGGGATCGGAAGCATCTCCAGGATCTGCCTCCCCAGCCAGCCACAAAGGCTTCCGCCAAGGGTAAAGGTTAGTAAAACGAGAAATAATTGAAAGGGGGAAACCTGCCATCGTTTCCGAAGGTTGCGAAACATAATGCAAAAATGGGGGAAAATTTGCGGATATTTTCCACAAAAACCTACTCTTTTAGTAGGGTAAATAGAAGGGGGTATAATGGGTTACAAACACATGACAAATAAGTTAATTTAATAATTACAATTCGCTGAAATCCACTGTGAATAAGCGAAAAAAAAATTAACAAATGTTGATAGTTTATTGTTATGCTCCCTTATTTTTGCAACTTATATAGGAAAATTTTCCACATTACTTCCGAATTAACTGTATGAGTCGCTTTAGAAAAATCATGCCCCGGATTATTGCTATTTCTTTCCTTGTTTTCTGTGTAACTTTTTCATTTAGGTCCACAGCCCAGGACGGGGAGCAACTGTTTAAAACCAATTGTGCCAATTGCCATAAGCCCGATGCTGATTTTGTGGGACCCAAACTCCAGGGGGTAAAGGATGCTATTCCCTACCCGGAATGGATTTATGACTGGGTGCACAACCCATCGGCCATGATTGTTAAGGATGCTTATGCAAAAAAGCTGGCAGATAAGTGGAAGCCTATTGTGATGACATCTTTCAGTTCCCTTACCAATGCGGAGATTGATGCCATTATGAAGTATGTGGATGATTATAAGCCACCTACTGCAAAAGCGGCACCGGGGGGTGGTGTAGCAGCAGAACCGGTGGTTGACAACTCCATGATTTTTGGTATCCTCACCCTGATTCTTGCCATTGTTGCATTTATCCTGCTCCAAATCAATAAAAATCTTCGCCATTATACCGATGAAAAAGAAGGCATAAAACGCGGAAAGCATGTTCCATTTTACCGCAACAAAACCTATTTAATGATTTTCACCCTCCTGCTTTTTATGTTTGGCGGGTATCTTGTCATAAATGCTGCCATTGGCTTGGGTCATTCCAGGGGGTATGAACCGAAACAACCGATTTTTTATTCCCACCAGGTACATGCCGGTGTAAATCAAATCAGTTGTCTGTATTGCCATGGTGGTGCTGAATACAGCAAACAGGCCGGGATCCCTTCGGTTAACGTTTGTATGAATTGCCACATGGCCATTAAGGAATATAAAGGGGAGCCCATTGTTCGGGAAGACGGAACCAAAGTAGATGGAACCGCAGAAATTCAAAAGTTATATCAATACGCCGGCTGGAATCCCGATACAAAAACATATAATCCGGATAACGATGGCGATGGCCATCCGGATGGCTCCAAGCCGATCGAATGGGTGAAAATTCACAACCTGCCCGATCATGTGTATTTTAACCATAGCCAGCACGTGGTGGTTGGAAAACAGGCTTGCCAAACATGCCATGGTAACATCCAGGAAATGCCCGAAGTGTACCAGTTTGCACCATTAAGCATGGGTTGGTGTATTAACTGCCACAGGCAAACAAAAGTTGACTTCTTTAATGAGGCCGACAGTTCCGGCAATAAATTTTACAGTATTTATGAAAAGTTCCATCGCGACCTGGCCAATCATAAATTAGACAGTGTTACGGTGGAAACCATTGGAGGGACCGAGTGCCAGAAATGCCACTATTAATATAATAATTGCTGTAATGGTTGAAAGGCCTTCAATTTTAAAATTTAGAATTTTCAATTTGTAATAATGAATAAAAAGTACTGGCAGAATTTCGGTGAGTTGAATCAGTCTGATGCTTTTAAACAAAGGGGTAAGGATGAGTTTGGGGAAGATCTGCTTCCGCTGGAAGAGATGGATGATAAAGGGTTTATGGAAGGAAAAACCCCGCGCCGCGATTTTCTGAAATATCTTGGATTCAGCACTGCCGCTGCTGCTTTGGCTGCCAGTTGCGAAACCCAGGTGCACAAAGCGGTTCCCTATCTCAATAAACCCGAGGATATGGTGGCCGGCGTGGCTAACTATTATGCTTCCACTTATGTAAAGGGAGGAGATGTAATTCCGGTTGTGGTAAAACAACGCGAGGGAAGACCCATTAAAATTGAAGGGAATACCGAATCTACAATTACGAACGGAGGTACAACGGCACAGGCCCAGGCTTCGGTTCTCGACCTGTATGATACGACCCGTCTCCGCCACCCCATGCAGGCAGATGGAAAAGGGTATAAGGAGGTAAGCACCTTCGATGCAATGGATAAAATGGTGGCTTCTGCTTTAGCCGGAGTTGCGGGAAAATCAATTGTTATCCTTACTTCTACCATCAGCTCCCCTACCACCCTGCAAATTATCAATGAATTTATCGCGAAACATCCAGGCAGCCGCCACGTACAATATGATGGGGTTAGTTATAGCGGGATGTTGATGGCGAATGAACTTACCTATGCAAAAAGGGCAATCCCCTCTTATCATTTCGATAAGGCAAAGGTAGTAGTAAGCCTTGGGGCCGACTTTTTGGGAACATGGATTAGTCCGGCTGAGTTTGCAAACCAATATGCAAGCCTGCGCCGGGTTAAAGGAACCAACCCCGAACTGAGCCGCCATTTCCAATTTGAAAGTATGATGAGCCTCACCGGTGCAAATGCCGATGATCGCTTCATCCATAAGCCTTCTGAAACCGGAGCCGTAGCGCTGGCCCTCCTGGCGAAATTAGGAGGAGCTGTTTCTGCGCCTTCCCTGGCCGATGCAAGGCTCAATGACGGTATCCGTAAAGCTGCAGAAGCCCTTTCCGTAAGTAAGGGGAATGCGCTGGTTGTTTGCGGAAGCAACGATGTGAATATCCAGGTAATTGTAAATGCCATCAATGAAGCCATTGGTGCAAATGGAACCACCATCGATTGGTCGGCGACAGCCAACTATCGCAAAGGAGTAGACGCCGAAATGGCCCAACTGGTAACGGAAATGAATAATGGTTCTGTTGGCGCCCTATTAGTATATGAAGTGAATCCGGTGTACAATTACCACGATGCTCAGGGGTTTGCCGGAGCATTGGCAAAAGTACCTGTATCCATTTCTTTTAATGGTACCATGGATGAAACCACGGAACGTTGTAAATATGTAATACCCGCTCACCACTGGCTTGAGAGCTGGGGCGATGCAGAACCCAAAACCGGATATTATAGTCTTATACAACCGGTAATAAGCCCGTTGTTTAAAACCCGGCCATTCCAAACCAATCTGCTTTTATGGATGGGTGCATCTGCAAGTGCTGCAACAACAGGAAAAGACAGCACATCAAAAACAGAAGCCACTGCAGAAGCCGTGCTTAAAGTGGTGGATGTGTATGAAAAATATTTCCGTAATTACTGGATAGGAAAGCTGGGTGGCGAAGCCAACTTTGAAAAAGCCCTGCGCGACGGAGTGGTTGAACCCGCTACCGCTCCGGTTGCTGCTTCTGCAACCTATAACGGAGGGGCTGTGGCTGCTGCAGCCGCCAAAGCGGGTACTGTAAAAAGCGGTGCTTACGAAGTCGTATTTTACCAGAATGTTGCCATGGGAGATGGATCCCAGGCGAACAACCCCTGGCTTCAGGAACTTCCCGATCCCATTTCGAAAGTAACCTGGGATAACTATGCATTGATAGGCCCGGCTATTGCAAAGCAAATTTTAGGTATCGATATGCGCCACCAGCGCGATTCAGATAAATATGAGGTACATCCCGAAAAACCCGTAATAAAGGTTACGGTAAATGGGAAAGCCCTTTCCCTGCCGGTATTAATTATTCCCGGTATGCAGCCGGCCACCATTGGCATTGCCCTTGGGTATGGCCGCGCCAGTATGAATAAAGATTATTCAGTTGAAAGAATAGGCCGCTCGGCTACCAATGCAGGTCAAAATGCATTTCCGCTTTGCGGATGGGATGGAGCCACCCGTATTTATAACGGAGTAGCAACTATCGAAAAAACACCGGCCACCTACCCCTTGGCGCAAACCCAAACCCACAGTTTATCGGAAGGTCGCCATATCTTTTTTGAAACCAACCTGTCGAGTTTTATAAAAAACCCGGAAGCGATACTTGCCGAACCCAGAGAGGAAAGGGAAGTGTTGCTCGCAGATGGGTATGAAGATTTTGTAAAGGATGGAACGATTTATCCCGATTATGCGAAGCCGGGTATTAAATGGGGTATGAGCATCGATATGAATACCTGTATTGGATGTGGTGCTTGTGTTGTTGCTTGCAATGCCGAAAATAATATTTCCGTTGTAGGTAAAACACAAGTTCAACGGGCCCACGAAATGCACTGGATGCGCATCGACCGGTATTTTGTAGGAGACCTCGAAAATCCGGATGTGGTATTCCAACCCATGCTATGCCAGCAATGCGATAATGCCCCTTGCGAAAACGTTTGCCCGGTTGCAGCAACTAACCACAGCTCCGAAGGATTAAACCAAATGGCATATAACAGGTGTATCGGTACCCGGTATTGCGCCAATAACTGCCCTTATAAAGTGCGTCGCTTCAACTGGCTCGATTATAACGGATCGGATAGTTTCCCGAATAATCAGGTTCAACTTATTGGAGTGGATACCGACCCGGTAATCCTTCAAATGAACGACGACCTGACCCGCATGGTATTGAACCCGGATGTTACGGTTCGTTCCCGCGGGGTAATGGAGAAATGTTCCTTCTGCGTTCAACGTTTGCAGGATGGCAAACTGGAAGCGAAAAAGAAACAGGATCCTTCCGTTATCCGGAACTTACAGACCGCCTGCTCCCAGGCATGCCCTACCAAGGCCATCACTTTTGGCAATGTAAATGATAAACTGAGCGACGTATATGTATCGCGTGAAGATAAAAACAGGAATTTTTATGTGCTGGAATCACTTCACGTGTTACCGAATATTAGTTACCTGGCAAAAATTAGAAATACAGACAGGAATATAGGTGCAGAAGAAGGCGCCCCCGAAACAGGCCCTCAAAAACTGCACCACTGATAATTAATTTTGAAAAATCAAAATGCCTTACGGTAACCGGTAGGCGAAAAGAAAAACTGATATGTCATTACTGAAATACGAGTCACAACAAAGGGAACCATTGGTTGATGGTGATAAGAATTACCACCAGGTTACCGTGGACATTATCGGCACCATTGAAGCAAAGCCCACCCGGCTTTGGTACATTGGTTTTTGGCTTAGTGTGGTGCTGTTGCTTATCGGGGTTTACTCTGTGTATCGCGTGGTTGATTATGGTATTGGGCAGTGGAACCTGAATAAGACCATCGGATGGGGTTGGGATATCACCAACTTTGTATGGTGGATCGGTATTGGGCACGCCGGAACCCTGATCTCTGCGATCCTCCTGCTTTTCAGGCAGGGCTGGCGCACCGGCGTAAACCGGGCAGCGGAAGCCATGACCATTTTTGCCGTGATTTGCGCCGGGCAGTTTCCTATCTGGCACATGGGCCGGGTTTGGATGGGCTTTTTCGTACTTCCATATCCCAATACCCGCGGACCACTCTGGGTTAACTTTAACTCTCCACTCCTTTGGGACGTGTTCGCGATTTCAACTTATTTCACCGTATCCTTATTGTTCTGGTATGCAGGGCTTTTACCGGATCTTGCCACGGTGCGCGACAGAGCTAAAACCAAACTCCGCAAATTCATGTATGGCGTTGCATCCTTTGGATGGACGGGAAGTACCAAGCACTGGCAGCGGCACGAAAGCCTCTCTCTGGTATTGGCCGGGTTAAGTACCCCACTGGTACTTTCGGTACATACCATTGTATCCTTCGACTTTGCCACTTCGGTTATCCCCGGTTGGCATACCACCATCTTCCCCCCTTACTTTGTGGCCGGTGCGATCTTTTCCGGGTTTGCCATGGTGCAAACGCTATTGCTTATTATTCGGAAGGTGATGAACCTTCAGGAATATATTACCATCGGGCATATAGATGCCATGAATAAGGTAATTGTACTTACAGGTAGCATTGTAGGTTGCGCTTACCTTACCGAGTTGTTTGTTGCCTGGTATAGCCAGAACCCCTACGAATGGTGGGCGTTCAGGGAAAACCGGGTAAATATTTTCAGCCCTTACGGATGGAGTTATGCATTGATGATGTTCTGTAATGTGGCTGCACCCCAGGTATTCTGGATTCGTAAAATGCGCCGTAACGTTACCGTTACCATGTTTATGAGTATTATCGTTAATATCGGTATGTGGTACGAACGTTTTGTAATTATAGTTACCTCTATTTATCGCGATTTTCTCCCCTCGAGCTGGAGTACTTATTACAGCCCGTCGATATATGAACTTGGTTTTTATCTCGGAACTTTCGGGTTGTTCTTTACCTGCTTCTTCTTGTTTGCCAAATATTTCCCGGTGATTGCGGTTGCAGAAATTAAAGCCATCCTGAAAACCAGTGGAGAAAATTATAAAGTGAAGATGACGGATATTGAAAAGGCAGATACGGAGAAATTTTATCACGAAGAAGTTGTGCACGCCCACTAAGCGTAACATAAAATAAATAAAGCTGAAAATAATGGCTGGAGGAATTAAAAAATTTGTTGTAGGCGCTTTCGATGATGAGAAAGTGTTGTTTCCTGCGGTAAAAAATGTAAGGAAATCGGGGTATAAAATCCACGATGTTTACACCCCATTCCCGGTACACGGGCTCGATCATGCCATGGGTCTTCGGGAAACAAGTATCCACACCGCAGGATTTATTTACGGAATCACAGGAACTTCCGTTGCCCTGGGTTTTATGAGTTGGATCTTTACCAAAGACTGGCCCCTGAATATTGGCGGTAAACCCCACTTTGCCCTACCGGCATGGATTCCCATTACATTTGAGTTAACTGTATTGTTCTCGGCCGTTGGGATGGTAATTACATTTTGCTGGTTATGCCAGATGATGCCCTTTGTAAAGAAACATCATTTCCATCCACGCGCTACCGATGATCTGTTTGTAATGGCCATTGAATGTACCGATAAAACTGACGATGCAGAAGTACAACGGTTTTTGAAAAGTGAAGGCGCTATTGAAATAAATGTTCAACACGCTGAATCCGGATGGTGGTTTGGATTTTATAACCGCCAGGAAAAATTGTACAGAGACGAAAACGAAAATTAATACAACGAAAAATTTTCATGAAACGAATTACCTATATCACGGCTACTATTTCTGCCCTTATCCTGATTGCAAGTGGCTGCAAACACGATAAGCGTAAACCCGGTTATGTGTATATGCCCGATATGGCATACAGCAGGGCATTTGAAGCCTATGCCAAACTGGATCCAAATAAGTTTACTACCGATCCTGCCCATCGCGGGGGGAGCCAGATTTATTATGATGCAAAACCGGTAGTGGGCACCATGGCCCGGAGTGAAGCCGCATTGATTTATGAATTACCCAACGACAGTAACGGATATAAACTGAGTGCAACCATTAAAAATCCAATTGATTCCATGTCGGCCGATGATATGAAAGAAACCAAACGGCTTTTTGATATCAATTGTGGTATTTGCCACGGGGTAAAAGGAACAGCGGATGGTCCTATTGCGGCCTCCGGACATATTGGAGGGGTAGCCAACCTTACGTTGCCTGCTTATGTGGAAATGGCGGATGGCACCATGTATCATTCCATTACCTACGGGAAAAATAATATGGGAAGCTATGCATCCCAACTCTCCCGCGAACAGCGCTGGAAGATTATTAAATACATCAGAACCCTTCAGCCAAAACCTGCTACTGCTGCAAAAGATACCACCGCAAAAGCAGGAAAATAAAAAAGCAAACACAAAAAAAGTTTTAGATGAACACTACTTTCGAATTACCGGGCAGTTATAAAAAATGGACATGGGGGCTGATTATTGTTGGTCTCGTGGCATTGCTGTACGGGCTTATTATGCTTCACCCTTTTGAGCATGGCCATGGGGAAGAACATATTGGAAGCACCCGTTTCTGGGCTGTGCTTTTGCAAAATAGTGTGTACTGGCTTTTAACAGTAAATGCGGCCATGTTCCTGATTTGTGCTACCACTATGGCCATGGGCGGCTGGCAGGTGGCACTTCGCCGTGTACCCGAAGCCATCTCCAGTGTGCTTCCGGTACTGGGGTCCATCACCTTTATTATCTTAATGATTTTGGTTTGGGGCGGGCATTCCGATATTTATCATTGGGTTGATAAAACCGTTGCCGAATCGGACCCGGTTATTAAAGGGAAAAGCGGATTTCTTAATCCTGTTTTCTTTACCGTTATGGCAGTGATTACGATCGGTGGATGGGCCTTGCTGGGAAGAAAAATGCGGGCGATGAGTTTGAAGATTGATGAAAATGGCCCGTTAACCTACGAACAGGGGAAACGCTGGATTTGGAACAACACGGTTTGGGCATCCCTATTTATGGTATTTTTTACGCTTACCGTTGCTTCTTCCACTCCCTGGCTTTGGCTAATGAGTATTGATCCGCATTGGTACAGTACCATGTACAGTTGGTATAATTTCGCCAGCACCTTTGTTTCGGGGCTATGCCTTATTACGATTTATGTAATCTTCCTGAAAAACAGGGGACAATTGGAATATGTAACGGAAGAACACCTTCAGGACCTGGGAAAATTCATCTTTGCATTTTCCATTTTCTGGACTTATATCTGGTTTTCTCAATACTTACTTATCTGGTATAGTAACCAACCCGAAGAAACCAAATATTTTATTGAAAGGATAGGAACTGCAACCCATGCAGGCCCATACAAAGGATTATTCTTCCTCAACCTGATCATAAACTTTGTGGCACCCATTCTTATTCTGATGAAAAAATCAACCAAAAGAAATTGGTCGCTGATGGTGTTTATGTCGGTGTTGCTTCTTTTTGGTCACTGGATCGATTATTACCTGATGGTAATGCCGGGCACTGTGGGTAAACATGCCGAACTAATGCCATTTGAATTTGGGATTGCGGCCTTGTTTATTGGAATCATAATGTGGAGCGTGGGAAGATTCCTTACTAAACATCCGTTAACACCTAAAAACCATCCATTCCTGAAGGAGAGTGTAATCCATCAATCCTAACATATAGTTGGTACCTTTAGGATAAAACAGGAAAAGAAAAAATAAGGGAAAGGCCACAGCTGGCCTAAAAAAAACAACAAATGAAGGCAATTTTTGTAATCGCGATTATTATTTTGATTTTCATTGTGATCTTTCAGATTGCAAGAACCAGCGAATTTATAAGTACGCTCAGAGGGGAGGAGAAGACCCGCAAGCAAAGTAATAAGATTAATGCGTACCTGTTGCTGGCTTTTATGATTCTCGGGCTTGTGGCAGCCTGGTATTGCAATAAAATACTTTATCCCAAGACCCTGCTCCATATCGAGTCGGCATCAGAAGAAGGGAAACATATCGATCTTCTGCTCTGGATCAACATCATTCTTACCGGAATCGTATTTATCATTACTCATATCCTGCTGTTTTGGTTTGCTTATAAATACCGGGAGCAGGACAATAAGAAAGCGTATTACTTCCCCCACGATAGCCGCCTGGAATTATTGTGGACAACCGTTCCTGCGGTGGTACTAACCGTATTGATTGTATTTGGGTTAAAATTCTGGTTTAAAATTACCGGTGATCCGCCGAAGAATGCCCTGGTTGTAGAAATAACCGGCAAACAGTTTGCCTGGGAAGTTCGCTATCCGGGAAAGGACGGCGTTTTGGGAAAGAAAAATTTTAAATTATTTAATCAGCCTGCAGGCAATAACCTCGGTGTTGATTTTGAAGACCCTGAAAGTTGGGACGACATCCATGTGGCGGAAATGCACCTGCCCGTTGGCCGCCCTGTAAAGTTGGTTATTAATTCGATGGATGTGGTACATGATGTGGGCCTGGCAGCATTTCGTATGAAGATGGATGCCGTTCCGGGTATCCCAACCACCATGTGGTTTACTCCCATTCATACCACAGAAGAAATGAGGAAAATGACCGGAAACCCCAACTATCTGTATGAAATCAGTTGCGACCAGATGTGTGGAAACGGACACTTTTCGATGCGCGGAATCATTGTTGTAGAATCGGAAGCGGATTATAATGCGTGGCTTGCTAAGCAAACTCCGGAATATTATTCTCTCTTCCCCGATAAGAACCCCAATAATAAACCCGCCGTAGTAGCTCCTGCAACGGATAGCTCGAAGACCTCGACTCCAATTGCAGCCGTATTACCCGCAAAACCATAAGTTAAACAACCTATAATTTAATATTACCGATATGAGCAGTGTTGTTACAGCCCCCGATACTACTGGCCATGTGCATGATGCGCATCATGACCACGCACATCAGGAAAGCTTTATCACCAAATATATTTTCAGCCAGGATCATAAAATGATTTCCAAACAATTCCTGATAACAGGGATTATCTGGGCCATGATTGGCGGATTGTTTTCGGTGCTTTTTAGAATTCAACTGGGATTTCCAAACGAAACGTTCCCGTTCCTGGAAGATATTCTCGGGCATTGGGCAAAGGGAGGAAAAATCTCTCCCGAATTTTACTATGCCCTGGTAACCATGCATGGTACTATCCTGGTTTTCTTTGTACTAACGGCCGGGCTTAGTGGAACTTTTTCCAATTTCCTTATTCCGCTGCAGGTGGGTGCCCGCGATATGGCATCTCCTATGTTGAATATGCTGAGCTATTGGTTTTTCTTTGCTGCTTCGGTGGTAATGATTTCTTCCCTCTTCCTGCAAACAGGCCCTGCTGCAGGTGGCTGGACGGTATATCCTCCGCTGAGCGCCCTGGGCGACGCATCTCCCGGAAGCCGAATGGGTATGGACCTGTGGCTGGGAGGGATGGCCTTATTTATTGTGTCTTCTCTGCTTGGTGGGCTTAACTATATCACCACCATTTTGAATATGCGTACCAAAGGGATGAGTATGACCCGGCTCCCGCTTACCGTTTGGGCCATGCTGTTTACCGCTGTTCTGGGGGTATTAACCTTCCCGGTATTATTTTCCGGGGTACTGCTTTTACTTTTTGATCGTAACCTGGGTACCAGTTTTTATCTGAGCGATATTGTAATTGCGGGCAAGATACTTCCCAACGAAGGGGGAAGCGCCATTTTGTTCCAGCACCTGTTCTGGTTCCTGGGTCACCCCGAAGTGTATATTATTATCCTTCCCGTAATGGGCGTGGTATCCGAAATCCTTTCTATTTATTCGCGTAAACCCATTTTTGGTTACCTGGCGATGGTGGGCTCTCTTTTTGCCATTTGTATCCTGGCCTGCCTGGTATGGGCGCACCATATGTTTGTAACCGGACTTAACCCTTTTGTAGGATCCATCTTTGTTCTGCTGACACTTTTAATTGCAGTTCCGTCTGCCATTAAGACGTTTAACTGGCTTACGACCATTTGGCGGGGAAATATCCGGTTTACGCCGGCCAGTTTGTTTGCCATTGGCTTTGTAAGTATGTTCATTAGTGGCGGGCTAACCGGAATCTTCCTGGGGAACTCCGCTATTGATATCCATCTTCATGATACCTATTTTGGTATTGCCCACTTCCACCTGGTAATGGGTGTGGCCGCTTTCTTTGGCATGTTTGCCGGTGTTTACCACTGGTTCCCTAAGATGTATGGCCGGTATATGAATAATACCCTGGGCTATATCCATTTCTGGTTTACCCTGGTGGGGGCCTATTGCATTTTCTGGCCTATGCACTACGAAGGTTTTGCAGGTATGCCTCGCCGTTATTATGATTACCAGAACTGGGAATCTTTTAAAATGTTTGGCGGCCTGAATGAATTTATCAGCATTGTGGCTATCATCACCTATGCGGCACAATTACTTTTTGTTATTAACTTTTTCTATAGCATTTGGAAAGGACGCAGAGTAAAAGATACCAACCCATGGAAGGCTAATACCCTGGAGTGGACAACCCCTATAAAACCGGGGCACGGGAACTGGGTTGGAGAAATTCCGGAAGTTCATCGTTGGCCTTATGATTATAGTAAAGACGGGCATGATTTTATTCCGCAAACAACCCCGATAGGGAAAGACGAATCAAGCCATTAAGCGGAATTGAAAATGAACTTTTAGGCTCTGTTGCCCAGGCAACCGGGTGTCAACAATGGAGCAGAAACCAAACATATCCAATTCAACGTCGTTTGCATTGGCAGGAAAAGTGAAGGATTATTTTGTTTTAATCAAATTCACGTTAAGTTTTTTGGTTTCGTTTAGTGCGGTGGTAAGTTTTTTGATAGCACCTTACCAACAGGTTTATACCCGGTCAACGCTATCCTTAGTTCTTTTACTTTTTATCGCAGGCATGCTTATTACAGGTGCTGCCAACGGAATTAACCAGGCTGCAGAAAAGGACACCGACGCATTAATGCGGCGAACTGCCAAACGGCCGGTTGCCAGTGGAAAAATGAAACCTCTTGAGGCCTATATTTTCTCGGCCATTTGCGTTTCATTGGGATTAGCCATGATGTGGTACTTTTTTAATCTTCAAAGTGCTGCCATCAGTGCATTTAGCTTTTTCCTTTATGCCTTCATTTACACCCCGCTGAAAAAAATTAATTCTATTTCAGTGTTGGTGGGCGCTGTTCCAGGGGCACTTCCCTGTCTGATTGGCTGGGTAGCAGCCACAAACAGTTTTAGCATGGGAGGATGGGTGTTATTCGCTATCCAGTTTCTGTGGCAGTTTCCGCATTTTTGGGCGATCGCATGGCTGGCGCATGGAGATTATACCAAAGCAGGATTTAAATTGCTTCCATCCGAAAAGGGGCCAACCAAATTTACCGCGGTGCAATCCATCATTTATAGTGTGATGATGGTGCCAATTGGGTTCCTCCCCTATATTTTTGGGATCAGCGGACTGGCGAGCCTTTTTATTTTGCTGGTTTGCAACCTGTGGATGGTATATGTAAGTGTTATGTTGTACCGGAAAATGACGCCAAAGAGTGCAAGAATGGTGATGTTCAGCGCCTATTTCTATCTGATGATTGTACTGCTTTCGTTATATGCCGATAAAGTAAAAATTTAAAAAAGAAGAGCAAAAGAATAATTGATATGCTTGCAGGAGCAATGGAACAAAAAAATAAAATACACCCCCATAAGTTTACTCTTTGGGTTGGTATTGGGAGCATATTGATGATGTTTGCCGGTTTAACCAGCGCCTACATCATAAAAAGAAACCAGGTTAATTGGGAAACATTTGAGCTTCCCGTTGCCTTTTGGTGGAGCACAGGGGCCATATTGGCAAGCAGCATTACGTTGTTCCTGGCATTAAGATCTTTTAAAGAAAGGCAGGTTCACCGATACAGAATGCTATTGATTTCGACCCTTGTATTGGGTTTGTTATTTATTGTTCTGCAAATTGTGGGGTTTGCCAATATCTGGGCGCAGGGAATAACGTTTACGGGTAGTGTGTCGTATTCTTTTCTCTATACCATTGTTGGCTTACACGCATTGCACGTTTTGGGAGGAATTATTGCATTGATTGTAATGCTGTTCAAAGCCTATAGTGCAAAAGTGCGGAACTACAGTGTGGTTCCGGTGGAATTGATAAATACCTACTGGCATTTTGTTGATATATTATGGATATATCTGCTTGCATTTTTGATTTTTATTAGATAGTAAAGAATAAAGAATATTTATTATTAATTATGGCAACAACAACGATACCTGCAGGAACTAAGTGGTGGAGTGGCGGAAAAAGCCCCTTCAATGTTAGTTATGGCAAGGTTATGATGTGGTATTTCCTGATGAGTGACTCTTTTACCTTTGGCTCTCTGCTGATTGCCTATGGGGCCACTCGCTTCAGCGAAAATTTTTGGCCCGATCCAAACCATGTATTCAACACCTTTCCTTTTGCGGGCGAAGCAAATCTGCCGCTTGCGTTTGTGAGCTTAATGACCTTCATCCTCATTTTCAGTTCCGTTACGATGGTGCTGGCAGTTCATGAAGGCCATAAAATGAACCGGAAAGGGGTTGAAAAATATATGCTGTTAACCATCCTCGGCGGGCTCGCATTTTTAAGCTGCCAGGCCTGGGAGTGGACGCACTTATTAACCGGACACCATATTGCCCTGCTTAAGGATGGCACCCTGGGTACCATGCACACCAGCATTATGCAAAATCCATTTGGCCCCGCCCTTTCGCATGAAGAAATAGTTAATGCCCTTCAGGTTACCCCTCACGATCAACTGGTAACCATTGCCGGAACGCTGGAGCATACCGGAGGAGTAGCAGCGGATTTGGCCAAACTTTCCGATCAGGATTTAATAAATCAAATTTCAAGTGCAGGGATTCATGCCAATCAACCCGGGGTTGTTTCGTTTGGAGGCTTCTTTTTTGGAATTACCGGGTTCCATGGCTTCCATGTGTTTAGCGGGGTTGTAATCAACCTGGTTATGTATATTAAAACAAGGCTTGGCCACTTCGATGAAAGAGGCCATTACGAAATGATCGAAAAAGCAGGGCTGTACTGGCACTTCGTAGATCTTGTTTGGGTATTTGTATTCCTTTTCTTCTACCTTGTTTAATCTTTATTTCTAAATAATTTTATGAGTCAGCATACCATATCGCCGGAAATTACCTATCATTCTGCCCCATCGGAGAATACCAAACGCATTTGGAAAACATTTTGGATCCTTTCTGTGATTACCCTGGTGGAATTAGGGATTGGATTGGCTATTTATAATATTCATAAAGAAGCCCAGCCCAATCAGGCATTGGTCCATTTCTTTAAAGGAATGGTAACCATCCTCACTTTGGCAAAAGCGTATTATATTATTTCTGTGTTCATGCACCTGGGCGATGAAATCAGAAATTTTATTTTGTCTATTGCCGTACCCATGTCCTTGTTCGTGTGGTTTATTATTTCCATGATTTGGGAAGGAGACAGTTGGAGGAACCTCAAAAATACCGATGCCGGTTCTCGGCCCGCTAAAACGGAAATGGTGAAACCGGCTGCCGTTCAACCCGGCGCTCCACAATAGCCCTGCTAAAACCTTAATACGTTAAAATGCCCTCCCAATGGAGGGTGTTTTTTTACAATCCTTTGTGCAGTTCGGTTGTTTTGTTCGACCTTTGCGGCACAATCGAACTTACCTTGAATACAAAAGCGTTTTCCGCCTTACTTATTGCCATCCTCCTTCCGCTAACCGGATATTGGATATTGAAATATTACAGCAAAGAGGCGGTTCATATCCCTCCCCGGTATTTTTATGATAGCGTCCGCACGGTTGAAGGAAATGGAAAAATTAGTACCGATACGGTTTGGCACCATGTAAAGAACATCTCATTTACCAACCAGCTTGGCCAAAAAGTTTCACTCGATGACCTAAAGGGGAAAATTATTGTTTTGGACTTCTTCTTTACCCATTGCCCTTCCATTTGCCCAAGCCTCACCCGAAACATGAAGAAATTGCAGGACTCGTTTCAAAAGAACGACAGCATTGTACAATTCATCTCATTTAGTGTTGACCCTGAGAGGGACAGTGTGCCTCAGTTACGAAAATTTGCCGACCGGTTTAAGGTGGATCATGATAACTGGTGGTTTGCGCAGGCCGACCGGAAGACGTTGTACGACTTTGCATTCTCAGAAATAAAAGCAAGCATTGCCGATACGCGCATTGATACGGCGTTTATACATACCGAAAACTTCTTTTTGCTGGACAGCAACCGGGTGGTGCGTGGCTGGTATAATGGCCTCGATACAAACCGACTTTCACAACTTGCCCGCGATATCCCCATCCTCCTACTCGAAAAAAGTAAAACCAGCCCTTCCTTTTTCAGAAATTACATCCCATACCTTCCTGTTATTTTTATTGGGATTGGGTTGATTATTTTTATTTCAGTTTACCTTTCTACCCGGAAAGACAAATACGATAAGCCCTGATATGATGCTTCATCCTGTATTGAAAAGAAACGACAAGAAGGCCAAATGGATAATTGGTACGGCCACTGTAATTGTATTTATTCTGATGACCATTTTGGGTAAATACAACCTCGCAGGTAAAGTAAACCTTCCTTTCGATAAACACATTTTTGCCACCCTTAATGCCATAATAAATACCGTGGTGAGCGGGTTGCTGATAGCCGGATTAATTACAGCAAAACGAAAGTACTATCCGGTTCATAAAACCATTATGCTTACTGCATTGGCCTTGTCGGTAGTTTTTTTGGTGAGCTATGTATGCCACCATCTTTTTGCAGGAGAAGCTATATATGGCGATGTGGATGGGAACAGGGTGTTAAGTGATATGGAAAGGAGCACCGTTGGAGGTATGCGAGCTGTATATCTTATCCTGTTAATCCTGCACATCCCGCTGGCCGGACTGGTACTGCCCTTTATTTTATTTGCGGCCTACCGGGCCTTATCAGGAGATTATGAAAAGCATAAAAAACTGGTGCGATTTGTATGGCCGGTATGGTTTTTTGTAGCCGTTTCGGGGGTTGTTATTTACCGGATGATATCACCCTATTATCATTAAGATTATTTGAAAGATAATTCCACCACGGGGTCCCAGAATTTCTTTTCAAAATCAACCACGGTTTCATTTTTTACCAACACTTTTTCTTTTTTCAGCAACTCTTCCATTTCGGTTGGGGAAGAAAAATGATGTTTACCGGTTAGCATTCCATTGCGGTTTACCACCCGTTGTGCCGGTACAGCGGGGTGTGCGAATCGGGAGGAGTTAAGGGCCCACCCAACCATTCGGGCACTCATTTTAGTTCCGAGATAGGCCGCTATGGCACCATAGGAAGTAACTCTGCCTTTGGGAATTTGCCGCACCACATCATACACGTCATTGTAGAAATTAAAATCTCCCCTATGGATCTCCGGGAGCTTTTCTGCACTCTTATTTTTCGCCTTTTTCATTTTGTTGTGCTTTTCTTTTTTCCAGCAACTGGGTTCTTTTGGGTTCCGGAACTGCTTTGTAATTGTAGGGGCAATGCCTGCAGCCGTTGCCGCAACAGTAGCCACGATCCAGCAGGTACTTTTCGGTAAATACCTGGAACCCTTCCGGATTCAGGTAGTATTCATCGTCATCCAATGGTGGCCGTA
Source organism: Bacteroidota bacterium (assembly GCA_018266615.1). Lineage (GTDB taxonomy): Bacteria > Bacteroidota > Bacteroidia > Chitinophagales > Chitinophagaceae > Ferruginibacter. Next base: position 37,732 of record JAFEAB010000102.1, read on the forward strand.
TCCTCATTTTTTGTAATGGTGCGCAGGGTTTCATCCAGTTCTACAGGAAGCTCCCCTTCAATTTTAAATTTCAGGTAGTGAATGCGGCTGCTTTTCGCAATATCCAATTTTTCGTAGTGCGTTTTGATATTTAGTTCCGGTACGAGGTTATCCATAGCATAAATATCTTCTGCCTGGGTAAGAAGAGGCAACCGGTATAAATCAATTACGGTTTTTGTAAACTGATATAATTGAGGCGAATCCGTTTTCAAATGAACAACACCCCCAGGTTTTAAAAATTGACGGTATGCCCGAAGAAACCGGGGATGCGTTAGCCTGTGTTTGGCCTTCGACCAGCGCAACTGCGGATCGGGAAAAGTTATCCAAATTTCATCAACCTCGCCGGGCAAAAAATATTTTGAAATCATTTCAATCTGGGTGCGCAGAAATGCTGCATTACCGAGCCCCTCATCAAGCGCTTTTTTAGCCCCTAAATAAATCCTGTTTCCTTTAACATCTACACCGAGGTAATTGTTTTGGGGGTACATAGCCGCTAATCCGGTAGTGTATTCGCCCCGGCCACAAGCTAATTCTAAAATAATAGGCCCCTGATTTTTAAAAAAGGCATTCCAATTCCCGGGCATATTTTCCGGGTATTCGAGTACATTTTCAAAAGACTTAATCTGGCTAAATCGCAATAATTTTTTTTGCCCCATGGGATGCAAAGATGCTGAAATATCCTGTTGCTATATCCGCAGCAAGAAGGAAGATAAAAGGAATAAAAAAACCTTCCGGATTTCCGGAAGGTTGATGCTGTAGGGGAAGGGTTCGAACCTTCACGGGGCAGTTAGCTATAGCACAAAGTTCAGTGGTCGACCCTGGTCGCCGGGTATTGCTACCCAACGGCTCTATGCTACGTTTATCCTGAATTCCCCACCCCCGAGACAAGGGGGCATGTCTGCCAAAAATTTCATCACCCCACAGTAAAAAGAACTAAATTTCTTTGTGAATACAAACCTAAAGAATACGCACTATATTTAAAAATAATTCAACAAAAATTTTGAAAATATAGAAAATATTCAAATATTTGCTAAAATTATTTAAACTGATTTAAAAACAAGCTTTGAAATGAGTGCCAAATTAAATCTCGACAAACTAGACCTGCAAATTATTGAGGCAATGATGGCCGATGCCGAAATTTCTTATGCCGAATTGGGAAAGAAATTATTTGTGAGTGGGGGCACTATCCATGTTCGGATAAAAAAATTGCAGGAGTTTAATATAGTGAAAGGGACGCGGCTAAGCGTGGATCTTAAAATGTTAGGATATGATATTACGGCTTTTGTTGGGATCTATCTCGAGAAAAGCTCACTATACGATTCTGTTGCCAAAGAACTGATGGAAATTCCACAGATTGTAAGGTTAAATTACATCACCGGGAATTACAGCATGTTTATTGAGGTGGTATGCAAAGATATTGCCCAACTGCGATATGTGTTGCATGATGAGTTGCAAAAGATAAAAGGGATCGATCGTACCGAAACTTTTATATCCCTGGAAGAAGGTTTTAGCCGGAATGTGCCGGTAGCGCCGGTGGGGTAATTCAAAACCACGCTCATTTAAGAACGGGTTCGGGCTTTGAGTTCGGGCGGATTTCAGAGCACAAAGTTTCAATTTATTACTAAAGTTCATTAGAAGCACAAAGCTCCAAGTTTGCACGTCAGCCCGCCTGACGCAAAACCCGTGTTAGCGGTTCGTTGCTTTATTTCTATTCATTCTATCCAATTTGTTTGCCTTAACCAAACACCACCTTTTTGGTTGATTTTTATTTCTAATTCCTGCAAAGTATCAACGAAATTTTCTGTCAAAATTTTGAATGTTGGACTTACTAGAAAAATATCATTGTTTTTCCAAGTAGCATGGTATACATTGATGGGCAACGGATTGTCAATATCCTTACCTGTTAGTTCAGGGTTTGCTCTGGATTTTGAAGCTTCTATAGTCATCATTTTATTATTGGCTTTACAACCTTCACATTCTGTGGGGTCAAGAATCATGTACCAATCATCCAAAGCAGCCTCAGCTTTCCCTATTACTTGAAAATGATAAAATGCTGGAAGTTCGTCTTGATAAGCACCTTTACCGATTCTTATTACACCACCTCTTTGCTTGGAAAATTTTACATTTACAGGTGTGGTTTTAAAACCTTTAATTTTTTTTTCTTCCAGTTTGTCTTTTAGACGTTGGGAAATAAATTGTTCACCACCACCGCTTATAAAATCTTCACCATTCCATCTGTCGAAAATAAAGGTAATGTCGGAATATTGAATATCCCATCGTTCACAAACTTCGCAGGTTGTGATTTTTGTTTTTACAGTTTCAGGGCTCATTTCTCCCATTACAGGTACTCCCAATAGAAAGTGTATGTTCATATTTTAAATGTTTGATTTTTTAGATTCGCTCCGCAATGACCGCTAACGGAAAAATTTCTGTAGGTTATTTTCCCGACCTCACATCCATTGCATCTCTTAACCCATTGCCCACCAGGTTAACCGATAAAACCAGTAACATTATTGCGATGCCAGGTAATAATGCCAGCATAGGATGTTGGGTAATAATAAAATTATAATTCTCCTTAATCATCAATCCCCAACTGGGAACCGGCGGTTGTACCCCAATGCCCAAAAAACTCAGCCCCGCTTCTATAATAATAGCGGCTGCAAAATTTGCTGTTGCAATAACTAATATGGGGCCCAGGATATTGGGAAGGATGTGGCGGAATATGATTCGCATATTACTAACTCCAAGCACTTTGGAAGCCTGAATAAATTCAAGTTCAGACATAGCTAAAACCTGACCCCGCACCAGACGTGCCACATTCACCCACATGGTAAGCCCCACGGCAATAAAAATTTGCCAAAACCCTTTTCCCAAAGCAAGGGTTAGCGCAAATACCAGCAATAGGGTGGGGATACTCCAGGTTACATTGATAAGCCACATCACTACTGCATCTATCCTTCCCCGGTAGTATCCGGAAATTGCTCCCAAAAACACACCAATGAATAAGGAAATAAATACGGCAATAAGCCCTACGGAGAGGCTTACCCTGGCGCCAATCATCAGCCGGCTGAGCATATCCCTTCCAAAACCATCCGTCCCTAAAAGGTATTTCTTTTGAAGGATGGTAATATTTCCATTCGCCTTGTATGGAATAGAGGCAGCAAAAGAGGTATCTGCATCTACATATTGTTGAAAATACAGACTGTCGTTTCGAACCGAGTAGCTATTGATTGGGATTAGTCTTTTACTAAGGAGCTTGCCGGTAACCGGCCAGTACCATGGCTGTGGCCGGTTGTTGTTTTGAATGGCTAAGAACATTTGGGAATAACCGGGGGGCATGGCCTGGATTTCTACCGATTGCTGATCGGCATTCCGGGTTTTATCCGGGGTGATGGAATATCCTAAAATAGCTATCAGAATAAACAAAAACAGTATAATGGCGCCAAACATAGCGGAGGGGTTACGCCTAAAGCGTTGCCATGTGGTTGCTCTTGTACTATTCGTTTTCATTTTTTAAATCTTCTTCCTTTCCAGTTATAACTGCCCCACAATGAAAGAAATGCCGTACTAACGGTATAGGCTATATGAAATGGTTGTAGAAATGGAAGCCAGTACCAAAATTTGGGCTGTTTAAAAAAGCGGGAAACCGGTAGAAAAAGTAAGGATTCTGCCAGGATTTTTATCAGGAGAAGTGCCAGCAGTTGATAAATTACCAGAAACCCGGAAAAGTTTGCCTTCGGATTAAAAATCCACACAACCACCGTAAGAATAATTTCCAGGTTAACCAGCAACACAAAAAACATTATAGGTAGGATCGATTTTTCTGAGTACCCGGCCGATTTACCTGCCCATCTGATTCTTTGCTGAAAAAAGCTGCCAATATTTTGCGCCGGTTCGGTGTGTACTATAGCAGCCTGGTTCATCAGGTAGAGAGCAGAACCAGGATACCGGGTTACCATCTTTTGCATCAGAAAGATATCATCACCTGAGGGCCGGTCTTCGTTGCCCGAAAAGCCATTAATGGCTTTGAATGCTTCTTTTTTATACGCCAGGTTGGCGCCATTACATAGGTGATGCATTCCATTGGCTATTCCTCCTCCTGTAATACCCTGGTACATCAAAAAATCAATTTGCTGAAATGCTGAAAACATCCGTGTAAAAATTCCATTTCCTTTTACCGGATTTAAACAAACCGGCCCGGCAATTATTTTAGTATCCGGGTTATTAGTAAACGCCGTCGCAATGGATTTGAGCCAGTTTTTCTCCATCAAACAGTCGGCATCCGTGCTAAATATAATATCTCCTTTTGCTTTTCCGATCCCAATATTGATTGCCTTTTTCTTAAAGGAAATTGTGGTATTATCTGTGTAATTTGACAGGGATAACACTAATGTTTTATCAAAACTCCCTGCAATTTCGACCGTTCTGTCTTCCGAATGATCGTCGATAACCAATATTTCAAAACAGTCCGGGGGGTATTCCTGGTTAACAATACTTTGCAAACAGCCTGGAAGGGATAATTCTTCATTTCTTGCCGGAATGATAATGGAGATTTTTGGAAAGGATTTCGGCGGCCCAAACTCATCTTTTGGTAATTTTTTCCAGCCATACCGGTACAACCCCAGTAACAGGAGGTAGCTAACTAACAGAACCCATCCGGAAATAAAAATGAAATGCATGGATATAGCTGTAAGATAAGTACCGATTGTGAAAGCGCCTACCAGCAAATATTCTTTCAAAATAATTTTGTTTACTCAAAAGAATCTCTACCTTTATATAGTTGTTTAAACAACTGTATGCAAAACAACCAATTTAAGAAAAGCGAATTATATAGTTTCATCACCGGGAAGGCTACTACCGCCATTGCCCGCAGGCTGCAAAAGAATTTTAAGCAGCAAGGAGTGGAAATTACGATCGAGCAATGGAGCGTGTTGTACCATTTGTGGAAAGAAGACGGGTTAAGCCAGCAGGCACTTTGCGATGCGACGTTCAGAGACAAGCCCAGTATTACCCGGCTGGTAGATAATTTGGAAAAATTGAAACTGGTAAAGCGGGTGCCGTCAAAAGACGACCGCCGCATCAACCTGATTTGCCTTACACCCGAAGCGCTGCAACTGCAGGAAACAACCATGGGTATTGCCAATCAAACCCTGGTGGAAGCCCTGGAAGGGGTAACAAATGGCCAGGTGGAAATTGCAAAGGAAGTATTGCAAATTGTTTACGAAAATCTTAAATAATACATTTTACCATTCAATACATTAATAATGAGCAATACGAACACAACCACAGAGAAGCCTCTTGCAGGTGGCGAATGGCTGATAAAGGAGTCGGATCAGATTTTTATTCCCGAAGATTTCAATGAAGAGCAGGTAATGGTGAGGGATATGTGCCTGCAGTTCCTGGCAGCCGATGTAATTCCCATCATTGAACGGATTGACAAAGCCGAACCGGGGCTGATGCCATCCCTGATGGTAAAGGCCGGAGAACAAGGCTTGTTAGGCGCCTCTATACCCGAAGCCTTTGGCGGACTGGGAAAAGATTTTATCACTTCCACCCTGGTGAATGAAGGATTAGGCGGCGGATTTTCTTTTAGCGTAGCCATTGCGGCTCATACCGGCATTGGCACCCTCCCCATACTTTATTTTGGTACCGAAGAACAGAAAAAGAAATATATACCCAAACTTGCCACCGGCGAATGGAAAGGTGCTTATGGACTAACGGAGCCGAATAGTGGCAGTGATGCATTGGGCGCAAAGACGTCTGCTATTCTATCTCCTGATGGGAAATATTACCAACTCAACGGACAAAAGTGCTGGATCACTAACGGCGGCTTTGCCGATGTATATACGGTTTTTGCCAAAGTGGATGGCGATAAATTTACTGCGTTTATTATTGAACGTGGTATGGAAGGATTTACCCAGGGGCCGGAAGAACATAAAATGGGGATCAAGGGTTCCTCAACCGTTCAATTGTATTTCCAGGATTGCAAGGTGCCGGTGGAGAATGTATTGGGCGAAATCGGCCGCGGCCACGTTATTGCATTTAATATTCTCAACATTGGCAGGTTGAAACTTTGTGCTGCCGCATTAGGGGCTGCAAAATATGCGATGGATATATCTATTAATTACGCCATCACCAGGGAACAATTCAAAACTTCGATTTCCAACTTTGGGGCCATCAAACACAAACTGGCCGATATGGCCATCCGCACCTGGGTGGCCGAATCGGGACTGTATCGAACTGCAAAGTGGATTGAAGACAAGGAGGCAGAATTACTCGCAAAAGGAAAGCCCTTTAATGAATCTTTATTAGGCGCTGCCGAAGAGTATGCCATTGAATGTGCCATGCTGAAAGTGGAAGGAAGTGAAGTGCTGGATTTTGTGGTAGATGAAGGGGTACAAATACACGGCGGCAACGGATTTAGTGATGAGTACCCCATCAGTCGTGCTTATCGCGACAGCCGTATCAACCGCATTTATGAAGGAACCAATGAAATTAACAGGCTGCTTACCGTTGATATGGTATTAAAAAGAGCGATGAAAGGCCAGCTCGACCTGATGGGCCCGGCCATGGCTGTTGCCAAAGAACTTACCAGCATACCCGAGTTTGGTAGCGATGATGATTCTGCTTTTGCAACGGAGAAAAAGGCAGTGCAAAATCTTAAAAAAGCCATCCTGATGGTAGCGGGAGCTGCTGTACAGAAGTTTATGATGAAATTATCCGACGAGCAGGAAATTCTGATGCATATCGCGGATATGGCTATACTTACTTTCCACGCAGAAAGTGCCCTGCTGCGGGTTATTAAAATGAATAATGGCGACGACAGTATCCAGGCTAACATGATGCGTGTTTACCTGACAGATGCCGTGGATGCCGTAAATAAAGCGGGGAAGGACGCGATTAATTCTTTTGCAACGGGGGATGAACAGCGCATGATGCTGCTGGGTTTAAAGCGGTTCACTAAAATGCAACCATTTAATTTAAAACAGGCCAGAAGAAAAATTGCCGATGCGTTGATTGGTTCTGGAAAATATAACTACTAAGATTTTGTTTTGTTTTTATTGGGTAATAAAAATGCTGCAGTAATGTGGCATTTTTTATTAGGGAAAGATTGAGGAAACAGTATATTTTTTAGCCATGAATGCACGAATGAATTCCTCCTCTTCTCTTGTCAATACCCCATAACCATCCGGAACATGAATATCAGGATCCATCAATCTCCCCTTGGTTTTTTTAATAAGGAAAAACGTTACTGCCGTAAACAACCAATCCGGAATATGCAAACATTAGGGAGAAAGGGGATATAATATTATCCCTTTGATATAGTTTACTATTTTTATGATTTATATCAGACGAATATGCCATCATTTTGGGTAAGTATGCCCATTTTACGCAATATTATTTTAACTGCTGCGCGTACAACTGATGATTTAAAAAGAATTTGCGCTCAGGGGAATATTTCTATTTCCGACCTGGAAGAATCCAGTTTGAAATTGTCTTTGGAGCAGAACTGTGCGCTTATGGACGCATCTCTTCAAATTTCGGGGGATCCTTACCTGGGGCTACATACAGGAGAACGTACAACAGTAAATGTATTAGGGATTGCCGGTCATTTGATGGAAAGCAGCAAAGATCTTCTAACCGCCTTACAATACCTGCAGGAATATACTTCATCATTCACTGGCTTGTATCTTTTTAATATAGAACTTAATAAAGAAGAAGCGATTTACTTGTGTGAACCAATTGAACTCTGGAATGATATTTCACCCGAAACTGCACGCCAAAGTGTTGATATCGCATTTTCAGGGACCCTTCATATCCTTAGGCTGTTAACGGGAACTAAGGTGCAACCTTTACAGGTCTGGTACCGGTATCAGCGAATATTTGACACAGCTGAACATGAACGAATTTTAAATTGCAAACCTCAATTCAACCAGACTTCCAACGCCCTCATCTTCTCATTAAACGATCTTCAACGCAGCATAATCGGGTATAACCGGGAATTAAACGAGATTTTTCTTAAAATGCTTCAGAAAAAGGTACGGGAAGAAAATCTATCCTTTATTCAACAGGTAAGAACAATTATTTTAGAATTAAGTAGGGAATCCTTTCCTGCGATAGATGAAGTAGCTGCCCGATTGCACCTTACTACCCGTACCCTTCAGCGTAAACTTAAGGATGAAAATATTAGCTTTCGTACAGAAACAGAATTAATAAAAAAGGAACTGGCCTGTAATCTGCTTTTGGCAAAAGGCTTTACTATTTCTCAAATTGCAGAACGTCTTGGATATGCTGATAAAGCAGCTTTCCAGAGATCTTTTAAACAATGGACTGGAATTACGCCGAGTTCTTATCGTTTCCAGGAAGGGAACAAAGAATAGTTAATGAATGCTTTTCGAAAATGTATAAATGGCAGCCAGCTCTTCATTGGTGAAACTCTGCATGTTCTGCCAGGGCATATATTCTTTTCGCAGAATTTTTCCTTCCGGTGTTTTTCCGCTACGGATTGTTTTTATAAATTCTGCTTCAGTCCATCTTCCCGCTGCACCTTTTGCGCTAATATCTGGAACCGGGGGAAATTCCGGTGCTAAAGCTGAACCTCCTTTCATATCGTGCATGTGGCAACTCTGACATGTGGAAGCAAGGTATTTTCCTGTTTCATATACTGTTGCCGGAGGATTGGCAGAAATAGGCAAAGCATGATTAATATGTTCGGCTGGTAAAACTGCCACCCGATCAATTTTCATCAACACCCGCCCTATTGGACCAATTGATTTTAATTTTCTCAGTTGATTATTCCTGGGTGGAACACTTTGGCAATAAGCAATAAGGTTGGCAAGGTCATCTTTATTTAGTGTGTTGCTTTCGTGTGCCGGCATCATCCAAAGTGATTTTCCATTCTTATCCACTCCATGCCTAAGTACACGTATCCAATCCCTGGAAGAATATTCAGGCGAAAGCCCTCCTTTACCCTTAGTTAAATTTGGCGCTGAAATTTGAAGTAACAAAGGATCATTCATAAATATACCCCCTTGTAATGATGTGCCATGGCAGTCGCCACAACTCCTTATTTGATAAAGATGCTTTCCTTTTTCGATCGATTGGGAATCCGAAGGGATGGCTAACCTTGTTTCTGAAAAACGATATTTCTTGTTTAATCGCTTCTCTGTACTAATATATATATAGGTGTAACCCAAAACAATTACTGAAATCACGAGAAGTATTGTTCTCCCAATCCATTTAAAAATGGTCTTAATCACTTGCATTCTTCTATTTTCCATTATTGGGTAAATCACTGTCAATTTTATTTAACACCGGCCTGGCATTAGAGATGTGGAGGATATTTACCCCCAGTGCAACGGGCCAGACTATTCCCATCAGCAAGTAAATATTAACTCCTAATTCAGCCGGCATATTCCAATTTGCGATTGTTGCTACTGCGTCTAATAAACAGGCAAATCCTGCTACAAGGGATAAAGTCCCGATTATTTTATAATCTCGCAGAAGCAATTTTCCAAAACCGATCCACCATAAAGCTGCAAACAGCACTTCGAGCATATTCCAAAGGCCCTTAGTAACCAGCAAATTGATGCTGTTAAAAACCAACGCTATATTTTGCTGATTTGCTGCTGGTGATACACTATGCAGTTGCATTAAATATGGCCATGTTGCTGCCAACATAGCCGCGCCAATTGCCCCGGTCAATACGTATCCAATACCACAAAAAGTGAATAGGGATGTCCAGGGAGAATGATATTTAAATTGTTGATGCAGATATAGTACCGCTGGTAACAAGAGCAGGTAATATCCTGCCATATCAAAAATCAGGAACCAATAAACCAGTTGAGAATTATGATCATATTGCAAAAGAAGAGAAGGGTTGCTAAAAGCGTCGAAGTTATACTCCACGGCCATTGCCCCTGTCAGCAGGCATCCAGCGGCAAACAGGCCCGCCATAATAGTAACTATTCCCAAAATTCGCGTATAGGTAAAATTCTTTTTCATACGGCAAAAATATTTTACAGCTCCTGGGAAAATGGTATCAGAAAGCGACAAAGTGATTGCAGATTGCGACAAAAATTAAATGAATAGGAGACTCAAGACGCTTTACCACTTTGCAGATATTCCCTCGGCAGTTAATTTATTCTTGTTTAAAATAAGGTGCAAAGGATCTTCCTTCTGATTATTTTTAACAGAATGGCTGTTTCTTCCTAAAAATTATAGGCTGTTTAAAAACTTGTGGAGGCCGGCGTGCAACAAAAAAGGGGATGGTCTTTGATTTTCAAACTCAGGATTATGTTGAAATTCTTTAGCATTTTACTGCCCCCTCCCCGGGGGTAAAAATATGCTCGTTAAAAATTTATACAAAGAATTTTTACTGAAGAAAATTTAGCAATGGAATAATATATTTTAGTCACGAATGTACGAATGAACATTTTTAAAGGCATGCACCCTCGCTTTATGATGTGCGATCAATATAATAAAGCAACGAATGCACGAATACTTTATTTACAGGTGAATACATCTTCCACTCCGTTTATATCTTATAACTAACGGTCATCCATATCCTCTTCCTGGTATTTCTGATGGATCTCATCATCCATATCAGTAGTTAAACTGGGGCCAGGTTTAAATGTATTCATTCGGTGAACCAGCTCGTCGGGGTCCTCGTGCATTATTTGTTGACTGCTCCTGCTTTCCTCCTGCTGGTGAACCCAGTCATCAGCATCTTCACCAGCGCCTTTGTTGACACCGGGAGTAGTTGTTAACCCTACCCTTTTCATCTTTCCACCGGTACTGGCGGCCAATTCGAAATGGGGGTTTTGGTCGTTTTGTTTGATGGTCATGATTTGAGGTTTTGTTGTACATGAAATGTAAGTCTTTTTTTTAAAGTAAATTATGATCAGGATACCCTTAACTGAAACGGGGTTAATGAGGTGGAAATAAAATAGCGAATTGCGTAAAATCAACCAGAATATCGTCTCTTTTCATATTTTTTTTACAGGGATGGTATTTGAAAGCCATAATTTTGTAATTGTAAATAAGAATTGTATGAGCGAACAAATAGCTTCGCCGGCAGCGGCCCTTACCTCAAAAGATTTTGCTACCGACCAGGAAGTACGCTGGTGCCCCGGCTGCGGCGATTATTCAATACTTGCGCAGGTACAAAAAGTAATGCCCACCCTGGGTATCCCCCGCGAAAATTTTGTAATCATATCCGGAATTGGCTGCAGCAGCCGGTTTCCTTATTATATGAATACCTATGGCATGCATAGCATTCATGGCAGAGCCACCGCCATTGCCAGTGGGTTAAAAGCGGCGCGGCCCGAGTTAAGTGTCTGGATTGTTACCGGCGATGGCGACAGCCTTAGCATTGGGGGGAACCACCTCATTCATTTGTTGCGGAGGAATTTTGACGTAAACATCCTGTTGTTTAATAATCAGATTTATGGTTTAACCAAGGGGCAATACTCTCCTACTTCGGAGGAACATAAAGTAACGAAGAGTACACCGTTTGGAAGCATCGATCATCCGTTTAATCCGGCCGCTTTAGCCATGGGAGCCGATGCCAGTTTTGTTGCCCGAACAATGGATCGTGACCCGAAACACCTGCAGGCCATGCTTTCTCGAAGCCATCAGCACCACGGTGCCTCTTTTCTCGAAATATATCAAAACTGCAACATCTTTAATGATGGCGCATTTGAAATTTTTACAGAGAAAGGGTCAAAAGCAGATGAAGTATTGTTCCTGGAGCAGGGCCAACCCCTCATTTTTGGTGCAAATAAACAAAAGGGAATTAAAATTGATGGGCTTAAACCGGCACTGGTAAACCTGGAAGAAGGTTTCAGTGCCGACGATTTATGGATACATGATGAAAAAGATCTGTATAAGGCCCAGATGCTGGTTCGGTTATTTGATGACCCCACAATGGAAGGCCACATGCCAAGGCCGTTTGGGGTGTTTTATGAGGTAAACAGGCCCTGCTACGAAGAGGGAATGAAACTTCAATTGGAAGATGTGATTTCCCGTAAGGGAAAAGGCAACCTCGATGCTCTACTGAAGGGCAATGAAACCTGGGAAATTAATTAACCAGCCCGGTCTTTAGCAGGTATTCCGCAATCTGGATGGCATTGGTAGCAGCCCCCTTCCGGAGGTTATCGCTCACGATCCAGCAATTCATCGTATTGGGTTGGGTTTCATCTCTGCGGATCCGCCCTACAAAAGTTTCATCTCTTTCATGAGCAGTTAACGGCATCGGATACACGAAGTTATCTACATCGTCCTGCAATATCACACCCGGGGTGTTCGAAAGAAGGCGGCGCACCTCTTCGATTGAAAAATCCTGTTCAAACTCAATATTAACGCTCTCACTATGGCCACCCATGGTGGGGATGCGTACACAGGTAGCGGTGACGGCAATGGTATTATCGGCTAATATTTTCTTTGTTTCGTGCGTCATCTTCATTTCTTCCCTGGTATACCCGTTTTCAAGAAAAACATCGATATGCGGCAGCGCATTTTGATCGATGGGATATTTATATGCCATTTCTCCAACTATTCCTTTTCTTTCATTTTCCATTTGGGTTACCGCTTTTACCCCCGTGCCGGTTACACTTTGATAAGTGCTTACCACTACCCGCCTGATCCGGTATTTATCGTGAAGCGGTTTTAATACCATTACCATTTGGATAGTGGAGCAATTGGGGTTGGCAATAATTTTATCAGCCTCTTTTATTATGCCTGCATTAACCTCCGGAACAACAAGGGGAATTTTGGGGTCCATTCTCCAGGCGCTGGAATTGTCAATAACCGTAATCCCCGCAGCGGCAAATCGGGGCGCCCATTCCAGCGAAGTGGCACCACCGGCTGAAAAAAGTGCTATGGCGGGTTTGGCGTTAAGGGCATCCTCCATCCCGATCACTTTTAACGGCGTTCCTTTAAAAAGCACTTCTTTTCCCACCGATTTGGGAGAGGCAACCGCCAAAAGCCCGGTAACCGGAAATTTTCTTTCTGCCAAAACCTGCATCATTTTACTGCCTACGAGGCCTGTTGCCCCCACTACCGCAACCTTCATAATTGTATTTTATTCAAAATTAATCCATCCCGCCCCTCTCTAAAGAAGTTTTAGGATAATTGCTTTTTACTTCGCAAATCTAATACTGTATCTTTAAGCGTATGAAAAAATGGTATTTTTTATGGCTGTGTCTTTTCTGCATGTTTTCAGTAAAAGCACAGGTAGATGATAATTTCTCGGATGGTGATTTTACTAATAATCCAACCTGGACCGGTACAGACGCCAGCTGGCAGGTTAACAGCAACTTCCAATTGCAAAGCGCGAATACCGTTACCAACAGCAGTTTTTATATCAGCACAGAAAACAGCCTTGCCACGGTGGCCCAATGGGAAGCATACATCCGCCTGGATTTTAACCCTTCCGGCGCAAATTTTGTTGATTTTTTTCTGACTTCAAATCAGCAAAACCTGACTTTATCATCCGGTATACAAGGTTATTTTGTCCGAATCGGAAATACAAATGATGAGATTTCGCTATACCGGAAAAATGGAAATATTGAAACGGTAATTATTGATGGATTAAACGGGATCCTTAATAACAGCAGTAATACCATCAGGCTCAAGGTTACCCGTAATGCGGCTAACCAATGGGAGTTATTCAGAGACCTCTCCGGAACAGGATCTTCGTTCACCAGCGAAGGCACAGCTTTTGACGATACCTATACTACATCCGGCTATCTTGGTTTTTTGGTAAAACAGAGTACCCCTACTTTTTTCTCGAAACATTATTTTGATGATATCTTAGCTACTGCCTATTCTCCTGATGTTACTCCCCCTTCTCTGGTAAGCGCAACCGTTACCGGCTCCAATACCGTGGATATACTTTTTTCGGAAGCAGTTACCCAGGCTTCTGCAGAAAACCAGTTGAGTTATTCCGTAAGTAACGGGGTGGGCTTTGCGGTTTCAGCGGTGAGAGAGGTTTCTAATTTTTCAATGGTCCACCTTACCTTTCTGAATAACTTTCCGAATAATGTTTCGGTTACCCTAACGGCTACAAGTATTTCTGACCTTTCGGGTAATGTAATGAGTAGTGGTAATATTCAGTTTATGTACACTACAGTGGCTCCATTTGGGGTAGTGATAGATGAGATTATGGCCGATCCCTCGCCGCCGGTAAGCCTGCCGGAGGTGGAGTGGGTTGAGCTTAAAAATACAGCGGGCTTTGATATTAACCTCCAGGGCTGGCGACTGGGAAAACCCGGAAGTTTGAGCGGGCCTATGCCGGTATATAATTTAAAGAAAGATAGTTTTCTTATTGTTTGTTCCTCAGGCTCCCTTTCCGCCATGGGGGCATATGGCAACGCCATATCTGTTACCAGCTTTCCTTCTTTGAGCAATAGCGGCGACCAGATTTTTCTTCAAAATGCTTCGGGGATGGTAATCCACGCTGTTAAATATTCCGATACCTGGTACCAGAATGATTTAAAAAAGCAGGGCGGATGGACCCTGGAGATGATCGATACGCACAACCCCTGTGTGGGCATGGATAACTGGCGTGCAAGTAATGACCCTTCGGGAGGCACCCCGAGCAGAAAAAATTCCATTGATGCCGTTAACCCCGATATTGCTTCGCCGCATCTTCTTCGTGCATACGCTCCCGATAGTTTACATATTGTTTTGGTTTTTGATGAGCAGGTAGACAGTACCAACGCCTCCTTTGTTACCCAATATTCTATAAGTGATGGAATTGGAGAGCCTGTTTCAGCAAACGCATTGCCTTATGGTTTCGACAGGGTTCAACTTACCCTTGCCCCTGCACAAGCACTTAACAGAAACCACGTGTACACCGTAACCGTAAATGCCGTTACCGATTGCAGTGGGAATGCTGTACAACAACCGGCTACGGCAAGGGTGGGCCTTTACGAGCATACCGATAGCCTGGGGGTGGTGATAAATGAAGTGTTGTTTAACCCCAAGCCTTCCAGTACCGATTATGTGGAAATTTATAACCGTTCCGGAAAAATCCTAAACCTGCGCAATCTGTATATTGCCAACCGGAACACAACGGGAGATATCAGCAGTATTACCCAGGCAAGCAGTGAAGACTATTTATTATTCCCCGGCGATTTTATGGTATTTACACAAAGCAAAGCGCTGGTATTGCACGATTATGTAGCCCTTAACCCGCAACAGTTTATTGAGCTGTCGATGCCTTCTTATAATGATGATGCGGGAGATGTCATCTTTTTAAATGAGCAGGGTACTATTATCGATGAATTAAAATACGATCAGCGCTGGCATTTTAAACTGATCAGCAACAGAGAAGGAGTGGCACTCGAACGCACCAACTATGATGCGGTAACCCAGGATGCCAACAACTGGCACAGCGCCGCTACCAATGTGGGTTATGGAACGCCCACCTACAAAAATTCCCAATATATGGCGGATGCGGCCACCTTTGGAGAGATCACGGTAACCCCGGATATTGTGAGTCCGGATAACGACGGGTTGGATGATTATGCGACGATAAATTACCAGTTCCCACAACCCGGGTTTGTGGCGAACATCACCATTTTTGATGCAGCCGGGAGGCCGGTAAGGTATTTACAACGCAATGCGCTTTGCGGATTGAAGGGATATTTCCGCTGGGATGGATTGAGTGAGAAAAATCAAAAACTGCCTGTGGGTATGTATATTATTTATACGGAAGTGTTTAATCTTAACGGGAAAACTAAAAAATTTAAAAACGTGATTGTGCTTGCCCGGAGGAATGGGTAGTGCAAAATTTATTTTTCCTTTTCATGGACTGGGTTGCTTTCAAATGCGAGGCAACCCATTTTCTTGCCTGGGTAAACTAAATTAGTTTGAAAAAAATGGAAAGTTAAGGCCTTAACTGATCGGAACCGATGCGGTTGATATCATCGTCCATATTATTATCCGGGAGTTTTTCCAACCTGTATTTAACCAGGAGGTAACCGCCAAAAGCGCAGGCCACGCTGAATAACATGAGGCCTATAAAATTCTCATTTCCAAAAGCAAGAATGCCGATGATTGCACCCATGAATTCGAACAGGAACCAGTATCCCACGGTAATCCATTTCCAACGGGTGGGGGGGAGTCCCTTTCTTACGGCCAACTCTCCAATATGCCGGGTAAGAAATATTAAAATGATGATTTCGAGCATTGGATTAATTGGAATTAAACCAGGTCAATATCAAAGTTTACTAACTGTACAAATTCTTCGATTCGGCCATGGATATCGTCGTTTGAAATTTCCTTTAACCGTTGGGGTCCGAATTTTTCCACGCAGAAACTGGCCATAGCGCTTCCCACAATAATCGCAGTTTTCATGTTTTCAAACCCGGTATCCCTGGTTTTTGCGAGGTATCCCATAAATCCTCCGGCAAATGTATCGCCAGCCCCGGTTGGGTCAAATACTTCCTCCAATGGCAAGGCGGGTGCAAAGAAGACATGGTTTTTATGAAACAGGAGGGCTCCGTGTTCTCCTTTTTTAATGATCAGGTATTGAGGCCCCATACCCAGGATCTTATTGGCTGCCCGTACCAGGGAGATTTCGCCGCTTAGTTGTCTTGCCTCCCCGTCATTAACCAACAATACATCTACCCGGGTTAATACGGTTTTAAGGTCGTCCATAGCGGTATCCATCCAAAAATTCATGGTGTCCAGTACGATAAGCCGGGGGCGGGTTTTAAGCTGGTTAATTACGCTGAGCTGCAGTTTCGGCATCAGGTTACCCAACATTAAAAATTCTGCATTCTGGTAACTATCCGGAACAATGGGATTAAAATCGGCCAATACATTCAAATCGGTAATAAGCGTATCGCGGGAGTTCATATCAATGTGATACCTGCCACTCCAGAAAAAGGATTTTTTATCCTTTACCATTTCCACGCCATCTAATTCAACCCCGCGTGCTTTTAATTCTTTCAACTCTTCTTCCGGGAAATCATTCCCTATAATAGATATCTGTTGAACCGGTTTAATGAATTTTGATGCGGCATAAGCCAGGTAGGTGCCCGAGCCGCCCACAATGCGATCCACTTTATCAAAGGGGGTTTCAATTGCATCGAAAGCCATCGTACCAAGGTTGATCAGAGACATGTTTCAGGAATTAGGTTATTTCTTTAAAAAACGTTGCAAAAATAGTTGTTTCAAAGAGGATTACGAAAGAAGGATTTTTTTATACTAATTTGGGGAAGTGCTTATCCAAATTCACCCCATTGATCCCCAGCCCAGGTTGGTAAAGCAGGTAGCTGAATGCCTGCAGGATGGCGGTATTATCATATACCCCACCGATACCATTTATGGCCTGGGGTGCGATATATTTCAGCACAAGGCGGTAGAACGTATTGCCCGGATAAAAAATATCAACCCCGCAAAAGCGCAATTTTCATTTATCTGCCGGGATTTGAGCCATCTCAGCGATTATACCAAACCCGTGAATACACCTCTTTACCGCATTTTAAAACAATACCTTCCGGGACCATTTACTTTTATCCTTCCGGCAAGCAGGCAGGTGCCCAAAATCCTTCAAAGTAAAAAATCAACGATTGGGTTAAGGATACCGAACAATAAAATTTGCCTGGATATTATTCAAGCCCTCGATCATCCCATTTTGAGCACTACCTTACCGGGGGAAACAGTGGAAGAATATACCGACCCGGAGGTCATTTATGAAAAGTTCAACGCTCAGGTGGATATTGTTATTGATGGTGGGCCCGGGGGTATTCATCCATCTACCGTTATCGATTGTACGAAGGATGAGTATGAAGTAATAAGGCAGGGGTTGGGTGAATGGAATGAATGATTTTTCAGTCATTAAAAAGAGGTGCCCCGGCGGGTAGGATGTGAAAACTTTTCCGGTGGTATTTTGATAAACCCCGCAATGCAATGGCTTTTCTATGCGTTGCGGTACCATAGCCTTTGTTTGTATCCCATCCATAGTAATCAAATTCTTTGTGAAGTTTCAGCATAAACTCATCCCGGTGTGTTTTCGCCAGGATGCTGGCTGCCGCAATCGATGCATAAATCCCATCTCCCTTCACGATACAATGGTGAGAAATATTCCGATATGTCTTAAACCGGTTACCATCCACCAATAAATGCTCCGGTTTTATGGAAAGCTGATCCAGCGAAAGGTGCATGGCCTTAAAAGATGCCTGGAGGATATTGATTCGGTCTATTTCCTGATTATCTACTCTTGCCACTGCAAAAGCCAGGCTTTCTCTTTCTATCACCTGCCGCAGTAATTCCCTGTTTTTTACACTAACCTGCTTGCTGTCGTTTAATAAAGGATGAAAAAAATCGCCGGGAAGGATTACGGCAGCAGCAAAAACCGGCCCGGCATAGCATCCCCTTCCCGCCTCATCAACACCGGCTTCTATTTTTGATTTATAATACCCGGATTCTAACACGTTTAAATTTATATTACGCCATTAATCTTTTCCTATTATTCAGGATTAGTTTTTTGTAGGATATTTTTTCGATTGGCAGGTACGGGGAAATATCCATTATCTCTCATAATTCATAAAATGCCCGGGAAAGGAATCTGGATAGAAAATGTTTTTATCCGGAGAGTAACAAATATTGTTTACAAACGTATGACAGAAAAAAATGAAAGCAACTTTTATCCTGTTATTTTCATTGGCTTTCCTGGTTACCAGGGCACAACCCTCCAAACCAGCCGTATTGACCCTGGCAACTTTTCATTTTGACTTTCCCAACCTTGATGTGGTCCAAATTTCAAAAAATGACCAGATAGACGTGCTGGATCCAAAATACCAAAATGAAATTGAAGAAATCGTAAAAAAGATCATGAAATTCAAACCCACTATAATTGCAATTGAGAGGAATCCCAATGAACAAGGAGTTACTGATTCAGCTTATCTGCAATATGTGCAAAACAAGTACTCCCTTGCCCGTTGTGAAGAAGAACAGATTGGATTTCGAATAGCCAAACAGATGGGATTAACAAGGCTTTATTGCGTAAATGCATGGGGGAATTTCAATGACCGCATTGCGCGTATCGTGTATGGGAAAGACAGTGTAGAAGCGAAAAAATTTGAATCCTATTTTGAAAAGAATCCCGATTCTTCGAAGCGGGTATTGATGCCTATTGTTTTTAAAAAAGCGGGCATCCTTGCTACATTAAGACAAGTAAATGACGAAACAAACATTAAGAAAGACCTGGGAAATTATTTAATCGGATTATTTAAATATGAGTCCAAACCAAATGACTTTTTGGGAGTTGATTTTGAAACAGGACGCTGGTTTAGCAGAAATTTAAAAATTTTTAGAAATATCCAAAGAATACCTGCCGCCCCATCCGACAGAATTTTAGTGATTTTTGGTGCGGGCCATATGAATATTTTAAATTACCTGTTCGATTGCTCCCCAGAATATATCCGGGTAAATACAAACCACTATTTAGAATAGAATATTTATTAGAGATTGAATCGGGGAATTTCCCACTTCAACCTGCAACCGGTTTTGTTTTGCCGGGTTCCTGGTATTCCTTATTCCAAAGCCTCCTGCAAATTTTAATAGAGGATCCGTCTAAATTCATCAGCTCCGATATTGAGGTCATATTAGGCAGTAATTTATAATATAAGGTTACGGCTAATCTTCAGAATGGAAATATAAAATGGCCGGCACAATGCAACAAATATCCTGATCGTTTATTGAGCAACGATTTTGTAGTAACTTACCAATTAACAACTTGCTATTATGAAGAGATATGTAACGGATTTTTACTATTCTTTTCCCGTACAGCTCTTTATCCTACACTTCAGGAAATACCAGATTCTCTTACTATTCTGGTTTATCCTTATCAGCACCATTAGCAGCGATTTTTTGAAGCATTATGGCGCCGATGCCTTGTTTTTTGTTCCCGAATACCTGGGGTCTGTAAATTTTGTGGGGGCTGCCATAGTGGGTGTTGCCCTTGGGGTCTATATCATGAGTTGGAATGTTACCACGTTCATTCTTCACAGCAAGCGTTTTAAATTCCTGGCTACTACCCGAAACCCCTTCCTGAAATATTGTATTAACAATGCCCTGTTTCCCATTTTATTTGTGCTTTATTATTTCGGCAGATTGTATTGGTTCTCAGAATACCGGGAATTGATGACATTCTCAGAAATCATGGTTATCCTTTTGGGCATCCTTTTGGGCCTGGCATTATTAATGGGAATTTCACTGGCCTATTTTTTTGGCGCCGATAAAACCATTGTACGCACCATGGCGCCCATAATAAACAGCCCCGAACTATTTAATAAACGGTTTTCCAACAAACGGTATGTAGATGAAGGTTTTGGATTAAAAGTAGGCGTTTATTTAAGCGGACACCTGCGTTGGAAGAAAGCGCGTAATGTTAGTCACTACCGGCAGGATTTCCTGGATACCATTTTTAAACGCCACCATCTGGCAGCCATTGCCAGTATTGTATTGGCCTTCCTGTTTTTGATTCTGGTTGGGTTTTTACTGGATAACTCTTATTTTGAACTCCCGGCCGCCGCCAGCATCCTGGTATTTTTTGCCATTCTGATAGCGGTAATCGGATCCTTAACCTATTTCCTGGAAAGCTGGAGCCTGCCAGCCGCTATTTTACTGCTGGTGGTTGTGAATGTACTGTATGAGCACGAGATAATTGACCCCCGGAATAAAGCGTACGGTATCGATTATACGAAAAGAGATCTTCGCCCCGATTATGATAAGCAATCCCTTCAAAACCTGTGTACTAACACAAGAATGAAAGCGGACGAACAAAACATGCTGGGCATTTTGAACCGATGGAAAGCCAGGCAAAAGGAAGAGAAGCCGCTTATGGTTTTTATTAATGTAAGCGGAGGCGGATTGCGAAGCGCGGCTTTTGTAATGAACGCCCTTCAAAAAATGGACAGTATTACCCAGGGAAAACTGATGGAGCACAGTTTCCTTTTCAGCGGTGCCAGTGGAGGTATGCTGGCCGCCAGCTATTACCGCGAATTGTACCGGCTGAAATTGCAAAATCCAAAGTTTGATATTTCAAAGGAAACCTATACCGACAATATTGCCAAGGATTTGCTTAACCCGGTCTTCACCTCCATGATTGCCAGGGACTTGTTTTCTCCGGCACAGCGTTTCTCGGTTGACGGATTTTCGTATGTGAAAGACCGGGGGTATGCTTTCGAAAAAAAATTGTCCGACAATACCAACGGGTTATTAGACAAACAGATGAAGGACCTTTCCGCGGATGAGCATGCCGCTAAAATCCCGCTTATTATTTTTAATTCGGTAGTAACAGTGGATGGAAGAAAAATGGTTATGGGTACCCAACCCATGAGCTTTATGATGAAACCACCCAATATGATGGAAGATAGCCTGGCCAATCCGGATGCGGTGGATTTTAATGCCCTGTTTAAGAACCTGCAACCTCAAAACCTGCGCATTCTAACCGCTTTGCGAATGAGTGCTACGTTCCCCTATGTTTTGCCTAATGTATGGCTTCCTACTAACCCTGTTGTGGATGTGATGGATGCCGGATTGCGGGATAATTATGGCATGGAAACTACGCTACGGTTTATTGATGTGTTCCGCAACTGGCTGAAGGAGAATACGTCGGGTGTAGTGATCCTTCAATTAAAAGACCGGGTGCTTGAAAATGTTCCCCTGCATTTTGATAAGGGATCTGTTACCAATATGATCGTTACGCCTGCCACTATGCTGCAACAGAATTGGT
Organism: Bacteroidota bacterium; assembly: GCA_018266615.1. Taxonomy (GTDB): domain Bacteria; phylum Bacteroidota; class Bacteroidia; order Chitinophagales; family Chitinophagaceae; genus Ferruginibacter. The sequence goes on from JAFEAB010000102.1 coordinate 59,525, forward strand.
TCCGCTTGCAAGACTATGCTCAATCTGATGAATATAATTATATCACACAGAATAATGACGACCTGAAGATTCAGCGGCTTTCCATCATGTACCTTCCTCAAAAGCCGGACAAGGGGGCCGTTCTGAATTTTCACCTAACGGCAAGGGAGAAACGCGATGTAAAGAATGCATTTTACGGAGAGATCAATCAGAAAGCGATTGCTACGGTAAAGCAGCTTCTCAGCCCATAGGCTGAATAAGATTTATTGCGTGGGGAATGATTCGGATATTAAATTCTCTTTCTGTTTCAGCCGGCTCTCCGTCAATATGCAGTGGCGCCAGAGAATTATTTTTAAGCGTTAGGGTAGCCGCCCTGAAATAGTGGATTGTTCTGTTTTTTTTTCTGATATCTGCCACGGGTATTGGTTTTCCCCTGGTTATTTGAAGCAGCACTTTTCCTAATAATAAAATTCGGTTTGTTTTGTTAACCACCACAATATCGAGTAATCCGTCACTTAAACTTGCTTTGGGTGCAATACGCATATTATTTCCAAATTGATTTGCATTGGCAATACTGATAAAATAAGCATTAAAAGCAAGCGCCTCGCCTTCGGTAAAGAGGGAGAATGGGTATGATTTTGCGAGTATCCAATGCTTAACGGTTAAACGGGTATACGTTTTTAAACCCCTGGAAGATACGTTTGCAAATTCGTGTGCAATTTTGGCATCAAATCCCAAACCACAAAGCATAAAACTGTACCGGTTGTTAACTTGAAAAGCATCAATAAAAGAAGCCTGGCCATCCAGGATAATAGCCATGGCTCTCTTAATATTTTTTGGGATGCCTGCGCTAAATGCAAGCCCGTTTCCGGAACCCCGTGGAATAATGCCAATGCGTACCGGGTTTCCAATCAGGTATGTGGCAATTTGGTTAATACTTCCATCACCACCACAAATCACCACATCGGTAATTTGTTCCTTTTTTATTTTTTCGGGCAGGAAATTATAATTTCCGGATGCCTGGGTATGCTCAATGGAATAGATATGCGGGTGCATTTTCAAAGCCTGGTTAATATACCCGACCAGGGCTTTATAGTTACCGGTACCGGAAATCGGGTTGACAAAAAAAAGCAGATTCCTTTTTAGCATAATTTACCATCTCATTAATACCGATCCCCAGGTGTAGCCACTGCCAAAAGCTGCCAGGCATATCAGGTCGCCTTCCTTTATTTTTCCTTTTTCCCATGCTTCGCAGAGCGCAATGGGAATGGAAGCGGCCGTTGTATTACCGTAATGTTCAATGTTGTTAAATACCTGGTCGTTGCTGAGCTTTAATTGCTTTTGAACAAACTGTGCGATTCGGAGATTTGCCTGGTGAGGCACTAAAAGGGTTAGGTCGGATGTTTTTAGTCCATTATCATCCAACGCTTCATGAATCACTTCGGGAAATTTTTCCACCGCTTTTTTAAATACCGCCGGGCCATCCATAAAAGGGTAGTTCTGCCCCTTCTCAATCATGGCATGGCTCATAAACATTTCGCCCATTTCTTTATCCTCAAAATCAGCATGCGGTTTATCCGACCAATGGTTGGCATGTGTACCGGGGTTGTACATGGCGAGTACTTCCGCAAATTCCCCATCGCTATGCAGATGCGTACTTAAAATTCCCTGGTTTTCTTTTTCAGTAGGCTGAATTACGGCTGCACCTGCCCCATCCCCAAATATCACGGAAATATTGCGGCCCCTGGTAGAGAAATCTAAACCAAAAGAATGTTTTTCACTGCCCACGATCAGGATGTTTTTATACATGCCTGTTTTAATATATTGATCGGCGACGGATAAGGCATAAATAAAACCACTGCACTGGTTTCTTACATCCAGCGCACCAATGTGATTCATCTTCATGGCGCGTTGAAGCAATACGCCACAACCGGGGAAATAATAATCGGGGGAAAGGGTGGCAAAAATAATGAAGTCGATATCATTTGGGGTTATTCCCGCTCTTTCAATGGCAATCCTGGCAGCTTCCACCCCCATGGTAGTGGTGGTTTCTTTGGTGCGATGGGCAAAACGCCGTTCCTTAATTCCGGATCTTTCCTGAATCCAAGCGTCGGAAGTATCCATGAATCGGGTAAGATCGTTATTGGTAACTATATTTTCCGGGACATAAAAGCCAATTCCGGCAATTTTGGATCTGGGCATGTTCTTAACAATTTAGCAAGCATGGCAAATTACGTTTTTTAATAAAAGCCTTCCGTTAATTTACACGAACCATGTTGCGTAGGCAAAAGTCATCATCGTATCGGGGTCTTAACCGCGTTTTCATGTGGAAGCGCAATGCCTCCCGTAGTTGCTGGTCGGATCCGATATGTTTATTGGTAAAGGATTCTGCCATGGGAAGGAGGGTAAGCTTGTTTTTATCATAAAGGATTTGGATGATGAATACTTCTCCCCGGATCACGAAATTCAAAAACTCCCAATGATCTACGGTACTTAAATATCCCGTTCCTTTTAAGGTATCGCTAAGTGAAATCCGGTATCGGAGTAATTCTTTTACATCACCGGTAAAAGCCACGGCATACTCTGTGTCCGATTTTTTTGAAAGTATTAATTTCACGGGTTCGCCAAAATTGGAGTTTGTATTCACCAATACAGCCCACTTTCCCAGATAGTCTTCGTTTATGGGGAGTGCGGGTTCCGGATCGAGTGTATATACCGAACTATAGGGGCAACCTGTTAACAAGATTCCACATAATCCTGCAATAAATATCAAACAAAGGGCTCCTTTCCTCATAAGCGCGAACTGGGGTTCGTTACGAATATAGAAACAACGAATCACCCCCCGAAGGATTGTTAGTCCACAGGTGTGGATTACGCCTGTTCCTGCCGGTTAAGGGTAGCCCAAAGCAGGTCTTTTAATTGTTGGAGATGTTGCCCTGTAACGGAAGAAATAAAAATGTGTGGTATGTTTTTGGGAAGCTCATTATCGATGGCTTTCATCAGTTCTTCATCCAACATATCCGATTTGCTGATGGCAATTACAAAATCTTTTTGGAGCATATCGGGATTGTATTCTTCCAATTCCTTTTTAAGGATATTAAATTCTTCCAAATGATTTTTACTATCTGCGGGAATAACGAAGAGCAATATGGAATTCCGTTCAATATGCCGCAGGAACCGGTGGCCCAGACCCTTGCCTTCGGCGGCTCCTTCGATGATACCAGGCAGATCGGCCATACAAAAACTTTTTCCATCGCGGTATTCTACCATGCCCAATTGAGGAGTAATGGTAGTAAAGGCGTAATCAGCAATTTTCGGTTTAGCCGCGGTTATGCTGGAAAGCAGCGTGGATTTACCGGCATTAGGAAATCCGACCAGGCCCACATCCGCAAGTACTTTTAATTCGAGTACTTTAATTCCTTCTTCACTGGGTTCGCCAGGCTGGGCATATTCGGGCGCCTGGTTGGTAGCTGTTTTAAAATTACTATTACCCAATCCGCCGCGCCCGCCGCGAAGCAAAATAACTTCCTGGCCGTCTTCTAAAATTTCAGCTTCTACTTTCCCGGTTACTTCATCCTTCGCCACCGTACCAAGCGGAACTTCAATAATAATATCTTTCCCTGTTTTGCCCGTTGAATTATTGGCACTTCCGTTGCCGCCATCTTCGGCAAGGATGTTTTTAAAATATCGTAAATGGAGAAGGGTCCAAAGTTGTTTGTTTCCCCTCAGGATAATATGTGCCCCGCGGCCGCCATCCCCTCCATCCGGCCCTCCCTTTGCAGTAAGCTTGTTTCGAAGAAAATGCCTGCTTCCTGCTCCGCCATGGCCACTGCGGCAAAACACTTTAATCTGATCTACAAAATTTGTTTTCTCCATCTTTGCAAAGGTGCAGGTTTTCCGGCATCATTTTTTGAACCGGGTGTTTATGAAGAAAATATTTCTATTTTTCCTTGTGTTTGTAATTTGTGGGTGCTCGAAATCCAAAAAAATGCAGCGCCCCACTTTAGACGTCCCAGCCTGTGTAAAAAGCCTTATTAAGAAGTTCTCTCAGGAAGAGATGACTAATCCGCCCCGGGCTGTGTACAGGTACAGTTATAAAGGAAATACGGTGTATTTTGTGCCGGCAATCTGTTGCGACTTTTACAGTGATTTATTTGATGATCATTGTAATTTATTGGGGCATCCGGATGGTGGTATTATGGGAAAGGGGGATGGAAAGGTTCCGGATTTTTTTGATAAGCGAACGGATCCATACCTCATTTGGAAAGACATCCGTAAATAAGTTCAATTTTTAGTTTACAATTGGAAATAATTTTGTGGATTAAGTGAAATACAAATTGGCATACCTCTGTGGAACCTCGAGCTGGGGCGGGTTAGAAATGAACCAATTGCGGAATGCTATTTGGATGCAACAAAGGGGACATGCTGTGGTAATTCTTTGTTGCGGTAATTCTCCCATTGAAGAAAATGCCCGGAAAGAAAATGTGAAAGTAATTCAAATTGACCGGCACCGGAAGTATTATGATATCGGAAAAGGATTAGCCCTGGTTCAAATTATTAAACGGGAACAAATTACCCACCTGATTGTAAGGGCAACCTACGATATGAGCATTGCGGCTTTTGCCAAATGGAAACTGAGAAACAACCTGCATCTGTCTTATTTTATGGAAATGCAGTTGGGGATTTCGAAGCGAAATATTTTTCACAGTCTTCGTTTTCGAAAGTTTGATTTATGGGCATGCCCACTTCATTGGCTGGCACAACAGGTGAAAATTTTGACCCGCTTTCCAAAAGAGCGGATCAGGGTAATACCTTCGGGGCTGGACCTTCATCAGTTTAGTTCAGAAAAAAAGATGCAGGATGCGCGGCAGGTTCTTGGGTTACCCTTGGATGGGTTTTTGTTTGGATTAATAGGAAGGTTTGATGTTCATAAAGGGCAACTGTTGCTTTTGGATGCGATGCAAAAATGCAACCAGACCAATTTTTCAGTAGTTTTTTTGGGCGAACCAACCCGAAATGAAGGGGAAACGTATTTTGCTCAAATGCAGCAGCGAATAAATAACCATCAATTATCTCACCGCGTATTTATTCTCCCTTTCAGAAAGGAAATAGTTGATTTTTATAAAGCGATTAATTGTTTTGTGATGGCTTCCAAATCAGAAACTTTTGGGATGGTTACCATTGAGGCGATGGCTTGTGGCACCCAGATTTTGGGAAGTAGTTCGGGCGGGACCCCCGAAATTTTACAGCAGGGTAAATTGGGGCTTTTGTTTAAAGCATCGGATAGCGACGACCTGGCGCAAAAGTTAAAACAAGCCATAGCGGGAAGCCATTTTGTGGCACCGGAAATATTGAAAGAAGAAGCCGGAAAATATAGCCATTCCGTTGTTTGCCAAAAAGTGGAAGAGGCGCTTGGGTTAAATAATGTGGCTATTTAGTTTCATCCCAGGTTTTGTAATGGGAAGATTGCTCCCTGCGGTTTGAAGGAATTTCCCGAAGCGGTTCACAGGGCTTCCAGTGTTTGTGCATTTCGGATGGAAGTTGTTGATACAAGTTTGTTCCTGCGGTTTTCCAGTTAATCATTTCATCCGATACTTCTTTGATGATTTTGTGTGGATTGCCCACCACCAGACTGCGTGGAGGAATAATTATATCCGCTTGAATAAAGCAGAGGGCTCCAACGATTGATTCTTTGCCAAGTTTCACCTTATCCATGATCACCGCATTCATTCCCACGAGGCAATTTTCGCCAATCTCCGACCCATGTATAATGGCTCCATGCCCGATATGAGCGGATCGCCTTAAAAAAACAGTAGTTCCCGGAAACATATGAATAGTGCAGTTCTCCTGGATATTGCATCCGTCTTCTATGATTATTTCACCCCAATCGCCCCGAAGGGCAGCACCCGGCCCAACGTACACATTCCTTCCAATTACAACATTACCGGTAACTGCAGCCTGCGGGTGAATGAATGCAGACTCGTGAATTACCGGCCGGTATCCATTGTATTCGTAAATCATGATGTGCTAATCAGGGATTTATTGGTGCGGAAACAAGTACCTTTAAAAAGGGCCACGGTATGGCCATGCTGGTTGGTAATGGTTATATGGTACAGACCCGTTGACCGGCCATTATGAATCTCTGCCGCTTCGGCAATAAGTTCATCGCCCACATGCACGGGTTTGGTGAAGTTGATGGAGGTATCGAGTGCAACGGAAAGTACATTTCGGTTGTTACAGGCAAAGGCAAATGCACTGTCTGCCAGGGAGAAGGCGATCCCGCCATGCACAATACCAAAACCATTTATCATTTCAGGACGTACGGTCATTTTAATTTTACTACTTCCCTCCGAAATGGTAAGTATCGAAATGCCCAGCCATTTACTAAATCCATCGTGGTTCATCATGTGATCCACCACTTCGCGTGGGGTTGGTTTTTGCGACATATTATTCACCTTTAAATTGGGGAGGGCGTTTTTCCAAAAATGCAGTTATTCCTTCCCGGTAGTCGTGTGTGTTTGCAGCTTTCTGTTGCAATTCATCTTCTGTAGCGAGTTGCTGTTCCCAGGATTGTTGCATCGATTGATTCAGGGCCATTTTGGTAAAGGCAAGCCCCCGTGTAGGGAGGCCGGCCAGTTCATGGGCCAGGTTTATTGAATCTTCTAAAAATGTGTCAGCGGGTAAGACTTTATATATCATACCCATTCTTTCTGCTTGCTCAGGGGATATTTTATCTCCCAGCATCATAATCGCGCTGGCTTTTTGCCAGCCAACCAGCCGCGGAAGAAAGAAGGTGCCGCCACTGTCGGGAATCAACCCGATTTTACTGAATGCCTGGATGAAGGATGCGTTCGATGCCGCCAACACTACATCACAACAAAGGGCCATGTTGGCTCCGGCACCCGCTGCCACGCCATTTACCGCGGCAATAACCGGTTTTTCCAGTTGGCGTATTCTTCTTACGATGGGGTTATAATGTTCGCTTAGGATTTTGTTAATGCCTACCGGATTATCGCTTGTCAGCTCCGAAATATCCTGCCCGGCACAGAAGGCTTTACCCGTTCCCGTTATTAAAACGGCCCTGATATTTTTATCCGCACCCGTTTCATCCAGCGCTTTTTGTAATGCCAGCGCCATTTCCCGGTTAAAGGAATTGAATTTTTCGGGCCGGTTCAGGCGAAGAATGGCTATATGGCCTTTTATTTCAGTAATAATACTGCTCATTATTTTTCAATTATGGCAAGGTAAAAATTGCGTATTGGGTAAAATTATATTTTCTGAATTAACATCCACGCCTATGGAAAATTAAATTGGAGCATACCAAAAATCTTCCTGCCAGAGCAACGCGGATAAAGGTAGGACTAATGGCATTTAAAATAATCGAATGGCTCTTTACAGTCGAGGCATTGGTAGAGTGATTTACAGGCAGTAGAGCCAAAGTGGCTGATGCAGGTAACGTGGGGGCTTTTACAGCGTGGACAGGTTATTTCCCGGTTTGCCGGTTTAGGTGGGGCAATACCATAGTCTTCCAGTTTTTTCTTTCCCGCCTGGCTCATCCAATCGGTAGTCCATGCAGGAGAGAGCCGGGTAGTAATTTTAATTTTAGGTAACCCGTATTCCATCATTTTAAGCCGGATGTCGGTATTAATAGCATCTGTGGCCGGGCATCCGGAATAAGTAGGGGTAACTACAATTTCCGGAATTTCTCCATTCAAATTTACGGCTCGCACGATTCCCAGGTCGAGGATACTGAGAACCGGGATTTCGGGATCGGCAACGGTTTCTAATATCCGGAAAATTTCATCTGCAGTAAATGATTTCATGTTATTACCAGGTGGCAGTTGGTAAACTTCTTTTTAAGGATTGCATTTCGGCAAGTATATAGCCCATGGCTTCGGTATGGATTCCGGTTTTTCCGGACTGTTGCATAAAGGTCTTTCCGGGAAGGGATAAGGTAGCTTCTTCCAGCACATTGGAAACCGTTTCCGTCCAGGGTTTTTCAAGTTGGGAAACATCTGCTGCTATAGTGCCTGCCAGTTGCAGTTCGTAAGGTGCCGGAACAAAAAGGCCGCCTGTAAATTCCCAAACTTCATTTAGTGCCGTAACCATCCTGGAATGGCTTTCGGGGGTACCATCTCCAAGCCTGATAACCCATTCGCTGCTCCAGGCAATGTGATAGGCTGTTTCTTTCAGGGATTTTTCGGCAATGGCTGCAATTTGTGTATCCGTAGAATGTAATAAGCGCTTCAGTTGCAGGTCCTGAAAAACACTGAATAAAAATTGACGGAGGGTGGTTTTCGCCCAATCTCCTTTTTCCAGCTCTACCAACAAGGGGTTTTTGAATTCCCGTTCATCCCGAAGGTAGGCGAGGCTGTCTTCATCAGCCTGTGCATTTGGATTTGCTGTGTTAATCAGGCTGGCCGCATGCTGGTAATAATTCCGGGCCTGCCCCAGCAGGTCGAGAGAAATATTGGTAATGGCAATATCCTGCTCCAGGATGGGCCCGTGTCCGCACCATTCGCTGTTTCGTTGGGCGAGTACCAGGGTAGTGTCGGCCAGATGGAGAACGTAATCAAGATGTGCATTCATAACGGTAAGGGTTACATGTGTTTTACCTCTTCGGGCAGGTTATAAAAGGAAGGGTGCCGGTATATTTTATCGGCGGCGGGGTCGTACAGCATGGCGGCATCATCGGGATTGGAGGCATGGAGGTTTTTGCTTTCCACCACCCAAATGCTGATTCCTTCCTGCCGGCGGGTATAAACGTCTCTTGCATTTTTTATGGCCATTTCGGCATCGGTTGCATGGAGGGATCCAACATGTTTATGATCGAGGCCCTGTTTACTACGAATGAAAACTTCCCAAAGCGGCCACTCGTGCTCGTCCCGGGTAACAGGAGTTGATGGTGCCGACGATTTTTCTTCGGGGATATCGCCGTAGTAGAATTTTTTTATTTGTATTTGCATGGCAGTGGAATTAAGCGACTTTTTGTTTTTTAGCAGCAGCTTTTTTTTCGGCATAGGCAACGGCGGCTTCGCGCACCCAGCTTCCATTATCGTGGGCGGCCCTTCTGGCATGCAACCGTTGTTTGTTACAGGGGCCATTTCCTTTTACTACATTCCAAAATTCTTCCCAGTTAATTTCTCCAAAATCAAAGTGCCCTCTTTTATCATTCCATTTCAGTTCGGAGTCTGGCAATGTCATTCCCAAAATTTTTACCTGTTGGGCAATCATATCAACAAATTGCTGGCGGAGCTCATCGTTGGTTTTGCGTTTGATTTTCCATTTCATGCTGAGCTCGCTGTTGGGGCTGTCGCTATCTTTGGGCCCAAACATCATCAGGCTGGGCCACCACCAGCGGTTGATGGCATCCTGGCACATCGCTTTTTGTTCTGTGGTGCCACGGCTCAATTCCAACAGGGCTTCAAAACCCTGGCGTTGGTGGAAACTTTCCTCTTTACAGATTCTCACCATGGCCCTTGCATACGGGCCGTAAGAAGTACGGCACAACATCACCTGGTTTAAAATGGCAGCACCATCCACCAGCCAACCAATGGCTCCCATATCGGCCCAGGTAAGGGTGGGGTAATTAAAAATAGAGGAGTATTTGGCTTTCCCCATCAACAGGTCGGCTACCATTTCCTCGCGGCTGCTGCCCAGGGTTTCGGCAGCGGAATATAAATACAATCCATGGCCTGCTTCATCCTGAACTTTTGCAATCAGGATGGCTTTGCGTTTTAAACTGGGCGCACGGGTAATCCAGTTTCCTTCCGGTAACATGCCCACCACTTCGGAATGAGCGTGTTGGCTGATTTGCCTGAGATTGGTTTTCCGGTAAGCCTCCGGCATCCAATCCATGGCCTCCACTTTAATTTCCTTATCTACTTTATCCTGGAAAACCGATTCCAGCCGGGTAATTTCTGTCATCTTAATGGCTTTATACAAAAATAGGGAATTACCCCTCAAAACTAACGATTGTTAGTTTTTAACTTTAAAATTTCCCTCTATTATACTCCTGTATAAGTATTGTACGGGTTATGCTACTCCTTTAGATTTGTTAGCTTCTTCGATTCCTATTTATGCCAGGATCCAATCCTACCAAAGCCAACAGGTTTTCGACCCGCTAATCAACAATTTTCAACTAAATCATCAAAAAATGAGTACCAAAATTGAACATTATGTAATCAGGCACAGCAAAGGCACAAAGAGTAATCAGGTAGAAGAGTTTGATTTCAATAAAAAGAGCCTGAGCATTGGCCGAGCAGCCGGAAGCGATATTCAATATGACCCCGAACAGGAGTCGATTGTAAGCAGGGAACATGGCAGGATTGAAAAAGTAAAGGAGGACCCCCTGCAGTTTGTTATTATAGATAACAATAGCCGGAATGGAATTTTTGTGAATAAGGAGAGGGTAAAAGGTTCTCATCCTTTAAACCCGGGAGATGAAGTTCAGTTGGGTATGAATGGCCCGGTATTCAGTTTTGACATTTATCCCCGCCCGCAGGATATGATGCAGGCCACCCGGGTGGTGGAAATTCCCACTTCTATTAAAGCCACTACGGTTTCGGGTACGCAAACTGCGGTTTCCCAATCGTCATCGGGCGAACCTGCCAAAACCGGAATTGGGAAGCAAACCGTAGAAAGGATGCTTCAGAGTGAAAGAAAAAAATCGAAGAATACGCTTGCATTAGTAGTGGTAGGGCTTCTGGCTGCTGCAGGAATTTTGGGGTTTCTTTTTAAAGATAAAATTTTCCCTAAGGCACAGAAGGAAACAGTGATTATTGGAGACACTACCAATAAGAATAAAAAAACGCCGGAACAAATCAGCAAAGAGAATGAAGACCGGGTTGTTCAAATTGAATTTGCATGGCAATTATACGATGTGGCTACTAATGATGAAATGTGGCATTTATATGTACCCGTAAAACAGCAGGACGGATCTACCCAGTATATGGCAGCTTATATTAGGAATGCTGAAGGGAAAATTGAGCCTTATATTGATACCAAGAAAAATGTAAGTATGGGTGTACCCATTGGGATTGCAGGGGCAAGTGGAACCGGATTTGTGGTTTCTAATGATGGGTTTATTTTGACCAACCGTCACGTTGGAGCAGGTTGGATGACCCGGTATAACTTCCCCCAGTATGCTTTCCCGGGAGTATTGGTAGGTTATCAAAATAATAAGCCGGCTATTGTCCCCAATTTTCAGGTTACCCCAGATGATGTATCTGGCTGGGTACCTTCAGAGGCTAAGGTTGCCGGAGGATACTCTGCGTATAAAGGAAGTATTAAGGGCCGCAATACGTATATGAATGTAATCTTTGCCGGGACTGCATTGCGTAGGCCAGTAGTTTCTTCCACCCCTTCTGATGAACATGATGTAGCTATGATAAAAGTTGAGATGCCCCAATCGCTTTCAAAAGTTACTATGAAGGATGATTATAAAAACGTTCGCCCCGGGCAGGCTGTTACTGTAATGGGATATCCCGGAATTGCTCCTATGGAATTTGTAATGCGTAATTCAAAGGATCCGTTTAATCAGGATACCCAGTTTTCAAGCGTGCCTACACCAACGGTTACACCGGGAAGTATTGGAAGAATTATTCCGGGGTCTTCATCTCCCAATGCTAAAACGGTAACATACAGCACTTTTGGCGACTCTTACCAGCTAACCATCAATGCTACTGGTGCAGGAAATAGTGGAGGCCCATTGTTTGATGATGAGGGAAATGTGATTGGGATCTTTTATGCAGGAATGTCGGATGGACAAGGCACAAAGATTTCTTTTGCAGTTCCTATTAAATATGGATTGGAATTGATGGGAATAACCAAAGTAACCGGTAATTAAATTTTTCAACAAACAGCTTTGTCATGGCTTATGTTTCTTCTACGCCTGATGAGGTTGATGGATATAAACTTCAGGAACGTATTGGCTCCGGCGGGATGGGAGAGGTGTATAAAGCATACAACCCCTCCCTCCACCGTTGGGCAGCCATAAAAATTCTTCACCAGGAGAATTTTATCGAACGCTTTAAGAATGAGGCTACCATCCAGGCTTCCACCAACCATCCCAATATTGCCAGGTTGTATGCTTTCAGCAAAATTGGCCGGCGCGATTGCATCATCATGGAATATGTGGAAGGGGATTCCTTGGATACCTTGCTTAAAAGAAAGGGAAAATTGCAGGCAGAGGAAGTTCGTAGTATTATATTTCAAATTGCGGCAGCGCTGGCCTATCTCCATAAAAAAGAAATTGTACATCGGGATATTAAACCCCAGAATATAAAAATTCAACCGGATGGCACGTTGAAGATGCTTGATTTTGGGATAGCGAAACATAAATTATCCCCCAAACTTACCCAGGCAGGATTTGTTGTGGGTACCATGGAATATCTGGCGCCGGAGCAGTTGGCGCACAAGCCCGAATTAAAATCGGATATGTGGGCCCTTGGGGTTCTTAGTTACGAAATAGCCACCGGTTATTTACCTTTCGAATCATCCACCCTGCCCGGCTTGCAGGAAAAAATCCGCAAAGGAAGTTTTACCAATCCCGAAATCCTGGTTCCTGAAATCCCCCAGGATATTTGCCGGGTTATTGACAAGTGTCTTCGAATAAATCCTGATCTCAGGGCTTCGGCATGGGAGGTAACGAAAATTTTAGAGATGGTTGAAAGCCCCCGGGAAGAACCCATCCGATTCATGAATTTCATTTCTCAAAACCGGAAGTGGATTTTGCTGGCTTCGGGTATTGTGTTGATGGTTTTACTCCTTTTAGTTTTTAATAGCAATTCGTTTTATCAATGGAAAAGCAGAAAGGACAGCAACGAAAAATCATCATTCGAAAACAAGAAGGGAGGAATGCCGGAACAAGAGCAGGAACCCAACGCAATTGCGCCTCCGGCAACTCTTCCGGTTGAAGGGGTATGGCTAAGTACGCCGGGGATTAACAATACTCAAATTATTTTCCCCGACGGATCAAAACAAGACCTTCCGTTTCAACTGAAAGGGAAAGAAGGAGATAACTTTGAATTAACTATTCATGCAGATGGATACAACGATAAGAAAATACAGGTGGAGATTACACCCAGAAGGAGTTCTTATGAATATTATTTAGATAAATCCGACAAATAATGTTTTGGAAAAGAAAAAAACGACCAACGGGAAATGCTTCTGCCCCTGCACCCAATATTGAATCACTTCTTATCCAGGCAGTGGTGAAAACTGATTTGGGAAACGTACGGACAAACAATGAAGACACCGTGCAGTTTAAACAGGTGAAGCGAAAGGACCAAACACAGGGTGCGATCCTGTTGGTTGCCGATGGCATGGGGGGGCACCTTGCCGGGGAAGTAGCCAGTAATATGGCCGCTGAAATTATTATTGACAATTACTTCCATCACCCAAAAGGAAAAGATATCCCCGAAAATTTAACCCATGCGTTTAAACTGGCCAATAGAACGATATACCAGGCAGCGTCCCAAAACAGTCAGCAAAAAGGAATGGGTACTACCTGTACGGCGCTGGTTTGGGAAAGTGGGTGTTTATATTATGCTCATGCCGGCGATAGCAGGGCGTATCATCTCAGAGAAAATAAAATTTCCCGCATTACTACCGATCATACCTATGTGCAGGAGTTGGTTAATAATGGAAGTATAAGTACGGAAGAAGCCGATAAGCATCCCCAGCGAAATATCCTCACCAATGCCATGGGCACGAAACCCGAACTGCGGGTAGATAGCGGTTGTTACTCCTGCGAGTTAAAGGCCGGCGACAGTTTATTGGTTTGTTCTGATGGGCTGTACGATTATTTTAATGACGAGGAACTGGCAGAAATAGTTGGAGGCACATCAATCAACGAGGTGGCAGAACAGCTTGTTGCCAAAGCAAAGGCACGCGGAGGCCATGATAATATTAGTGCTATAGTAGCACGCATCGGAAAAAAAGAGCCTGTTGAAAAGAATGGAAAGGAAACAAGAGAAGCAAGTATGCTAAAAATTACAAGGGATGTAGAAGTCCCAGACGATTTAAGTTAAACAATGAAATGATAGGAAAACAAATTTTAAATTATACCATTACTGCTCACCTCGGCCAGGGCGGGATGGGCAATGTTTATAAAGCCACCGATACTATGCTGGGCCGTGAAGTAGCTTTAAAAATGCTCCATCCGCAACTTACGGTACAGCCTCAGTTCCTGGAGCGTTTTAGAAAAGAGGCCAGGATACTTGCCCAGTTGCTGCATCCCAATATCGCCGTTATCTATAATTTTTTTGAGCAGGGGGGCGACCATTATATGGTAATGGAATATGTTGAAGGGACTAATGTAGATGATTTGCTGAAACAGCATCACAATTTACCGGCCTCGTTTGTTGTTCCCGTTTGTGAATATGCCTTAGAAGGGCTCCAACATGCGCATCGAAAAAATATTTTTCACCGTGATATTAAACCGGCAAACCTGATGATCACGCGGGAAGAGGAAGTGAAACTGATGGATTTTGGTATTGCAAAAGTTTCGGGTGAACAAAAACTGACGCAGGTAAATAAAATTGTTGGCACCATAGAATTTATGGCTCCCGAACTTATCCAGGGAAAGGATGCCTCCCCTGCTTCTGATATTTATTCTATGGGAGCAACCATGTATGAAATGGTCACAGGCAGCATCCCGTTTACTGCTGATTCGGATTACAACCTGATGCAGGAGATCATGAAATCGAAACCAACGCCTGCCAATAAACTGAACCCCAATGTACCGCCTTCATTAAACGACATAATAATGAAGGCGATGGATAAAGATCCTAATAAGCGGTTTCCGGATGCACGCAGTTTTCAAGCGGCCCTTATTGCAGCATTTCCACAATACCGGCAATTAGATTTTGCCAGTATTTCAAATGGCTCAGCATACCCCGCCACCCGGATTGTTCAAAGTGAAGTGGAGACCCGGCTTGCCGAAGGGAGTACCCCTTTGATAAAAGCAAAGCAAATTATTTCTAACCCTTCCCGTCTTATTTCCTCCTTTAAGGCATTAACCGATTCTAATAAAAAGTGGGCATTAACTGCGGCGTTATTGTTGCTATTCCTTATTTCGGGGTATTTAATTTTTAGAGATACCGGCAAAACAAAAGCAGATGGGGTAGTGGACACCGGACTTGAAAAATCAAACAGTCTTAAAAAATTGAACCAAAGAAACCCGTACGAAACTTCCGAGGAACCGGTAAATACTTCAACAAATACTCCCCCTCCCTCCAGCCGGATTACTGAACCCAATACGCCTGCACGTACACCTGTTGCCCCCATAACCATCCCCGACAGAAAAAAGCTGTCAGAAGAAGCCAGGAAGATTTCAAAGATGATGGAAGAAGATGAGAAGAGCAATAACCAACCGGAAAAGCCTAAATCCTTAACCGTTTCCAGAGGAACCACTATAAATCTTGCACTGGTTTCCAAACTGGATATGTTCCAGGAGAAAAAATCTCCTCAACAGGTAACGTTCCGGGTGACCCGTCCTGTTCATCAGAATGGAGTAATAATCATCAGGGAAGGAGCCAATGCCACAGGTACCATAACGGTTGGAAGAGTATTAACAGATATTGTCATCTCCAAAGTGGAAACGGTAACGGGTAGTCGCATATCGGTCAAATCAGAAAAGGCCCACGGCAGAATAACTCAATTAAGCACAGGGGCCTCTTATACGGCTTCAACACTTGGTGGGGAGAGACTGGATTTTTAATTCCTCCTTTACCTTTCGTCAAAATTTACAAATATCCTTTCGCTACGCGGATGTGATTGACAGGTAAGAATAAATCCCTGCTCTATTTCTTCTTTTTCAAGTGCATAATTCTTGTCCATTTCCACTTTTCCTTCTTCCAGTTTGGCCCGGCAGGTGGCACACACCCCTCCTTTGCAGGAAAAAGGCAAATCGGCTCCTTGCGCTAATGCACCGTCCAGGATTGACGGGCCATTCATGGGAAGGTCAAATTCCAGTGTCCGGCCATCTAAATGAACACTAACATGACTTACCGGCCCGGAATTTTCTTGTATTTCTAATACTTGTTCGTGCAACTTTTTTTCTCCCGGTACGGTAAAGAGTTCAAAATGGATATTGGCTGCAGGCACGCCTGCTGTTTCCAGAAATTCTTTGGAATTAAATATCATTTCTTCGGGCCCACAGATGTACACTTCATTAAATTGAGCATAGGGGATGAGCGGCTGGAGTTGAGCGAGTTTTTCCATATCCAGTCTTCCGAAAAATAATTCTGTATCCAGCATTTCGCGGCTTAGTATGTGAACCAGTTGAAACCTCTCCGGGTATTTATTTTTTATGGCCTCGAGCTCTTCAAAAAATATTATCGACTGCCGGGTCCGGTTTACATATATAAGGGTAAAACTGGATTTTGAATTTTGGTGCAATATATGTTTGATGATGGAAATTACGGGCGTAATACCACTTCCTGCTGCAATGGCGAGATGCCTGTATGGCCGGTTACCTTCCCGCATTTTTGCATTGAATTTCCCGGTCGGAGGCAGTATTTCAAGAACATCGCCTGCTTTTAATGCATGGTTGGCAAATACAGAAAATACCCCGCCCGGCACCTCTTTTACTGCAATACGCAACTCCATTTCATGCGGCGCATTACATATAGAATAGGATCTTCGAACTTCTTCTTTTCCATTTGCATACCGGATGGTAATGTTTTGCCCTTCTTTAAATAGAAATTTGTCCTGGATAATTTCCGGAATTTCAAAACTAATAGAAACACATTCGGGGGTTTCGTGAACTACCCGTTTTACGGTAAGGGGTTCAAAATGTACTGCCATATTATGGTATGAGGCCTTTTAATAAATGATTGGTAATATCGGTGGTGAGGTTGGGCGTATTACGATGCTTTTTTGCCAGGTTTAAAAACTCAAGCCCGCGAACGGCTGATAATATGACAAGTACGGCGATTTGTGGTTCCACTTTTTTGAATTCGCCCGCTTTAATACCCTGGCTGATAATTTGGGAAAATTGCTGTTCATATTGATTTCGGAGGGAAAGAAATTCGCTCCGGGCCGGTTCCTCCAATTGTCTCCATTCATGATTTGCCACAAATACCTCATCGTAATGGTTCAGCATCATAAATAGGTGAAACCGGATGATGGCTTCAATTCGGGTAAGTTCATTTGCAGGCATTTGCATTACCTGTTTCATATTGTGAAGGAATTCTCTGGCAATTTTAAAACAAATGGAATGCAGGATTTCTCCCTTCGATCCGATATGGTTATACAGGCTGGGAGCTTCTACTCCCATTTTTTCTGCCAACTCCCGCATCGAGCTTGCCGTGAATCCTTTGGCTCGGAACAAGGCTGCGGCCGTATCGTTTATGAGTTCCCTGCGAGTTCCTTTATTTATTGTCCGGATCCTGGCCACGATTAAATTTTGACAAAACTAACGGTTAT
The DNA here is from genome assembly GCA_018266615.1 of Bacteroidota bacterium. Taxonomy (GTDB): domain Bacteria; phylum Bacteroidota; class Bacteroidia; order Chitinophagales; family Chitinophagaceae; genus Ferruginibacter. The sequence continues at coordinate 76,937 of JAFEAB010000102.1, forward strand.
TAGTTTTTATAAAAAGCGAATTTCAATTGAAATTTTATGCTTCTGCTTAACCGGTTAAAAAGCAATTATTTCGGGGATTTTCGGGTGGATTTGCCTGCCCGATATTTTTTTTGAAATTCTATTCAAAAAGTTAGAAAGTTTAATTTTTTTATATACTTTTACGGTCTACTCGGGCGAATGCCCTCCAATTCTATCCTTTATAAAAGCTTCGGGGTTTTTCTCCCCATTTTCCAAGATCCGGTTTATTAAACAAAGCCAATACTTTGCTATTGAATTAGGTTTCAGTTTAAACATATTGTTACGCCTCAAACTTTTTTTCTTGTGGTTTCAGAGGTAAGCAAGGCCGGTGATGTTTATCACTGGCCATTTGCTATGAAATAGCCATTCTCAAAAAATCGATAAAGGGTTTGGCATTTTTATAGTGTTCAGATAATTTCTTTTCCAAACCTTTTTCGGTCAGTTCACGGGATTTAATCTCGTGAACCACAATAAAACTTTTCAAAAGGAGAAATTGGATCGCCGGGTTGGCTGCATCATATCCTTTGGGAGGCCGAACCAGGGCTCCTTCCCGGGATATCCCCTCAGGGAAGCTTTTCCTAAAGGATTTTTTTTGAAGTAAATTATTCCAGGTATTGAAATTGTAATCGATCTCCTGCCGTATTTTATTCAGAACGGGCATCCCGGGCATCCATACGCCGGTGGCAAGAAACGATTTTCCGGGCTCTATATGCAGGTAATATCCGGGGCTGTCTGCTTTCTTCCCTTCCGAATTTATATAGATTGCCATATTGGTTTTGTAGGGTGCTTTGTTTTTACTGAATCGGACATCGCGGTTGATGCGGAAAATACAATCCCTGGCAATCACGTTTTTTACGGTTGGGTCAAAACCGGATATGAGTGTAACCAGGGTATCCGTAACCGAAAGGATATTTTGTTTGGCACCTTCATATAATGCCCTGTTCTTTTCAAACCAGGGTTTGTTGTTGTTTTTCTTAATGCCTTGCAGAAACTTCAGGGTATAATTTTCAATCATAACAGGGTTTTTAGCATAACAAAAAAGGAACCATCCGGTTCCTTTTATTTTGTATTATTTGTCAATTTATTTTATCCGACCCCAGTTTTCTCCGGATTTAATACGGTACAGGGTCATTTCACTTACCCCATATTTATCGGCCATTTGTTTATAGGTGAGTTTCCGCTTGGGATTCTTAATCATATCCTTAATTGTCTTTACCTGGGTAGCTGTTAATTTCAGCCCGCTGGTCCGGTTTGCCTGTCTTTTTTTATATGCCAGTTTTTGAGGACTGTTTTGCTGATGGCTGCTCACTTCTTCATGGTTGGCCCATTTTAAGTTTTTAGCGTTGTTGTCGGATTTATGATGGTTGACGTGGATTACATATTTATGCTTCGGCGATTTTTTCTTACAAAAAAGTTTTGCCACTTCGCGGTGGATATAGATGGTCCCATTACCATCTTCCACATGCAGGTTCAGGGTTCTGTACCCACTGGTGAGGGAACCACTCAACAGTTTTCCATCTTCGAAAACCCCTTCTGTGTAACTGGCTGCACGTCCCGTGTTGGATACGGCATATTTTTTACGAAGTTGTTTATAACCCGGGAACTGCATTTGTTTCCATGATTCTCCGGCAACTTTTTTTATCATAACCCAAAATTTAGCAAGTTAAGTTCAGTTAATTTTTTGAATGCGGCAGGAGTAAATATAACAAAAATTATAACTAAGAGTGGATTAGGCTTAAAAAATCCGTTTCTGACAATATTTTTATGGAGGATATTTTTCTGGCCTTTTCCAGTTTGCTGCCCGCTTCCTCTCCTACAACCAGGTAGTTTAATTTGCTGCTTACTCCACTGAGGATCTTTCCTCCGTGCTTTTCTACCATTTCCTCCGCCTCTGAGCGCTTCATTTGATGCAAAGTACCGGTAAAAAGGAAGGTTTTTCCCTCAAATTGGCCGCTATGAGCAATTTTTTCGGCTACTTTCATATTAATTCCGAGCCTTTCCAGTTTTTTTAGCATGGCTATATTATCCGCATTCCTAAAAAATGCGTTTATACTGGCAGCCACTTTTTCTCCCACATCCTCAATTTCCTGTAGTTGCTGGAGGCTGAGCCCCTCCAGTTCAAAAATACTTTCTACTTTTTGCGCAAGGGTTTTGGCGGTGGTTTCTCCCACATACCGTATGCCTAATGCATAGATAAGCCGGTGAAGGGGTTGTTGTTTGCTTTGTTCTATAGCCTGCCTGAGGTTGGTTACCGATTTTTCGCCGTAGCCCTCCCGGGTGAGCAAATCGTCTAACGGCATGGTATAAATGCCCGGAATATCTTTTAACATGCCCCATTCGTAAAACTTTTCTACGTTGGCCTGGCCCAGGCTGCGGATGTCCATCGCATCTTTACTTACAAAATGGATGATTCGCTCTAAGACCTGGGCTTTGCAGTTAATATTGGTGCAACGCCACACCGCCTCGCCTTCCGGTTTATACAGTTCATCGCCGCACACGGGGCAATGAGTGGGGAAAATAATTTTTTTTTCTTTTCCCGTTCGTGCATCGGGAATTGATTTTACGATTTGTGGAATCACATCGCCAGCCCTTTCAATAAGTATCGTATCGCCCAGTTTAAGATCTTTTTCCCGGATGTAATCTTCATTATGGATGGAAATACTGCTTATCGTTACCCCACCAACTTGTACCGGTTCAATTTTCGCAACAGGAGTAACGGCACCGGTGCGGCCAACCTGGTATTGCACCTCTATTAATTTGCTGGTGGCCTGTCTTGCTTTGAATTTAAATGCAATGGCCCAGCGTGGATGATGGCTCGTCATTCCTAACTTTTCCTGAAGAGGAATGCTGTTAACTTTTACCACCATTCCGTCAATTTCATAACCCAGGTCATCCCGTTTTATCTCAAAACCTTCAATATGTTTGATTACCGCCTCAATTCCCTTCACTACTTTCATTTCATGAACGGGGCTTCGAAACCCAAGATCCCATAGCATTTGCAGCAGTTTACTATGCGCATCGGAGACCCTTCCGTATTTATTATCATCGGAGGCCAACACATAGCTGATATGATATAAAAAGGCTTCCAGGTTGCGTTCGGCAACAATACGGGTATCTTTTATCCGGAGGCTGCCTGCCGCCGCATTGCGGGGGTTAGCAAGGGGAGCGAGCCCTTCTTCCCCCAGTTTATCATTGTATATTTTGAAATTGGCCTTGCTTAACAAAACCTCTCCCCGTATTTCAATTTGCTCAATTCCGTATTCTGAAAAATGGGCGGATAGGGGAACGGATTTAATGCGTTTAATGTTGGGCGTTATGTCATCACCGGTTTCGCCGTCGCCCCGGGTGAGCCCCCGGTTAAGCAGGTCGCTTATATAAACCAAAGAGATTCCCGCACCGTCAAATTTGGGTTCTACACAATACTCAATTATTTCCATTCCCGAAAGTTCCCGTGCTTTTCTGTCCCAATCTACCAGATCCTCAGCATTATATGAATTCTCAAGCGATAACATGGGCACCAGGTGTTTCACTTTTGGAAAGTCCTTAATAAGTGCCGCGCCAACTCTTTGGGTTGGTGAATCCGAAGTAATATTTTGCGGGTGGGTCTGTTCAAATTTTTCGAGGATCTTATACAGCCGGTCATATTCGGCATCGCTAATAACCGGATCGTTAGCCACATAATACCGGTTTTCGTGGAATCGGAGCAGGTCCCGTAATTCTTCTGTGTGGGCAGGCATAGAAGGCGGATTGTTGGAAAGCCATCGCATCCCCGACTCTATAATTTTTTTTACATCTTTATTGTTGTACATACCCCCCGGCGTTAAATTGGTTATGCTTTTTTTATCAGCTTTAAATATTCCTGCAACGAGATCTTAAGTTGTCTTTTTAAGATGGCCCCCATGCGGTTGCATTTTGAAAAGTAGGTTGTTTTAAAATGTTCATTTAATTCTTCGCGCAACTGTTTTACTTTATGATATTGCGAAAGTTCATCCTTTGCCATTATGCCGAGCAATTCCATAAGTTTCTTTCTCCCTGCCCAAACCCGGTTCGCCATAGCCACCCGTTCTTCCGTCTGGTACTGGAAAATCACGTCCGGACTTAAGGTTTTTAATACGAGTTGAACGTACTCGTAGTTTTCTTTATAAAATTGCGGGAGATATAAATTTTTTCGACCCTCATAGCATTGCTGGTCGAAATCGATAGCCCGTATCCGGTATTGGAAGTCTTCAATATCATGGGTTATCTCAATTACAAAGTTATAGGCACGCATATCGCCTAACAGGCGGGTAAAGCATCTTTCATTGAATTTTACAAACTCCTTGGCAATGCGGATTTTATTGGTTTCCGGGAGGGGGAGATAATCGTCGAGGAAGGTATCGCCTGGGATACCCGCTATATGTTCTTCGATGAGGGTGTTTTTGTGGTATAAAAAGGTGATCCGGTTTGGGCTAAGTAAGTGTTCCAGTTCTAATCCATAAATTCGGGAGGAGTCGGCATCTTTTATATAGTAGTGATCGTAGTTGTCGTTGATTCGGTTCACGATTCGAATACGAAAAGGAACACTGTTCCCGAATTCGCAAAAATCAATCCGGGCTACATCCAGGTGTTTGGTGAAACTGAGGTCCCCTTCCGTTTTTAAAACCGCATAAGTTTGAATTAAACCCTGTTTCAAAAACTCCATTTCTTTGAGATCGTACACGGCGGTTTCCCAATGAGTGAGTTTTCCTGCTTTGTTGCGTAAGGCGGTGGTATGACGATAGTTGAGAAGGTCTTTGTAAGCGATAGGTAACTCAATATCCCTGCCATATTCCCGCAGGTATTTTTGCAACCCTTCACTTACCGGAAAACTTTCTTTTCTCATCAGGGGCCTGTCCAGCTCTTTGCTTTCCCTGGCATTGATGATTTCGTTAAACCGCATAGTGTAAAGATAAGCGGTTAATAAAGTAGAAGTTTATTTTGACCGGGGTTAAAATAGCGGGTAGCACAGACAGGCAATTACAATTCATATCAGCATGAAATTTACTACTTGCCGAATACCGCTCGTAATTTCCGTTTCAAATCCTGAATTGTTGTATTTCAGCCGATTTAGTACTGTAACATTTTAATATTTTACTGTCTGTAGTAAAATGAGAATTAACATTAGAAGGGATGACCATACTTAAATTCTAAAGGGTATTCGGGGAAGCCCATGCACTTCCGAAGAAAAATAGAGGGCCAATAAATAATGGATCTAATTTTCTCATAGAGTATTTGATTGAATAAAATGAAATGTGAAAAACTACATAGAGTATGTAGTAAGTATCCTGACCCTTTTTGAAGATACGAGAATTTCTTTTTTAATTCGACTTCTCACTTTGTAAAGAATATAAGAGGATGTAATTATATTTACCTTATTCAAACTTTTTATGAAAGGATTTTTTATTCTGCTTTTTTGCGTCCTGGCAATCTTTTTTTTCTCTTCCTGCCATACTCGTAAAAGCGTATCTCTTATTCTGCATCATGGCCATATTTATACGGTCGATTCTTCTTTTTCCCGCCAACAGGCCATGGCCATTAATGAGGGAAAGATTCTCGCTACCGGAACCGATGACGAAATTTTTGAAAAGTATGTTTCGGATAGCATAATCGATTTGGAAGGCAAATCTGTTTTCCCCGGCTTCATTGATGCCCATTGCCACTTTACCGGCTTTGCCACGGATATGTGGAAATGCGATCTCACCGGAACCCATAGTTTTGGAGAAGTAGTGGATAGAATTAAATCCTTTGCATCCACTTCCACACATCCCTGGATTTATGGCCGGGGCTGGGACCAAAACGATTGGGCCGATAAATCATTTCCGAACCGAAAATTGCTCGACAGCCTTTTCCCAAACACGCCCGTATTTCTTAAACGTATTGATGGACATGCTGCCCTGGTAAACGGCAAGGCGCTCCAGCTTGCCGGAGTTACCGATTCTACCCGAATAAAAGGCGGTGAATTTGAATTGAAGAATGGGAAACTTACCGGAATCCTGATTGATAATGCGATGGATTTTGTAGAAGAAAAAATTCCTCCCATCCAGGATGCCCTGGCAAATGAATATTTTCTTAAGGCCCAGCGAATATGCTTTGCCGATGGCCTAACCTCGGTGCATGATTGTGGAATTAACGAACATACGTTACAGTTAGTTGACCGGTTGCAACAAGCCGGGAAATTGAAAATGAAAATTTTCGCTTTGTTGTCCGACAGTATGCCATACATCGATGAATGGGTAAAAAAGAAACCTTATGAAACAGCCAGGTTACGAATGGGTGGTTTTAAAGTGTATGCCGATGGCGCCCTGGGTTCAAGAGGAGCCTGTTTATTGCAGGATTACAGCGACAGGGCTGGCTGGCGGGGATTTATGCTTACGGATAGTGCTACACTGGAGACCATTGCCACAAAGCTGGCTAATACTCCGTACCAGATGTGCACCCACGCCATTGGCGACAGTGCCAATCGGTCGATGCTCAAAATTTATGCAAGGCATTTGAAGAAAGGAAATAACAAACGCTGGCGAATAGAACATGCCCAGGTGGTTGCGCCTTCTGATCTGCACTTTTTCAGCGATTACCAAATTGTTCCTTCTGTGCAACCTACCCATGCAACCAGCGATATGTATTGGGCAGAAAGCCGCCTGGGTCCGGATAGAATTAAGTATGCCTATGCTTATCGGGATTTACTCGCTACCAACCATTGGATGCCCCTGGGTACCGATTTCCCGGTTGAAGATATCAGCCCCATTAAAACTTTTTTTGCCGCGGTTATAAGAAAGGATTCGGCCGGATATCCACCCAATGGTTTCCAGGTAACGAATATGATTAGTCGCAAAGATGCGATTCGGGGTATGACCATATGGGCGGCAAAAGCCGGTTTTGAAGAAGCAAAAAGGGGAAGCCTTGAGAAAGGGAAGGAGGCCGATTTTGTTATTTTAGATACGGATATAATTATCTGCCCCGAAAAGGAAATCCTGGATACAAAAGTAATTGCCACCTTTTCTAATGGGGAGAAAGTGTACGCGTTACAGGTTATAGAAAAATAGGTTGCCCTTTAATCGAAGCTTACGATTTCATTTTTTATGGCGAACAAGGCCAGGCCAACCCGGGTCCTGATTTGTAATTTTTCGAACAGGGAATCCCGGTAGCCATCCACCGTACGGGGGCTAATGCACATTTTATCGGCAATTTCTTTGTAGGTTAGTTCGGAACAGGCGTATTTTAAAAAACTCAATTCCCGCTCGGATAGGGAATCCAGGATATTTAGGACTTTCATTTTTTCATCCGGGCTGCTGATTGCATGGATGAGCTTACCATTTACAAGGTCGGAAAAGTAAAATCCTTTTGAAAGTACTTCATGAATTGCCTCTTGAAGTTGTTGGGGGTCTGCATCCTTCAATAAATACCCCCGTGCTCCTGCTTTAATCATTCGAATTATTGCGCCCTCCTGCACTTGCATACTAAGTGCGAGGATACGGATTTCAGGATAATGTTCAGTTAGCCATCGGGCGGTTTCATAACCGTTCATTACCGGCATACTTACATCCAGAAGAACAATTTCGGGAAGTTGAGCGGGGTTAAGCCGGTCGATCATTTCTGCACCATTTCCTGCTTCCAGGATTACCTTGTGCCCCAACTTTGAAATCAGGCCACTCAGGCCGTTTCGCATCAAAAGGTGATCGTCAATTAGCGCCAGGTTTGCCATCGTTTTTATTTATGATTAAACGAATATGGGTGCCCTTGCCAGGGTGGGATTGTAGTTCAAATTTAGCATTAATTAATGCTGCCCGCGTCTTTATATTTTGCAATCCAATTCCCTTTTCAGCCTGGGTTATATCAAAACCGTTTCCATCATCAGAAATTTGCATTATTAGCGCCCTGGGGGTATAGTTTAACGCTACTGAAAAATTAGTTGCCCCCGCATGTTTCATGCAATTTTGCATGGCCTCCTGAAAAATCCGGAAAAGTACAATCTCCCTTTTGCCACCCAAATCATATTCCGTTCCGGTAATGGAAACTGTAGCCCTGAAAGATGCATTTCCCTTAATTGCCTGAAAAGCGGAAAGAATGGATTGGTAAAGCCCTTTACTCATTATAAAGTTACCGTTCAAATGGTGACTTAGGGTTCGCAGGCTGTTGATTGCTTCCGAAAGAATTTCTTTAGTTTCCCTTGCCGTTTCTATGGCAGAAGTATTTTCCATTTGCAGGATAGAGTTCATGTTAAGTTTCGACAGGCTCAATAGCTGGATAATATTATCATGAATCTCTGCACTGATATTTTCCAGCGTTTGTTCCTGGATTTCGAGTTGCGACCTTAACAACATTTGTTGGTGCTGTACTTCCATTAATTTTTTTTCCAACTTAAATCGCAACTGCCGTTTATTGAATATATACAACATCAACAGAACGAACAAGCCTGCTATAATCAGCACACTTGCACTTCCAATGATCATTGGCCATATTTCATTCGTTTTTTGCAATCGGTTTTGATGCTTTTAATATTGCAATAATGATCATAGAATACAGAATAACACAAAGGATAGTTTCGAAATATTTCAAAAAGTTCGAAAAAGTATCATACTTTGATATCGATTCATTTCCCAGAAGTGTATATGATATTTCTCCCAGATTGAATAGAAATACCCCGGCTGAAATCCAAAAAAATGGAATTTCTAACAGGCTCATTTCATTTTCCAGCGCGAATAATTCCCAAAAATACAGGCTGCAGGAAATAAGCATCAGGATGTTTCCCAAAAGCAGGATCTTGAAATCAAATATATCGGGGAAGTGAAGGATATTTGAAATTATATCGAAAACAAACATCGCTACCCAAAGGAACAAAAGAACCCGTCTACTCCACACCGATTGTAAAAAGTGGAAAAACAGAAAGGTATAAAATGAGAATTCAACAGGAATGCTTAAGGAGTAAACCGAACTATTGCCCAGTTTAAAAAATTCTCTAAGTGCGGTTCCAATTAACTCCACTGTGAGAATAAATAACAGGAAGGGAAGTAACCATTTAAAAATAGTTAACTTATACCTGGGATAATAAAATATCGCTACCATCAAAGCCAGGGTTTCTGAAAGTAGGATTAGGGAAAGCATTATGTTTAAATATCAGCTATTTTCAGTTGCACCGGCTTGGGCAAAGGATGCCATGATTTAACACCAGGGAATGGTTTTCTTTGAAAAAATCCCAGGCATCCACTAACTTATTACCTGTAGCGTCTGTTTGTGTAGCTACAAAAAGAAGGGTGGTTTGCACATCATACTCCCTGTTTGACCTACCGTCATCCTTACCATCGTAATAGGCTGCCACATAAAGATGTATCCCCGATATACTTGCATCTCCCTTTAATTGATCAGAAATTTCCTTAAGGCTACCGTAATCAAACCAACAGGCCGCCGATACGTTATCCAGGGTTCCTTTTGCCCCGGGATTAAGATTGGTAGGGGCTTGCTGCCGGTATTTTTCAGCAAAGGTTTCCCTTTGGGTTTGGGCTTCCGTTTTGTCAATATCAATTCCAAAACTTCCAGGGTTTAATGAAGGGTCGAGGTCGAATTTAAATCCAAAATCAGAGTTACCGTTTGCATCGGTGGCTATCCATTGGAGTGATGTGCTGTAGGGTGAAGGTGGCGTAGCAGCAAAATATAGCTTTACCCCATTCATTCCACTGCTGTTTAATTTCTCCACCATGGCATTAAAACAGGCAGAGGATATCCAATAGGCGTGGTTAAAATTCAGGGATTTAAAATACGGTTCCGCAAAGGCAGTATCAAAATTTACCATCCGCATCAGGGCTTCCGTTTTATCGATATAAGGTGTTTGAGCGGGCGGATTGGAGGCGGAATCTTTTGTACTGCCGGGTATTTCTTGCTTTGGACTTTTACAAGCAGTAAATAACAAGATGGAACAGGCTAAGAAAAGGAATTTAAACATAAGGCAGGTATTAGGTAATTAAATTTAAGATTTTTATATATGTCTTTAGTAAAAAAATGCACCATTTGAAATTTGGGAGAGAGCAAGTAAAAATTAATTGATTAGGAATACTACGAGGATAACCCCCAAAATGAAAGGGTTAAAACACGGTGGGCATGCTGGAGTGAGGTTTAGTTACCTGGTCTACAATAATTTACCCGCAATCCCCAATGGAAGAGCGGCCTTTGATTTGTATATAATCTGCTATACATTTTTATTAGCAGAATTTCATAGGGATCACTGGTAACCGGCATGCCCAAGATATGCGAATTCCAATTTTGGATTTCATACAGGTGCTGAGGGTGTTTATGAAAAGGCGCCAACCCGGCATTTTCTATATTACCAAATAGAATTACAAATGCGCAGATTTCAACGGATAGTTTACTATTGTTATTAAGAAGGCGGAAGTGAATTTTTAGTCTGCCTACTCCCGGGATAAATGTTGAAAGGTAAAATTTGGATTACGCATTTCGATCTCATTCCTTGTTGATTCGACTTGTGCTTTTTGGGCATATCCAAACATGTTTTGTTCGTAGTCTTCTATCGCAGCTTGTATGGTTTCAAATTTTTCGCTGGTAAGGTTGTTTGATAAAATTAAACTGTCCATTAGGCCTATGTTAACGCCTTGCCCTGCAAAGGGCGGCATTAAATGCGCCGTATCGCCAATTAGCGTTATCGGTAAGGGGCGGTTGCTTTTCCACTTTTCTTCTAAGGGTAATTTTCTTGTTGGTAACCCAACAAAAAAATGGGTTGCCCGAATGAGTTTTGTGTATCGTTCGTCCCAGTTTATAAGCCTGCCAGTTAAAAACTCAATAATGCTTTTTTTGTCTTGAAAGTTCAAATTGTTGTTATTAACCCATTCTTCGGAGGCATTAAAAAAGGCACTGTAACTTAATGAATCGCCATTCTTTGGGTTTGCAACAAATAAAGTACCCTGATGTGCTGCCATGAAAATGTTGCCATTGCAAAGTTGGTAAAACTCCCTGCATTTTTTTTCTGGTTCCGCAACATCGCCCTGAATAATGAAAGTTCCTGTATATACCACCTGTGAATCTGTGACAAAATTTCGCGCTTTCGACATTCCTCCATTTGCAACAATAACCAGGTCGGCCGTTGCACTTGGTTTTTTTTCAAAATGCAGGAGCCATTTTTCATCTTGTACTTCAAGGTTTGTCAATTTACTGTCCCAAACCACGGTGCCGCTTATTAAACTGCGGAGCAGTATTTTTTTTAAATTGTTTCGGTTAATTTCGGGGTTCTCCGTTAGGGGTTGTTTAGAAAGTAAAATATTTCCCTGTTCATCGGCGAAGGTCCTTCCCATGGGAATTGCCATTGCAAAATAAGAGTCCAGCAAACCCGCCTTTTTCAATGCTTCCTGTCCGGAGGTTTGATGAAGATCAAGTGTCCCTCCAAAAATTCTGGCATGTTGGTCTTTGTCCCTTTCGTAAACTTTTGTGTCTAATCCGGTTTGTTGTAATAGCCTTGCCATTGTCAACCCAACCGGCCCCCCGCCGATAATTGCAATCTTTTTATCTTTAAGTAAGGTCATAATTCGTCTATTCGTTTATGTTAGCACTATGAAATACCAGGTCGCAGTTATACCGTTTATGATACTTGTGAAGGTACGGTGTGGGAAATTTGTAAATTATGCCCATGTTGCTGTTGATTGTCTGGTTGAAACATTGATACAGGTGAACAAATTCATGGCAGAAATAAAGAGCACCAGGGCTGCTATTTCCTTTTCATTGAAAAAGCGCTCCACTTTTTTCCAAAGTTCATCGGGAACAGAATTGATTTTTTTGTATCGTGGGTTAGCATTTTCCTTCAGCATTTCGGTGATACGTTTCATCATGTTTAAAGTTGTGAATGAGAAAAGTTGGCTGAATAATGTTTCTTTACAATGATGCTGATTGCACAACGTATTAATATCATCTTTTCTAATGGCATAAACCTGCGTGTCTTCTAATGCAATAAGTATATATTTCGAGGGTCTCTCCGTCAGGTAGCTATTGAATTCAGTAAACAGCATACCTTCTCTAAAGAATGTCATGATGTATTCTTTGTCATCTTTCATCGCATTCATTAAGGGATTAGGAATGCCTATTGATTGACGGTGTGCCTTATTTTCTCCACATCCACTGTTTTAATATAGGCGGGTATATTGATATATTGCTGATGAAAATGAAACCCTCCATTTTCTAATTCATCCAGCGCCTGCTCCTTTGTCCAATGCTGGAATACGATCCTGTACATGGCCAGGACCACGCCGGTTCTGTCGCTCCCGAGTTTACAATGGACCACGATGGGTTTGGGAGAGGTTTTTAATATTCGTAAGGCTTCGATAATTTCGGCATCCGAAAAATCTTTGGCCTTCATTTCTACATGAAATAGTTGAATGGGCAGGGAATGTGCCGGACTATTATCCGGATGTTTTTCGCGCAGGTTCAAAACACTCTTCATACCAATTTTGTAAAGTTGATCGAAACCGGCACTATCGGGCTGTCCGCTGCGATAGATTGAGTCGTTTATCTGGTAAAAGTTATCAACGGCAATGCCTTTCACCGGGGTTGCCCAGTTAGCGGGCCGGGCCAGGGTTATTTGGCCGGAAACATAAAACCCGAGGGAAATAATGCATAACGTTAAAAAACATTTCTTCTTTATTTCCTTCATGTGAGGGAGTTTATTATTTATGAGTAAATACTTCCATAACCTGGCTTGTATTGCTGGCATCGAAGTATGTAAAGTTAAAACGGGCGAAGCAGGAGTTGAAAGATATAACCTCTCATTTTTCATTCCATATTTTTTCAGAACGGGCGGCGCTAACTGCAAAACAGGCATCTGCTGCCTGATTTTTTGTGAGACGGGCCGACTTCAAATTGCCTCTCCGGATTAAAAGACTATCAGGGTGTATTGTAATTCGAATAAAATTTTTATTGAAAATCAGCATATTACAAGGGCGCGATTAAAAAATTGCCACATAAACTGCTATTTATTTACTGGTGCTACCTACCTTTGCGAACCATTTTTCAACCTGCCGGGATAGCGGCGGGCTAATTAAAAACAAATACAATGAGTAAACTTCATTTCACAACAAAGCACGCCAACGCGGCTACCGTACAGCGTAACTGGTACGTTGTTGATGGTACTAATCAAACCGTAGGAAGGATGTGCGCCAAGATTGCTTCTGTTCTTCGCGGTAAGAACAAGGCCTATTATACTCCGCATGTAGATTGCGGTGATTTTGTAATTGTTACCAATGCCTCCAAGGTAGTTTTTTCGGGTAATAAGTTCGAAGACAAAGAGTATCTCACTTTTAGCGGATATCCTGGTGGTCAGAGAGCCGAAACTGCCGAAAGCCTTTTAAAACGCAGGCCCGAAGCGGTAATTGAAAAGGCTATTAAAGGGATGTTGCCTAAGAACCGCCTGGGCCGCCAGATGTACAAAAAGCTTTTTGTATATGCCGGAACAGAGCATCCACACGGAGCACAGCAGCCGAAGGAACTTAAATTCGAAATCATCAAATAATACAGCAACGCAGGGATACCTGCTCAAAACCAAATAAATGGAAAAGCAAAAAAATGCAATTGGCCGTAGAAAAGAAGCTGTAACCCGCGTGTTCTTAAGCAAGGGGGATGGCAAAATCACGGTAAACGGGAAGGATTATAAAACCTACTTCCCACTGGTTTATCTTCAAAATCAGTTGGAGGCTCCGCTTAAAAAGCTTGAACTGGCAGATAAGCTGGATATCACCATCAACGCAGCCGGTGGAGGCGTAAAAGGGCAGGCTGAAGCGGCTAAACTGGGAATTTCGCGTGCGCTTATTGAAATGAATGCCGAGTACCGGCCAACCCTTAAGGCAGCTGGGTTGCTCAAACGCGATCCCCGTTCTGTTGAACGTAAAAAACCAGGTAAGAAAAAAGCAAGAAGAAGCTATCAGTTCAGCAAACGTTAATTGGTTCTTTTCAACCATGCTTTTATTCATATAATAATCTTATTAATAATATACAATGGAAAATAACACTTCCTTACAACAGCAACTTCTTGAAGCAGGCGTTCACTTCGGCCACCTGAAGAAAAAATGGAATCCGAAAATGTTGCCTTACATCTTTGCTGAAAAGAAAGGAATTCATATCATCGACCTCAATAAAACGGTGGATGGTTTACAGGAAGCCGCCGGCGCCTTGAAATCAATTGCCCGCAGTGGTAAAAAAATCATGTTTGTGGCCACCAAAAAACAGGCTAAAGAACTGGTACAGGAATGTGCACAGCGCGTTAACATGCCTTTTGTTACGGAACGCTGGCTGGGTGGAATGCTTACCAACTTCAATACGGTTCGTAAAAGCGTAAAGAAGATGCAAAGCATCGAAAAATTGCTGGGAGATGGCAGTGCCGAAAACCTGAACAAAAAGGAAAGGCTTACTCTTAGCCGCGAAAAGGATAAAATGGAAAAGGTGCTGGGCGGTATTGCACAGATCACCCGTATCCCTGCTGCCATTTTCATGGTTGATATTGGCCATGAGCATATTGCCCTTTCTGAATCGCAACGCCTCGGTATAACCACTTTTGGAATGGTGGATACCAATTGCGATCCGAACAAGGTGGATTTCCCAATTCCCGCTAACGATGACGCCACCAAATCGATCGCTATCATTGTGAACTATATCACGGCTGCTATTGCCGAAGGATTGCAGGAACGCCAGGCCGATAAAGACGAGGATGATCATAGCGATGTGGAAGAAACTGCCGAAGCAAAGGCGGCCCGTTTTGAAAAAGAACAGGGGGAAGGGGAAGACCGCGGAAGGCGCGGCCGTAGTACCGGAGCACCTAAACGTCGGGTTCCCAGTGCAGGAGGCGGCGCCCGTCGACCGGCAGGTGGAGGCCCCCGCTAAATTTAATTTTTAACCGTCCCGTTAAGGACATCAATATATTATTCTATGAGTGCGACAATTACAGCAGCAGATATTAATAAACTTCGTCAGGCTACCGGTGCCGGCATGATGGATTGCCGTAAAGCCCTAACCGAAAGCAATGGCGATTTTGAAGCGGCCATTGACTGGCTTCGTAAGCAGGGGCAAAAAGTTGCCGCTAAACGCAGCGACAGGGAAGCGAAGGAAGGGGTGGTAATCGCAAAAACAAATTCTGCTCATAATGCAGGAATTATCGTTTGCGTAAGCTGCGAAACAGATTTTGTAAGTAAGAATGCCGATTTCGTTTCTTTTGTTAATTCGATTGCAGATGCAGCCGTTGAAAACAATGTAAAATCTGCCGAAGAGCTGAATCATGTTTCCATTAATGGTGCCAGGGTTTCCGATCTGGTAAACGATAAACTGGCGGCTATTGGGGAGAAGATTGAAATTTCAAAGTTTGAAAGAATAGAAGCTCCCTTTGTTGCCAGTTACATACATGGTGCAAACCGGATGGGTGTATTGGTAGGGATGACCGAAAGCGCTTCTGAAGCAGGAAAGGATGTGGCCATGCAAATTGCTGCAATGAATCCGCTTGCCGTGGATGAATCTTCTATTCCTGCAGATGTAATTGAAAGGGAAAAGAACATTGCCATCGAACAGGTGAAAGCAGAAGGAAAACCGGCTGAAATGGCCGAAAAGATTGCAATGGGAAAGCTCAATAAATTCTTTAAAGAAAATACGCTTGTTGCCCAGGCTTTTGTAAAAGACGCCAATAAGTCGGTTGCAGAATACCTGAAAAGCATCAGCCCCTCTTTAAAGGTTACCGAATTTAAGCGGGTAGCCATTGGGGGATAAACCATTTTATTTTGAGAAGCGAAACAGATGTTTCGCTTTTTTTTGATTTCTCTTTTGATGCCTATTTGGAATCCGGGGCTTTATATTTGCTAAAATTAAATCAGCGACATGTTACCTAAATATAAAAGAGTACTTCTAAAACTTTCCGGCGAATCGTTGATGGGGGATAAGAATTTCGGACTTGATTCGGCCGTAATTTCTCAATATGCGCAGGATATAAAACAGATTACCGACCTCGGAGTACAGGTAGCGCTGGTAATTGGTGGCGGGAATATTTATCGCGGAATGAATGAAGCCGAAACCGGAATTGAAAGAGCCCAGGGCGATTATATGGGGATGCTGGCCACCGTTATTAATGGGATGGCCTTACAAAGTGGCCTTGAAAAGGCGGGGGTTTACACCCGTTTACAAAGCGCCATTGAAATGGAACAAATAGCCGAGCCCTATATCCGCCGTCGCGCCATCCGACACCTCGAAAAAGGAAGGGTGGTAATTTTTGGTGCCGGCACGGGGAACCCGTATTTTACTACCGATACGGCCGGGTCGCTTCGCGCTATTGAAATAAATGCAGATGTAATTTTAAAAGGAACAAGGGTTGATGGAATTTACTCTGCCGACCCCGAAAAGGATCCTACGGCAAAACGGTTTCAAAAAATTAGTTTTTCCGATTGTATCGCCAAGAATCTCCGGGTAATGGATATGACCGCCTTCACCCTTTGTATGGAAAATAACCTCCCCATCATTGTTTTTGATATGAACAAACCGGGAAACCTGTTGAGCGTAGTTACAGGCGAAAGAGTGGGTACCCTGGTAAATTAATACCGTCCAACGCAGGATATATTTTGGCCCGGTTTTCCGGGCCTTTTTTTGATCCATCCACAAAATATGATTTATACCCCCCTTCGAAATGGAAGCGTGGAAGCCGTTGTATCTTTACAATGGAAACCTCACTTCTAAAAATGCTATCGGAAGAAGAAATAAAAAATCTGAAAAAGGACAATGAGTCCCTGAAAAAGGAGCTCGATGAAATAAACTACCTCATCAGCATCCGGGAAGAAGAATTGGAAATACTCCGTGCCAAATTGAGTCAGGTTGCAGAATTGAAAAGTGAACTGGATACCAATCTCGATCAGATTTCACAAATGCAGTTGCACCTGATCGACCATCAGCGCAAAACGGAAGGGGCGCTTAAAAGGGAAGCTGCTCTGGAAGATGAATTACTGCAATCGATTGAAATGGAAAAAGCGTATTACGATATTAAAGAGAAATTCGACAGCAGCCTGGCCGCAGTGAAGGATATGGATAACGAGTTGGGCGAGGCGATGGATATGTACAAACAGTTAGGAGATGCCAACAGTAAGATTGCGGAATTGGAAAGTATGATGGAAATTTTTAAAATGGAAAATGAAAATTTGAAACTGGATATCATAGATCTTAAAGGACAAAATAAAACAGGATAATGGAGCATAGCATGTTTAACCTGGCGGCCATTCGCACAGAGTATAGGATGAAGGAATTGCATGAGGAAACCGTTTCAACAAATCCCATTCATCAATTTGAATCCTGGTTTCAGGAGGTGATGGATAGCCATATTGAGGAACCGAATGCCATGACGGTTTCTACGGTGGGTATAGATGGACAGCCTTCTTCGCGGGTGGTTTTATTGAAAGGAGTGGAAGAAGGAGGATTTATTTTTTTCACCAATTATAATTCGCATAAAGGCCAAAATATTTCCAGGAATCCTTTGGTAGCCATCAATTTTTTTTGGAAAGAATTGCAGCGTCAGGTTCGAATTGAAGGACGTTCAGAAAAATTAGAAGCCGATAAAAGTGACGCCTATTTTCTTTCCCGCCCTTATGGCAGCCAGGAAGGAGCATGGGCCTCTCCACAAAGCGAGGTAATCGCATCAAGAGCTGTGCTGGATGAACGGTTTAAAAAAGTGGAAATGGAATTCCGGGACAGGAAAATGGTGCGCCCTCCCTATTGGGGAGGATACAGGGTAATTCCCGACCGGATAGAATTTTGGCAGGGGCGAGCCAACCGTTTGCACGACAGGATCCGGTATAACCGGTTAGGCGAAGGATGGAAAATTGAGCGGTTAGCGCCATAAAAAAAGACCGGTATCCCGGCCTCTTTTTATTTTTTTGCAGCCTTTTTAGGGGCTGCTTTTTTTTCAGCAGCAACAGGAGCAACTGATTGGGTAACTTTTGCAGGCCTTTTCTTTCCAAAACTACCGGCAAAAATTTTCCCTTTTTTCGATTTGATATCTCCGCGTCCCATATTGGTGAATTAATTTAAGCTCAAAAATAGGTACAAAAAAGCAAGACCCTGGGCCTTGCTTTACAATTTTTTTGTTGCAGCTTATAATTTTGCAGACAATTCTTTACCAGCTTTGAATTTAGCCACTTTCTTCGCTTTGATTTTAATCACAGCGCCAGTTTGTGGGTTACGGCCATTGCGGGCAGCCCTTTTAGAAACAGAGAAAGTTCCGAATCCAACGAGGGTAACTTTATTACCGCTTTTCAAAGTTTTTGTAACAGCTTCTACAAAAGAATCCAGCGCGTCGTTCGCCTGTGTTTTAGTAATACCTGCATCGTCGGCCAGTTTTGCAATCAATTCTGCTTTGTTCATAGTTAGGTTTTTAGAATTAGTTTTTTGATGAGGACAAATATAGAAGGTTTTTAATTGCAACAAAAAAAACCGATGAAAATTTATCAGGGCTTATTTTCCCGTGAAACCCGCATTCCATAAGGATTTTTTGTGTGTTACTGCCCGATAAATTAAGCGGGTAAAGTATGGGGGATCCTTTGTAACCCGCTACTACAAAGGGTTTCGCTGCATACTCGGGTAAATCCCGCAGCAGGCGGGCATTTCAGCCGCTACTCAATTTTTGTGAAAGCCCAATAATTGTTATTCACATTGGTTAATAACTTGCATCACCGAATGGAAGGAAACAAACCTGTTTTCCCAAATTTCCTGTGCTCTTTCCAGGATATAGTCTGCATATTTCTCCTGATATAAGTTATATAATGCCTTGCTTTCTGCATTAAATTGTATGGTGTAGGTGGGGCCGTCGGAGTTGTCAACCTCCAGCATCTGCAATACCCTTGCATTCCCAAAACAGCCTGTATTCAACATCTCCGGTATAAACTCCTGGGTGCACCAACTCAGCCAATCCTCCGCAATTTGGGGATCTGGTTTTACGGTTATGTTATACACTATCATGTTATTTATTTGAAAGGGATACAAAAATGGGGCAATGGTCGCTATGTTTTACCTGGTCAAAAATATCCGCGCCCAGCAATTGCTTTTTTAAGTCGTTGGTAACGGTAATATAATCTATCCGCCATCCCTTATTACTCAACCGTACACTGGGGAATCGCTGGCTCCACCACGAATACCGATGGGGTTCTTTATGGAAGACCCGAAACGTATCTACCCAGCCGCTATCCAGGAATTGGCTGAACCAGGCTCTTTCTTCTGGTAAAAAGCCAGACGATTTTTTATTTCCCTTCGGATCGTGAATATCAATTTCTTCGTGGGCTATATTATAATCGCCGCAGAGAATTATTTTTTTATGCTTCTTCTTCAGCCTGTTTAAGTATTGTTGAAATTCATCCAGCCATTGGTATTTAAAATCCTGTCGGATATCGCCGCTGGTACCCGAAGGGAAGTATGCATTAATGAGCCGGATATCGCCAAAATCCAGTTGTATTACCCGGCCTTCTTCATCGCTTGAAGGGATACCGCAACCCAATTCCACTTTATCGGGAAGAATTTTAGTAAACACGGCCACGCCGCTGTATCCCTTTTTCTGCGCGCTAAACCAGTAAGACGAGAAGCCCAGTTCCATTAATTCGGTTTGGTTGATGTCGGCTTCAGTTGCCTTTGTTTCCTGGATGCAGATGATATCTGCCGGATCGGTTTTCAACCAATCGATAAAACCTTTTTTTATGGCTGCGCGGATGCCATTCACATTGTATGAGATAATTCGCATGGATATCTATTGAATAGCAAATCTAATGCGATAATAATAGGTAACGATCTTTATCCCGTCGGATCTGGATAAAAGAACAATTCAAAGACCCCTGAACAATTTAATCCTGGCTAATCAAGCAGGTTGCGGATCCACCTTTCGGCTTCTTTTTGAGGTATATCTTTTCGATTGGCGTAATCACCCACCTGCTCGGAAGATATTTTCCCTACTCCGAAATACTTGCTTTCGGGGTTGGCAATATACCATCCGCAAACAGAGGAAGGAGGAAACATGGCCAGCGATTCGGTCAGCTTTATTTTGGTTACGGCTTCATTGCCCAAAAGGGAAAATAATTTCCGCTTTTCCGTGTGATCGGGGCATGCGGGATAGCCTGGTGCGGGGCGAATGCCTTCATATTTTTCGGCAATGAGATCGGTGTTTTTTAATGATTCTTCCGGTGCATATCCCCATTCGGTTTTCCTTACCTTTTCATGCATATATTCGGCAAAGGCTTCCGCCAGCCTGTCGCCAATAGCCTGCATGATGATTTTATTATAATCATCGAGTTGGGCCTGGAACTTATCTACCTGCTCTACTACACCTAATATGGTAACCGTAAAAGCGCCCATATAGTCCTCTTTGTCATTATTAATAAAATCGGCAAGGGAAAGGTTAGGTTGGCCCGGGGCCTTTTTTAACTGTTGTCGTAAAAACTCCAGTTTAATATTTCCGCTATCGCTTTGAAGGCTTACGCTGTCGGCATCGGTCTTATTTGCCTTCCAAAAACCGATGGTAGCTTGCGCGGTAAGCCAGTTTTTGTTTATAGCAGTTTCCAGTAATTCAATGGCATCGTTCTGTAATTTACGGGCTTCGGTTCCTACAATAGGGTCGTCCAGGATTTCCGGATACTTCCCGTGCATTTCCCAGGCAATAAAGAATGGCTGCCAGTCGATGTATTTTGCTATTTCTGCAATAGGAACATTGGGAAATGATTTCACGCCTAAAAAGGAAGGTGCAATTTTATTGGTTTGGGATGGAACAAAACGGTTAGCTTTTGCTTCTTCATAACTCAATAGTTTTTTGGCAGATCTTCTGGCCCCGAAATCTTCCCTCACTTTTTTATATTCGGTTTCAATATCAGAAAGGAAGTTTGATTTTTGATCCTGGTTTAACAGGGTGCCCGTTACCGTTACACTCCGGCTGGCATCCAGTACATGCACCACTCCATGATCATATTCAGGGGCAATTTTTACAGCCGTATGAATTCGGGAGGTAGTGGCTCCGCCTATCAGTAAGGGCAATGAAAAATTCCGGCGCTTCATTTCGCTGGCCACATGCGCCATTTCATCGAGGGAAGGGGTGATTAACCCGCTCAGGCCAATTATATCCACCTTTTCTTTGATGGCAGTATCCAGGATTTTATCTGCCGGAACCATGACTCCGAGGTCCATCACATCATATCCATTGCAGCCCAGCACCACACCAACAATATTTTTTCCAATATCGTGCACATCGCCCTTTACGGTTGCCAGCAGGATCTTAGGAGCGGATTTTTCGTTTTCGGATTGCTTGCCGGCTTTTTCTGCTTCTATATATGGGGTTAGTATAGCTACCGACTTTTTCATTACCCGGGCACTCTTTACCACTTGCGGAAGAAACATTTTCCCGGAGCCAAACAAATCACCTACTACATTCATACCGGCCATTAACGGCCCTTCAATCACATCGAGGGGCTTTGGATATTTCTGCCTGGCTTCCTCCGTATCCGCATCAATATAATCGGTAATCCCATTAACCAGGGAATGCGAGAGCCGCTCTTCAATGCTGCCTTTCCGCCAGGAGTCGTCTTTTACAATTTCCTTTCCTTTTGCTTTTACTTTTTCCGCAAAAACGATCAGTTTTTCAGTGGCTTCATTGTTGTTGTTATTCCGGTTAAGGATTACATCTTCGCAGAGTTGCCTGAGGCCTGGTTCAATTTCATCGTACACTACCAGTTGCCCTGCATTCACAATGCCCATATCCATCCCCGCTTTAATGGCGTGGAAAAGAAAAACGCTGTGTATGGCTTCGCGTACATGGTCGTTTCCTCTGAATGAAAAGGACACATTGCTTACCCCACCGCTTACCTTAACCAGTGGCATCAGTTTTTTTATTTCCTTCGTTGCTTCAATATAATCTACCGCATAATTATTATGTTCTTCTATTCCGGTTGCGATGGCAAAGATGTTGGGGTCGAAAATAATTTCTTCGGGGTGGAACCCTACTTTTTGGGTGAGGATATCGTAAGCCCGTTTGCTAATTTCCACTTTCTTTTCCTTGTTATCTGCCTGGCCCTTTTCATCAAAAGCCATCACCACAACGGCTGCACCGAAACTTTTACAAATGATGGCTTGTTCAATAAATTTTTCTTCGCCCTCTTTTAAGGAAATGGAGTTTACGATACATTTTCCCTGTATGCATTTTAATCCTGCTTCAATGATTTCAAACTTACTGCTATCGATCATGATGGGGATTTTGGCAATATCGGGTTCCGATTGCAACAGGTTTAAGAAGGTAGTCATGGCCAACATGCCATCCAGGAGGGCGTCATCCATGTTCACATCCAGTACCTGTGCGCCATTTTCTACCTGTTGGCGGGCAACCGAAAGGGCTTCTTCATATTTATTATCTCGTACCAGCCGGGCAAATTTTTTACTCCCGGTAACATTGGTGCGTTCGCCTATGTTTACAAAATTTGTTTCGGGCCTTATGGTTAACGGTTCAAGGCCGGAAAGGCGCAGAAATGGTTTTATGGATTGCGTACTCATACTATGCTAAGCTTGATTCTAAAATGGGCAATGGGCGGGGCTTTAACCTGGCCATTTCTTCTGCAATATGTTTAATA
Source organism: Bacteroidota bacterium (assembly GCA_018266615.1). Taxonomy (GTDB): domain Bacteria; phylum Bacteroidota; class Bacteroidia; order Chitinophagales; family Chitinophagaceae; genus Ferruginibacter. The sequence goes on from JAFEAB010000102.1 coordinate 99,571, forward strand.
TGATCGGGTGTGGTACCGCAGCAACCACCCACAATATTCACCCAGCCTTTTTCTGCCCATTCTTCAATAATGTGGGCGGTTTCGTGAGGCTGTTCGTCGTATTCGCCAAAAGCATTGGGTAAACCGGCATTGGGATAAGCTGAAACATAACAGGAAGCGATATGCGAAAGTTCTTCAATATGCGGCCTCATTTCAGTAGCGCCTAAAGCACAGTTTAAACCGATACTTAAGGGTTCGGCATGTTTAACGGAAATGTAAAAGGCTTCCAGGGTTTGCCCACTGAGGGTGCGCCCGCTCGAATCGGTAATGGTGCCGCTGATCATGATGGGTAATTCTTTTTTCCCCGTATCTCTAAAATATTTTTTGATAGCATAAATAGCCGCTTTTGCATTCAGGGTATCGAAGATGGTTTCGATAAGCAGCAAATCTACCCCGCCCTCCGAGAGCCCTTCCACCTGTTCGTAATATGCTTTAGCTACCTCATCAAATGTAACGGCGCGGTACCCCGGGTTGTTTACATCGGGCGAGAGGGATAAGGTTTTATTTAATGGGCCAATGGCTCCAGCTACAAATCGGGGTTTTGAGGGATCTTTTTGGGTGAACTCATCTGCTGCCTTACGGGCAATTTTTGCTCCTTCCACATTTATTTCCCTTACGAATGGCTGCAGGTCAAAATCGGCCTGGCCAATAGAGGTGGCGGCAAAGGTGTTGGTTTCAATAATATCGGCGCCTGCTTCCAGGTATTTCCTGTGGATAGCCTCAATCATTTGCGGCTGGGTGAGGTTAAGGATGTCGGAGTTATTCTTGATATATGTATGCCAGTCTTTAAGCCGTTCACCCCGATAGGTTTCTTCCGTAGGCTTGTATTGCTGGATCATGGTGCCCATGGCACCGTCAATAATAAGGATGCGCTGTTCGAGCGCCTGCTTGATGTCCATAATTTCGGTTTAAGGGGAGGCCGGAGATTGTGCGGAACCAGGTAAACGTGCTAAACGAAGCGTAGACAAGCGTTTATTAGTTCAGTTTTTTTCCGGGGATTGAACAATAAACAAATCCGCCCCGATGAGGTGCAAAGGTAATACAGTTGGGCTATTAAATCCAAAAATGGAATTTTATTTAACCTGACCTATATATTGGTCAACAGGAATGCGGTTGGTGATACTTTTGGCCAGGGTCATCTCATCGGCATATTCCAGTTCTCCGCCGAAAGAAATGCCCCGGGCGATGGTGGTAATTTTAATTTCCATTCCCTGGAGTTTACGGCCAATAAAATATACCGTTGTATCTCCCTGAATGTTGGGATTGAGGGCGAAGATTAATTCGGTGGGTTTCTCCTCCTTTACGCGTAATACCAATGCATCAATAGTCAACTGATCGGGTCCTATCCCATCCAGGGGCGAAATTATTCCTCCGAGTACATGATATATACCGTTAAACTGTTGTGTGCTTTCAATGGCAATTACATCCCGGATGTTTTCAACCACGCATATCAGGTCCTGCCTGCGGTGGTTATTGGCACAGATATTACAAATGTCTTTATCAGAAATATTAAAGCATCGTTTGCAAAATCGAACCTGGCTTCGCATTTTGGATATTGCTTCGCTGAAAGCGATCACTTCTGTTTCCTCTTTTTTTAAAAGGTGCAGCACCAGCCTTAATGCCGTTTTTTTTCCAATTCCCGGAAGTTTCGCAAATTCATTAACGGCATTTTCGAGTAGGGAAGACGAAAGAATCATGCTGCAAAAATACAGGGTAGCGACTAAAATTTAATTTCCCTTTCATTATCCCAATCAGCGCGGATGCTCAATTTTTGACTGATAAGGATTACTTTTTCGGGTTGTGTATGGGTCTCAAAGTTCCCCGGGTCCCATTTTCCATTTTGATTGGTATCGAAGAGAATACGCATTCCAAATTCGCCCGGAGGGAACCTTTTATTGATCCATTCCTTTTGGGTGATGGGGAAGGCAGCTTTTATTTTATCTCCTTCCAGGAACTGGATAATGGGGTGTTGGGATAGATCGAGGTTCGAAAAACGCAATACAACCCGGCCATAGTCGAATTCCTTTTTGGTTTGAAACCGGATGGTATCCGACGCTGCGAGGGTGTGGCCCAGGGTATCTTCAATTCCCGATTTAGGAAGGGTGAGGATATAATAGGTTTCGGGTTGCCACTTGTAATTAATATTAATATTATATAAGGTACTATCCT
>JAFEAB010000103.1 GCA_018266615.1 Bacteroidota bacterium
AGCTCTAATCCGGGTGGTGCTGCTTACCAGTGGTTCCTTAATGGATCTCCTATAGCAGGGGCAACCAACGGTACCTTCAATGCCACTGTTGATTATATTGGAAATGTATCGGTTAAGGTTACCGATGTAAACGGTTGTGTGAATACCAGCAGTGCAGTAACAGTAAAAGGAACCCCCAATACCGTATTGTTTATTTATCCAAGTCCAACCACCGGCCAATTCTCTGTTCGCTATTACAGCGAAGCAAGTACTACGCCGTTGGTGCGCCAGGTAAATGTTTATGATTCTAAAGGTTCAAGAGTTATTTCAAAGACCTTTAGTATTGCAACACAATACCAAAGCCTGGATATCGATTTGAGTAAGTACTCAGCCGGTATTTACCGTGTTGAACTGCTCGATCGCTCCGGAAACCGGATTAAAACCGGTTCTGTGATCAAGCTTTAATTTTAACGTTCATAAATAAGGCTTTAAGGGCTGCCCCTATGGGTAGCCCTTTTTTTATTTTCCCCCCGCATTATTTCATACCTGATGTTTGAATACCATTCCGTTTTTGCCTGTTTTTCAGGTATTCGGCCGGGAAAAGGAATTGCTGTGTCAAATTGTCCTTCCTTTTCCAAATGGTCTTTTTTTTGATAAGTACCTGCCGTTAATTTAAACTTACCAGATATGCAAAAAGGAAATATCCGTGTGCAAACGGAAAACATTTTTCCCATTATTAAGAAATTTCTTTACAGTGAACACGACATTTTTATCCGGGAATTGATAAGTAATGCCGTGGATGCCTCCCAAAAGTTAAAGACCCTCGCCTCCCTGGGTGAAGTAAAGGGGGAAATTGGCGACCTGAAAGTGGAAGTTTCCATTAATAAGGAGGCAGGTACGCTCACCATCGCAGACAATGGAATTGGGATGACTTCCGAAGAAGTAGATAAATACATCAACCAGGTTGCATTTAGCAGTGCGGAGGAATTTCTTAATAAATACAAAGGGCAAAACGAAAATAGTATCATCGGCCACTTTGGACTTGGTTTCTACAGTTCGTTTATGGTAAGCGATAAAGTTGAAATCTTTACAAAAAGTCATAAAGAAAGAACCACCGCCGTGAGATGGGAATGTGATGGCAGTCCCGAATATATTTTGGAAGATACCGAAAAAGAAAACAGAGGAACTTCCATTGTGCTTCACCTCAATTCGGAGAGTAAAGAATTCCTGGAAGACCATCGGATTTCGGAAATGCTGGAAAAATTTTGCCGGTTTCTTCCCATACCTATTTTTTTCCAGGATAAACAAGTTAATAATCCCACTCCCGCATGGACCAAAAAACCATCTGAATTAACCAATGAAGATTATGAAAAGTTCTATAAAGAATTGTATCCATTTGGTGAAACCCCTTTGTTTTGGATCCACCTCAATGTAGATTATCCGTTTAACCTAACCGGTATTTTGTACTTCCCGAAAATTAAACAGTCGTACGAAATTCAAAAAGATAAAATCCAGTTATACAGCAACCAGGTATTTGTAACGGATGAAGTGAAGGATATTGTTCCCGAATTTCTAATGCTGTTGCACGGGGTTATTGACAGTCCGGATATCCCGCTGAATGTAAGTAGAAGTTACCTCCAGGGAGATCCGAACGTAAAAAAAATAAATGGATATATCACGAAGAAGGTAGCGGATAAACTGGATGAAATTTTCCGTACCGACCGGAAATCGTTTGAAGAAAAGTGGGAAAGCCTGGGCCTGTTTGTTAAGTATGGGATGATGACGGATGATAAGTTTTTAGAAAAAGCGGCGAAGTTTTTTATTATGGAAGATACCGAAGGGAAATTCTATACACTCGATGAATATAAGCTGGCCACGGAAGCGATTCAGAAGAATAAGGAAGGAAAACAGGTGCTGTTGTACAGTACCAACCCGGTGCAGCAGGATGCCTTTATTAAAGAAGCTAAGGAGAAAGGGTACACCGTGGTGAAAATGGAAACCCTGGTGGATGCAGCTTTCATTAATAACATCGAGATGAAATGGAATGATGTAATATTTACACGGGTTGATTCCGATATAGCAGATAACCTGATTGATAAGTCGGAAGGAGCGGAATCAGTATTAAATAAAGAAGAAATTGAAAAGTTGGAGAAACTATTTAATCAACCTCAGGAGGGATTGCACATCCAGGTTTCTGTAAAGGGGCTCCCGGCAACAAGCCTACCGGTTACGGCTACACGCCCAGAGCAAATGCGCCGTATGAAAGACATGGCTGCGATGGGGGGAGGAATGGCGGCATGGTATGCCCAGATGCCGGATGAAGTTAACCTCACCGTAAATGGCAATCACCCGGTGTTTCAGCAAATACTTTCCGAAACTGACAACAGCAAGCAGGAAAAACAGATAAAGAACCTTTCCGATCTCGCCCTGCTTTCGCAGGGGTTACTTACCGGCAACCGGCTTACTGCGTTTATTCAGCGTAGTGTTGAACTTATGGAACACAACACAGAACCGATCAGTTAGGGGTTGTTTCAAAACAAATTAGTAATGGCTGGGCTTTCGCTCAGCCACTTTTTTTTAACACGATGGCTTCCATATATTCTTCCGGTATGAAGCGGGCAATAACATCATATCCGGATTCAAAGAACAGGTCTTTATACAAGGGTGTAATATAGATTATATACAATCGCCGTGGATTTTGTTGAAGGCTGTTCTCTATGTTTTGAATTACTCCGGCCAGTAAGAATTCATCAAATGGATTGAAGATCAAAATGCAATCCGCCTTGGCAGGAATATCGAAATAATAAGCATCGTTGTGATGTATTTTCCAATCGAAAGTTTTTTTTCTATTGCAGCGGGCCAGGTTAGCTTCGGCCTCCATGCAAAATTTTTTTGAAAATTCAACGCCTTCCACGGCTTGAAATCCGAAAGAGGGAGCCATGCACAGGGCCCTGCCTTTTCCTGCACCAATGTCTAAAAAATGATGTAACGAAAACGGTTGCAGGTAATTGAAAATGTTTTCCAGTAACCGGTAGGGGGCCGGCATGTAAAGGGTGGCATGGCTTATGTCGATGCCTTTTCCTGCCACGTGCCTGAGATCGTCGAACCCTGTGCTATCAATTCCATATTTTCTTTCGCCCCTTCGGTCATCAAGGATGGATTTCCAGGCAAAAGATATATCCCATTTATTCGCCAGGAAGAAAAAATATCGGATATAAATGAAAAACTTCAAGCAGAAAAATTATGGAGTGGCCCTAAAATCGATTACTCTTAACTGTAAGGAACGATTTCCATTCCATATATTTTCTTCAATGCAGTACAATATGTCAATATTTTCAGATTCATCCAGGATTTTCATTTTTTCGGACATCCTGAAACCGATCCCTGAAAATATGCTGTTCTCCTGCTGAAGGGAAAATTTTATATGCTCGTTCTTAATAAGGTAAGATCCCCTATTTTTTACTTTCCGGGTAAGGAAGACCGGGAACATATTTTCCGGGCCACAGGGTTCAAACCTGGAAAGTGTATTGTAAAAGGATGGGGTAATATCTAAAAAGGAAATTTCGGCATCAATTAAAATTTCAGGCACCAGCAGGTTGGGGGAGATGGTAGAACACACAACGGAATCAAAATCTTCCCTGAACCGATCAACCATATCGGGTTGCATCGACAATCCGGCCGCGGCAAAGTGCCCGCCATAAGCCACCAGGTTATCCCGGCAGGCATGAATGGCCTCGTATAAGTTAAATCCGGGAACGCTTCTGGCGCTGCCGGTAACCAGATCGCCACTTCGGGTAAGTACAACGGTTGGCCTGTAATGATGTTCAATTAACCGGGAAGCAACAATTCCTACCACTCCTTTGTGCCAGCTTTCATGAAAAACAACAGATGATTTTCTGGATTCAAACTTTGGGTCGGCCACCAGGATTTCTAATGCTTCCCGGGTAATGCTGCTGTCTGCCAATTTTCGGTCATGGTTATCGGAATGGAGCATTTTTGCCAGTTCCAGCGCTTTTTGTTCGTCTTTTTCAATGAACATTTTCACTGCTTTTAAGGCATCATCCATCCTACCTGCCGCATTTACCCGCGGGGCAATTACAAAAACTACGTTGCTGATGTTTAAGGGAGGCTTAATTCCTCCAAGTTCAATCAGCGATTTTATTCCCGGTGAAGGGTTGGTATTAATTTTTTGTAATCCTAAGGTGGCAAGGCTTCTGTTTTCACCGGTCATGGGAACAATGTCTGCGGCAATAGCGGTTGCAACCAGGTCGAGGTACCGAAAGTGGGTTTCATCCGGCAATCCGAGTGAAAAGGAAAGTGCAGAGATCAATTTAAATCCAACGCCACATCCACAAAGTTCTTTATATGGGTACAGGCATCCATCCTGTTTTGCATTGAGGATAGCGAATGCGGGAGGGAGGGTATCATCGGGCAGGTGATGGTCGCACACAATAAAATCAATACCCATTTCTTTTGCACGGCCTATTAATTCCACAGATTTAATACCGCAATCCAATGAAATGATCAGGGTGCATCCCTTTTCCTTTGCCAGTTCAATTCCATTTAAACTCACACCATATCCTTCCCGATACCGATGGGGAACATAATAAAACAAATGGCTTGGATCATATACTGCTGAAAAATATTGATAGGTCATGGCCACAGCAGTTGTCCCATCCACATCATAATCTCCAAAAATCAGGATATTTTCCTTTTTACGAAATGCCTCCTTTATCCTTTCCACTGCAATGATCATATCTTTCATCAGAAAGGGATCGTGAAGGGCGGCCGTACCGGGATTAAAAAATTCTTTCGCTTTTTCAAACGTATCAATTCCCCGTTGTATTAATATCCTGCAAATCGCAGGATTTATTTTTAGGGATTCCTTTAATGCTTCTACTTGCTGTGCCTCTGCAGGCAACAGCGTCCATTTTTTTTCCACGGTCTAATATTTTCGATCAGTTGTATATCGCACCAGCTCTTCAAATGCGTCCCTTACTTCGGAAGGTGGAAAGGAATGAAGGATATCCAATGCAGCATCCCGGTATTCAATCATTTTTTTTTCTGCATACGCCATTCCACCGGAAGCAGTTACGGTTTCAATTACAAAATTGACGCTATCTTTTCTCCGGTTCTCATTTTTGAGGATGTATATTAACCGGCGTTTTAGGTTTTTTTCAACCCGATTAAGGGTATAAATTATGGGGAGGGTAAGCTTTTTTTCTTTTATGTCATTTCCGGTTGGTTTGCCTACATCGGCTGTTCCATAATCAAACAGATCGTCTTTAATTTGAAAGGCAATTCCCACCAGTTCTCCGAATTTTTTCATTTTCTCAGCGTCTTCGGTATGGCCCGTAGCAGAATAAGCCCCCACCGCACAGGCTGAAGATAATAAGGAGGCGGTTTTGTTGCGGATAATTTCAAAATATATCTCCTCCCGAAGGTTTAAGTTCCTGGCCTTTTCAATTTGAAGCAATTCGCCCTCGCTCATTTGCTTTACAGCTTCTGATAAGATATGAAGGTGTTGAAAATCATTGTGTGAAGTAGATAAAAGCAATCCTTTCGAAAGGAGGTAATCCCCCACCAGAACGGCTATTTTATTCTTCCATAGGGCATTAATTGAAAAAAAACCCCTTCGCTCCATCGAGTCGTCAACTACATCGTCGTGAACCAGGGTGGCTGTATGCAATAATTCTACCAGGGCAGCAGCCCGGTAAGTGCTTTCATTTACCGTACCGGTTAGTTTGGCACTCAGGAAAACAAACATCGGCCGCAACTTTTTCCCCTTTTGCCGGATCAGGTATTTCATAATCCGGTCGAGCATGGGGGTATTACTCTTCACCGCATCGGCAAACTTGGTTTCGAATGTTTCTAATTCGCTGCCGATGATTTTTTTTACATTTCTCATTTATGATGCAGCAATTTACGCAAGCAAACAGCCTAATCAAATTATTTTGGAAAAGCTGGCGGATTTTTGAAAAATACTCCAAAAAGAGGATATTAATACTCCAAAAGGGTAGGTATTATACATAATTTCAAGGAGATATGAATATTTTCACCCTTAAATAAAAGTAAAAAAATTTGGTTATTGGCTTCCATTCAATACATTTGCATCTAATCAACTCGTATATTTAGAATCTATCAATCATTTAGTTATGACAAGCAAAAAGTTAAAACTACTTTGTTTGGGATTATGTACCCTGCTTACCGGACTGGTATATGCCCAAAACGATACCCACTCATCCATTTACAATGGGAGCGGGTACGATACCAAAGACTCCTCTGTTGTTCCCAAAAAAAGACTCCCTCAGTACAACGAGTTTTGGAACAACACGTATAACTATCCGGCTAAACCCCGCAATATGTGGGAAGTAGGTGTTTCTGCAGGTGCATTATCCATTAGCGGCGATGTACCCATTGTTTTCCCAACGCTGGGATGGTCGGTACATGTACGGAAAGCCCTTGGGTATGTTTTTTCTTTGCGCATGGAATATATGAACGGCGTAGGCAGAGGCCAAAGCTGGCTCGCTTCCGAAAATTTCGGGAAAAACCCGGCCTGGAAAGGTTATTATGCTCCGCTTCGTTCATCTGCCGGACCCATTGTGTATTATAATGGTATTGAAGGATCTGCCTTTGGAAATGCTCCGGATATCGTTTATTACAATTATAAGGCGCATGTTCAGGATCTTAGCCTTCAGGGTATTGTAACCCTCAATAATGTGCGTTTCCACAAGAACAAAACAGGTTTTGTTGTTTATGGCGGTGCTGGTATCGGAGCTACAATCTATAATACCAAGGTGAATGCATTGAATGATAATGGTGAAAATTATGCTGCTGCTTTCCGTAACATTTATAACCAATACGGAACCGTTTATAAAGACCGTAAAGACGTTCGTAAAGCCTTAAAAGACGCTATGGACGATTCTTACGAAACGCCTGCCCAAACCTCCGGCGAACGCCGTCCAACTATCGGCAGCAACACCCTGAAGCCTTCCGGAACAGTTCTTGCCGGTGTGGCCTTCAAATTGGGTAAACGTATTAACCTCGCTATTGAAGACCGCCATACCTTCATTAAAGACGACCTTTTGGATGGACAACAATGGTCTGAACACGCCTATGGTGATGCTTCTACCACCGGCGATTTCGATTCTTACAACTATCTTTCAATTGGGCTGAACTTCAATATTGGTGCAAAAGCTGTTGAGCCACTTTGGTGGGTTAACCCATTGGATTATGCCTACAGCGAACTTAATGTTCCCCGCCACATGAAATTCCCCAAACCACAGTTTATTGATTCTGATGGCGATGGCGTTATTGATGAACTGGATCGCGAACCCAATACACCGGCAGGTTGCCCGGTTGATACCCATGGTGTGATGAAAGATACCGATGGGGATGGTGTTCCAGACTGCAAAGACAAACAATTAATTACACCCACTGAATGTCAACCTGTTGATGCAGATGGTGTAGGTCATTGCCCTGATCCTGAATGCTGCAAAAACATCCAGGTTGCTCCGGTAAAAACCTGCCCAACCGACTACCCAAGTCTTAGCTTCAAAGGGAATACTTCTGCACTTAGTAAGGATGCCCGTGCTATGCTGGCTACCGTAGCTGCTAAAATGAAAGCAAACCCCGATTGTAACATCACTGTTTCCGGCTACCCTGAAACTTCTAAAGCTTCTCAGGCCCTTTGCCAGAAAAGAGTAGATGCCATCAAATTGTACCTCACCGAAAGAGAAGGTATCAGTTCCGATCGCATTACTACCGATTGTACCGTTGGTGGTGGTGAAAAGAATACGGTTGACATTAAGTCAAACTAAAATAAGTTTTAATTCCACTTTTTGCTCAATGACGAACCCTCCCATTTTTGGGAGGGTTCTTGTTTATGGAATCGTTAACAGCCAGTTTTTGGATACTATCTTTTTATCCGGCATTTTTGGAAAAATTACCGTAATTTTGCCCCTCTTTATGCGAATCCTCCGGCCGTTTCTGTTTTTTGGTTGCCTGTTGTTCTTTATTTCCTGTAATCCGGTAAATAAGATCCAGAAAAGTAAGGACTACGATTATATGCTTTCGAAAGCGGATGAGTTTTATGCAAAAAAGAAGTATAAGTATGCCCAGCCTTTATACGAGAGTTTGTTCCCGGTTTTTAAAGGCACCCAAAAGTTTGAAGATCTTTATTATAAATACGCCTATTGTTTCTATTATCAGAAATCCTATCCGGATGCCCAAAATCTGTTCAAGGGATACCTCGAAGTATTCCCAAACAGCAGCCGGGCAGAGGAAGTGGATTATATGAAGGCACTGAGCTTCTACAAGGAATCGCCAAAGATTGAACTCGATCAGGCTAATACGGTAAGAGCCATGAATATGATGCAGACTTTTATTAATACCCATCCGGGTTCCGAAAGGATAAAAGAAGCATCCGCAATCATCGATCTTTGCCGGGCAAAACTGGAGCAAAAGGAATATCGGGGTGCCCATTTGTATTATAATCTGGGGCAGTACCGGGCTGCTGCCATCGCTTTCGGTAACCTGCTTAATAGTTATCCCGAATCAGCAAAAGCTGATGAGTATAAATTGTTGTCGCTAAAGTCGTATTATAAATTTGCCCAGATGAGTATCCGGGAAAAGCAGGCAGAGCGGTATGAAACGGTAGTGACGGAATTTGATGATTTTGCCGACCGGTTCCCAGAAAGCCCCTTGCTTAAAGAGGCAGAGAGTTTCAAAAAAATGAGTCAAAATAAAATAAAAGAAATACAAGATGAGCAAGCTTCGTCGTCAGTTAAGCGCTAATACCAGCAGTGTTGTTGAACCGAAAAAGTTAAACGACCTTAAAGATATGACCGGCAATTTGTACGAGTCTATTGCTATTATTGCAAAGCGTGCCAACCAGATTAATATTTCCATTAAGGAAGAATTGCATAGTAAACTGGAAGAATTTGCCAGCCATACCGACAGTCTCGAAGAAATTCACGAAAACAAAGAACAAATCGAAATTTCAAGGGCGTACGAGCGGATGCCGAATCCGGCACTTTTGGCTACCACCGAATTTTTGGAGGGTAAAGTTTATTTCCGTCAGAACGATGAGGACTTATTCAGTTAAGGGTTTACCACATCTTTTAAAATAGAAATCATATTTTTATCCCGCTATTTGGCGGGATTTTTTATGTTAAAAGGAAAGAAAGTATTATTAGGGATAACCGGCAGCATCGCCGCCTACAAATCGGCCTATCTGGTGCGTTTACTGGTGAGGGCAGGGGCAGAGGTGAAAGTGGTTATGACCGATGCTGCAGCCGGTTTCATTGGCCCCCTAACCTTATCCACGCTTTCACGGAACGAAGTGTTAACCCGGATTTCCTCAGATGATACCTGGGCGAACCATGTCATGCTGGGTCGATGGGCCGATGTTATGGTTGTAGCACCCTTAAGTTGTAATACCCTCGCAAAAATGGCACATGGGATTTGTGATAATCTACTCCAGGCCGTTTATCTTTCTGCAACCTGCCCTGTTGTGGTAGCACCTGCCATGGATGAAGACATGTGGAAGCATCCTTCTACCCAAAATAACCTACAGCTTATTTCATCTTTTGGAAATAACATCATATCAGTTAATGAAGGGGAACTGGCCAGTGGGCTTTTTGGTCCGGGACGGATGGCAGAACCGGAGGAAATTGTTGAATGGCTGACTACCTGGTTTGAAAAAAAAAATGACTTTTCAGGTAAAACAGTTTTAATAACAGCCGGCCCCACTTACGAAAAAATTGATCCGGTACGGTTTATTGGAAACCGGAGTAGTGGTAAAATGGGTATTGCCATTGCCTCCGCTTTTTTGGAACGGGGTGCCAGGGTTCAACTGATATTGGGGCCTTCCTCACAACCTGTTCCTGCCGGGATCCGCACCATCAAAGTTGAATCTGCCCGGGAAATGTACGAAGCCGCTTTAACCGCATTTGAAGAAGCGGATATCGCCGTGTTGTGTGCGGCTGTTGCCGATTACAGCATTGCAGCACCTGCATCTGAAAAATTAAAAAAAGAGAATGGGGCTCCTCAGATTTTACTTACCCCAACCCGTGATATCTTAAAATCTCTGGGCGAAAAGAAATCGGGAAACCAGCTATTAGTTGGTTTCGCCCTCGAAACACACAATGAAGAGCAAAATGCCCTGAAAAAGTTAAAGGATAAAAGGGCCGATTTGTTGGTGCTAAACTCCCTTCAGGAGGAAGGAGCCGGTTTCGGCTATAACACTAATAAAATAACTATTTTTGATAGGAAAGGCGGTGTAACCCGCTTTGAGAAGCGCCCCAAAAAGGAGGTAGCCAACGATATTCTCAATACCATTTTAAAATTTTCCGATGCGTAAAGTATATGTGGCGCTAGTGTTAATGTCTTTTACCATATTGGGTCAGGCGCAGGAGTTTGATGCAAAAGTAACGGTGGTGAGTAAACGCGTAGGTACCACGGTAAGCCAGAGTACATTCCGCACACTACAAACGGCATTGAACAATTTTATTAATACACGTAAATGGACCTCCGATGTGTATGCCCCCAAAGAACGGATTGAGTGCAATTTCCTGCTGAACCTTGAATTGGCCAATGATGCCAATTATTATAAAGGCTCCCTCACCATCCAGGCGGCCAGGCCGGTTTTCAATTCGTCCTACCTTTCTCCTATCATGAATTACAAGGATGATGATATTTATTTTAAATACATCGAATTTCAACAACTTGAATTCAATGAGAACAGGGTAGGGGGCACCGATGCCGCCGTGGCCAACCTTACCGCCATTTTTGCTTATTACGCCTATATGATCTTGGGTTTTGATGGCGATTCCTTCGCACCGAATGGGGGGGCTCCCTATTTTCAAAAGGCGCAGAATATTGTAAACAATGCACCCGATGGCAGAGGGATGGCTGGATGGAAGGCTTTCGATGGACTTCGTAACAGATATTGGCTGGTCGAAAATATGTCCAACAGCCGGTATGCATTAATCCACGATATATATTACAATTATTACCGGATGGTGATGGATAAACTGTATGATAAACCGAAAGTTGCTCAGGGCGAATTGATGAATGTTTTAAATCAGTTGGATAATTTCAATTCGCAGAACCCCAATACCATGATTAATCAGTTCTTCTTCCAGGGAAGGGCCACCGAAATGATTCAAATACTCAGCAAGGCTGATCCGGCATTGAAAGTGAGGGCAAAGGAAATACTTCCCCGTGTGGATGTTACCAATGCCCAGAAGTATAACGACGAAATAAAATGAGGCTCATCTCTTTATTGCTTATCTTAGCCCTGCTATCCTGCTCCGGAAAAGATAATATTCCGAAAGGGATTTTGAAGCCTTCCCAAATGGAACCGGTTTTTTGGGATTATATGCGTGCTGATGTGTACACTTCCGAATTTTATAAAGGGGATAGCACGAATGATGCCACCTTACAAAATTTAAAAATGCAGGAAACTATTTTTAAAAAGTATTCCGTAAGCCGGGAACAATTTGAAAAAAGTCTTTCCTATTATCTCAACCACCCGGAGATATTGTCGCCGCTGGCCGATAGTTTGTTGGCACATCATCCGGAAGAGGTGTTGAATAAATTTGAAAAGAAGATTTTGCCGGGCACCGGAAAACGAACTGTAAAACCATTAGGAATTCAAGCAAATGAATAAAGTATTTAATAATGCAAAGGAAGCGTTGCACGATATCAGAGATGGTAATGTGCTGATGCTTGGCGGGTTTGGGCTTTGTGGAATCCCCGAAAATTGTATTGCCGCCCTGGTTGAAAAAGCGGTGAGAGATATCACCTGTATTTCAAATAATGCGGGTGTGGATGATTTTGGTATCGGTCTGCTGCTGGTGAAGAAACAAGTGAGGAAAATGATCGCTTCCTACGTGGGGGAAAATGCAGAATTTGAACGGCAACTCCTGAGTGGCGAAATGGAAGTGGAACTGGTGCCGCAGGGCACTCTGGCTTCCCGATGTATGGCTTCGGGCTATGGGTTTCCGGCCATCTTCACCCCTGCCGGCGTTGGAACCGAAGTGGCAGAAGGAAAAGAAATCAGGAATTTTAACGGTAAGGAGTACCTGCTGGAAATGGCCTTTGATTCGGATTTTGCGTTGGTAAAAGCCTGGAAGGGCGATACGATGGGGAATCTTATTTACAAAGAAACCGCCCGCAATTTTAATCCCCTGATGGCCATGGCGGGTAAAATTACAATTGCAGAGGTAGAGGAACTGGTTCCAGCCGGAAGCCTTAACCCGAATGAAATTCATACTCCCGGCATTTACGTGCACCGGATTTTTAAAGGAACCAACTACGAAAAAAGAATTGAACAGCGCACTGTGCGGAAAGCAGGTGCATAATAATTGATTTTTCATGCTTACAAAAGAACAAATCGCACAACGCATTGCCAGGGAACTTAGAGATGGGTTTTATGTGAACCTGGGAATTGGTATCCCTACCCTGGTGGCAAATTATATACCGGCGGGAATGAATGTGATAATGCAAAGTGAAAATGGGTTATTGGGGATGGGGCCTTTCCCAATTGAAGGGACAGAAGACCCCGACCTGATTAATGCAGGCAAACAAACCGTTACCACCGTGCCCGGATCGGCATTCTTCGATTCGGCAATGAGTTTTGGAATGATCCGCTCCGGTAAAGTTGACCTCACCGTACTGGGCGCCATGGAAGTAAGTGAAACCGGTGATATTGCCAGTTGGAAAATCCCGGGCAAAATGGTGAAGGGTATGGGGGGAGCCATGGATTTGGTAGCAAGCGCCAAAAATATTATTGTGGCTATGATGCACACTAACCCAAAGGGGGAGAGTAAATTGCTGCCACATTGTAAACTCCCTCTTACCGGGGTTAAATGCATTAAAAGAATTGTAACCGATCTGGCATTATTGGACGTTACACACGAAGGATTTGTATTACGGGAATTGGCACCCGGAGTAACCGTAGAAGAAGTAAAAAGTAAAACCGCAGGTAAACTTAAAGTGGAAGGCGAAATCCCGCAAATGGTTTTTTAAAGAGAATGAAAATATTACTCCAAAATAAAAAAGCCCGGGTTTGACCGGGCTTTCTATTTGCTAAAACCATTGATTTATATTTTGGGCGCGGCTGCACGAATTTCTGCATCTACACCCGCTTCAAACTTTTTAAAGTTTTCGATAAATTCTAGGGCCAGCTTTTTTGCTTTGGCATCATACTCCTCGCCATTTTCCCAGGTATTGCGTGGGTTAAGCACATTTTCCGGAACATGGGGGCAACTAACCGGCATTTTCATCCCAAATACCGGGTGAGCCACATAATCCACATGATCTAACTTACCTTCCAGTGCAGCCGTAATCATGGCCCGGGTATAATCCAGTTTCATGCGCTTCCCGATACCATAAGGGCCCCCGCTCCATCCGGTATTGACCATCCAGACATTCACTTTATGTTCCCTGATTTTTTTACCCAGCATCGCTGCATATTTTCCAGGATGAAGGGGTAAGAATGGCGCCCCAAAGCATGCACTAAATGTTGATTTCGGTTCGGTCACTCCCGCTTCCGTCCCGGCAACTTTGGCGGTATATCCACTGATAAACTGATACATCGCCTGTTCAGGAGTAAGTTTACTTATGGGTGGTAATATTCCATACGCATCGGCGGTAAGGAAGAATATATTTTTTGGGGTTTTACCAATTGAAGGTTCCAAATGATTACTGATAAATGATAAGGGATAACTGATCCGGGTATTTTCAGTAATGGTTTTATCGCTGAAATCTATTTTGTTTGTACCTGGAAAATACCGGGTATTTTCAATTAAAGCCCCTGGCCTGATAGCAGCAAAAATTTGAGGTTCCTTTTCTTCACTTAGATCTATGGCTTTCGCGTAGCACCCTCCTTCAAAATTGAAAACGGTTTCATCGTTCCATCCATGCTCATCGTCCCCAATTAACTTCCGGTTTGGATCGGAACTCAGGGTTGTTTTACCCGTGCCACTTAAACCGAAAAAGATGGCGGTATCACCATCCTTACCCATGTTGGCGCTGCAATGCATACTCAACACATTGGCCTTTTGAGGCAGCACATAATTCAACATTCCAAAAATTCCCTTTTTCATTTCGCCGGTGTAACCGGTACCACCGATCAGGATGGTTTTGTGCTTAAAACTTACAATCACAAAGTTGTCAGATACGGTGCCATCTACAGTTGGATCTGCCTTAAAACCGGGCGCCTGTATGATTTGCCAATGGGGATGAAAATTTTCAAGATCCTGTTCAGTAGGACGGATAAACATATTATAGCAAAATAAATTGCTGGATGGATCTTCATTAATAACCCTTAGGTGTAACCGATACCGGATATCGGCACAGGCAAAACAATCCCTTACCCAAATTTCCTTATCGCTTAAATAAGAAATTAATTTTTCTTTTAGCTGAAAGAAAAATTTTTCTTCAATGGGAATGTTTACCTTATTCCAGTCAACCGTATCTGCGGTAATTTCATCTTTAACAGTAAACTTATCCTTGGGGCTCCTGCCTGTGAATTTGCCGGTTGAAATAACCAGGGCGCCCTTCTCGCTTAGAGTCCCTTCTCCGCGGGCCAGCGTTTGTTCTGTGAGTTCAGCGGGGGTTAACTGAAAATGGACCGGCTTGTGTTTCCCTAAGCCCATTTCGTGCAAAGCACCCATTGGCGCTTTGGTTAAAACTTGTACAGACATAGCAATCGATTTATTTTGTTCCGCAAAGGTAATATGGACATGAATTATTAGTGTAATTTGGGACACAATAATGATTAAATGCCGGATTTAATTCGGCCTGTTTTTTAATAAAATTGTAATCATAAAGGAATAATCAATGGTTTTACTAAGTTTTTTCTTAATTCCTTGAATCTCATTTAAAGAAGCGGTCGAATAAATTGAAACCGCCGGGAAGCCATTGAATCATGTAAATTGCAGTGCCTGAAAAGGAAATAAATATCTGATTATGCGATATCTCCCCCTAAACCCCGAAATTTTCATTTCAAACCGGAAGCGGTTTGTGGCAGAAATGAAACCCGGATCAATAGCTATTTTTAACAGCAATGATGAACTGCCGGCTAATGGTGATGCTTTGTATCCTTTTAAACAGAACTCCGATCTTTTCTGGCTTACCGGGATCCCCCAGGAAGATTCGATGCTCATTCTTTTTCCGGGTAATCCGGATCCCCAATACAGGGAAGTGCTTGTACTGGTTCGCCCCAATGAACTAAAAGAAAAATGGGATGGTCATCGCCTTACCCGGGCAGAAGGCCAGGCTATAAGCGGTGTGCAAACCATTGTATGGTTGGATTCCCTGGATGGATTACTTCAACCCTGGATTCACCTTGCGGATAATATCTATCTGAATACAAACGAGAACGACCGGAAATCCAATCTTGTTCCCGTACGCGACTACCGGTATGCAAAGGAAATGCGTAAACGATATCCATTGCATACTTATTTGCGGAGCGCCCTCATTCTTAAACGCCTGCGCTCTATTAAATCTTCCCTGGAAATTGAAGTGATGCAACGTGCTATTGATATTACCGATAATACGTTCCGCAGGGTCATGCAATTTATTCGACCCGGAGTGATGGAGTACGAAATTGAAGCAGAGATTTATCACTCCTTTCTCAGTCAGCGCTCTTCCGGCCCGGGATATTCCTCCATCATTGCCAGTGGCGACAGAGCCCGGGTATTGCATTATGTGGAAAACAACCAGGAATGTAAAGACGGAGAATTATTGCTCATGGATTTTGGCGCCGAATATGGAAATTATAATGCCGATCTCTCCCGCACCGTTCCGGTTAATGGGAAATTCGGCCGCAGGCAAAAAACGGTTTATAATGCATGCCTCCATCTCCATCATTATGCCGCAAGTATCCTGAAACCGGGGATTTCCATTGTTGATTATACCGAAAAAGTGGGTGATGAGGCCACCCAGGTCTTTCAAAAAATCGGACTTCTTAAGAAATCAGATATTAAAAATGAAGATCCTCAAAACCGGGCCTACCGCAAATATCTTTATCATGGGATTTCACATCATTTAGGAATTGATGTACACGATTTGGGAACCCGAACCGAACCAATAAAACCAGGAATGGTATTCACCATCGAACCGGGGATTTATATTGAAGAAGAAAAAATGGGTGTGCGCATCGAAAATAATTTCTGGATTACCCGTAATGGAAATAAAGATCTTATGAAGAATATTCCTATTACGGTGGAAGAGATTGAAGCCTGTATGAAAAAACAATAAACCCAGCAATTTATCCCTGCATGAAACAGGTACCCAATTTGTTTACCCTCCTGAACCTGATTTTTGGATGTCTCGCTATTGTTGCCATTTTACAAAATGGGATAACCATACAATACAGCGGACCCGATACGGGTATGTATATAGATATACCCGAGAAAATCTGGCTCGCCTCTCTTTTTATCGGCCTGGCGGCCCTGGTTGATTTTCTTGACGGATTTGTTGCCCGGCTCTTAGGGGCGACTTCGGAAATGGGGAAGCAACTCGATTCCCTTGCCGATATAGTAAGTTTTGGCGTAGCGCCCTCTATGATTATTTATCAATTTTTGCGGCTTAGCTATGCGCATGAAGTAAACGGGATTAATATTAGTGTCTGGGCGCTGGCTCCTGCTTTTATCCTGGCTGCTGCTGCAGCATACCGGCTGGCCCGGTTTAATATCGACAATTCACAGCAATATAGTTTTAAGGGAGTTCCTGTGCCGGCAGTTGGATTGCTGGTGGCTTCTTTCCCATTAATTTATTGGTTTATGCCCTCCGAATTTATCGTGAACCTGTTGGTCAATAAATGGTTCCTCTATGGCATAACCCTCATTTTATCCTGGCTGATGGTGTCGAACCTTCCCATGCTTGCCTTAAAATTCAAAAACCTGAATGTAAAAAATAATCTTCCCCAGGTATTGCTGATTGTTATTGCTATCCTTTCCGCTGTATTGCTTAAATGGTTGGCTGTCCCTCTCATATTCACCGCATACATTATCCTATCTTTGTTATTCAAAAAGAAATAATATGTTGTTTACGGCACAGGTTAAAGTAATGCCCCTTAAAGATTTGCTCGATCCGCAGGGCAAGGCTGTTTTGGGTGGGTTGCAACTGCTTGGTTTTAACCAGGTGCACGATGTGCGGATTGGTAAATTCATCGAATTGCATATTGAAGCCAACAATAAAGAGGCTGCATTTCAACTGGCCAGCGAAGCAGCGAAAAAATTTCTTGCAAACCAGGTGATGGAAGTCTTTGAAGTTAATATTTTCTGATTAACGCGGGACTGATATGCTATACCTGGTTCCAACCCCCATAGGTAATTTGTCCGATTTTACTTTCCGCGCAGTGGAGGTATTGAAAGCTGCCGACCTTATTCTTGCAGAAGATACCCGCACCTCCTCGGTTCTATTGGCGCATTATGGCATTAGCAAACCGGTTTCACCCTATCATCAGCACAATGAACATAAAGTTCTGCCACACCTGGTTGATCAGTTATTGTCTGGCAAAACCATGGCAGTAATAACCGATGCCGGAACACCCGGGATTAGTGACCCTGCATTTTTACTGGTTAGAGAATGTGTACGACATCAAATTAAAGTGGAGTGCCTTCCCGGCGCTACGGCCTTTGTTCCTGCCCTGATAAACAGCGGGCTTCCCGCCAATCGGTTTTGCTTTGAGGGTTTCATTCCATTAAAAAAAGGAAGGCAAACCTTATTGAAAAAACTCGCAGAAGAAGAACGTACCCTGATTTTTTATGAAAGCCCCATACGGCTTGTTAAGACGCTGAAAAATTTTATAGAATATTTCGGCGGAGAAAGACCTTGTTCTGTAAGCCGCGAACTCAGCAAGAAATTTGAAGAGAATGTTAGAGGAACACTCACTGAGGTGATGCAACATTTTGAACAACATCCCCCCAAAGGAGAAATTGTAGTGGTTGTGGGTGGAAAAGGATAATGCGGCCGGATTTATCCTGTTAGCATAATTATAATTTAAGTTTCCATAACTACTTTAGTAATATTTTCGCAATTCATGAAAGGACTTTTTCTCTTTATCTTTTCCGGATTAAGCTTTTGCGCACATGCTCAGGTCCCTGCATTTGCCCGGGAAATAGTTGATACCCTCAGCTCATCCGCATTTTGGGGCCGGGGTTATACCCGGAACGGGATGCATAATGCAGCCGGTTTCCTGGCTGATCAGTTTAAGGAAATCGGCCTAAAGCCGTTAAATGGAAGTTCTTTCGGGCAAGGATTTTCATATCCTGCAAATACCTTTCCAGGTAAAATGGAATTAAGGATTGACGGAGTGGTATTAGAACCGGGCGTTGACTTTATTGTGGCTCCGGAAAGTAAGGGAATAAAGGCAAGAGGAAACCTGATAAAAATTGACAGCCTTCATTTTGCCGATCCTCAACATAATTTCGTGATAGAACTTAAGGATAAGCTTACCTGGAGCGTGGCTACTGAACAGGCCGGGTATGCCATGGTGCAGGTTAATCGCCATCGGGTACCCTCCGCTTCTTCATACCATGTACGGATAGACGCAGACTTCGAACCAAATTTTAAGGCCGATAATATTTGCGGCATGGTGCCGGGTACCGAAAAGCCGGATTCATTCCTTTTTATTACCGCACATTACGACCACCTGGGCGGTATGGGTAAGCATGTTTTTTTTCCCGGCGCAAATGATAATGCCAGCGGCGTGGCCCTTCTGTTGCAACTGGCAAAGTATTATGCGGCACATCCTGCAAAATACAGTATGGGCTTTATTTGCTTTGCGGGGGAAGAAGCGGGCCTTATCGGTTCAAAATATTTTGTCCAACATCCGCTGATTCCACTTTCCCATATCAGGTTCCTCATAAATACCGACCTGGCAGGCACCGGAGAAGACGGAATTACCGTAGTGAACGCCACCGAATTTCCCCACGCGTTTTCTTTGATGCAATCGGTGAATACGGATTTCCATTTGTTGAAAGCGGTGAATGCGCGTGGAAAAGCCGCCAATAGCGATCATTATTTTTTTACTGAAGCCGGTGTTCCTTCTTTTTTCTTTTACACTCTGGGTGGTATTCAGGCCTATCACGATGTGTATGACAAAGCGGCTACCCTGCCATTGAATGAGCAGGCCGACCTGGTTTCACTTATTGTTCAATTTTATAAACGGCTATTAGCCAAATAATTCCTCATGAAGAAATTTCTCTTTGTATTTTTTGCATTTCCGGTAATGGCTTTTGGCCAGGCCGCCAATTGGCAACAGTCGATAAAGTACAACATGGATGTTTATTTAGATGTGAATACGAATATCCTTAGCGGAAAACAATCGGTGGCATACACCAACAATTCGCCAGATACCCTGGATAAATTGTTTATTCATTTATACTTTAACGCATTCCGACCAGGAAGCATGATGGATGTAAGCAGCCGAAGTACGGAGAACCTGGTGGTAGGAAAAGATAGATCCGGAAAGGATGTGACCGATTACGACCGTCGGTTTAAAAAACGCATTGTGGAAATGACACCCGGTGAAGAGGGGTACTGCCACGTAACAAAGTTTTTGGTGGGTGGGAAACAACAAAAGATTACGGAACATGAAACCATTTTGGAAGTGCAATTGGAGAAACCGTTATATCCCAAAGCAACTCTCCATTATCAACTTGAGTTTACAGAACAGGTACCCAAACTTTCAAGGAGAAGTGGCCGCGATAGTGATGAAGGGGTGCGGTACAGCATGGGCCAATGGTATCCCAAACTGGCCGAGTACGACCAGGAGGGGTGGCATGCCGATGACTATATTAGCCGGGAATTTTACGGGGTTTGGGGAGATTATAATGTGAATATTACCCTCAACAAGGAGTATAAACTGGGTGCAACAGGGGTACTTCAAAATGCCGCTGAAATAGGGTGGGGATATGATAAGGAGGGCACCTCATTAAAGCCCATAAATGCTGCACTACGCACCTGGAAGTTTGCGGCAAAGAATGTTCACGATTTTGTATGGGGTGCAGATCCCTCCTATAAACATATTACCCGCAAAACAGGCAATGGACCGCTTTTGCATTTTATTTATAAAATAGATTCTACCCAGGAGAAGAAATGGCAACAGGTGGCAGATACCTGCGCCATCATCTATCCCTTTATGGCGAAAACTTTTGGCGCCTATCCTTATCCCTGCTATTCGGTGATACAAGGCGGTGGTGGCGGTACCGAATACCCCATGGCAACCCTGGTTAGGAATAATTCATTTGAAACCATTGTACATGAATGGTGCCATAGCTGGTACCAGATGATGATGGGCTCTAATGAAAATGCCTATGCCTGGCTGGATGAAGGGTTTACGGATTATGCCGAAGCCCGGGTATTGAGCTGGTTGCGAAAAACAGATTTCTTTGCTAACCCCGGCGAATACCCGATGTATTTTATGCTTGCCAAATCTGCCTTCAATGAACCCATGAGTACGCCTGCTAATTTTTTTGAAACCAACCTGGCGTATAATATCAACTCTTATTATAAAGGCTCCGTATTCCTTCGCCAGTTGGGATATATTGTGGGCGAACCGGTGATGGATAAAATTCTGAAAGCTTATTATAATAGGTGGCGGTTTAAACATCCCACACCTGCCGATTTTACCCGGGTGGCCGAAAAAGTTAGTGGGATGGAATTGAAATGGTACAAAGATCTGATGCTGTACACCACAAAACTTACAGATTATGCGATTGACAGCCTGTGGGAAAAAAACGACAGCACCATGATCCGGCTTAGCAACCTGGGAGAATTCCCCATGCCGATTGATCTTTCCATTGAATTCAAAAATGGAGAACGGGCATTGCATTATATACCTACAAACCTCACTTTTGCTGCGAAAAAGTCGGATGCGGCTGTGGCATATCCTTTTGTAACCCATCAACCCTGGGGATTTGTTTACCGAACCTATGTGGTAGCAGTGCCGGGTAATTTGACCAATATTGTTTCCATAGAAATTGACCCAACGGGGAGGATGGCCGACATTAACAGGAAGAACAATAAGCTGTCATTGAATTGGTAGGCAGGATATTTTTATCAGGAACCAGCCGGGCATTCAACCTTACAAAGTCAATATTATAGGCTGAATGGAAGAAGAAATATATTTTGGATTCCCAGATGGCCAGCCTCGGTATATGTGAAGGCCATCCTATTTTTTCAATGGTTGGTAAATCAGGAATTTTTCATGGAAGTATGGCTGGGGAAAAAATTTATCCACTTCCCAAACAAAAGGTTTGCATCCGCTTTCAAAAATTTCTGTGCTGAGGTCGCCACCCTTCAGGCATATCAACCCATTGGGATTTGCTCCCGATTTTCGGAGGATGGGTTTACTCCAGCGCCATAAGTCCTTAAGTGGCGCCACCGCTCTCGAAACCACCACATCGTATTCCGGTTTCCTTAAATCCTCCACGCGGGTATGCTGAACCGTTACATTCTGCAATCCGAGGGCGATCACAACTTCCCTTACTACATTTAATTTCTTATTGATGCTATCAACCAGGTGAAAGGAGGTGCCCGGAAAGAAAATTGCCAAAGGGATACCCGGAAACCCACCACCGGTGCCGAGGTCAACCACCTTCATATTTTCCAGGAATTCGAATTCAGCCGCAATCGCGAGTGAATGTAAGACATGGTGCAGGTAAAAATTGTCCATATCCTTTCGGCTGATTACATTAATCTTATTATTCCAATCCGCATACAACGCTTTCAGCAGGCCAAATTGCTTTACCTGCGTTTCATTAAATTCAGAAAAATAATTTGTAATAAGATTTTCCATTATTTCCAGGTGGATGCCGGCTTTTTAAAGAGGGCAGGTGCAAAAATCAGGTAATAGAAAAACATCCATATATCGAAAATAAAAAACCACGGAAACAGGTCTTTTTCGTTCAGTTTTTTTGTGGTTAGAAACAGGACCATCGCCTGAATAACCAGTCTCACTCCAAAAATAGCCAGGCCCCATTCCCAATTTACCAAAAACAGGACCAGGAAGAAAGAAGGATAAAATAGGAATTGGGTTAACGAATATAATCCGAGCAGGAATTTATGTTTCCCCTTGTAATACCGGCTGGTGCTGTAGTGCCTCTTTTTTTGTTTTCTCCATTGGCCCCAGGTGGAAGGCGCATCACTCAGGGTGAAACTATCCGGATGGATATTGATTTTTGTATTTTTTCCGGTTGCCGCCATATTGATAAAAAGGTCATCATCCCCTCCCGGCGTATGGTTAAGGGAGGAGAATCCTTTGTGCCTGTAGAAAACAGTTTTTTTATAGCTGAGATTTCTTCCCACCCCCATATATGGAGTACGGGCAAGCGCATAACTGAAATATTGCAGGGCCGAATGAAAGGTTTCCCATCTTATGAGTTTATTGAAAAAGCCAGCTTTCTTGTGAAACGCCCCATATCCCAGCACGATTTCGGTTTGGTCATCATACACTGATTGCATATTCTCAATCCAGAATTCGGAAGCCGGTATACAATCCGCATCGGTGAGGAGTAATATTTCAAATTTTGCAGATTTAATACCAATACCCAGCGGAAATTTCTTGCCAGGGATCATTTTGGCTTCCTGCGTCAGTTCAACAATCCGTAATTGCCTGAAAGATTTCTGTAGTTCTTCCAGCAGGTATTTGCTTTCATCGTACGAATTATCGTTCACTACAATTACTTCATGCGTTGTTTTATAATCCTGCACTAATACACCAGGCAGGTTCTTCATAATATTGTTGGCTTCATCGCGCGCGCATATAACTACACTTACGGCGTTGGTACGCGAATTTTCACGTTTCTTTTCCTTGTAAAAGGCAAGCCGTAAAAAAAAGAATAGATAGTAAAACACCTGGATTAAAGAAATGACAATAAAAAAATAAAATACACCCGCTTTCCAATAGGTGAGCCAATAATCATATAAGTACATGGGCACAAAAGTAATCGAAACATTTGCACTTCCCACTTTCGAGTGCAGTCAATCGCTTTCAACTTTTATCTTTGCTGATTCAGTATGGCAGCATTACAATTTCAAACCGTCACCCCGGCTTTACCCGATAGAGCAAGGGCCGGTGTTATTAAAACAGATCATGGCGAAATTCTAACTCCGGTTTTTATGCCCGTAGGCACTGCCGGAACGGTAAAGGCGGTAACCCAGCAGCAATTATTGAATGATGTAAAGGCTCAGGTTATTCTTGGCAATACCTATCATCTGTATCTGAGGCCGGGTACCCGGGTGCTCCAACAGGCAGGCGGGTTGCATCAGTTTAATGGCTGGCCCAAACCGATCCTGACCGATAGCGGGGGTTTCCAGGTTTTTTCCCTTTCGGGTACCCGGAAAATAACAGAAGAGGGTGTGCTATTCCAATCGCATATTGATGGCAGCCGCCATCTTTTTACACCCGAAAAAGTAATGGATATTGAAAGGCAAATCGGAGGTGATATCATGATGGCATTTGATGAATGCCCTCCTGGGGGAAGTGAATATAAATATGCAAAGGATTCGATGGAATTGACCCATCGATGGCTCGCCCGTTGCTTTAAACAATTTAATGCCACACAGGATTTATATGGATATAGCCAAAACCTGTTCCCGATTGTTCAGGGCGGCATTCACCCTGATTTGCGAAAAGCCTCCTGCGCGTATGTAGCAGAAATGAATGCTACGGGGAATGCAATAGGAGGATTAAGCGTAGGCGAACCATTAGAGAAGATGTATGAAATATGCGCCCAATGCTGCGAACAACTTCCCCCGGATAAACCCCGATACCTGATGGGAGTTGGAACCCCCTGGAATATCCTGGAGGGAATTGCCATGGGCGTAGATATGTTTGATTGTGTGATGCCCACCCGGAATGGCCGCAATGCCATGTTGTTTACTACCAGTGGGATTGTAAATATTGATAACAAGAAATGGGAGCACGATTTTTCTGTAATTGACGAAGGGCTCGATTGTGAAGTAAGCCAATATTATAGTAAAGCCTACCTTAGGCACCTGTTTAAATCGAAAGAATATCTGGGTCTTACGATTGCCAGTATTCATAACCTGGCATTTTATTGCTGGCTGGTTAAGGAGGCAAGGGAAAAGATAATGAATGGTACCTTTTATTCCTGGAAATCGGAGATGCTGATACGATTGCAAACCCGGCTTTAAAAAATTAATTTTTCTTTAAATACTTTCATTAACAGAAATAATAATTTTAACCATCTTTTTAACCTGCTTAATTTAACTGGATGAAAAAACTAAAAATGTGGTTGGTTGCCTTAGGGATTACCCCTTTATCCCTTCTTGCACAGAATGGAAATGTGCAAAATGCATCGGTTCCTAAGGATGCTCCAATTAATGTAACCGTATCCGATTTTAAAAATCACCGGAAGGCCAATGAAATCATTGTATTCCGAAGCAATGCAAACAACCAGGAATACCAGGGCCTCACAAACGATGAAGGACAATTTAGTATCCGGCTCCCGGCGGGTGCCAAATATGAAATTTTTATCCTTGGCTTTAAAGATTCAACCAGTTACAATGTTTTGGATATTCCGGCCCTTCAGGGAAACTCCTATTATAAAAACCCGTTTACCGTCGATATCCAGTTCCAGCCATCCCGAACCTTTATTTTGGAGGATTGTAATTTTGAAACCGGTAAGGCCGACCTGGAGCCCGAATCTTATGCAGTGCTTGATGAACTGGTATCTTATTTAAACAGGAAGGATGATGAACGCATTGAAATCGGAGGGCATACCGATAATGTGGGCAGTAAAGCAAGCAACCTTAAACTTTCGGAAGACCGGGCCAATACGGTTAGGGATTATCTCATCTCCAAAGGAATCGATCCTTCGCGTTTGGAGGCAAAAGGCTATGGCATGTCTGTACCAATCGATGATAATAAAACGGAATCGGGGAGAGCAGCGAACCGTCGTACCGAAGTTAAAATTCTTAATTAAAAAAAAAGGTAACCCCAGGGTTACCTTTTTCTTTGTTTTATGGGAGTTTACAGTATAGTGGCATTGGTAAGCGTGGTTTGGGTATTTACATCCTGGGTTACCCCAAGCCCGTTAATGCCAACCACAATATGGTTTTCTATCATTCCTACCCTGGGGGCATAATAATAACTAATATTCGAAGTTAGAGTTAGGCCAGGAATAGCAGGTGGTGTAATGCTGGTATTTACCTGGATTACATTTGTGTAAGATTGTCCTGCTACGGTGCGGGTAAGCCCAACTGCGGCTATGGTATTGGTGGTTTGGATGGTTATGGGAATGGAGTTGATTATTACATTGTAGGATTGGTTCCAGGCGGTTCCTGCTGAGGCGTTATCTTTTAAATATAAGTTTTCAATATGGCTCCCCCCCAATTCAGCGGGAAGGGCTGCATAAGTATAATAATCATGCCCCGAAATATTGTAATATTCAGTTCCCCCGGTGCTTACCGCATATTTATGATAACTCCTGCCATTTATCAAAGTGTCTGAATTAGAGGAAGTTACGGTGTAATTATAGTTAGCGGCCGCATTGGTATTGTCTACAAAGGCGTAGTTCCAGGTGCTTCCGGGGGAAGTGGACATAAATTTATCGGGTTCCGAACCTTTCTTATCACTCTTTTTACAGGCAGATAAAATACAGGTGAAGGCAATAGCTCCAATAAGGATTTGTTTCATGAATGGTTAAAAATTTACCGAATGTAAGTGGAATTCCGATTTCCATCATTTTTTTGGAAAAAAAATCAAGTTTCTCCTAAAACTTCTAAATATCTGCGGATTTTGCAAAATATTCAAATAATCCTCCTATCTTTGCGCTCCCAAAATTATGGCTAAACAGGCACTGATCAAGCAGGACGGGACGATTATTGAAGCACTTAGCAATGCTATGTTCAAGGTGAAACTGGAAAATGGCCATGAAATCCTGGCAACTATTTCTGGAAAAATGCGAATGCATTATATCCGGATTTTGCCTGGCGACAGAGTGGGTGTAGAAATGAGTCCCTACGATCTTAGCCGTGGGCGAATCATTTTCAGGTATAAATAAACATTGAGGCGAAAGCCGGAAATAATTAAACAGAAATCAAGATGAAGGTAAGAGCATCTATTAAAAAGCGAAGCGCCGATTGCAAGATTGTGCGGAGGAAAGGGCGTCTTTATGTGATCAACAAAAAGAATCCGCGATTTAAGCAAAAACAAGGTTAATCAACATTTTTAAAATATAGTATTTATTATGGCACGTATTGCCGGTATAGATTTACCAAAAAACAAAAGGGGCGAGATTGGACTTACCTATATTTATGGGATTGGCCGTTCTACTGCCGTTTACATTTTAACAAAGGCGGGTATCGATCCCAGTAAGAAAGTAAACCAGTGGAACGACGACGAGCAAACTGCAATCCGTAATATCATCAGCAATGAAATAAAAACGGAAGGTGCATTGCGCAGCGAAACCCAAATGAATATTAAACGCCTGCTCGATATCGCCTGTTACCGTGGCCTTCGCCATCGTAAAGGATTACCGGTTCGTGGCCAGCGTACCCGTACCAACAGCCGTACCCGTAAAGGGAAGCGTAAAACGGTTGCCGGTAAAAAGAAGGCTGCTAAAAAATAATTAGGACAGTACCCATGTTGGGTCTGTTTTTGGCTTACATTTTTTGAACCATCGCCAGATCGCATAGTAAGCCGCAGGAGGGTTGGTTCAGTCCGAAAGGATTTATTTTAAAATTTTATTAAGAGTACCTATTTCAATGGCAAAAGCACAAAGCGCAAAA
>JAFEAB010000104.1 GCA_018266615.1 Bacteroidota bacterium
GTTGAAACAGGTCATCAAATAATAGAAATCAATGCTGCACAGGTTGAACAATTTGCAGGCAATATGCTTGCTCTTATTAATATAAAGGGAGAACGGTTGCAGGTAATGTCGGATAGGGCCTACCAAGCCTTGGATGAAACCCAGGTTTCTGCCATAAGGAGCCATGCCCAGATTCTTACCCTAACAATTCCTACGATCGAGGAAATCGGCGGCGGGAGTGTCCGATGTATGATTGCCGAAATTTTCTGCCCGAAACTTTGATGGGTAGGAATAATTACAGCTACTTCGTTATATGTCATCTAACTTATTCCATAAATTGCGTAAATCTAATTCTCCTGTAATGGTTCGATGTCAGCTTCTGGTTTTATCCTTTTTTTTGATATGGGGGAATCCTGTATATGCCCAAACAACCAATACACCGGGGGCGGATAGCCTGATGAACTTAGGATTTAATTATCAGCGCGACTTTCGGAAAATGCAAGAACAAAGCCAGGATAAAACAAGCCCTTATTATTATAAAAAATTACTCATCCGGTTTTTGAATAACGACAGTTCTTTAACGCACCGGGATGTACTGGCTTTAATGATCGGTTATACGGTTGATCCGAACTATAAACC
Organism: Bacteroidota bacterium; assembly: GCA_018266615.1. Taxonomy (GTDB): domain Bacteria; phylum Bacteroidota; class Bacteroidia; order Chitinophagales; family Chitinophagaceae; genus Ferruginibacter. Next base: position 619 of record JAFEAB010000104.1, read on the forward strand.
TTTCAAGGATATGCAGACCGAACAGGAAATTTTTGATTTGAACGATCATGGGCAATATGATGATGCCCTTACCGAGTCGAAGGAATACCTTCAAAAGCATCCGCTCAGCCTTCGCATCCTTAAAGAACGGTCTTATTCGTATCATCAGTTATATAAAAAAGACAGCGCCGATTTCTTTATGAACCTGGTTGACAAAATAATGGGAGCCATGATTTTCAGCGGAAAAGGAAAATCGATGGATAAAGCAATTTTCTCTCTTGGCTTAAATGACGGAGAACATTTTATTGCCAATATTGGTATGTCAGTTAATCAAAAGACCACCACCTGGGACAGGCATAAGAATTTCATCTTTGAAGTAAATGCCATGGATAATGAAGGAACCTATGAAAATTGGTTTTTCAATATTCAGCACGCAAAAATGAGGGCAGATGATGAGGGGGTGGATGAAGACACGCCAATGGATAAGAAAAAGAAGAAGAAAAAGGGAGATAAAAAAGCAGTGGATAATAAAGCTAAAGAAAAAGGATGGGGAGGGAAAAAGGATTCGAAGGATAAACCGCAAGCCCCTTCCCAACCGGAGGCTCCGGCCAGTGCAGACAGCCTTTCCAATCCACCTAAACCCGAAACGCCACCTGCCCCTCCATCGGGACCAGAATCACCAGCAACCCAATCAGGTTCGGAAAATTCAAAGGCAAAAGAGTAACACCCAAAATATCCGAATAATATCACCGGGCCATTTGTATAAGATTTGTTCCTATTGCAAATTAAAAGAGGGAGAAAATAGGCAAAAAAAAACTGGCCAGGAAGCCAGATTTTTTAAAATTAGGTTTGGTAAAATTTACACCCTGAAGTGAGCAAAGGCTTTATTTGCTTCTGCCATACGGTGCGTATCTTCTTTCTTTTTGAATGCAGCGCCTTCCCCTTTACTGGCAGCAACGATTTCGTTTGCCAATTTTTCGGCCATGCTGCGGCCATTCCTCTCGCGGCTATAGCGAATCATCCATTTTATACTTAAAGAAATTTTTCTGTCGGCCCGAACTTCGGAAGGAATTTGAAAGGTAGCACCTCCAATTCGGCGGCTGCGCACTTCCACCCCGGGAGTAATATTAGAAAGGGCTTTCTTCCACACATCATATCCGCTTTCGCCGGTTTGTTTTTCTACCTTTTCAAGGGCATGGTAAAAAGTACTATAAGAAACACTCTTCTTTCCACCCCACATCAGGTTATTTACAAAACGGGTAACCAGGATGTCATTAAATTTTGGATCCGGCGCAAGAGCGATTTTTTTGGGCTGTGTTTTACGCATTGTAACTAAAAATATTTTGTGCGATTATTTTTTTGCTTTTTTGGTACCGTATTTACTGCGGCTTTGTTTCCTGTCTTTTACGCCAGCCGTATCGAGGCTACCGCGAACGATATGGTAACGTACACCGGGCAGATCTTTTACCCTACCCCCGCGGATTAGCACGATAGAGTGTTCCTGCAGGTTGTGGCCTTCTCCCGGAATGTAGGCAATTACCTCAACTTTATTAGTAAGGCGCACCTTTGCCACCTTCCGGAGGGCGGAGTTTGGCTTCTTGGGCGTGGTGGTATAAACCCGGGTACAAACGCCACGGCGCTGCGGACAACTATCCAACGCCCTGGATTTACTCTTCGACCTGATGATTTCTCTACCTTTTCTTACTAATTGTTGTATTGTTGGCATTAAAGTACCTTTTAATTTTCGGACGGCAAAGGTAGGGGTTTTTTCCTGATCGAAAAATAAAATTTGGAAAGAATTGCCTCCTCTACACCGGCCTTTTTCAACTTTATATTAAACGCGGAACATCCATCCATGGGTATCAGGCGCCAGCCCATACCGGATATCATTTAAGCGATTCTTTACATCCGGAGCCGTCTTCCATTTATCCACATCGAATTTCATCTCGTAGTCCTTGTATTTCAACTCTTTAATTAACGAAATGGTGGCTGCGGTACCGGTACCAAAAACCTCGTAAAGAACCCCGGCCTTATGGGCATCAATAATATCGTGTATTGACAGGTGCCTTTCTTCCACCGAGAAGCCCATTTCCTTCAAAACGGTAATGACGCTGTTGCGGGTAACCCCTTCCAGGATGGTCCCCTCATTGAGATCCGGCGTAATGGCGGTATTTCCAATTATGAAAAACACATTCATGGTACCACATTCCTGCACATATTTATGTTCAAACGCATCGGTCCATAAAACCTGATCATATCCTTTCGCTTTAGCTTGTGCGGAAGCATACATGGCAGCCCCATAATTACCAGCAGCTTTGGCATAACCTACTCCACCCGGAGCAGCGCGGGTATACTTTTCCTCCACGTAAATACGCATGGGTAAATTATAATAGGGGCCGGTGGGGCTTAAAATAATCATGAATTTATAACTCGCGCTGGGTTTTACACCAATTGCATGATCGGTGCTAAACATAAAAGGACGGATGTATAAAGAATGATCTGTTCTTTGAGGAATCCACGCCTGATCCATTCCAATCAGGGTTTTGAGGCCTTCCATAAAAATTTCCTCTGGAACTTCGGGCATTTGCATCCGGCGGGCACTTTGGTTAAACCGATGGAAATTATCAATGGGTCTGAAAATAAAGGCTTCTCCATTCGGGTTCTTATACGCTTTAATTCCTTCAAATATGGATTGACCATAATGAATAGCCGCCAGAGAGGGTTCCAGCAATAAAGGCTGGTAAGGCTTAATCTCAACGGTCTTCCATTCACCCTCTTCAAAATCGACCTCCAACATGTGGTCAGTAAAATATTTACCAAAAGGAATATTCTCCAGGTTGATATCTTTCAATTTGGATTGATCAACCGGAGTTACATTAAAATCAGCAATCGTCATCATATCCTTAATTTTACGCAAAGAAACAAAAAATTCAGGGGGTACCCATCCCGAATCCATGAGTTTAGACAAATTTCAACTTAACCCATTTCTTATCAGGGAATTATATAAAAATTCTCTGGTTGCTATGGATAGTAACGAAAAGAAACTGGAAGTAAAGGAAGAAGCCCGTATCCGGTTCCTTGGCAGCAACCAAAAAAATATACTTTTAGTGGTTCAGAATTCCGACGTCGCTTTTGTGGATGACGAAGATTTGGAATTCACAGGTAAATGGCTGGGTGCCATCGGACTTTCCCTTGCAGATGTAGCAATTCTTAATATGGAGCCTTCCCCCAAAACAATTTCTGATATAAAAAATGAATTTTCACCGATTATAATATTTCTTCTTGGAACAGGGCCCGAGCAAATCGGCCTTCCCCTGTATTTCCCTTTTTACCAGGTTCAGAAATATGACGGAATTACCTATTTGTCCACTCCCGAACTAAAAATATTGGAAGCAAATAAAGAGGAAAAAAAGAAATTTTGGAGTTGCCTTCAAACCCTGTTTCCAAAAAAATGATGTACCCATTGATTTTTGCTACAAACAATGCCAATAAGGTTAGAGAGGTGCAATCCATGCTCGACCCATCCTGGAAACTAATTACATTAAAAGAAGCAGGGATAGTGGCTGATATTCCCGAACCATTCGATACCCTGGAAGAAAATGCAAGGGCAAAGGCTGAGTTTATTTATCAATCAACTAAAAAGAATTGTTTTAGTGAGGATACGGGGTTGGAAGTATATGCATTAAATAACGCCCCCGGAGTGCGGAGTGCCCGGTTTGCCGGTGAACAGGGGAATGATGCAGCCAATATTCAAAAATTACTTCACTTACTGGATGGCAACTCAAAGCGAAACGCCAGGTTTAGAACGGTAATTTCCCTGCTCCTGGATGGGGATGAATACCAGTTTGAGGGAATATGTACCGGAACAATTTCGCTTACTCCACGAGGAGAAAATGGTTTTGGATATGATCCTGTATTTATTCCGGACGGCTCCCATCAAACCTTTGCGGAAATGGATATTACATCCAAGAATATTTTTAGCCATCGAAAAAAAGCCGTGGCAAAACTTCTTCATTTTTTAAGCACCTATCATGGCCAGAGTAAAAATTGAAATCCCGGAAAAGAAACTCTTTGAAGCCCAAATTGACGTAAGGATTACCGACCTGAATTACGGGAACCATGTAGGAAATGATGCCCTTATTTCCATCCTCCATGAATCCCGCGTGCAATTTTTGAAAAGTGGAACATTTTCTGAAATGTGGGTAGGCGGGCCCGGGCTTATCATGGCCGACCTAACGGTAGAATATATACGCGAATTATTTTATGGCGACAGGCTAACTGTTTCAATTTCCTGCGGGGAAATAACCCGGCTTAGCTTTGAATTATTCTATGCAGTGTACGCAACCCGGGAGGATAAGACCTTTATATCGGCTAAAGCAAAAACCGGCATGGTTTGCTTCAATTACCAGGAAAAAAGAGTGGCGGCTGTGCCTGATCCATTCCGGGCATTTTTAACCGGGCAATAAACAATCCGAAATAAAATTTTTATTTTTTACGGGAAACTGGCGGTTAGGAATTCCAGATTTTCCAGTTCAATTCTGCCTGTATTTTCAACATTCCCATACCGTTTTGAATAATCGCTCCCTGCGCTTTGGCCATCTTAAGAAACTGCGTTTCGGCAGGATTATAAATAAGGTCGAAACAAATATGGTTTTCCCCCAAGAAGGTATAAGGAATAGCAGGGGCATCTAACAGGTTAGGGAACATACCCACCGGAGTACAATTTACAATAAGCCGGTGGTCCTGAATTACCTTGCTATCCAACCGGGAATAACTCCACCCCTCTTTAACCGGGTTTCGGGAAACCAGCGTGAACGGGATGCCCAATTTTGAAAGGGCAAACTGTACTGCTTTAGAAGACCCGCCTGTACCTAAAATAAGGGCTTGCACATGCTGCGATTCTAAAAGCGGGCAAAGGGAATCATGAAACCCTTTCCAATCGGTATTATACCCTGTTGTCTTTCCTTCCTGAAACCGGATACAATTTACCGCCCCAATGGCCCTGGCTTCCTCATCGAGCGTATCCAGGTAGGGTATGATGGATTGTTTATAGGGAACTGTAACGGCCAATCCATAAATTCCATTATGCATTCCCGTTAGCTTTGAGAATTCAGTTATAGAGGAAATTGCAAAACTCTTGAATTGAGCATCCCGGATACCCTCCTTTTCAAATTTTTCGGCAAAATACCCAGGAGAAAAAGAATGTTCCAGCGGGAACCCTATCAGGCCATAGGTCCGCATAAAAGAATTAATTGGTTTTTTCCAGATAAAGCATAAATGTATCTCCGCGCAAACCAATACGCATGGCCTCCAGTGCAATTACTTCATTTGGGGCAATATTCCCAAGGTTGGCATTACAGCCAAGCAACTGAAGGAAGTATAACTGCTGGGCCTTTTGAGGAGCTTCCCAAATAATCCGTTCGCCCGGTATCTGGGTTAGTATTTCCTGAACCAATCCTTCCCGAACCTCACCGGTACCCCGGTAAATCCCTACATTACCAGCTTCCCTTGCTTCGGCGATAACATAAGAGGAGCCGGCTTCCAGTTCGGCTTTCATATATTCAATCCATCTATAAGGAGGCATAATATGAGTGGCATCTTTAGACCCCACTTCACTTAATACAACGCCATATTTTGTAAGCTTTTCGATATATCCGCATTTTTCGGAATGGGGGATGGTAATAGACCCATCACTCACTTCCATGTAGCTTACACCAAAGTCTCTGCATACATTTATATAATCATCAAACTGATTGCGAATAAGAAAAGCTTCAAACAGGGTGCCGCCAAAATAAATTGGCATTTCGTAGGAACGGTAAACTTCCAGTTTCTCGCGGAGGTTGGGTGTAACCACCGCGGTACCGAAACCCAGTTTTACCATATCAACGTGCGGGGAAGCGATGCTCAGAAAATTTTTGAGGTCCTGAATACTCAGGCCTTTATCCATTACCATGGTAAGGCCGTTATTACGGGGTTTTGCATTCCGGTCGGGTAATTGGCTTAGGGGAAAACTCATCTATAGAAATTTTTAGATGCGCAAAGATACCCCAATGAATGAAAAAATGTAAATCAGGACCTCCTACTTCAGCTTTTTCTTCTTGTTTCGGGCTATGATTTCAATCACCTGCTGGTGTTGGAGAAAGGAAGGGTTTAACTCCAGAAATTGCCTGATGAGTTTCGGGTTTTGGGACATTCCCGTTTCCAATGCCATCAGAGCATCCTTCGATTTACCAAGGGCAAACAGAAACAGGCTCTTAAAAAAATGAAAAACCGGTTTGGTTTCCAGGTGTTCGTGACCAAACCGGGCATACTGTAAACCTTCTTCAAACATTTTGCCGGCGTAAAAACATTTTAGCATTTCAATCCACCCCTTGCTGTTCTTGGGCCTCACTCTTACCACAATACCAAAATAGCTGATGGCTTCTTCAAAATTTCCAAGTGCCAAATAGCAACGCCCCATGGCCAGGTTGTACTCGGGCTGCATCTTATGGGCTTTCAGGGCAATTTCCAATACTTTAATAGCGTATGACCAGCTACCTTCATTCATGTAGGTACTGGCAACCTTAAAATGCAACTGACTGTCTTCAGGATCCATATGGCTGGCCTTCTTATAGTGGAACCTGGCTTGTGCAAAATTTCCTAACCGGTCGAAACAATGGCCAATGGCTTCAAAAATTACATTCTCGGGAATTGCGAGTTCGAGAACCTTTTCCAACACTTCAATTGCATCCCTGTACTTGCGTAATTTAATAAAGGCATCTCCCATATTCCGATAGGCAAAATCGAATTTCTCATCGATGGCTACGGCATATTGGTAAGCATCAATTGCTTTCTCATACAGTTTCAATCCCTGGTAAGCCGCACCCAGATTAAACCAGGCAAGTTCACTATATGGAAATTCCTCAATTATTTGCTGGTGTAATCGGATGCTTTCTTCATTCCGACCGGTGAAATCCGTCCAAAAACAAATTTTATATAAGGCCTCTTCGTTGCATGCGTCAATTTCGAGAATTAATTTCAGGCAATCGAAGACCTTCTCAAAATTTTCATAATCATCATATACATCGGCCAGTTCAAAAAGCAGGTCAACCTTATCATCGCCTTCAAAATTCTGAATGGCATCTTCCAGTAATCGGGCTGCCTTTTCCTGCATATCCAATGCCAGGTAGGCATCGGTACGAAGGATATACAAAGAAATGTCCTGGCTATCGTACATCTCGGCCTGGTTCAGGGTTTCCAGTGCTTCGGGATATTGCCTCAGTGAAATCAGCAGGTCGGCCTTACGGATAAACATTCCCGAAGAATAAGGGTACCTATCTAAGGCAAAATCTACCGCTTCAAGAGCGAGGTTAAATTGTTCCTTATCGTCAAAATGATCAATAATCCGCTCAAATCCATCCTCTTCAATGAAGTTGTAGCCACGCCCTTCTTTTAAATTATTGTATTGGAGTAATAATTCCCGGAGTTCTTCCCGGTCTTGACGGTGTTGATGGTTACTCATTGGTTAATAATGGGTTATCCCAATTTAGGAAATTTTGGTAATAATTTCTCCATTTTGTGAATAAATCTGTGATGAGCGGTATATTTTTTTTGCGAAAAAATTAATATATTTGTAACAATTAATAGAAATTCATAAAATGAGTCGGTTCGCCAAAAAAATACTGTTGCTGTGTATCCTAACGGGTCCTATGCTGGTTTCTTTTGCCGACAGGGGGATTGGTAAGCGTTCCAGGGCAAAAATTATGCTCAATGTTGCCACAACTAATTCCTTTAAAAGCAGCCTATCCTTAAACCTGAAAAACGGCTTGAAATATAAAGGCAGCCTGCTTTCGGACATCCAACAACAAGGGTGTTCCCTGACCTCAACGGAGTTGGTTACTTACCAAAAAGGAAATAGCATTTACATTGTTCCTTACAAACCCAAAATTATTACTCCGGAAGTAAAACCGGGATATACCGGGTTTAAACTCATTATCAAATCAAATTAAAATATCAAACCGCCTTTCGGCGGTTTTTTTATTTCGAGCCTTGTTTCATTTGCTGGTTTTCATCGTAACTCATAACCCTAAATCCTGTTTTCGGCAATTCAAATTTTGCTGATGGAATGATTTCATAACTTATCGAAGTGAGCGTATAAGTAAAGGTCAGGTTACCGGATTTCAGATCATATTTTACAGGAATGCCTTTAAGATTACCAAATGCGTTATTGTAATCCGAATTGGGCAATAAAGAGGTATTGGAATAGAAAACCACAAAGGGCTTCCCATCCAGGGTGGCTTCCCCAGGCCTCACTTCAAAATTGCCAATTTTTGAGACAGTTGGGCCGGAAGAAAATATGAGACTGTGAAATAACTGGTTCTTTTGTTTCCAGTTCTCCCGCGTGAGGGTGATCATTAATTTTTGACCGCTATATTCTTTCAGGATTACCCCTTGCCCCGTCTTATTATTATAAAGGCTCGATTCTGTTCCCAGGTTGCTGTGCATTTCGGTCCGGCTTTCCCCTCCTTTTAAAAAGACGGTATAGGTAGCTCCGTTGAATGCCTTTTCCATATTCTTATTCTGGGGTGCATTAATACTAATGGAGTATGTAAGGGTTACATCTGTAGGCGTTTGTTGGGCCAAACAAAAAATCCCTGAAATAAGTCCAAAAAAGACAAATGTTACGTATTTCATAATGGTAACTTAGACGCTAAGATAATTCCACAAATGCGAAAATTCTGCTAAATCCCATAAAAGGAAATTCCTGGTTCTCACTTCAAAAAGCAGCCGCATTTTAATACACGCCGAAAACCAAAATACCCGTTGATTATTTACCCGATTTTTTAGCCTTCATTTCCTGCAGTTTCTTCTGTTGTTCCTGCATGGCTTCCAGCCTTTCAGCAAATTTCGATTTCTTGACCGGTTTCTTGCGGTTTTCATTCAACTGTTCAAGGATCTTGTCATGATTGATAATATACTTTTGAATTACAAACTGAAGGATCAGGGTAATGATATTTGAAATAGTATAATACCAGGTTAAGGCAGCCGGTAGCCGGTTAAACACGCCCAACAACAGCACCGGGAATACATAAGGCATGTACTTCATCACCGGGTTACTTTGGTCCTGCATGTTCGACATGCTGTAAATACTGATTAATAAGCTGGTGACCGTTGCCGTTAGCGTGAATAAACTTACATGATCACCATAAAAAGGGATTGAAAAAGGTAAGTGGGCAATTGAATCGTAGGAAGCCAGGTCCTTGGCCCATAAGAAGCTCTTTCCCCTCAAATCGATATTTGCCTGGAAGAAATAATACAGCGACATGAATATGGGAATTTGCAGCAAGGCGGGCAAACATCCCCCCAACGGGTTTACTCCTGCCGATCTCCAAAGTTTCATTTGCTCCATGCTAAAGGCCTGCTGATCGCCTTTAAATTTTTCTTTCAGCGCATCCACCTCCGGTTTTAATACCCGCATTTTCGCAGCGCTTACATAACTCTTGTAAAGAATGGGAGATGTAATAAGCCGGATGAGTAAGGTGAGCAAAAGAATTGCAATCCCGGCACTTGCGATATTGCGTTGGAGGAAATCGAATACCGGCAATAGAAAATACCGGTTGATGTATTTAACAAAGGCAAAAATTCCACTCCCATAAGGTACCATTTCTTCCATTCCGTTTCCAAACCGCTTTAAGATATGGTAATCGCTGGGACCATAGAAAAATTGAAAAGACGCGGTTTGTACCACACTATCGGAAAGTGCAACCCGGGCATTTAATTCCGTCCTGGATATAACATGAATGGAAGTGTCGGACGGAGAACTCCATGAAATAGCCGCATTCGAAAATTTTGTTTTCGCAATGAGGGCCTGGGCAAAAAATTGTTGTTGAATAGCAAACCAATCGACCGGTTTCGAAAATTTCTTATCATCCGATTTCATACCCATTTCCGAATCATAATCCCCGGCCTCCATAAAACTTATATGCCCCTGGGTTTTTTCAAATTCCAGATTCTTTTCCACCTGGATGGCTTCCGCTTTCCAGGTAATGGGAATGGTGCGTTGAGTAAAAAACTGATTGCCCTGACGGGTTAGGATGTTCAGGTCGAGCGCATAATTGTTGGGATGCAGGGTAAACTGATGGGTGATAGATTTCCCGCTTGAATCGCCAATGCTAAAAGAAATAGATTTTGTTCCATCGGAACCGGTTGTTACAGGGGTTGGAATATAATAAAGCTGGTTTGACTGCACTGTGCCGTTACCAGCGTTTAAGGTATAATCAAACCGGTTAAAGCTGCCGTCCACCAGAACCAGAGGGCTACCGTCGTACTTTTTATATTTTTTTAATTCTACCCATTTGGGTTGGCCGCCCTTATTAGAAATTCCAACTTTCAGCACATCATTCTCGATATAGGTAATCGTTTCTGTGCCGGTATTTTCCTGGAAATTTTTCGTTTGGCTGGCAACCTGAACGGAGTCCCTGCGCAATGAATCGAGCCTGACAGCGGCTGTATCAATTTTTGGCCGGGTAGCCGCAATGGAATCGGCAATTCTTTTTTGCTCTGCCTGATATGAAAGCTGGCTTTTACTATTAATATAAAACATGCCGATCAGCAACGCACCTATCAACACAAAACCAATGATCGTATTTCTGTCAAATCCCATAAACTCAATTTAGGAGTGCAAAGGTAAGGGTTTCGAAAAGCCCCAAAGTACCGGTAATAAAAAAGCCCTTTTGCAAGGGCCTTTTGGATTCGTTTGTTTGAAATTACTTCTGCGCTTTGGGTGCAGCCGCTGCAGCAGCGGGAGTGGCAGCAGTTGATGCTGCTTCTTCCTGCTTCAATTGGCGCGTCATAGTAATGGATGCAATGGGGATACGGGGAGAATTAAGGACTTCCATTCCCTCGGCTACCACATCCTGAACCCGCATATTTCCATTTAATTCCAGATTGGTAATGTCTACATTGATGGATTCGCGTAAATACTTAGGATAGGTTTTTACCTTCAGGCTTTTCATTTTTGTAACCAGTTTACCACCGGCTTTTACACCTGCAGGAGATCCGGTAAATTTCAGGGGTAAATTTGCAATTACCTTTTTATCATCCACCAATTCAAGAAAATCAACATGGTTGAGGCGGTCTGTCACCTTATCGAACTGAATATCTTTTAAAATGCAACGAAATGATTTTCCATCTACACTAATGTCGGCAAGCATAAAATCGGGGGTGTAGATAATGGCCTTGAAATCAGATTCCGGTGCTGCAAAGTTAATTTCCTGGTTACCACCATAAATTACACCTGGCACAAGTTGCTGAGAGCGAAGTTGGCGGGTGGCTTTTTTTCCGCTTTCGGTCCTCGGCAGACCTTTGATTGTAATTGTTTTCATTATGAAATTTTTTTTATGAGGCGCAAAGGTAAGGATTTCTATTACTGAAACTTAGGGTTTATCGTATCAAATATTAAGGAATAGAAAATTTCTGATTGAAAATCAAATACTTAAATAGATCTCACCCTTCCTTTAATAAATAAACTGTTTATACTTTTATTTTCGTAAGCATTTCTCAGCGCAACGGCAAACAGCTCATCGGTGGAAAGAATTTTAATTTTTTTTGATGTATTATTAACCGGGATGGTATCGCAAACCACCAGTTCTTCCAGAACGCTGTTTTCAATATTCTGGTAGGCATTTCCGCTCAATACCGGATGGGTACAAAGCGCCCTGACGCTACGTGCTCCACTATCTTTAATAAGGCCAGCGCTTTTTGCCAGGGTACCACCCGTATCACATATATCATCTATTAATATTACATCGCGGTCATTCACATCGCCGATAAGCACCATACTTGCAATTTCGTTTGCGCGTTTCCGGTGTTTATCACAGATCACCATTTCACATTCAAAATAAGAGGCTATTTCCCTTATACGGTTTGCACTCCCTACATCCGGGGCTGCGAAAGTCAGGTTCTCGAGCCGGAGTTGTTCAATATAGGGGATAAAAATAGCAGAGGAATCGAGGTGATCAACCGGGATATCAAAATATCCCTGGATCTGGGGAGCGTGTAAATCCATGGTAACCACCCGGTCGGCCCCGGCGGCAACCAGCATATTGGCAACCAGTTTGGAACCAATGGCTACCCTGGGCTTATCCTTCCTGTCTTGCCTTGCATAACCATAATAAGGAATAACTGCAATCACTTTATCTGCGGATGCTCTGTTTGCCGCATCAATCATCAGCAAAAGTTCCATCAGGTTATCGGTGGGTGCGAATGTACTTTGAACAAGAAATACATATCGGCCGCGGATACTTTCCTGGAACTCTACCCCTATTTCCCCATCACTAAAGCGCTGGATAGTTACTTTACCCAGCGGTTCACCAAATTTCTTTGCAATTTTTTCGGCAAGGTATTTTGAACCGGTTCCGGAGAAGATTTTGGCATTGGATTGCATAAAGAAATATTACCGTGATGATGTAAATGGTTGTGCGAAAATACAGTTAGTTTACATGAATTGAAATATGAGTATGGAAAAAATTGTCGCACCCAAAAAAACAATCCGGGAATGGCCTGCAGATGATCGTCCCAGAGAAAAGCTGGCAGCATCCGGCCCTGCAAATCTTAGCAATGCAGAATTAATTGCCATTTTGCTGCAACATGGGACAAAGAACCGGAGCGCTATTGAACTGGCCCGGGAGGTGTTGGACCTGGCAGCAAACAATATTGATGAATTAGGCAAACTCAAGCTGGCAGATTTATGCAAGGTTAAAGGAATCGGTTTTTCGAAAGCGGTTACCATCCTGTCGGCCATTGAATTAGGGCGAAGGAGATTGTCGGCCCACCGCATTGAACGAATGGTAGTAAGGAACAGCAACGAAATTGCACAATATTTGAAAACAACCCTGCGCGATTACCCCCACGAAGTTTTTGGAGTGGTTTTCCTCAACCGGGCAAATAAAATCCGGCATTTCGAGATCGTAAGCAGTGGAGGCATTACCGGAACGGTTGCGGATCCGCGGATAATTTTGCGTAAGGCATTGGATTGTGAAGCCACATCCATTGTACTATCTCACAATCATCCATCGGGCAACCTGCTGCCCAGCAAAGCCGACAAGGACATTACTGAAAAGCTAAAAAATGCAGCCGGCTATTTTGATATACAGGTTCTCGACCACATCATAGTAAGTGATGACGGGTACTTCAGTTTTGCCGATGAAGGATTGCTTTAAGCATCAGGCCTGCCCTGCAGGACCACCGAAATTAAAGGGGATTTCTACCGCTTCCAGATCCTGGATTGTTCCATTGGCTGTTTCAAATTTCTTAATGTTATCAATCAGCGCTTTCATAAACCTCTTGGCATGGAAAGGGGTAAGGATTATCCTGTTTTTCACCCTGCTTTTTGGGGTTCCGGGCATAACATTTACAAAATCAATTACAAACTCGGCATGGCTGTGGGTGATGATGGCCAGGTTGGCATAGGTTCCTTCAGCTATTTCCTCTGATATTTCAATGTTTAGTGCGGGCGCCTGTTCGGTATTGGCCATAATTTTTTTTGCAAAGATAAGGGGCGAAAATTTGCTGGTGGTAATTCAAAAAAAAAGGCCACCCACGGGCGGCCTCATTAAAAATGCGTTATGAAAAATTAAAGCTTTACAATTATTTCCTCTGTAACACGCCAGCCGGTACCGCCCATATATCCGTACCGAACCTTAAAGGTTTTGGTTGCCGGATCGTAGGTATTATTGCACTGTGCTGAACCTGGCCAACTTGGCGTATACCCTGGATTATCCGGAGGAAGGCCATCATCAAATTGAGTATATGGAGCACCTGCAGCGCCTGGGGCAGCAGAGATGGAAACATGGTTAGTTGCCTCATCTACTTCAAACAGGCCTACATAACCCGAAGCACCCAGGTCGCCCAAATCGCAAAGCAACTGAGTGGAAGAAAGGGGTGCAAGCACTTTATCCTCATCAATAGCCCGCTGGCTGGAAGGGTGATAGAACCATCCATTGGAATGGTAAGAGCCGGCAAGTGGATTTCCAATCAAATGAAAATATGCAGTACCCGTACCTGGGGCTTTTACTAAATTACCTCCTCCATTGATATTGGTAATGGTAACGGGTAGCATCAGGTTTAAAGCCGGGTCAATTTCATCCGGATTAAACGTGATGGTAATTGGATTTGAATAAATGGACCCTGCCGGAATTACGGTTGTAGTAGAAGAGAACTGATATGCGGCTGTTCCCAAAAGCTGGTATTGGGCACTGGGATCATCCGCAACGGTGGCATTATATCGGGTTACGCCATTATCATCTACCCCAATGGTTACGGTTACATCTTTATTGGAAACATGGGCGGCATCAATTTCCAGTTTAAATTCCACGGAGGGATCAGAGGGGTCTAAAACCAGGTTAGCGGCTCCAAACCCTGCATCCATGCCACCATAGTCTGCTATTTTAACGATTTGCTGTCCGTTATCGCCAAGTTGTTCATACACTTTAGGTTTATCGCAGGAAGCGAAAACGGCCATGGCTAAAAGCGGAAGAATTAATTTTTTCATATTCATGAAGTTGCTGTTTTTGTATTAAAATTCAAGCATTATTGATCCCACCACATTCTGGCATTCATCACATCCCCACCAGATAATAAAGCAGCGGCTGCTTCCACATTATCTTTATTGAGGGCGTATTCTGAAGTACCATAAATTAACCTGCGTGGTATTTCCTTGGGGTTATTTGTGGCATATACGGTGGGTTTCAAATTAGGGATACCAGTGCGGCGCCATTCGGCCCATGCCTGAACGCCATCGCCAAAGGAAGCCAGGTAACGTTGCAACTGGATTCTCTGCAATGGAGTAGTAGTATAGGCATCCTGGTTTGGAACGGCAGGATAATCGCCAAGAAAACCAATTTGATTTCCTCCACCAGTACCGGTAGCAAAATTAGCCTCATCACTTGCCAGGTAAGTATCTGCTCCTGTTACTCCCCATTGTTCGAATGAAGCGGTAACACCGGCATTATAAAATGCTTCGGCAGAACCACTGATCCAACCACGTTGTGCGGCTTCTGCTTTCGCCAAAAGGGTATAAGCTGCCGGAATGGTAACAACCGGGGTGGTAGCAAGTACAAAATTGGGTGCAAATGGTTTAGAATATGCACCTGAAACGGAATTTCCAAAAGCAACAGCATCTTCACGGGGAAGACCATAAGGGAATGGAGCCCCGGCAGAGCCAAATGAATTCCTGCGGGGATCGTTCATGTTGCCGAGGATATCACTCAGGGTAAGGGAAAGTGCATAGTCTTTACGACCATTTAAAGCGCTATAGAAAGGATTTGTTTCGGCTACTGAGGTTCCGGAATAACTCCTTACAAAATTATCGGCATTGGTGTCGATAGAACCGGCCGGATCGTTGGCAGCATCGGCAAATTCGGTAGCAGCAAGTTGCCCCGCGTTAGGATAAACTTTGCTCATCCTCAACGCAATCAGCATACGGAGTGAATTGGCCAGTTTTTTCCATTGATCATTATTTCCATTATAATAAAAATCTCCATCTACACCTGCGCCATCATCAAAACCGGCAATGGCATTTTTGAGATCGGAAAGCATGTGGCTATAAATCTCTTCCTGCGTATCATACTTGGGTGTAAGGTCGGCAGAAGCCTGAAGCGCTTCCGAATAAGGAATGTCTCCCCAACGGTCGGTGGTTATCCATAAAAGATAAACCTTTGCAATAGTAGCCACGGCAATCTGGTTTGCATTTGATCCGTTGGGCTTATTGGGCGTACCCAAAACAAAGAGGGAAGATTTGGTGGCGGGATCTGTATTGCGGTTAATGATGGTTTGTAAATCCATCAACGGGCTGGAATATACACCGCCAAAATCCAATTGCGGATTGGCATAAGTAGAAACATCGGTGTACTGGGTTTCGGCCCATTGTTGCGCATACAATTCGCAGCGGATACCTCCGCGGGTGCTTGCCTGGTACCCAGCAATATAAGACAATGCATTGGTAAGCAGGTTGCTGGTTAATGGTTCGGTGGAGGCATCGGTACGTACATCGGTATTGCCAAAATCTGAAAGTTTCTGGCATCCCGAGAACATCATGGCCGCTGCAACCCCGGCTAGAGAAAATATTTTTATTTTATTTAAATATCTCATCAGATTGAAATTTAAGCGGTTAATTAAAAGTTCAGTTTCACGTTTACACCAATGGAGCGTGTACCCGGGAACTGTGCGTTTTCACCTTGTACCCCGCTGATTTCGGAAGGATCGAAATCTTTGGTTTTAGAATAAATCAGCCAAAAGTTCCGGCCAATTACGGAAACGGTAGCGCCGGTAAGGTATTTGCCGATTTTCCCCATTCTCTCTAACGGGAACCTGTAGCCTAAACTAACTTCCCGAAGTTTCACATAAGAAAGATCGTACACATTTGTTTCACTGATTTTAGACGTATAGAACTGGTGATAATAATCGTATGCATCCACATACATATCCACTTTTTTACCGTCTTCATCCACGCCGGTAACATGCACCCCGCCACCATCTTCTACTGCATTACGAACGGGTACTCCGCGATCGTTTAATGCGGCAGTCTTTGCAGTTAAACCAGAATAACTTCCCCAGTAATCGGAGAGGGAGAAGAATTTACCGCCCCAGGAATAATCGATGTTGATGTTTGCAAAAAAGTTCTTAAACAAAGTGAAAGAGTTTTGAACACCACCGGTATATTTTGGAAGAACAGATCCGTAGTTCACATCCGATTCGGGTAAATACATGCCATCCGCATCGAGAACCGGTAACCCTTTATCGTTTCTTTTGATGCCTGTGCCGTGCAACTGCCCCCATTCCATTCCTTCTTCACTCACCGTCCATGCTGAGAGTGGGTTAGACGAGGTAGGACCATAATCCCCATTTGCGGTAACCAAACGGGTAATACCAGGGGCAATAGATATTACTTCATTTTTCAAAAGGTAGGCCCAGGTACCGGTAATATCCCATACAAAGTTTTTGGTTTTTACGGGAACCAGGTTGGCCTGCATGTCAATACCTCTTTTAGATACCTTTCCTGCATTGGTAACAAAAGAAGTAATACCGGAAGCTTCTGAAGTAGAAACAGCAACCGGGAAGTCCTTATTGGTACGCATCCAGTAGGTAAAGTTGAGGCCAGCCCTGTTTTTAAATCCGCGAAGTTCTATTCCAATTTCCTTTTCTTCGTTTGCAGCGCCGTGTAAGGTAGGGCTGGGAAACTGGTTAGGAACAGCCATAGTTGGGAAACCACCTACCGGGGAACTTTGGCTATAATAAATATCCAGGTCGTAAGGGTCGAGTGAATTCAAAACCTGCCCCCAGGAGGCCCTTATTTTTCCATAGTTCAAGACTCCCTTATTTTTAATTAAATCGCTAAATACAATGGAAGCACCCACAGATTTGGTATCGATATGAAAATCTTTGGGCTCGGCAGAGGCATAATCCCTGCGGAATGTTCCTTCAATAAATGCCCAGTTCCGGAATCCTAAATCGGCACGCACAAATACTGCGCGGCTTTTGTAGTTGGATATGCTTTCAAAATTGTTGGTTCCGTTGTTGCGAATCGGGTTTACCGAGTTAGCCAGGGAATACACACCGGGAATAACCAATCCACCACTGGTGTTTTCGGCTAATGACCGGTAGTTTGATTTGGTAACTACAACCCCGGCGTTTGAATTCAATTGAAAGTCCCTGATTTTTTTACTGTAAGATAATAACAGGTTAAAATTCTGAGAAACAGAAGAAGTTAACCCGGTTTGATAAGCCGCCACATTGGTTTCGGCAGTGGTTTCGCCATAGGGGTTAAATCCGGTTTGGGCTCCACTTGTTTCCAACTCACTGGGGTAAATATCATATCCGTTTGTGGTGAGTTGTTGACGGCGGTAGGTACCGGAGAGCTTCAGGTCGTTGTTAAATTTATAGGTGAGTGAAACATCGCCATACAGCCTGTTTCTTTCATCAAAAGACTGAATCAGATCGAACCAAACATATGGATTGTACCAATAGTTTGCCTTATAGAAAGAACTTGGATCATCCGGATCGTAAGAATCGGGATTGGAAAGGTTCCAGGCAGCATAAA
>JAFEAB010000105.1 GCA_018266615.1 Bacteroidota bacterium
TGTTGATCCGGATGTTTGGAAAATATACCGTAAAATACCCTGCTTTCGATCTTAAATGGTACCTGTTTCAAAAAATAAAGGAGGATATTTGAGCGTTAACTCCCTAATAGAATAAATAGGTTAAATGCTGAATGATAAGACATTTGTAAGTATTGTTATTCCCTGTTTTAATGAAGAAGCAATACTTGCCGGCAATCTTGATGTTATAATTGATTACATGAAAGAGCGGGAAAATAAGTACCGTTACGAAATTGTAATTATTAATGATGGCAGTAAAGACAGAACCGGAGAGATTGCTGACCAGTATGCAGAGAAATATGATTTTATCCGTGCCATTCACCACCCGGTAAACCTTAATCTTGGCCATGCCATGCAATCCGGCTTCCGCCATTCAAAGGGAGATGTAATTGTTGTGTTGGATGTGGACCTGAGTTACGGTGTGGAATACATTGAGCAGATGGTGGATAAGCTAAATGAATCTGCTGCTGATATTGTAATTGCCTCTCCCTATATGAAAGGCGGAAAAGTAACTGCTGTACCGTTTCTTAGAAAAGTGATGAGCAAATGGGTGAACCGGTTTATGCGGCTCGCTTCCCAGGAAAAGTATTATACGTTTACGGGCATGGTGCGCGCTTATCGCCGCAGTTATATCCTAAATGTGAATTTAAAAACAAAGGACTATGAAGTAATGCCTGAGATCATTTATAAATCAATGATCTTACGCGCACGGATAATCGAAATTCCGGCACACCTCGATTGGACAGAGCAGAACAAATTCGCCGGAAAACGAACGTCCAGCATGAAGGTTATCCGGAGTACCTTTTCGGGCCTTATGTCCGGCTTTATATTCAGGCCTTATCTGTTTTTTATCGGTATTGGGGTATTTTTATTTTTCCTTTCGATGTATCAGTTGGTTTGGCTGATGTACGATACCCTTGCCGCGCTTCCGCATATCCGGCAAATGATTCCTAAAATTGACTATCCCTTTTCTTATTCCCTGGCGGCTCAATTTAAAATGAATCCGCAATCATTCCTGGTGGGTGGTATCACTTTAATTGCAGCCATCCAGTTTCTGAGCCTTGGATTTATTTCGTTGCAGAATAAAAGATATTTTGAAGAATTGTTTCATTTGGGTACTTCCATCCGGAAGAATACTGAAAAGCAAAATGTACCCTGAAGATTTTTATTAAGATGAGCCAGAAAAATTATAATCCGTATTTACTTTTCCTGCCCTTCCTGCTCATTTATATTGCATATGTGCTCATTAAGCGCGAGCCGGTGCTTTGGGGAGATGAGATCCGGCATTATGATGAAGCGGTACGGTATGCCTCTGGATATTTCCTTAACCCGGATAAGCCGGTGGTAATAAGTAACGGTCCCGGATATCCGCTCTGGATAACCTTCTTCCTCCTTCTGCACATCCCCCTGCTGGGCTTAAAGCTTATTAATGCTATATTGATTTACCTGTCTATTGTTTTATTATTTAAAACGCTCCGGTACTATGTTTCCTTTAGGCTTGCCCTGCTGATTTCTGTTTTTTGGGGTTGTTATTATCATAATCTGGATTTCATGCCTTATCTCTATGCTGAGAATGCGGCTGTATTTCTTACTATTTTATTGCTCTTTCTTTTTGTGAAAGCTGTCCAACATACGGGAAGCTGGAAGAATAAGTATGTGTATTTTGCCGGTCTGGCGTTTGGGTACCTCGCTCTAACAAAAGTAATTTTCGGTTATGTAATGGTTTGTATGCTTGGGGGCACCGTATTAATTTTCCTTTTTAACCGAAATGCAGATACAGTTCGAAAGTCTATTCTGATCTGCCTTGTCGGTTTGGCATCCGTAATCCCTTACCTTACCCTTACTTATGCGCATACAGGAAAATTCTTTTACTGGGCTACCTCCGGAGGCAATAACCTGTATTGGATGAGTACCCCCTATGCCGGGGAATATGGGAGTTGGTTTCCGGCAGCCATGTTTCAGCTTGATTCAACCACCAATAGAGCAGGCGATACAAAAAGGGTAGTGGATGTGGAAGAAAGAAGCACCGGGTATATTCCGGGAACTGTAGATTCTATTCGGGAACATCATGAAGCAACGTATAAAGATATATACCGCTTTAGTGGTGTGCAACGGGATGAAGCGTATAAAAGGCATTTTTTTGAGAATGTAAAAAAACACCCTAAGAAGTATCTTTACAATTGTTTTAGTAATGTGGGGAGGATGCTGTTTAATTTTCCATTCACTTACTCAGTGCAAAAACCGGGAACCCTGCTGCGCATCCCGCTTAATGGGATTATCGTACTATTCTCCCTTTTGTGTTTAGTTCCCACTTTTTTGAACTGGCGAAAAATCAATTTCCCGGCCAGGTACTTTTTAATATTCTCGGTGTTATACTTTGGTGGCAGTATTTTAGGTAGCGCCGAAATCCGGATGTTTACCATGATTGCCCCCTTATTGTTGTTTTGGATCGGAATAGTTCTGGAGAACTTTGTTAGAATAAGACTGAAGGAGGAGCAACCGTTTAACACGTAGATTTTCGTAATAGAAAGAGAATAATTTATTCCTTCCCTTAGCTATTAAAAATAAAAAAGACTGTTCCTAATTTAAGGAGCAGTCTTTTTATTATGATGGGTAGTAAGCTACAGTTTAATCAACTTCTTAATGATATTTTCGGAACAGGATGATTTAAAACCGAGCACATAGGTCCCGGGAACTAATTTTGCCGTATTCATAAAATATACTTGTGAACCTCCCCCTGCCGAAACCGGCGTTTCAATAAATTTACTTCCCTTAATATCGTAAAGATATATTACACCCTGGCAGTCGGTTTGGCCATTCCAATCTATCTTTAGGTTTAACTGATTGGTGAAAGGGTTACCAAGTACAAACAGTTGTGGTTTACCCTTGCTGTTGTTGCGTGGATTGGGTAGAACTTGTAACAATGTGGTGTCTGTTGCCGTAGCACCTCTGTTATCCGTTACCGTTAATACTAAGCTATAACTTCCTTCCTGTAAGCCCGATAAAGAAAGGATCTGGGTATGCGTACCGGCCGCAGTAAAAGTATGGGTGGATAGAATTTCCCAGGCATAAGTAACAATTTCGCCGTCCGGATCATATCCGAAACCGGTAATTTGTATAGAATCTTGGGGCAAAATAATAACCTTCGATTGACCAGCATCAGCAACAGGCGGTAAGTTAACGGCAGGGTTAACTGTAACGGTTACTGTATCCGCTCCGGTGGACCCCGCATTATCTGTTACAAGGAGTTTGAAAAGGTAGATACCTGGTTCCAACGCGGTTACGGTAATAATAGCCTCATTTCCCAAAGGCATTACATTGGAGGGCCCCTGAATTTGTAGCCATTGATAGGATACCACCTCTCCGTCCGGATCCTGGCCACTCCCATTCAGGGTAACGCTGGTTACCGGAAGAGTAATTACCTGATCGGGTCCTGCATTGGCCACCGGCGGCAGGTTGGGTGCGGGAAGTACGGTAATCTTCATTGTGTCTGAAGCCTGTGCCCCGCCATTATCCCTTACCGTTAGTTTAAAATAGTACGTTCCTTCCTGTAGCGCTTGTATTGCCGTAACAGCGAGTGCCGGGCTTGCTATAGTGGCAGTTCCCCCGCTGATTTTTTCCCATGAGTAGGAAACAATAGTTCCATCCGAATCCGTACCGGATCCGGAAAGGGTTGTTGTATTTACCGGAAGAGTAATTACCTGGTCGGGTCCTGCATTGGCCACCGGCGGCAGGTTGGGTGCGGGAAGTACGGTAATCTTCATGGTGTCTGAAGCCTGAGCCCCACTATTATCCCTTACCGTTAGTTTAAAATAATAGGCCCCTTCCTGCAGCGCTTGTATTGCCGTAACGGCGAGTGCCGGGCTTGCTATAGTGGCAGTTCCCCCGCTGATTTTTTCCCATAAGTAGGAAACAATAGTTCCATCCGCATCCGTACCGGATCCAAACGCCGTAATTGAATTTGCTGGAAGCGTTACCACCTGATCGGGGCCTGCATTGGCTACGGGCCTGATATTGGGTGCCGGGTTTACCGTAACCATCATCGTATCTCTGGCAATAGCTCCTGCATTATCGGTTGCCCGTAAAACAAAATAATATTGTCCGGGTACCAGGTTGCTAATAGTTACCTGCAGCGTGTTTGTGTTGGTCATCGTAGCAGCAGAGGGCCCGGAAGCCTGCGACCACAACACGGCGGCTACGCTGCCGTCGGGATCGCTTGCAGAGCCAGATACCTGCATTGAATTAATGGGTAATGTAGTGGACTTATCGGGGCCTGCCGAAACTACCGGTGGCTGGTTCTGTGGTTCAGCGATTACCAAAATCTGAACCGTGTCTCTGCCCACTGCCAAATCATTATCCCAGGCAGAGAAAATGAACCGGTAGGTTCCCTGCACTAACCCTGAAACATGGAGGGTGGGTTGGTTAATTCCAGATACCGTGGCAGTGGCTGGCCCGGAAATCTGCAGCCAGTTATAGCCGGTTATATAACCATCCGAATCGGTGGCGGTACCGGAAAGGACAACACTATTTTGTGGAAGGGTAAGTTGTTTATCGGGCCCGGCTGATACCGTTGGTGGCTGATTGGGGGCATCCACTATCGTTACCCAAACGGTATCTTTTCCAGTGGCCCCGGCGTTATCAAATACCGTTAGTTCGTAATTATATACTCCCGGGCTTAGGGCAACAATCAGGGTGCTTGAGTCGTTGGGGTTTGTAATGGCGCCGCCTGTAGGCCCGGAAATCAATCGCCATAGGTAAGATACAATGTATCCATCCGGATCATAGCCTGTCCCCTGGAGTTGACCATAATCTGCCGGAAGCTGAATGGTTTGATTAGGCCCTGCATAAGCCACCGGGCGCTGATTGGGGGCCGGTTGAACATGTATGGTAATATTGTCGGATGCGGTGGCTCCGTCATCGTCGGTTACCAGAATCTGAAAAATGTAATCGCCCACTATAAGGCCATTTATTGCGGTAGATAAAGAACCAGGACTTGAAATAGAGGCAATGGAAGGGCCGGAAACCTGCGACCAAAGAATGGAAACTATGGATCCATCATTGTCTGAAGCGGAGGCGCTAAGTGTGGTGGTACTTATAGGAAGAGTAATGGTTTGGGGAGAACCGGCAAATACAACAGGTGGCTGATTGGGTTTTGGGAGTACGGTTACCGTTAAGGTATCCCATGAACTTCCGCCGCGATTGTCTGTAACCGTTAGTTTATAAGAATAATTTCCTTCCGTAAGCCCGGAAATAGTTGTAATCCTGTTTGTTGGATTAGTAATTGATCCACCTGCCGGCCCCGATAGTTTTTGCCACAGATAGGAAACTATATATCCATCGGGGTCGGTTCCATTTCCATTCAGGGTGGTGCTGTTAACCGGAAGGGTGAGGGTAATATCATTACCTGCGTTTGCTGTGGGCAATACATTGGGTGCCGGAAGCACCGTCAAAACCATCGTGTCTCGGCTTGTGGCATTTTGGTTATCTACCACTTTTAATTCGAACCGGAATGTTCCCTGCGATAAAGCCGAGACGATGCAGGTGGCCGAATTTGGATTGGAAATTATGGGAGAGCCGGGTCCGCTTATTTTTCTCCAGGTGTAAGAAATAATCGAACCATCTGCATCCGATCCGCTCCCTGCGATCTGCGATTGATTTACCGGGAGGGTTATGGATATATCCGGACCGGCATTGGCGACCGGAGGAATATTGGGTACCGGGATAGCATTATTTACCGTAACCTGCACCAAAGAACTGGCAGAAGCGCCTGCATCATCTGTAACAGTTAATAAAAATTCATAGATACCCGACACCAGGTCCTGGATGCCGGTTGCGAGGCTGCCTGGGGAATTGATGGTGGCTGTTGCAGGTCCGGAAACTTGCGTCCATTCTATGTTTGTCAAGGTTCCGTCCGAATCATTAGCCGTACCATTTAAAGTGACAGCATTTTGGGGTAGCGTGATGGTGATGTTGCCGCCTGCATTAACGGTGGGTGCCTGATTAGGGTGCGGATGTACGGTTACCAATACCTGGTCGGTATCGGTGCCATTTCGATCGTCTGTTACCGTTAGTTTAAAAATATACTGGCCTTCCACCAGGTTTGAAACAGAAGTTACCTGTTGATTTTCGCTTTCGATAGTAGCACTGGAAGGACCTGATACCTGGGTCCATTGGAAACTCACGATTTCTCCATCTGCATCTACGCCCGAACCACTCAGGCTGGTACTGTTTTGGGGAAGGGTAATATCCTGGTCTTCTCCTGCATTGGCAACCGGCGCCTGGTTGGCAGGGAGCACGATTATTTGCATCGTATCCCTGGCAACTGCATTGTTGTTATCGGTTACCCTGAATTCGTACGTAAAGATTCCGGCAACAAAACCGTTTACATTGGTGGTAGGCCAGTTGCTGTTTTGAATTGTGGGGCCGGCGGGGCCGGTTAATTTTCTCCATTTAGTAGAAGCTACATTTCCATCCGGATCGGTTCCCGTACCCGTTAACGTGATACTATTCGTAGGAAGGCTGAATGTCATGTCCGGGCCTGCATCCGCCAGGGGAGGCATATTTCCCTGCGGATTTACGGTAACTTTTACCAGGTCGGTGGCAGATGCACCGCTGTTATCCGTTACCGTTAATTCAAACATATAGACACCCTGAACCAGGCCGTTTACAACGGTAGTAGCCAAAAAGTTATTGACAATGCCGGCACCGGCAGGACCGGAAGTTTTTACCCAGGAATAGGAAGAAATGCTTCCGTCGGGATCCGAACCCGAACCGGATAAGGTAACAGACGAAACGGGGAGCGTAATGGTTTGATCTGGACCTGCATTCGCTATGGGAACCTGGTTGGGCGCATTGGCAACCGTAACCACCGCATCATCTGAAGCGGTGGCTCCGTTATTGTCGGTAACCTTTAACCTGAAAATATATACTCCCGAAATCAGGTTGCTGACTTCAGTTTCCACATTTCCCGGGTTGTTGATGGTGGCGGCAGATGGCCCGGAAACCTGCGACCAATTAAAGGATACAACGGTCCCATCTGCATCGCTACCTGTTCCAGATAGGGTGGTTGAATTTATTGGTAAAATAATGGATTGATCTTGCCCTGCCGAGGCAACCGGTGGAATATTAGTGGCAGCCAGCAGGGTGATTGTTACCGTATCTTTTCCGGTGGCACCATTATTATCTGTAACTGTAAGTTCGTATTGAAAGATACCGGCTATTATGGAAGTCAGGTTGGTTTGTGCCGAATTAGAGGAGGCTAAAAAACTTCCACTGGCGGGGCCACTGATCTTTGCCCACTGATAACCCACGATGGTTCCATCTGAATCGGTTCCGGATCCCTGTAATGTAACCACACTGAGTGGAAGCTGAAGGGATTGGTTAGCACCTGCATTGGCAACCGGTGGTTGATTTGGAGTTACGGCTTCTACTTCAAATGCGCCTATTTCAGGCGCTGAGCCGCTAAATGGCAAACCTACATTGGTTCCCGCATTCAATAATTTCGATCCCGCCGAAGGCCGGAGGAAATTTAACCGGGGAAGGCTACCGTCTGCCTGTCGCGGTCCATCCATTCCGGCAGATGAAATACTTAAAAAGTCGGAGGAGGTTAAAGCCGAGGGCAGGTTCCAACTGTTGAAAGATCCATTCGTTTCATTTCCCCGGCGTACATTGGCATCCAGAAAGGAGGCGTTATTTTTTAAATCCTGTACCGGTGCCGGGCTGATATAATCAAACATATAACCATACGAGCCATTTCCATAGGTGGTATTGTTATATAATTTATACCGCATATCTCCATTGTTCTGATCGAAACCGGAACCTGCATTTTCGAATGCCAGACATTTTTCATATGTACGGAGGATGCTGTTGTGTGTATTACCTGAATTTTCGGGCCCCATTTTAAACCCATCTCCATCTCCAACCTGGTTAAAGGTGCCGGG
The DNA here is from genome assembly GCA_018266615.1 of Bacteroidota bacterium. Classification (GTDB taxonomy): domain Bacteria; phylum Bacteroidota; class Bacteroidia; order Chitinophagales; family Chitinophagaceae; genus Ferruginibacter. The sequence continues at coordinate 7,959 of JAFEAB010000105.1, forward strand.
CTCGTATCCATTCCAAAAACTCCAGCAATTTTTAAAATAAAAAATTCCGTTGGTGCCATATAAATCAAACCCGTCATCGCTGATCCACCAGGCCCGGCATCCATCAAAAGTATTTCGGGTGGCATTCGACCCTCCCGTACACTGAAACCCATTCGCATTTCCCCAGGCACTCCAATCGTTGGTATACCGATCGTCTAAATGATGGGCATCACAGTTAAGAAATAAATTATCATTGCTTCCGGATCCCAGCATGAATCCGTAGCCGCCGATGTGGTCCAGCTCAATTAATTCAATGGTATTATTGGATGAATATTCTACAGAAAACCCCCTTGAGATTCCCTCGCCGGATGGATTTTGCTTAAGGCCAGTAATACGTAGCCCTTTAATGTGTACATAATTGCTGTTCTTTAATCGAACTGCCGTGGGATCATTAATAGCTGGAACAAAATTACTCAAATCCAACACCGGCAATTCTCCGGGATACGCGAGGATGCTGATGCTATCAGTGGCGGTACCATTTAAGTTTTCCCAGGAACAATGTTGCCAGGCGTCATCTCCGGCCTGAGAATAATAAGTGCCACCCCGGATATATGCTACATCTCCGGCAACCAATACATCCGATAGTTTAGACCAGGTGCCAAAGGGAGCATTAAAGGATCCATTGTTATTATCACTCCCATTTGGAGAAACATAATAGGTGTTTCCTCCAGATTTAGGAGAATTGGGAGGAAGTTTTGGCTTGGAAAAAATTACGGCAGGGAATAATATTACCGCAATTAACAGTAGGTTTTTCATCGAATTTTCTCAACACACACCTCTATCTGCCCTGTTCAAAGAAAATGAAATCCGGCAGTTGAACTGTTTTGGATTAATATGGTAAAAAAATTTTCCGCTAATTAGCAAAAACAATGCTACCCAACAGTTTTCCGGATTTATTTATCAACAAAAAAAAGTGGAATGTTGACAAACACCTGCGATTATCCTGTTTAATACATTGCTACTGCGAATTGCAAAAATGTTAAAATTCTTTCTGAGGTATTAGGGGGTAAGTGGGATGGTTTTTCGGTGAGTGCGGATTTCTGTAAAAATACGATAGAATTTGGGGTTTCAGAAGGATTTTTGAATAAGTACTGCACAATATTTCAGCAGGATATTCACAACCAGGCCAATAGGAAATACACATTTTTAGGTGTAATTTATTATTCCAGGCTTTTTGTAATGTATTTAGGTTGGGGCAGATTCCCTTCCCGGGTTCTTTTTGCTGCCAGCGAATTAATATTCAAAGGGTACAATGTTTGAGAAAAATTCTTATCCCAGCTATTTCCTAACCCATTCGTTTCATCACCCCTGCGCGGAAACTTATCTGAAACTGATTTATTACCCAGGAATTGCTGACTTCGATGGGGGTGTATATAATCAAACATAAATCCGTAAGAACCATTGGATTGAGAAATATTATCTTTTAAAAGGAACCGAAAATCCCCCTTGTTTTGATCGAACCCAGATCCCCGGTTACCCGCTGCAATACAATGGGTGAGGATCCGGGTAACAGAATCCTTAAATGGATGGCTGTTGCTTTGAGGCCCCAATTTAAACCCATCTCCATCTCCAACAGGGATGAATGTACCTGGTTTAAAGCCATTCCAAAAACTCCAACACCGATCAAAAAGGAAATCTCCATCCACTCCATATAAATCAAAACCATCATCGCTGATCCACCAGGCCCTGCACCCCCTGAAAATATTACCCCGGGCCTTGGTGCCGCCGGTACACTGAAACCCATTTGCATTGCTCCAATTTCCTCCCTGCGTATTGGGGTCCGAAAGATGGTGTGCATCACAATTTAGAAATAGGTTTTCGTTGCTGTTTTCACCGATAATAAAACCATACCCTTCAAGGTGGTCTATTTCAACCTGTTCTATCAGGTTATGGGAGGCGTTTCGTAATTCCATACCCCTCGAGATCCCGGTTCCATTTCGAATTTGCTTTAGTCCGGTAATTCGTATACCCTTAAGATGCAGATAATTACAATTTTCAATCAGCAGGGCCGTGGGGTTGGGATAGGTAATATTTATTGACGAAAGGTTTAAAACGGGGGCCTCGCCCGGATAATTAAAAATAGATACAGCATTTTTGGAATTCCCGCTAATATTCAACAAATGATAAAAAATTGATTGTGAACCGGCATTTCCGTAATAGGTGCCTCCCCGAATAAATGCCGTATCTCCCGGTAATAACAGGCCCGATAATTTTTGCCAGCTTTGAAATGGTTGCCCCTTAGTGCCCGGGTTCAAATCATTTCCTTTGGGAGAAACAAAATAGGTTCTGCCATAATTTGGAATAGCAATAAAATTAGATAGCAAAAAAAAGGCACAAAGAGGGAGAGAGTAAAAGGAGAGCCACTTTTTGGAATATAAATGTTCTTTTTTCAATATGCAAGTGAAAGGTGCGAATTATTTATTGAAATAGGAAAATATTTATTGGAAATCCATTCAATTTCCCGCTTATTTGTTTGGCATTTCCCAAAGTTAAAATCTATCTTTGTAGCTTCTGAATACCTGATACTGAAACTACTCCTCCATCCTCAGAAATACCGGTGGTATATTTTTCCAAGTTTTTGAAAAGCTTTTCAACCTTGTTTAATCACGCTAATTATATAGCCATGTCGCTTAGATTTTTTACGCTGCGTTTTGCCAGGCAATTGATGGTTTTACTGCTGTTAAGTAGCAGCACCCTTTTATTTGCCCAAAACCGGATTGTTACCGAAAACCAAAACCCGGGAACACCGCAGGCTGTATGGGATGCCACCGATGGAGGAACTATTGAAGGTTTTGCGCAGGAGTTCACCGTGGAGCCAGGTAATACAGTTCACTTTAAAATTGATATTGCTTCGGGTTCTCCCGTTCCATATACCGTAAAAATTTATCGCATTGGTTGGTACCAGGGAAATGGAGCCCGGTTTATCGACGACCTGGGGAATTCTCTTACCGGTGGCATGATGCCTCCTGCAAACTACGATCCCGTTACTGGAATGACTGATTGCAATAACTGGCCGGTTGCTACTCAATGGACTGTTCCTTCCAATGCGATTCCCGGAGTTTATATTGCGAGAATGGATTGCCCCAGTGTAGGGGGTTCTGCCATCCTGATATTTGTGGTGAAAGATCCTTCTACCAGTTTGAACTCTGATCTGTTATTTAAAACTTCAGATGCTACCTGGCAGGCTTACAATCCATACGGTGGAAATAGTTTTTATGTGGCTGGTATCCCGGTACCCGGATATATGCATGCTACCAAAATTAGCTATCAGCGTGTATTACATATGCGGGGCGATAAATCGAATTTTTTCAACTCAGAGTACCCCATGATTCGCTGGCTCGAAAGAAACGGGTACGATGTAAGTTATACCACCGATCAGGATTTTTCAAAAGATAACACCCCACTTACAACCTCCAACTGCAGGGTATTTCTATCTGTGGGTCATGACGAATACTGGTCTGCCGAATGTAGAAATAAAGTGGAAGCGGCCCGTGCCAGCGGCGTAAACCTTGCCTTTTTTAGTGGAAACGAAGTGTATTGGAAAACCCGTTGGGAAGATAATTTTCAAACCCTGGTTTGTTATAAAGAAGGCTCAATGGGTGAACTGGGTTGTAATACCAAATGCGATCCATCACCAGATTGGACCGGATTATGGCGGGATGGATGTACGCCGGGGTATGCTCCTAATGATGGATGCAAACCCGAAGGAGCATTAACCGGGCAAATGAGTTGGACCCAATCCATTGGATCAATTAAAGTTCCCGATACATACAAACATCTCCGGTTCTGGAAGAATACAGCCGTGGAAAGCCTTCCCCCGGGAGGAACCTTAACCCTGCCTTATGGCACATTAGGGAATGAGTGGGATGATGAAAAGTTCACCGAAACCTATCCGGCACACCGTACTGTATTATCCAATACAACCCAAACCAGCCACGTTCATAAAATGTCGCTGTATCGCTACCCAAGTGGGGGCCTTGTTTTTGGTGCAGGTACGATGCAATGGTCCTGGGGACTGGATGCCAATCACGATTTAAACGCTGCCACTCCTCCTGCTCAACCCGAAAGCCAGGATGTGCAACAGGCCACCATTAATCTTTTGTTTGACATGAATGCCGTTCCCGGTACCCTTCAGTCGAACCTGGTGATGCCTTCTGTATTAAATGATGTCCAGGCACCCACTTCCGTAATTGTTTCACCAATTCATAACGCCAACGTTTCGGGAGGTTCCATTACCATTTCAGGTACATCTGCCGATAATGGCGGGGGCGCATTGGGCGGTGTGGAAGTTTCTGTGGATGGAGGATCCACCTGGCATATTGCTTCGGGATACGAAAACTGGTCCTATACTTTCTCTCCTTCCGGATATGGCACCATTAATATCCAGGTAAGGGCCTGGGATGAGTTTGGAAATGTAGAAACGGTAGGGACATTGCCTTCAGCCAATTCTATAGCAATAAACCTTACCGGTCCATTTAATTATTCCGTATTCAACGATACCTATCCTCAGCAGCCGCCTGTATTTTATACAGGAGGACCACTGGAGTTGGGAATGAAATTCAGGAGTTCTATTCCCGGGTATATTACCGGATTTAAATATTATAAAGGCGCCGATGTAACGGGAACGCATATAGGCCACTTATGGGATATCAATGGAAACCTGCTGTCCACTGAAACGTTCACTAACGAAACTTCTTCAGGATGGCAAACAGTCTCCTTGTCCACCCCGGTGCTTATCCAACCCAATACTACTTATGTGGTATCCTATTTCAGCAGTTCTGGTGATTTTGAAAAGACAGATCCTTTCTTTACGCAATCCATTCAAAATGGATACCTCACCGGTCTTGCTTCGGGTATTGATGGAGGGAATGGACTTTATGAGTACAGTAGCACCCCCGCTTTCCCTACCGGCACAAGCGGAACAAGTAATTATTGGGTGGATGTGGTGATGACGCCCTCCGACCAAACCCCTCCTACCGTGGTTACTACAAGCCCGGCTAACGGAGCTACGGATGTGAATCTTAACGTACCCGTGATTGCCAACTTCTCCGAAGTAGTTGATCCCGCAAGCGTTACTAATTTAACAGCATACATTACTGGCCCGGGTAATTCGGTTGTACCTGCCACCGTTACCGTAAATGGTGCGGATGTTACCATAACACCCAACTCGCCTCTTGGAATTGTAACTACTTATACGGTTACACTCGAAGGCGGGTTAACTCCACCCCAGATTAAAGACATTTCGGGTAATGCCCTGGCGGCCGATTATACCTGGAGTTTCACCACCGGCGGACTTACAGCGCCTCAGGTTACCGGAAATCCTTCTAATGCTTCTACCTGTTCAAATGCTCCGGTTAGCTTCACTTCTACGGCAACAGGTATCCCTACGCCAACCGTTCAGTGGCAATATAGTTCAGATGGGGGCGTTACATGGAATAATATTTTGGGAGCCATTTCGGGTACCTATACCTTTACAGCGCAATCTGCGGATAATGGTAACAGTTATCATGCAGTTTGGACCAATAGTGAAGGAACTGCCACTTCTGACCCGGCTACTCTTACCGTAGCGGCAACTATTTCAGCTACCATTGCTGCCGTTAATGCTAATATTTGTCCGGGCGACCCGTTACAGTTGCAATTAACTTCGGCAACAGGGGTGTCCCCTTTCTCTCTAACTATTAATTCGCAGGTTTATAATAATATATCAGTTAACCAGATATTCAGTGCAGTACTCGGAGCAGAAAATATCTTCGGGCCTTCCGATATCCCGGCTGAATTAATTCATGCGGATGCCGGCCCACTCGAGGTCGGTGTAAGGTTTAAAGCAACCGCAAATGGCGTAATTAAAGGTATCCGGTTTTATAAAGGAGGTGTTGCTAACGGTGGTACTCATATTGGTAACCTCTGGACAACCAGTGGTACGCTTCTGGGCACAGCCACTTTTTCAGGAGAAACGAACTCCGGATGGCAGGAAGTGTATTTTTCAACCCCTGTTTCTGTTACTGCAAATACGGCATACATCGCCTCTTACTTTTTACCACAGGGGAACTATTCGAAGAGTGGTGGATTTTTTGGATCTTCCGATTTCACCAATGGCCAGCACCTGATTGCACCTCAAAGCGCACCCGGAGAGGCCAACGGTTTATATGTTTACACCGCTACAAGCGCCCTCCCAACAGAAGATGCATTTTCAACAAATTATTGGGTTGATGTTATTTACGCACCCCTGGTAACCGGATCTACTACCTTTAATCTTACCAATATTGTTGCTGCTAACGGTTGTACGCTATCCGGAAACCCCATCAGTAGTGCTTCCATTAATGTTAGCCCAACCGTTTCTGCAGGAATCGTGTCGGGAACCTCACCGCTATGTATTGGAGGAACAACCTTATATTCAACTACAGGTGATGCAGGTGGAACATGGAGCAGCTCCAATACGGGAGTTGCTACGGTAAATCCAACCACAGGTGCGGTTATTGCTGTTGGTGCTGGTACAACAAATATCATTTATACCGTGAATGGCTGTTCAGGGCCTGCAACTGCAAATCAACCTTTAACGGTAGATCCATCAGCGAATGCAGGTACAGTTTCCGGTGCTGCGAATGTATGTATTGGAGCTACATCAAATTATACATCGAATGGTGACGCCGGAGGAGCGTGGAGCAGTTCGAATACGGCTGCCGCTACGATCAATGCCACTACGGGCGAACTGACTGCTATTGCAGCAGGAACCACAACCCTTACCTATACGGTATCGGTGGGCTGCGGTGCGCCGGTAACATCTAATATAAGTGTTACGGTAGATCCATCAGCGAATGCAGGTACAGTATCCGGCGCTGCGAATGTATGTATTGGAGCTACATCCAATTATACATCGAATGGTGATGCGGGAGGCGCATGGAGCAGTTCGAATACGGCTGCTGCTACAATCAATGCCACTACGGGTGAGCTGACTGCTATTGCAGCAGGAACCACAACCCTTACCTATACGGTATCGGCGGGCTGCGGTGCACCGGTAACATCTAATCTAAGTGTTACGGTTGGTGCGGCAGTTAGTGCGGGTAATGTAACCGGCACAAGCACTTTGTGTGTAGGAAACACGGCGGTATTTACCAGCAATGGAACTTCAGGAGGAGCGTGGAGCAGTTCGAATACGGCTGCTGCCACAGTAAATGCTACTACCGGGGAAGTGAATGCAATTGCGGCCGGTTCTGCAGATATCAATTATGTAATTTCCGGTTGTAATGGTACTCAAACTGCTACACTAACGGTAACGGTAAACAGTTTATCAGGTTCACTAGCCGGCACCCCGGGTGGTGGACAGGAATGCAGAACTTTAACAATGGGAGTTTCGGGTACCACATTTACGGATGCTTCCTGTAAAACAATCGCAACCATTATACCTTCGGGTCTTGCACCGGTATCCGGAAGTGTAAACTCTTGTGTTACTATCGATGCCACAGTTCAATTCTTTATGGGCAATCCGTATGTTCAACGTCATTATGATATTGAACCTGCAACAGATCCGTCCGGTTCCACTGCAACGGTTAAGCTATATTATACCCAGGCAGAATTTGATGCATATAATTTGGCTCGGGGTATCCAACCTGCTTTACCTGTAGGGCCTTCCGATGTAACAGGTATTGCTAATCTTTTGATTACTCAGTACCATGGTACCGGTAATGCCCCGGGCAACTATTCTGGTAATGCGGTTTTAATTAATCCGGCGGATGCCAACATCGTATGGAATGCAATTACCAGTCTTTGGGAAGTAAGTTTTGATGTGGTTGGATTTAGCGGCTTCTATGCTTATACAAGCCTCTCCAATGTTCCGTTACCTATCACATTGTTAAGTTTTGATGGAAAGAACGCAGGGCAGGTGAATGTATTGAGTTGGTCCACTTCCTCGGAGCAGAATAGTGACCATTTTGAGCTGGAACGTAGCTTGGACGGTTTGCATTTCGACCAGGTGGCCGTTATTGCTGCCGCAGGAAACAGCGCTACCGTAAGGCAATACCGGAAAGAGGATAATATTGCCGGAATCAGCAGCCACATTTTCTACTACCGTTTAAAGATGGTAGACATTAATGGTTCAGCTAAGTATAGTTCCATAGTTGTACTTCGCACAAATCATAAAGGAATTTATGTAACCGCTACGCCTAATCCTTTTACCGATGTGTTAAGGGTAAATATTAATTCTGATAAGCAGGATAATGTGAAAATTCTCATTACCGATGTAAGTGGCCGCAAACTGATTCAGAAAAAAGAGGTGCTTATTGAAGGCAGCAATACGTTCAGGTTAAATGAGTTTACCAATATGTCGGGAGGAGTTTACTTCCTGCATATAATTACCTCTACGGGTACTGAGGCGTTGAGGGTAGTAAAACAATAATTGAATCAACCTGCCTGATAAATCCCGCAGTTTTTAACTGCGGGATTTTTTTTACAGCTTCCCGAAATAAAAATTTTTATTTTTGCCATCCTAAAATCAATCAATATGGCAAAGGGACCTGTCTCCACCTATATCGAACAGCATTATCGGCATTTTAATGCGGCTGCGCTGATGGATGCGGCAAAGGGATATGTAACGCACCTCGATGAAGGGGGCAAAATGATGATTACCCTTGCTGGGGCAATGAGCACGGCAGAATTGGGCCTGAGCCTTGCAGAAATGATACGGCAGGATAAGGTTTCCATCATCAGTTGTACCGGAGCAAATCTTGAGGAAGATATTATGAACCTGGTGGCGCACAGCCATTATAAAAGGGTTCCTCATTACCGCGACCTGAGCCCTAAAGAAGAATGGGACCTTCTTGAAAATCATTACAACCGGGTTACAGATACCTGTATTCCCGAAGAAGAAGCCTTTCGCAGGTTACAGCAACATATTCATAAAATATGGAAAGAAGCAAATGATAAAGGGGAACGTTATTTCCCGCATGAATATATGTATAAAATGCTGTTGAGTGGGGTGTTGGAACAGTATTATGAAATTGATCCAAAGAATAGTTGGATGCTTGCAGCGGCAGAGAAGAATCTTCCCATTGTAGTGCCGGGATGGGAAGACAGTACCATGGGAAATATTTTCGCCTCCTATGTAATTAAGAAAGAGTTAAACGCCTCCACCATGAAGAGTGGTATCGAATATATGGTGTGGCTCGCCGATTGGTACCGGAACAATTCTGCAGGAAAAGGGGTTGGTTTTTTCCAAATTGGCGGTGGCATTGCCGGCGATTTTCCCATTTGTGTGGTACCCATGATGTATCAGGATCTGGAATGGCATGATGTTCCTTTCTGGAGTTATTTCTGTCAGATTTCGGATTCTACCACCTCTTATGGATCCTATTCGGGTGCGGTACCTAATGAGAAAATTACGTGGGGAAAGTTGGATATCCATACTCCCAAATATATTGTTGAGAGCGACGCCACGATTGTGGCTCCACTCATTTTTGCTTGGATACTGGGTTGGTAGTCAGATTGCTTGAAATTTTGCAAGCGGGGGTTGCCCCGCTTTTGTTTTTGTAATGGTTAGATCCGGGTTTTCCTTGTTTAACTTTGTAAAAAATCATCTATGCGTTATTTGCTTTCCTTCTTCCTGCTATTGATATCAGGAATAACAATTGGGCAACTCCCGGTGGCAAAGAATATTTTGAAAGCGTATGAAAAGGGGACCCGAAGCCTGGATGGGAAACCGGGCAGGAATTATTGGCAAAATGCTGCAGATTATAATATGGATGTCCGTTTTAATCCGGAGACCCGCATGCTTAACGGGAAAGTACAAATTAAGTATTTCAATAGAAGCCCAGATACACTCAACCAAATTTTGTTCAAATTGTATCCCAACCTGTATCAGGCCGGGAGTACGCGGATGATGGCTATCAAACCCGAAGATGTAAGCAACGGTGTAAGAATTTCCTCCTTAAAGGTAAATGGCGCCGAGTTTAAAAAGTTCAGGATTGACAATACCAATATGTCGGTATTGCATAAAGTGATGCCGGGAGATACCGTTTCATTTGATTTGGAATATTCGTATATTTTAAACAAAACTTCGCATATCCGTACAGGTGAGGTTGATTCCGGGTCAGATTTTATCGCTTATTTTTTCCCCCGGATAGCAGTGTATGATGATATTGACGGCTGGAACCAAAATCCCTATCTGGGGACTCAGGAGTTTTATAACGATTTTTGTGATTTCAACCTTTCGATTACGGTTCCACGTGATTACCTTGTTTGGGCAACCGGTGATCAGACAAACCTTACTTCTGTTTATACGGATGAAATTGTTAAGCGGATTGAAGAGGCCTCTTCTTTAGACGGGTTTGTAACTATTGTTGATTCCAATGATCTGAAGAAAAACAGGATTAAATTAGGTGGAGACAGTCTTCTTACCTGGAAATTCTCAGCAAAACACGTTTCGGACATGGCATTTGCAATCAGCAATCACTATACCTGGGTGAGTTCCAGTTTGATGGTAGATTCCGCCACCGGCCGGCGGACCCGGGTGGATGCCGTGTACAACCCATTGCATACAGATTATGACTGGGTTGCCTCCGATGCCCGGAAAACGGTGTATTATATGAGCCATCATTTCCCGAAATGGCCCTTTCCCTTCTCTCATATCACGGTGTTTGACGGGCTCGATCAAATGGAGTATCCCATGTTGGCAAACGATAACCCGGTAGCAGATCGGGCAGAAAGCATCGAACTTACAGACCATGAAATATTTCACAGCATGTTCCCCTTTTATATGGGAATTAATGAAACTAAATACGCCTGGATGGACGAAGGCTGGGCTACCCTTGGCGAATGGCTGATTTCCCCCATGATCGACAGCAGCATTGTGGATTTATACGGGGTGCAACGCTATGCCATGGCAGCAGGTACCGAAGCCGACCTGCCCATCCATACCTTATCTACCCAACAGTCTGGGCAGAGCTATTTTATAAACAGCTATCCCAAACCTGCCATGGGTTACCTCTTTGTAAAGGATATGTTGGGCGATGCGTTATTTAATAAGGGATTGCATAATTATATCCGGCTTTGGAATGGAAAGCATCCCATCCCGTACGACTTCTTTAATGCCATGAATACCAGCACCGGCAAAAATCTCGATTGGTTTTGGAAGAAATGGTTTTTTGAGGATGGTGAACCCGACCTGGCTATTGGGAAAGTAACGACTAAGGATAAACGCAGTATTGTTACGGTTATTGCGAAAGGCTCCAAACCGGTTCCCATTGATTTACAGGTGGAGTTTATGGATGGTAGCAAATTAACCCTTCACCGGACTATTGCAGTCTGGGAAAAGGGGGCGCGCGAAGTAGTGCTAAAAATTCCGGGTAGCAAGGCAATTAAAAAAATGGAATTAGCAGCGGCTCATACCCCAGATGCAAACCCGGCCGATAATGTATGGGTGGCTTCCTCAAAACCTTGACCCTGCTGATGCAGGCAGTGGGATGTCTCTTTTCAGCATTTGGCCCCGGTTGGCCATTTCCCAGGCTGTAAAAAAAATCATTCGGGTTCGTTTAAGATACAGGGGCCATTCTATCTTTTCTACGGTATCGGTGGGTTTATGATAATCGGCAAGCAGCATCCCATCATAAAAAAATAATACCGGGACACCTTTTCTGGCAAAATTGTAATGATCGCTTCTGAAATAAATTCGGTTTACATCATTGGGATCATCAAACTTATAATCAAAAACCAATCTTGAATATTTATTATTAGCGCCTTCATTAATTAGGGGAAGGTCGCTGCTTAATTTGTCGTGGCCTACCACGTAAATATAATTGTGGGTATCCGCTTTTTTTCTTTCCGTATCAATGCGCCCAATCATGTCAATATTTAAATCGGCCGTGGTTTTTTCTAAAGGGAAAACCGGATGGTCGCTATAATATTCACTGCCCCATAATCCCTTTTCTTCGCCGCTAACAGTCATAAATACAACCGTTCTTTTGGGTCTGTGGCCTTCCCGGGTTGCTTTCATAAAGGCTTTTGCCATTTCAATTACAGCTACCGTGCCGCTACCATCATCATCTGCCCCATTATAAATTTCACCATTATAAATTCCCAGGTGATCATAATGAGCGGTAATCATCAGGTACTCCTCCGCTTTTTCCGATCCTTTAATCATCCCGATTACATTACTTGCATAAATGGTATCCCGGTGCTTATCAAATAGCATGCGTACCTGTTTATCTGCTGTGGTATGGCCGGGCTGCCCCGATACGATACCCAAAACCATTTTATTGAAGATGCTGTCGCCAAAAATCCGGATTGCAAAATCCTTTGAAATAACACCCTGCGGGATCCCCTTGGCCTGCGTTTCTCTGGGATAATATAGGGTAGCATGTTTTGCTTTTATAAAATAGTTCTCCTCTATTTCGTCCATCGCCGGGTTAACTACCCAAACTGCTTTAGCGCCTTTTTCTTCAGCAATTCTCATTTTTATCCGCAAGCCGGGGTAGGTCCATTTACTATACTTCGTATTTCCACTGATCAGGTAATGGCCGTTAATCTTTGGCTCGCCTAACAGGAATACCACTACTTTTCCATTTACATCCAGATTCGCATAATCATTATAAAGACTGTCTTCAATACCGTAACCGGCAAAAACAATTCCGGAAGCATCTGTTTCACCATTTTCTACGTTGGGCGAATTAAACAGGAAATCTTTTTTGGGATTTGCTTCAATTCCATTAATAATTACTGATGAACGGATCAGGCTGTCTTTATAAAGGGGATATAATTGTTGATATCCTTTCAAACCGGGCGCTTCCTGAAGACCTATTAACTTAAATTGATCTTCAATCCAGGCTGCTGCCTTTCTTTGCCCACGGGTGCCCGTTTCCCGGCCTTCCATATCATCTGCCGAGAGGATGGTTAATTTCTCCCTGAGGGACTTGATGGTAATTTCTTTTGAAAACCGGAGAGCGGGGTCCTTTTGTGCCATAGCGCTGTTAAAAACTAATATGGCACTTAAGAGCAGCAGGATTCTCATATCAATAATTTATAAGATAAATATACGTACTGCAGGAAGAAAGATTAAAGAATGCAGGAGGAACTTAAACTGGAATTTTGAGCACTCTGTTCTGGTGCCTTCCTCCTTCGAATGCCGTGTTCATAAAAACGTCCAGCATTTTTTCGGCATCTCCCGAACTGATAAACCGGGCAGGAATACAAATGATATTTGCATTATTGTGTTTGCGGGCCAGTTCAGCAAGCTCCTCGCCCCAGCAAATAGCGGCGCGGATTCCGGCGTGTTTATTGGCAGCAATGGCCACTCCATTTGCGCTTCCACAAAGCAGGATGCCAAAAGCTGAAACGCCTGATTCTACCGCATTTGCAACCGGATGAGCGAAGTCCGGATAATCCACTGAATCTTTTCCGAAAGTTCCATAATCTTCGCAATGCAATCCTTCTCCTTCCAAAAAAGAAATGAGTTCTTCTTTACAATCGTATCCTGCATGATCGCATCCGATTGCAATCGGTTTTGTTTTTTCAAAACAATACATATCTGTACAATTTGTGGATACAAATTTACAACCCCAACCGCTTTATTAACTCCATTCTTCTTCCTCTTTTGCTTTTTTCCGATCTACCCGGGCACAAAGGAATACACTGATTTCGTAAAGCAGGATAAGCGGGAATGCCACTAATACCTGGCTCGTCCAGTCGGGCGACGGGGTAATGATAGCTGCTACCACCAATATTACCACTACGGCATATTTCCGGTATTTGCGTAAAAAGTTGGCGTTGATGATGCCAATGCGGGCCAGAACAACGGCCAGAATGGGAAGTTCGAAAGAAAGCCCGCAACCGAGGATAATACTGTTCAGGGTGTCAATATAATCATCGAGGGTAGGAATGTATTTATAAGCGCCTGTTGTTCCCAGGTGAAAGTTTGCCAAAAAATTAAAAGTAAAAGGAGCCAGGAGAAAATACCCGAAAACGGCACCACAAAAAAAACAAAAGGATACCCAGAAAATGCTTCCTCTTGCATACCTGATTTCTTTTTTGGAAAGCGCCGGTTTAATAAATTTCCAGAGTTCCCAAAACAGGTAGGGAAAAGCTACAATAATGCCACCCACCATGGCAATGGAAAGTGCCGACATAAAAGGGCCGCTAATGGTATTTCCCAATAGTGGAATATCTACGGGTGGCATGCATAGAGCGTCTCCAATACGCAGCGAATGGCTGAGGTTACAAAGCACCCGGTAACTTATGAAGGAAGAGCGGGCAGGGGCATAGATTACATTATCAAAAATCCAGTCGATATACACGAAAATGGCAATGGCCGCAGCCAGCCAAACAATAACAGCTCGCATCAGGTGCCAGCGCAGCGCCTCCAGATGATCCATGAAGCTCATTTCTGCATCGTTGCTAACCTGCCCTTTTTGTGTTATTCGTTTGAAGAAATTTTTCCTTCCTCCGGTGCCCTGTTCCAAATTAAAAAATTTCGATGCAAATTTAAGCGGTTCAGTTTATTACCGGCTCTTTAACATTCCCGGTCCGGTGTAGCGAGCCCCAGTTTTGCAATTCCCCTTTTAATGCCTTAGCCACCGATTTTAAAAGAATATAATACATGAGTTGGCGATATACGAATCGTTGAGGAATCATCCAAAGCAGTTTTCCCAGTTTTTCTTTTTCGAAAGTAAATGCAACGGCAGCGCCAGCCATATCAACCAGGGAAAAAATAATATAATAGAGCAGGATATGGTATGGGTCGCCCTGGATTATGCCTAATCCGGATGCGGTTACCCCAAGTAACAATACCAGATCGGCAATAGGGGCCAGGGCAGGCAGCAGGATTTGGTAAATAAGGATATTGGGAAGAGCCACCCAGCCAAAGTTGTGGTAACGGCTAACAAACATGGCACCCCGGTGTTTCCAAAAACTTTGCATCACCCCAAAACTCCACCGGAACCGCTGTTTCAAAAATTGTTTTAAGGTTTCCGGAACCTCGGTATAAGCGATGGCGGTTGCCGAATTTTTAATCTGGTATCCTTTTTTGAGTATCCGCATGGTCAGGTCGCAATCCTCGGCCAGCGTGTCGGTGGTAAAACCGCCGGACTCCTCAATAGCCGATTTGCGAAAGGCCCCAATGGCTCCCGGCACCACGGTGATGCAATTCAGCAGGTCGAACGCCCTGCGGTCGAAATTCTGGGAGGTGATATATTCAATACTTTGCCATTTTGAAATCATGTTAATTTCATTTCCCACTTTTACATTGCCTGCCACAGCTCCTACATTTTGATTTTTTTCGCCGGTAAAAAATTTTTTCATTAATTCGGACAAGGCATCTGTTTTAAGCTGGGTATCTGCGTCTATACATATCAGGTATTCGTATTTCGATGCCTTAATGCCGAAATTAAGAGCAGAGGCTTTTCCCCCATTTGGTTTTTGCAAAACTTCTACCAGCGGATTTTGAAGAAATGCATTTTTCACAATTTCAAATGTGTTGTCTTTGCTACCATCATCAACAAAAATTACCTGGAACTTTCCATAGGATTGTTTCAGGAGACTTTGTACGGTACGCACGGCGTTTACTTCTTCATTAAAAGCTGGCACAATGATGCTGACACCCGGTACGGAAGCAGGTAGATGGTACGTTTCTTTCTTTTCTTTTCTTTTTTGCAAATAGGCGAGAATGGCCAGGGCAATAATCCGAATGGCCGAAAGGGCAATTCCTACAATAAAAAGACCGTAAATAAAGTGACCGAGCCAATAGGTAGTTAAAGCAAACCAATAACCCAATTTGGCCGAAAGGGAGAAAGGTACAGGAGGCATTACATCGTCTCTTGTTTTACCGATAAGCCCGGAGACAGTGGTGAATACACAGCCCCTGTCTTTAAAATATTTTATGATTCTCGGCAACGCATCAACGGTTGGTTGCCGGGTTTCTCCTCCTGCATCGTGCAATAAAACAATGCTGGCATTGGTAGCTTCAGCAAGCCGTACCGTTTTTATATAGATGCTGTCGGCATTATTTCGACTGTCCCAATCGTTGGGGTCAATACTTTCTCCAATGGTTATATAATTTTCTTCTTTGCTTCGGGCTATGGGTTCAATCTCTTCAAATGTCTGTGGTTCACTATCTGCATTATAGGGAGCCCTGAAAAGAATGGTGGAATGCCCGGTAACACTTTCTATGAGCAGCCGGGTGGTTTTAAGCTCGAGTTGGGAGCGTTTAATTCCCATGTGGGCAATATTGCCATGGGTGAATGTATGGTTCCCTATCTCGAAACCGTCGTCATATATGCGTTTGAGGATGGGGATATTATTCTCGGCGTTTATGCCAACCACAAAAAAGGTTGCGGGAACTTTTTCTTTTTCCAGGATATCCAGGATTTGAGGCGTATATTCTGCACTGGGACCGTCGTCAAACGTGAGGATGATTTTATGTCCTGGCCCTAGCGGAAGACTGTCTTCTCCGAATTTTTTATACACATATCCACTGGGAAGTTTTTGATAGGATTCCTCAGCAACCAGTAATTCGGTGCTGTCTATTCCCAGGCTTAGTTTCCCACTATCCGGGGTATATAAAATGCTGATGAGTTCCCCTTCACCAATGGCAATGGGCTTTTGCGCAGGATCGGCGGGGATTGAATATAAACTTGAAAAATTGAAAGGTTCTTTTGCCAGCGACTCATTGCTAAGATCGCGGCCATAGAACGACCAGATGCGGGGATCCTCAGCGCCCAGCCGCCAGAGTGCAGTACCTGCAGTAGGGTATTCATCGGCAAATCGCAGGCAGTTGAACGTGGTAGCTGCATCCGTAAACCAAACCTGGTGGTCTTCGGTTTCATCCCCATTTAGCATATTAAAAGCGAAATGGAGATTGTAGCTGTCATCATCAAATAGGGGAAGGGTGTTTGATGCCTTTGCTTTTTGCAGCGCCTCGGAATAAGTAATATCGTTTATACTGTTCCCATCCTGGGAATGAATCCATTCCCTTCCATATCCGGCAACGCCCAGGATTATTTTTGTGGGGTCAATATGTTGGGATACCTTATCCAGTTTTTCTTCTATCCACTTCTGCGAGGCAATAGGGCCCGGGTCCCCCGGTTCGCTGTATTCATCATATCCCATTAAAATCAGGTGATCGGCATAACGGGCAAGTTCTACATAATCGTAGTCTTCATTGTCTGCCTCCACATCAATACTAACGATTTTGTCTTTGGCATGCAGGGCTTGGGATAATCGCCTGATAAAGTGGGTAAGCGGCTCATTGCTCTTTTCCCGAAGCGCTTCAAAATCTATATTAATTCCGGCAAATCCGTAACGGCTAAGGGTATCCGAAATATTGGCAATGAGGTGTTTCTGATAGAGGGTGTCGTGAAGAATGCGTGATACAAGCGCAGGGTCAAAGAAACCATCTTTGGGGTTTTGTGGGTTGCTGTGGAAATTGGTGAGGATGGGCTGGATACTCAATTGGTGTTGCCGCATTATTTTTAATCCGGAAGTATCTATCCGTAAATTTAATTGCCCACTCAGCGTATCTATAAAAAACCATTCGGGATAAATGGTATTCAGCTTGTCGGCATTAGCCCGGAGGTCGGTGAGGGCTGCCACCGACCAGGGGCTGTAAAATGCGCCCCGGATTTGCGGGTTTGCCGAATCGCGTGCCAGTTTCTTATCGTGATGTTGCAATAAGAAATCCCGGAATCCCAGATATTTTTTATTTCTGAAGTGGGGGAGGTGGCGCATGGCTTCCGCCTGTGTATTATCGCCCGGTAAAATCCCGGGCATATTGGGCTTTTTTGCCTGTTTAATGGCAATGGCCACGGCGGCTAAAAAAATGATGAGGACGATGAGCGCAATTCTTGCACTCCATTTCACTTTCTTCCAACGGCCTGGGTTACGCGATTGGAAAATTTGGGCATTAGGCATCTAAATCTTCTTAATTACAATCTACCAAATTAATTCAGGTTGTAGGCAGGCAGGGTAGAACTTTTTTATTTAAGAAGAAACCCCTGTGGAAACAGGGGTCGTTTACCAAAACTAACTGCTTATGAGAAAATTGACTAATTTCTTTGTTGTTATAATGGGTATATCAAATGCAGTGCCAAATGAAAATGGCAGCCTGTTAAAACAATATAAATTGTGTAAACCCGGCTTCTGATACGGGCGAAACTTTAAAAAATTATTACCGGGGAAATAGAAAAAGGGATAAAAATTTTTTTTAGGCAAACAATTCGGGCATCTTCCATAATACCGCCCGGGAACTATGAATGGGTTGTCAGCTTTTCGGCGTTCTCGGCAAATTGGAGCGCATCAATAAATTCCTGTACTTCGCCGTTCAAAACAGAATCAAGGTTGTAAACCGTCATTCCTATGCGGTGATCGGTTACCCTTCCCTGCGGGAAATTGTAGGTCCGGATTTTGGCACTTCGGTCGCCAGTGCTTACCAGGGTTTTTCTTTGGCGTGAAATGGCTTCTTCTGCTTTACGCACTTCTTCATCATACAGTTTTGTACGCAACATGTCCATTGCTTTTTCGCGATTGCCGAGCTGGGTGCGTTCGGTTTGGCAAACTACCGTTATCCCGGTTGGCTTATGGGTAAGGAAAACTTTGGTTTCCACTTTGTTTACGTTTTGTCCTCCGGCACCGCCACTTCGGGCCGTTTCCATCTTCACATCACTTTCCTTTAGTTCAAAATCGATTTCATCGGCCTCGGGCATAACGGCTACGGTGGCGGCGCTGGTATGTACCCTGCCACTGGCTTCCGTTTCGGGAACGCGTTGCACCCGGTGTACCCCGCTTTCAAATTTCAGCGTGCCATATACATCATCACCTGTTACCTCTACCTGTACTTCTTTATACCCTCCAACCGTTCCTTCACTTTCGCTCAACAGAGCCGTTTTCCATCCTCTCTTTTCGCAATACTTTAAATACATCCGCATTAAATCGCCCGCAAATAATGAGGCTTCATCTCCACCGGTTCCGGCCCTGATTTCGAGGATGGCATTTTTTTCATCATAAGGATCTTTCGGAATCAGCATATTGCGTAATTCCTTTTCTAACTGCTCCTTATTTTCTTCGAGAGTAGGAAGTTCCTGTTTGGCCATATCCCGCATTTCCTCGTCATCACTCTGGAGTACTTCTTTATTAAAGCCGATGTCATCCAGCACTTTTACATATTCATTCCTTTTGATAACGATTTTCTCCAGGCTCCGATACTCCTTGCTCATGGCGCTATAGCGTTTATTGTCGCTCACAATTTCTGGATTGGTGAGCGCAATGGCAAGTTCATCAAAACGGGCTTTTATGGCATCAAGCTTATCAAGCATAGAAGTTATCTGGTTCTTATGGAGCGGTTCAGTTAATTTGCAGGGCGCAAAATTAAGGATTACCAGTACGTAGTGAAAAGGAAACTTACAGCAAACCATATTTTTTCCGGAAAGGAATACCTGGATCCGGAAACCGTGCTCATTTTTGAGGCAGACCGGTTAATGGATAAAGTTCCCCTGGCAGAAGCGGGCGATGAGGTGGAGATTCTGGCAGGTACCCTGCTTCCGGGCATGGTGAATGCTCACTGCCACCTGGAGTTGTCACACCTCAAAGGGGTTATCCCCTGCCAAACCGGGCTGGTAGATTTTGTGTTGGCCTTAATGAGAGAAAGAGAAATGCCCGTTGAAAAAATTGAACAGGCCATAACGGACGCCGACCATCGCATGTGGAATTGCGGGATCCAGGCAGTGGGAGATATATGTAATACCCGCCATACCATCTCACTAAAAATGAAAAGCCCTATAGCTTATCACAGTTTTATTGAAATAGCCGGATTTCCTCCTGCTGCGGCGGAGACCCGGTATGAGGCCGGAAAGAAATTATTGCATGAATTTTCATCGCGGCAACTTAATGCCTCCCTAACTGCTCATGCTCCCTATTCAGTATCCAATGCTCTGCTCCATAAAATTGACTATGCTACCGGGAATGGAATTTTTTCAATCCACAACCAGGAAGTGGAGGAGGAAAACAAATTGTTTCTTAATAAAGAAGGGGATTTCCTGTGGATGTATTCCGAAATGGGCATCCCGACCAATTCCTTTTCCGCAACAAAAAAATCATCGCTGAAAAGCTGGTTGCCTTTCCTTCATCAAAAAACTTCGCTGCTGCTGGTGCATAATGTGGCCATTCAGGAGGAGGATATTAATTTTCTCCAGGAATGGATAGCAGCCACCGGATCGAAGGTATATTTCGTTGTTTGTGCCAATGCAAATGAGTATATATCCGGAAAAATGCCACCCGTAGAAAAATTGATTGAATCGGGAATCCCTATAACCCTTGGAACAGACAGCCTGGCCTCCAATACCGACCTCAACCTGGCAAACGAAATGAACTTGCTGGAGAATCGATTTCCTTTGGTGGATATAACCCAATGGTTAAAAGCCGTATGTGATACCGGATCAAAAGCCCTGCTGCTCAATGATCAATTTGGGAACCTCACAATTGGAAAAACACCGGGGTTGGTACAAATGACCGGCGATAAAGGACGGCGGGAAATAAAACGAATTATTTAGCAATAGGTTAACCGGGAATGCATGAGGAGGGTTTAAAAGTTTCAACGCACTACGGTTTCATGGCATGGAAACCGATTATAAAACTTCATTCAGTACCTGTAGCGTGCGCAGCTTTTTAAAGCCGGGGATGTGCAGCGTATAATATTCTTCCATGGCATGTAAAAGAGTTCTTCTTACCTGTTTGTTTAATGGCAATTGCACCAGTTCGCCCGGATGCTGCATTTTCAATAATTCTGAAATAGTTTCCGCCATTGAGGTATCCAGGAAATGGGAATGAGGGGGTGGTTCTTTTATAAAAGTGCCTTCGCTGAGATCGAGGTAAAAAGGAGGAGTAAGATTGGGGTTTGATTGAGGTCGAAATCCCAGGAAATGGGTCAGGTGTAAGGAAAAGAATAATGGGAAATTGGCAGCCACGGCTGGTTCTGCGGTATCGAGGTGAAGGAGGGCGTCTTCTGTAAAATCAAACAAATGGGTATTTTCTTCGGGCTGCCTGATTGATTTATGGAGGAGTTCAATCATAAAAAGTGCAATGTTATTTTTTATAACATCCGAAAAAAGATGATGAAACAGGATGGCCCAGGAGGCTTCTTTTACGCGCTGCAGATTCTTCTGATCCTGGTGGTAAACAACCATATCCAGCACCGCAGCAGGCTGGAACATGCCGGCTTTGGTTCCTCCCTTTTTTTGTGTCCTCACCCCGTTTATCAGGTAGGTTTGCAGACCAAACCGGCAGGTGAGTGCAGTAACTACCAGGCTGGTTTCACCATACTTAACCGTTTGGAGGATGATGGCTTTTGTTTGATGCGTCATATACTTTTAAGGTCGGTTTCCGGTGTATTCGGATGTAAATATCTTTCTTTGCAGATTATTTATAGAATACGCGGCGTATGTGGAAAAAATTAGGTTTCCTTGTTCTTAAACACCGGGTAGCCCTTCTTCTTTTACTTTTGGCAACCACCGGGCTGATGGGCTACTTTGCTTCAAAAGTGAAGTTAAGCTACGAATTTTCAAAAGCCATCCCGGTTGATAACCCCAAATACCAGGATTACCTCCGGTTTCGGAAAACTTTTGGGGATGACGGGAACATCCTGGTACTGGGGATAAAGACCCATAAACTTTTCGAAGAAAAAACATTTACGCTTTACCGTAAGTTACAGAATGATATTCGAAGCCAGAAATTTATTGAGGATGTATTGGGTGTCCCCGGTGCGGTGGTGCTGATGAAAGACAGCCTGGCCGAAAAACTGGTTGCGAAGAAAATATTCGACAGTACCCTCCGCAGCCAGTCGGCACTGGATAGCGCCAAGGCTGTTTTCGAGAATCTCCCTTTTTATAAAAGCCTGCTGTATAACCCTAACAGTAAGGCATACCTGATGGCTGTGCGCATCAATAAGGATGTGTTGAATTCTCCGGGCCGGTCAAAGGTGGTAGAAGGGATAAACCGGGCTGCGGACGAATTTCAAAAGAACACCGGAATTGAAGTACACCTCAGCGGGTTACCGCTGATTCGCACGATGATTGCCGATCGCATCCAGAAAGAAATGAAAATTTTTCTCTTCTGTTCCCTGGCCCTAAGTGTACTCATCCTGATGATGTTCTTCCGGTCGGTTTCCACCACCCTGCTTTCGATGCTGGTTGTAATGATAGGCGTAGTTTGGACCCTCGCACTCATTTATCTTTTTGGCTATAAAATAACCCTGCTTACGGCACTCATTCCTTCTCTTGTGGTGGTTATTGGAATTCCAAATTGTATTTATTTCATCAATAAGTACCATACGGCGTATATCGCAGGGGCCCAGCCTAACGAGAAAGAAAGAAAACAGGAAGCCCTGGTAGCCATGGTGAGTAAAATGGGTGTGGTAACTTTATTTTGTAACCTGACGGCCGCCATTGGATTTGCCGTTTTTGCTCTTACCAAAAGCGCCATCCTAAATGAATTTGGGGCCGTGGCGGGTATAAGCATCATGCTCATTTTTGTGATCTCCTTTATCCTCCTTCCTGCCGCACTCAGCTTTTTGCCAGCCCCCAAACCACGGGAACTGAAATATCTTACCAACCGGTTTATTACCCATTTGTTGGATAAAATTGAAAACTGGACGGTTCACCACAAAGGTTGGATCATTGGAACCACTGCCGTTGTTTTGGTATTTGCCATTCTGGGTTTGATGAAACTTAAATCGGTGGGGTATATTGTAGATGACCTGCCCAAAAAGGATAAAATTTACACTGACCTAAAATTTTTTGAGCAAAACTTTAAAGGAGTGATGCCTTTGGAAATTATTGTGGACACAAAAAAGAAGAATGGCCTAACCGGAATGCGGGCTTTAAAAGTGTATGAAAAAGTAGATTCCCTGGATGCCTTTATTGCCCGTTTACCCGAAACCAACCGCCCCCTTTCCGTTGCTGAAGGTTTAAAATTTGCCAAACAGGCATTTTATGAAAACGACTCCACCCAATACTTAATGCCCAATGCCTTTGATGGTGCCTTTGTGGCCGATTACCTGCGCCCTTCCTCCGGAGGTAAAACCAATAACCTGTCTAAAATGATGACTTCCTTTATAGACAGTTCCCGGCAACGTACCCGCCTAAGCGTGAATATGGCCGATGTAGGAACCATTGAGCTGCCCGAGGTGATTGATACAATTAAAAAAGAGTGTAACCGGATTTTTGACAGCTCACAATACCATATAACCTATACCGGCGCCAGCATTACCTTTTTAGAAGGGAGTAAATTTATTATTAATGGATTGAAAGAGAGCATCTTATGGGCATTTGGCCTGATTGCCCTTTGTATGCTTTACCTGTTTAAATCGGCTCGAATCGTGGCCTGCTCCCTTATCCCCAACATCATTCCCCTGGTTATAACGGCTGGAATTATGGGCTGGGCCGGGGTGCCATTAAAGCCTTCTACCGTACTGGTTTTCAGTGTGGCATTGGGGATTGCCATTGATATTACCATCCGTTTCCTGGTCAGTTACCGGCAAGACCTGTCGCATTTTAATGGCGATATTGAGAAAACCGTACGTAGTACCGTGCATCAAACAGGAATAAGTATAATATATACTGCACTGGTTCTCACAGCCGGTTTTGTCATTTTTTGTGCCAGTAGTTTTGGAGGTACGTTTGCTTTGGGCTGGCTTACCTCGGTTACCCTGGTAACGGCTACCCTTACCAACCTAACCTTGTTGCCGGTATTGTTATTAATTACCACTCATAAAAAAAACCAACGCTGATTGCAGCATACAGCAATCTTTTTTTGTCAATATCCTGTTAAATGATGTTTTTTCAGCTTTCTAAGCTATCTTGCACATTCTTAAAACGAAACAGACTTTTATGAGAAAAATTTTCCTAGGTTTTTTCTTTGCAATTTTTTGCACCCTAGGCGCTCTGGCTCAAACAGTTATAACGGGCCAGGTTACAGATGCCAACGGGAAAGCACTGGCAAATGCCTCCGTAACCATTTTAGGTTCAAAATCAGCGGCAGCGCTTACAGGTAACGACGGTTCATTCCGCATCTCCGTACCTGCAAATGCCAAAGCCCTTGTTTTTTCCTATACAGGAATGGAAAGCGTTACCGAAAGTATTAACGGACGGAACTCCATCTCTGTAACACTCCACCTTAAACAAAGCGATTTGAGTGAAGTGGTTGTAACAGGGATCACCCGCGTTCGTAAATCGCAATACGCTGGTGCCGCCACTAAAATTGATGACAAACAATTAAAAGATAAACCCGTAGGTTCTTTCGATCAGATCCTGCAAGGTAGGGCGCCTGGTGTTACTACCTTAACCAGTTCGGGCCAGCCGGGTACTGCTTCTACGGTAATTATCCGTGGCCAGGGTTCTATCCAGGGTGGAACCGATCCGCTTTATGTAGTGGATGGAATTCCCATTGAGGCCGCAGCCTTCCAGGGATTAAACCCCAACGATTTCCTTTCCGTGGATATCCTTCGCGATGCGAGTGCAACTGCACTGTACGGATCGAGAGGTTCTGCCGGGGTAATTGTAATCACCACCAAACGCGGTACTGCCGGTAAACTTAAATTGAGTTATGCCGGACAGATGGGTATTAAATCAAAACCTGATTTTGCCTTCCGCCCCATGAATACCACCGAGCTTTTGAAAGCACAGGAAGCTTATGGTAAAATTGTAGGTTCCAGCGCAAGCACTACTACTCTTCCTGGATGGTATTATTCTACTGAGAATCCTCGTTATGCTACCCTCACCCCTGCACAACAGGCGGCTGAAGCGCATATTTATGATTCCATCCAATCGATCAACACCAACTGGTATGATGAAATTTTCCGGAATGGTACATTTAGCAACCACGAAATTCGTTTGAGCGGTGGTACCGGAAAAACCCGTTTCAATAGCAGCATAGCCTTGTATAACGAGCAGGGAACTACGCTTCGTACCGATATGAAACGCGTTACCAGCTTAACCGGTCTTGATTATGCTGATGATAAATTCACCTATGGCCTTACCTTAAGCCTTGGATATTCGAAGCGCGACTTCCAACAAAGCGCGACTTCCAACAACCTGGGTAACCCCTTCCTGTTTAGTGTAGTGAATGTGCCTTATACCCGGGCAAAAAATGATGACGGAAGCTGGGCGGTTGGCCCAACAGGCAGCCCTACCTTCTCTGCTGCTAACTCGTTGGATTTAACCTCTAAGGATATTAACTCCAACAACCAGTTTAAAGGTATCCTGAGCATGAATTTGAATTACAAAATCATGGATTACCTGTCGATCGGTTTAAATACCGGTGCCGATTTCAGGGAAACGCAGAACACCAATTATGGTGCGAAGGATGCATGGGTTCGTATAAACTCTACCAGTATTACGGGTAAAGCCGGGTTCCAGGCAGAAGGTTTAAGCCGGAACTTTATTGGAACCGTTCGTCCAAACCTAACGTTCCACAAGATTTTCCAGGATAAACACGATTTAGATGTATCGGTTTATGGAGAATATGTAACCAGCGTGTTTAAGTCATTTAACTTCACCGGTTATGGTACCGATCCAAAAAGGCCAAACACTCCGGCAGCAACCACACAGGGTAATGCGGTTAACCAACTTTATTCTGTAGTAGGTGGTGGACGGAGCCGCAGCAGCATTTTGTCTGGACTGGCACTTTTGCGTTATACCTATAATGGAAAATATACCCTTACCGGGTCGTTCCGTAGGGATGGTTCTTCTAAACTTCCTTCCGAAACCCGCTGGCAGTCATTCTGGTCTGTGGGTGGTATCTGGGATGCAACCAAAGAAAAATTCCTCGAAAATTCGAATTTCGTGAATGTGCTTCGGGTTAAATTGAGCTATGGTGGATCGGGTAATGCCGATAATTTCCCTGGCGGCGATTATCCTTATCAGGCACAATACTCCCAAGGTTCTTATTCGGGTCTTCAAACCATTGTGGCCATTACTCCGGGTAACCCCGAGTTGAAATGGGAAACCACCTGGGTAACCAACCTCGGTATTGATTTCGAACTGTGGAAAAGGAGAATTTATGGAGATTTGAATCTGTATAATAAAGTTACTAAAGACCTTTTCGTTCAAAAAACACTTTCTGCAGTTTCCGGATTTGGTTCTATCGATCAGAACCTGGGTAAACTGGGTAACAAAGGGGTTGAACTTAACCTGAACGTGGATGTGGTTCGTAATAATAAAGTTACCTGGACTGTTTTTGGCAACCTGGGTTATAATAAAAACGAAGTACTTAGCTTAGGTGGGGAACCTCCGTACGAAGTAGGTACTGAATTGATTACAAAAGGTTTGCCGCTTGGTACCCACTACGAAGTAAAATGGGCTGGTGTAGATGCTGCTACCGGAAAACCGCTTTACTACGATAAAGATGGTAACATTACGGATAACTACGATGCGGATGCTCGGGTTCAGACATTCGGAACCTGGGATGCTCCCTGGAAAGGTGGTTTTGGAACCCGCGTTTCTTACAAAGGTTTCGACCTCTCTACTTTGTTTAGCTGGCAGAAAGGCGCTACCAAGGTAGATAACATGGAATACTTCATGGAAAATCCGGTTGGATTCCTTGCCAATGGTTATAACCAAAGTTCCGACCTCGTATTCTGGCAAAAGCCCGGAGATATCGTGAACACCCCCAGCCCGTTGTATGGTGTTAACTTCAGCTCGAAGATTATCCATAACGCCGATTTCCTCCGTCTTCGGGATGTAACCCTGGCCTATACACTGCCACGTGCTACACTGGCCAAAACCAAGGTTATCTCCAACGCAAGAATCTATGTTCAGGGTAGTAACCTGTTCATCTGGACAAAATGGAGGGGACCAGATCCTGAAGCAGGTTCTGTTAACCTTAACCTGAGTGAATATCCTAATCCCCGCGCCTTTACAGCCGGAATTGAAGTCACTTTCTAATTCACTAAACAAGAAAATTGTATATGATAACGAAAAAATATTTTATACTCCTGCTGGCTGGGTTTAGTATTCTCTCCAGTTGTAAAAAGGAGCTTGACCAAAATCCTTACGATACCTTCAACGAGGCCAATGCCTTCCAAACTATTGAAGATATCAATAAAGGTGTAAATGGCGCTTATGGCCGTTACGGCGCTTATGCAAACGATATGTATGTGAGCGCCCTGGTTTCAGATGAAGCCAAACTGGGTATCAATAACTCCGGTCAGGGAGCTTTAACTTACCGCTATCAGTATGCATCTGATGCTACTACCGGTGGTGATGTTACCTCTGCTTTTTATGATTATTATTCCCTGATTGATCAGGTAAACAGGGTGCTGCCTAAAGTTGCTACTGCAATAGCCGCAAACCCTGCAGAAGAAGCAAGCCGCGATTCCTATAAAGCCCAGCTTTTAGCCCTCCGCGGAATTGCCCATTTTGAACTGATGAGGAACTACTGCGGGGTTTATGACCCGGCAGCCCTGGGTGTTCCAATTATGACGCAATCTGAAGTTTTTGCAAAACCTGCCCGTAATACCATGGGCGAAGTGATGACCCAGATCGAAACCGACCTGAGTGATGCGAAAACCCTGTTGCCTGCCGTAACACCGGGTACCTTTAGCGATACCGCGCTGAATAAGATTAGTGTTGCAGGATTCCAGGCGCGGATTGCCCTTTATAAAGGGGATTACGCTGCGGCAATCACCTATGCTACAGAAGTAATCAATTCGAATGTGAAGCCACTTGTTGATGCAAGCACCTTCCCTCTGATTTGGACAGACCAGAGTACGGCAGAACTTTTGTTCCGTATCCGGTATGCCACTTCAAGTGCCATCGGCAGTTTATGGACTACCACCAGCAACTCAATCTATATCTCCCCATCCGATAAGTTATTGGATGCATACGATCCCGATAATGATATCCGCTTCGATTCTTATTTTGCCGGTTTGGGTGGAAGCCCGGTAGTTTACAAATTTTTCATTTCTGCCCGTGGTGGACGCGTGGTTGATATGAAAGCGCTTCGTACTGCAGAAATCTATCTTATCCGTGCAGAAGCGTATGCAAAATCTGCCTCTCCCAACCTTACTTTGGGTGCCGATGATTTGAATGCACTGCGTGCGATGAGGATTAACGGATACACGCCTGAATCTTTTGCTACTGCAACCGATTTGATTAATGCCGTAATGGAAGAAAGATACAAGGAACTGTGCTTTGAAGGTTTCCGTATTTATGACCTTAAACGTAATAACCTGCCAGTTAACAGGGCTTCAACCGATGCTGCCCCCGAATGGCAAACTTTACCGGCTGGAAACTATCGTTTTGTATTCCCAATCCCGAATTCTGAAATCCTGGTTAATCCCAACATGGTTCAGAACCCGGGTTATTAATAGCTATTACTAAAAAATCAAATTAAGTATATGAAATTGATTAATAAATTAGTTTTTGCTGCAAGCCTTTTAGCCGGTATGTCGCTTGTGAGTTGCGATAAAACGAAAGTTTATCCAACCACCGAAGCTCCCGCTCTTGCGCATTTCTTAAAAACCTCCACCATTCAGTATGCCGTGCGCGGTGCTGGTCCTATTGCTCCCATCACGATTGGTGTGGGTACATCGGATGTAACCAATGCAGATCGTACTGTTACCATCTCTGTAACTTCACCTACTGGTGCTGCTGCAGGTACGCAGTATAACCTGAGTTCTAATACTGTAACTATTGCTGCAGGTACAGCTACCGCCGATTTTCAGTTGCAGGGGTTATTAACCGGATATCCTGCCGGTAGGTTGGATACCCTTTTCTTAACTGTTACTGAGCCTTCCGTTAAACCGGCTGCATTTTTAAGCAAGATTACCGTGGTAATGGGAGATATTTGTTCTGAAGGCGATGCATTCAACCTGAATGATTTCCTGGGCGATTATGCTAATACGAACGAAACCCTGGGTACCTCTGCCTACGGCCCTTATACTACCAGCATCACTGCCGTTACCCCGTTAACTGCAACCACTGGTACCATTAGCGTGGCTAACATTTTTGATGACGGCTGGCAGGATGCTATTGATTTTACCCTCGATTGGACAGATCCTAATAATAAAGTGGCAACCTGCGTACAAAACTCAGCTATAGCTGGTAGCGATGCAGGTACCCTGAATTCTGCTTACTCAGGTATGCTTATGGCGATCCGGCAGGCAAATGGATACCCCGGAACCTTCTCTTCCTGCGATCAAACCTTTACGTTGAAAACACAGCTTGGTGTTTCCGGTTTGGGCTGGTTTGGTATTCCTGCAAATCTTTATACAATCAACCTGGCGAGATAATCGCTGCTTGTATATAATTTAAAGAGAGCCAAACCGGCTCTCTTTTTTTTTGAGATGCTGAAAGGAAATGAATGAGACTATATTCTCCTAGTATTTACCTATTCGGCATTTAGGAGTTCTTGAAATTTGTCAATAAACAAACCTACCTGGTAACCGTCCATCAGTCCGTGGTGTACATGAATGGATACGGGCATTTCTTTTTTTTCGCTTGCCCTGTTTTCGGTCATCCTGCCAAATGAAATTTTTGGGCAGCTATCGGGGTGCGAAAAACTTCTTGCGTGCGAAATGCTTGTAAAGTCAAGCCAGGGAATGGCAGAAAAATGAATAACATTTTCTCCTGATACAGCAGGTAGTAAACTGTTGGTGTTTTTTACCTTTTCAATTTCTGCTAAAGCTTTTTCATAAAATTGATTTTCATCTTCAAAATAGTCCATATAGGCAAAGCCAAATGTGCCATCTGGCCGGTTAATGGTTGGGGAAGCATTTACAGTTGGAAATTCATAAGGCTTGTTTTCAATTATTCTGTATCTGAAATTTTCAACTTCATTAGCTGTTTTCAAGGCGCTGTATAGATAGTACAGAAAAAAGGAAATACCCTTTTCTTTTGCTTTCTTGTAGGCAGTAGTACAATCCACCTTTACGGTTACACCAAAAAAGGGTTCTTCAAACGTTGAGAAAAAAAGAAAATGTTCTTTTCTGTTCCAATTGTCAAGGTCTATTAATTTCTTCATTCCTATTTTAGGTAATTCAGTATTTCGTTAATTGATTTAAGTTGAATAAAATTCTCGTGTTTCGAATGGTTCTCTTGTTGTTCGTGTGTCCATGTTACATAGTATGGAACGTGTGCTGCATTTCCACCTAATTCTAAAACGGGAATAATGTCGGATTTGAGGGAGTTGCCCAACATAAGAAGGTTTTCAGGTTTGCAATCCAAATGTTTGAATAGCTTTTGATAATCACTTGCTTTCTTCTCGCTCATAATTTCTATGTGATGAAAGTAGTGTTCCAGTCCTGAATTTTTCAACTTTCTTTCCTGGTCTAATAAATCGCCCTTGGTTGCAACCACCAATTTGTAATTGCCATGCAGGGCTTCTAATGTTTCTTTAACCCCTTGCAGAAGTTCAATCGGCTTTTGAAGCAGGTCGTGCCCAATTTCAATTATTTTATCAATGACATTTAAGGAAACGGTTTTGTCAGAAATTCTGTTTGCTGTTTCAATCATGCACAACAAAAAGCCTTTAATTCCATAACCGTAGAGATGTAAATTCTTCATTTCGGTTTTGAAAAGCTCTTGTGAAATGTTATGTTGCGGAAGATAATTTTCAAGCAATACGCAAAATTGTCTCTCGGCTTCCTGAAAATACGGCTCATTTACCCATAAGGTGTCGTCTGCGTCAAATGCTATGGTTGTTATAATATTGTTCATATTGTCTGTTCAAATTCTGTATGCTGTGGATTGGTTTTAGCCTGACCGATATTGGGATCATTTCCGAGTGAAAGGCTTATTATCTAAAACTGCAAAGTGTGCTCCTGTTGAAGGAGGAAATAAAATATTTCCCTATTTCGTTCCTGTTGCCCAGCTTCCCTATTTTATTTCGGAAGCGGGGATGAAGGGTAAGATTTTGAAAAAAAACTTTTCTTACTTCAGCACTTCGGCCAGTTTATTATCTAAATCTGCTTCCCGTAATGAAGTGCCGATAATTTTCCCCTTGGGGTCGATGAGGATATTGTATGGAATTCCATCAAACCCATATAAACCCACCACCAAAGAATTCCATCCTTTCAAATCGCTTACGTGTTGCCAGGTTAATCCATCCTGCATAATGGCTTTTTCCCAGGCGTCTTTTTTTTCATCGAGGGATACGCCAAACACGGTAAAATTTTTGTCTTTATACTTTTTATAGGCTGCCACCACGTTGGGATTTTCTTTGCGGCAGGGGCCGCACCAGCTTGCCCAAAAATCAACCAATACATATTTTCCTCGGAGCGATTTCAGGGAAATGGGTTTGCCGGTGGGATCGGGCAATGTAAAATCGGGAGCTTCAGCACCAATACCCGGAATGCGTGCCGCTAATTCTTGTTTACGCTTGTCTTCTTCCAGCATTTGATTAAACTGCAACTGCATGGAGGCAATACCCTGGTGGTCGGGGAAGCGTTTGGAAAGCCCGGAAATTAAATTTGCCAGTTTTTGTTTATCTGCGCCCTGCAGGTAACCCATAGTAAATAGCGCCAGTACGGGACTTTTGGTGGTATCTGCAAAATGGGTAGCAAATTGTTCAAATTCGGTTTGTTTATCCCTTGCTTGTCTGGTCAATTGTTGTACAATGCTGTCGTTCGGAGAATTCGTTTTCAGAGAATCAATTTCCTGATCCAGTTTATGAAGGTAGGTTCCGGTTTGGTTTAACTCCATCAGGAATTTTTTCAGGCTTTGGTTGGCAGGGCTTGCAAAGTTGGGCCCGCTCAAACTGTTATCATCGGTATTAGCTGTAAAAACAAGCTTTGGTACATCATTTATAAATACATAGCCCTGGGGTTGTTTTTCGAGGCGGATACGAAACATTCCCTGTTCCGGGGCGATGCTCTCCAATTCAAATTTGCCATTTTTCATTTCGGCTGTATCTACCACTTCCGGATCTTTTTTACTGAAATAAAACTGATCGAGGTAAACCTTTTGATCGGGGGCATTTTTAATTTCGCCTATTACTTCAAATTTTCCGGCAGGTTCTTTTTGTTTACATGCCTGCAGGCCAACTATGACTAATACAAGGATTAAATATTTTTTCATGCTATTTATTTAATTGTTCCAATAAAATTGAATTTGTGAGTTGCATATCTGCCTTTCCCTTACTTAACTTTTTTACTTCCCCCGCAAACATACCTGCCAGACCCTTTTTTCCTTTTTTATATTCAGCCAGCTTTTCTGGAAATTTTTGTAAAACTTCGTCAACCCATTTACGAATATCCGCTTCGTTGTTTGTTTGAAAAAGTTTCAAATCCGATGCAAGGGTAGTAGCCGAAGCCTGCGGTTGGGCAATCAGTTCCGGCATTAATTTTCCCGAAGCGATGCTGAAACTTAATTTCCCTGATTCCACCAATAGAATAAGTTCTGTAAGGCGGATGGGGGTAAGTGGAAATTGTAAAATGCCGGTACCCTCCTGGTTGAGGTAGGCCTTTACAGGTCCCGAAATCCAATTTGCCGCTGCTTTGGGCGGGGTTCCGGCCGCTATCAGATTTTCAAAAAATGCCGCCATTTCCCTTTCCGATGTTAGGAAACTGGCATCATACAATGACAGGCCGAATTCATTTTGCATTCTTTGTGAAAGGGCTTCAGGGAGTTCGGGCATTTGTGCTTTTATTGCTGCAATCCATTCGTCTGAGATATGGAATAAAGGAAGATCGGGTTCAGGGAAGTAACGGTAATCTTCCGCCTCTTCTTTGCTGCGCAGTGAAAAAGTAGTCTGGTTGTCGGCATCAAAACTCCGGGTTTCCTGTACAATGCGTTTTCCTTCCTCCGTAAGTTTTACCAGCCGGTCGAATTCAATTTCAATAGCCTTCTTTACATTCCGGATGCTATTCAGGTTTTTAACTTCCACTCTTTTCCCTAATAGAGTATCTCCTTTTTTACGAATGGAGATGTTGGCATCACATCGCATACTGCCTTCCTCCATATTTCCATCACAAACTCCCGTCCAACGTAAAATCTTCCTTAATTCTGTGAGAAACAAGAATGCATCTTCAGCACAATGTATGCAGGGTTCTGTAACGATTTCAAGTAGCGGAACGCCGGCCCGGTTTAAATCAATACAGGTAAACAGCGCGTCCTGGTCGTGAAGACTTTTTCCTGCATCCTCCTCTATATGTATACGGTTTAGTATAACCTGTTTCCGCTCCTTCCCATTCATAATTCCAATACTTCCACCCAGGCATATGGGGGCGGTATGTTGGCTTACCTGGTATCCTTTGGGAAGATCCGGGTAGAAATAATTCTTTCGGGCGAAATAATTTCTTTTTACAATTTCGCAATCAAGGGCTAAACCCAGCTTGATGGCGAGCCCAATAGCTGCTTCATTCATGGCGGGCAAGGTGCCCGGATGTGCCAGGCTGATGGCACTAACCTGGGTGTTGGGGACAGCTCCATAATCGGTAGGGTCGGCACAAAATAATTTTGTACGAGTTAAAAGCTGGGCGTGAACTTCGAGGCCAACTACCAGTTCGTAAATGGAGGATTCCTGCACGGCTGCAAAATTAGGAATTAATGGGGGAGGCCACATGCCCAAAAAACCGGATTTAGCATTTTGTAATTCCACCGGATTTTATTCCAAATCATCGCTTTCAGGGCTTTAATTTGATAAATGAAAAACCACCCCTCCGGGGAGAGATGGTTTCCATTAAAATGCATCGTTATAAGGGAGGTTATAAATTTGCTGTTTTTAGTCTTTTAGGAAATTTTATTTCAAAATTCATTTCTTTCCCGTTTCTGATTGCTTTAATCGGGTATGCCTTTTTATCGCGATTATCAGCCAACTCTTCGCGCATCTCGTCGGTATTAGAAACCTTATCCTCGCCAATTTGTGTAATGATATCCCCTTTTTGGAGCCCGGCAAGCTGGGCAGCAGAGCTATCCTCTACCTCCAGAACTTTCACACCCGATTCATCTTCCGTGTCCTGAATTTTTAGCCCCAGCTTTTTTCGAGGTCCTCTAAAATCAAAATTTCCATTAAACTGTAAACTGTCCGCTAAAAAATTAAAATCGCCGTTCCCCCGGAACTGGTTGTACCAGTCATTACCAAATCCATAATTGTCCTTCGGGTTCGAATAGGGAATAATCAATTTTTTAAAATTCCCGTTAGGACTGGAAAAGCCCCACACCTGTGATGATTCCCGTCTTTCGGAGAGGGTTGCCTTCGTCGATTTTTTCTTATCATTTCTCAGGAAAGATATTTTTACGACCTCATTGGGTTTCTTTGATCGTATGGCTTTCGATAAATCATCCGGGGTAGCAATTTCTTCCGACCCTACTTTGGTAATGATATCTCCTTTTTGCAGGCCGGCCTTTTCTGCCGGGCTGTCTTTAGTAACCTCTTCAATTAGGGCTCCCTGTTTATCGGCACCGGTGGACACCCCCAGAAAGGTATATTTCTCATTCGTTCTTTTACTATCCCGAAAGTTGTTGAAATTTAGGGTTACCGGGTCATCGGGATTTTCCCAAAAAGTAATATTGTCTCCCTCTTTTACGATGATTTTTTTCTTATTAATGGTTACCCCGTCTTCATTAAATTCCATTAGGGGTTTCCCATTCACTATTACTTTATCTCCGGTGATCTGGATGTTTAGGTTTACATCCTTATCCCCATTTCTCTTAATTATTATTTCCTCACTTTTTAAATTCCCGGGGGAAGGGGGTGATGGAGGTATGGGTGCAACCGGTGGTGGCGGCGGCGGTGGTGGTGAAACTTCCTGCGCACTTAACTGGAGGGATGTACTAAAAAGGAATGTAATTAATGTGAATGCCAATAACCTTTTCATATCTGCCTGTTTTTATGTACTAATAATTTCGTAGATCAAAACTAAGGGATATTTTTAAAATACGAAATGTTTCGCAGATATTATTTTTCCTTTAACAGTTTACAGGGAAAAACAGGGTCTTACAGGAGTGCTTTAACGGCTGTAATTACCTCAGCAAATTGTGTGTGGTCTTGTCCACCGGCCGTAGCCAACACCGGCTGGCCTCCACCGCCACCTTTAATGAGAGCGCTCACCTGATCTTTAATAATTTTTCCCGCATGGAGGTTCCTTGCCTTTACTACGGTTTCTGAAATACCAATGGCAACATGGGCTTTACCTCCAATATTGGCACAAAGTACCACTACATGATCGTGCAGGTTGTTTTTAAAATCGAAACATAGCTTTTTTAATGCATCGGCATGGGGAACTTCTACGGTGGCACCGATGAAAGTAACATTATTAATGATTTCATCTTGTTGCATCAAT
>JAFEAB010000106.1 GCA_018266615.1 Bacteroidota bacterium
TTCCTTCATATTAAAACCGGGTAGCCAACATTTTCCCTTAACTTGCCAATCTTCCTAATTAAATAACGGTTTAATTTTCTTTTATATATGGCAGAGGCGCCGGCAAAAAAAAAGGTTGCAATTTTTGGATCAACCGGATCCATAGGTACACAGGCCCTGGATGTTATTAAAACCTACTCCGATTTATTAGAGGTGGAAATCCTAACCGCTCAAACCCAGGACGAACTCCTCGTTCAGCAGGCGCTTGAGTTCCAGCCCAATGTGGTAGTTATTGGCGACCCCAAAAAATACGAAAAAGTTAAGGCAGCACTTACTCAAACCGATATTAAGGTATTTTCAGGCGAAGCAGCCCTCGAAGAAGTGGCAGATTTTGATACCTATGACATTATGTTGGCTGCCATTGTTGGTTTTGCCGGTTTAAAACCTACACTAAAGGCTGTTTCAAAAGGGAAGATGGTGGCCCTTGCAAATAAAGAAACCCTGGTGGTGGCAGGTGATATCGTGATGAAGACGGCCCTGGAAAACAGGGCTCCTATTATCCCGGTGGATAGTGAACATTCTGCCATATTCCAGTGCCTGGTGGGCGAGGCGAGAAACCCCATCGAAAAAGTAATTCTAACGGCAAGTGGGGGGCCCTTCCTGGGAAAGAAACCCAACTTCCTTGTGAATGTAAAGCGCGACCATGCCCTGCAGCATCCGAATTGGAGTATGGGTGCAAAAATAACCATCGACTCTGCCACCCTCATGAATAAGGGCCTCGAGATGATCGAAGCCAAATGGTTGTTTAACCTGCGCCCCGACCAGATTGAAGTGGTGATACATCCCCAAAGTATCATCCATAGTATGGTTCAATTTGAGGACGGAAGTATAAAAGCGCAATTGGGATTACCGGATATGCGCCTTCCCATTCAGTATGCTCTTTGTTTCCCGGACAGGCTAAAAAACGACCTTCCCCGGATTAATATGAAACGATTCCCCGCTCTCAGTTTTGAGGAGCCCGATCTTAAAACATTCAGGAACCTGGCATTAGCAATGGAATCCCTCGAAAAAGGAGGGAATGCCACCTGTATCCTTAATGCGGCAAATGAAATTGCGGTTTGGGCATTTCTGAAAAACCGGATTGGCTTTCTCGATATCACCGCTGTGGTGGAAAAAACCCTCGAAAAAATAACCTTTATTCAACATCCTACCCTGCAGGAATATTTTGATAGCGATGGGGAGGCCCGTAACTTTGCGGCGTCAATAATGAAATTATAAAAGGAAAACGCCGGTACCCTTCAAACCGCAGCAGCATTAAATCAATATGACCTTATTAGCGATAGACTGGGGCAGTGTGGGACTTAAAGTAGCCCAATTGCTCGTTTCACTTTCCATTTTGGTAGTACTCCACGAATTTGGCCATTATATCACCGCAAAGTGGTTTAAGTGCCGGGTGGAAAAATTTTACCTTTTCTTCAATCCCTGGTTCTCCCTGTTTAAAAAGAAAATAGGCGAAACGGAATATGGCGTAGGCTGGTTGCCCCTGGGAGGGTATGTGAAAATTGCCGGCATGGTAGATGAAAGCATGGATAAGGAGCAGTTAAAGTTACCGCCTCAGCCTTATGAATTCCGCAGCAAGCCGGCCTGGCAACGTTTAATCATTATGATTGGCGGGGTGGCCGTGAATGTACTGCTTGCCTTTATTATTTATGCTGGAATTTTAATGGTGTGGGGCGATAAAATGGTCCCCGCCTCTTCGCTTAAATATGGTATTTCTTTTAATGACTCTATCTTCTCGGATCTTAAATTTAAAAACGGTGATAAGGTTTTGGCCGTGGATGGAAAGCCGGTTACCGACCTTACCGATGTTCTGAGAAAAGTATTGGTAGCAGATAGTACGGTTACGGTTGAACGAAATGGCAACGTCCTGAACCTGCATATGCCTGTTGACCTGATTGGTAAACTGGTGGAAAAGAAAAAACTGGCAGATGGCCCCCTGATTTCTCCCCGGATCCCGGCCTATGTAAATATGGTGGCCGACAGCTCTCCTGGGTACAAAGCCGGACTTCGCCCCGGAGATTACATAGTGGGGGTTAATAACCAGCCTGTTGCTTATTTTGATGAGCTTCGCATCCTTATGCCTACGTTGCCAAAAGATGATTCAATTACCCTGGATGTGAAGCGTGGAAATGAAATCCTGCTGTTGCATACTAAACTTAATGCGCAGAATCAAATTGGTTTTCAAACCGCCTCCGATCCAAAAACGCTTGATTCACTTGGATTCATCGAGTATAAAGTGCAGAAATACGGATTTTTTGCCGCCCTTCCTGCCGGAGTGAAAATGGCCGGAACTGAATTGCAATTTTACCTCGAACAGTTTAAGAAAATTCTTCAACCCAAAACCGGGGCATACAAAGGGGTAGGAGGGTTTAAAGCCATGGGCTCGGTATTCAGCGGAACCTCCTGGGATTGGGAACATTTCTGGACTATCACGGCTTTCTTTTCAATAATTCTTGCCTTCATGAATATGCTCCCTATTCCCGCTTTGGATGGAGGGCATGTACTTTTTACCCTTATTGAAATGATCACCGGACGAAAACCGAGTGAAAAATTTCTGGAGTATGCTCAAATTGCCGGGATGGTTATCCTGCTGGCATTGATGCTGTATGCAAACGGAAACGATTGGTTTGGGTGGGGAAAAGGAAAATAACCTACAATAAACAACCGTTCAACATTATTGATACAGTTAACTTAACCGGTTGCTGTATTTTTGTTTCATGCGGAAATCGATTAATATCATTCGCAATTCTCTTAAGCTTACCCTGGAAGAACTCAGGGTAAATAAAACCCGCACCATCCTCAGCCTGATTGGTGTTGCCTTTGGTATTTTCTGTATAATTCTTGTCCTTACCATTGTAAATAGTTTCGAAAAGAATATTCAGGATGAAGTGAAAAGCCTGGGCAGCAATACTATCTATATCGATAAATGGGATTATAGTGGAGGCCCGGATCAACCGTTTTGGAAATTCAGGGCCAGGCCGGTAGCCAAATATGAGGAAGCGGAGTTGGTAAAACGACGCTCTCAATTATTAGATGATATTGCATTTTTGATGCAGACCACGGGTTCCATATCTCATCAGAATGACGTGATTGGCAATGTAAGTGTTTATGGGATTACCCCAGCCCAAATGACTATTCAGCCCATTACATTCCAGGCAGGGCGTTTTATATCACCGGCCGAATTTCAGGCAGGGAGCCCGGTTTGCATTATTGGCTATACCAATGCCGAAGATTTTTTTGGGGACCCCAACCGCGCCTTAGGCAGGCAAATTGATATTAAAGGCAAGAAGGTTACCATCGTAGGAGTAATTGCCAAAGAAGGGAAAAGCTTTATAGGATGGAATTACGATAATTGTGTCATGATGAGTTACGAATTACTTCGAACAATTTATGATGTGGATTCCAGTAACCCGATACTCATTGCAAAAGGGAAACCCGGTGTTTCTACCGATGCGCTTATGGATGAATTAAAGGGCATCATGCGCCAGGTAAGGAAACTATCGCCTACACAGGAGGATAATTTTTCACTGAATAGCGTAGAAGCATTTAGTAAAGCCCTGGCTTCATTTTTTGTTACCCTGAATATTGTAGGCTCTATTGTTGGCGGAATCAGTTTAATTGTAGGTATGTTTTCTATCGCCAATATTATGTTTGTTACGGTAAAGGAAAGGACTGCCATAATCGGGTTAAAAAAAGCGATTGGGGCTAAGAAATCCACTATCCTTTTTGAGTTCCTTACCGAAGCTACCATCCTGTGCCTGCTGGGCGGTGCAATTGGGCTTTTCTTTGTATGGATAGGGACACTGATCATTAGCAGTGTGGCTGATTTCCCGGTGTTCATTTCTTTTTCCTTACTGCTTACCACTGTTTTAATTTGCCTGGTGGTTGGTATTCTGGCCGGCATCATTCCGGCATCTCAGGCTTCCAAGTTAGATCCCGTAGTGGCCATACGCTCCTGATTTATTTCTACCTTCGCTAAAATTTTTCAGCATCATTACCATTCTTGCGATAGAATCTTCGTGCGATGAAACCGCCGCAGCTGTATGCCGCGATGGCCACATCTTATCCAACGTAATTGCCTCCCAAAAAGTACACGAATCCTTTGGCGGGGTGGTGCCCGAACTGGCAAGCAGGGCGCACATGCAAAATATAGTGCCGGTGGTGGATGAAGCATTGAAACAGAGTGCTGTCAAATTAAATGATATAGATGCTATCGCTTACACCAGTGCGCCGGGGCTTATTGGTTCCCTGTTGGTAGGGGTACAATTTGCAAAATCATTGTCCCTGGCTTTAGATAAACCCCTGATAGCAATTCATCATATGCAGGCCCATGTTATGGCCAATCTGATTGGCGATAACCGGCCCGAATTCCCTTTTTTATGTCTTACCGTAAGTGGCGGCCATACTCAAATTGTACAATGTAATGGCCCTAACGATTTGGTAATCCTTGGGGAAACAATAGATGATGCTGCGGGAGAGGCATTCGATAAATCTGCAAAATTGCTTGGACTTCCGTACCCCGGAGGGCCGCTTATCGATAAATATGCCGCCGATGGGGATCCTGAAAAATTTAAATTTCCCGAACCAAAGGTAGAAGGTCTCGATTTTAGTTTCTCGGGCCTTAAAACATCCATTCTTTATTTTTTGCGCAATGCCGGTAAATCAAATTCTTTTAAGGAAGATATTCAGGTAAGCGAAGTAGTGCAAAAGAAATTTATGGATGATAACCTTTCGGATATCTGTGCTTCCATTCAAAACCGGATTGTCAGTATTCTTTTGAATAAATTACAGAAGGCCGCAGACGAAACCGGTATTGGAAATATTTGTATTGCCGGCGGGGTCAGTGCCAATAGAGGGCTCAGGAAATCAATTACCGAATTAGGAAGAACGAAAGGCTGGAAGGTTTTTATTCCTGCTTTTGAATATTGTACCGATAATGCAGCCATGATTGCCATTACCGGATATTACAAATATTTGGCGGGAGAATTTTCTCCGCTCGATTCCGCAACCTCGGCCAGGGCAACCTGGTAAAAGTAGAAATTTGGCTAATCATTTTTTTCAGTTTAAACATTTCAGGGTAGAGCAGCAGGGAGCCGGGATGAAGGTATGTACAGATGCCTGTGCATTTGGAGCTTGGGTAAACGGGGCTATAAAAAAGTTACCCATTGTACAGGTGATTGACCTGGGAGCCGGAACCGGCTTACTTAGCCTGATGCTGGCACAGGAAAATCCATGTCGTATTGATGCGGTTGAGGTGGAGGAAGGATCATTTAAACAGGCAGGCGAAAATTTCAGGAACTCACCATGGACTAACAGGTTAAATGTGCATTATGCAGATGCGATTAATTGGGATCCACCCAGGAAGGCTCACCTCGTCATTTGCAATCCACCGTTTTTTAAAAATGATCTTCTCCCTGCAGAGGCCCTTAAAAGACAAACCAAACACGAACGGGGACTTTCACTGCAAATAATATTTTCTCTTTCGGAATTGTGGTTAGAGGAAGATGGCAGGGTAGCCCTGTTGATGCCATTTCATCGGATGAAGGAGGCGTGGAAGGAGGCGGAGGAGGCCGGATTCTTTTTGGAAAAATCTGCCATATTAAAAAGAAAGGAAGAAGATGCAGGCTTCCGGGGGATGATGATATTTAGTAAGCAGGAAACATTTACCTCGCCACCTGAATATTTAATAATTAAGGGCAAAGAAGGCACCTATACTCCTTCCTTTACAAAATTGATGAAGCCCTATTATTTATAAGATGAATTTTCATTTCCCCAGGGCGTAGTCTTCCATATAAGCAAATAATCCGGTTAATTTCCCCTTATCCAGAATGCGGGCACGGTCAATAATTTTACTATTCCCTTCGATCAGGTCGCGCAAAATATATTTAATCAATTGTTCACCAAAGTAGCGGCTGGCATCTTTGGGTAATTCGTTGGGGAGGTTCCCTACCGCCATTACGTCTATGCTGTTGGGAAGATAAGGCGCTGTTTTTTGAAGTGTGTTTCTGTCTACCCCATACACCGGGTCATCTATGGTAGAATCTTCAAGGTTGATGGGAACCGACCCATGCATGTCGTCTGTGATGTCGGCAATGGTAAGGATGGAAAAATCAGGATTTTGAACGTCGGCAACTTCGAATAAGGGCTGAATATTTTTTTGCCAGTAGATGCCGTTCATCAGGATGTCGGTACATCCTATGTATTTATGGAATAAGCATTCATATTGTTCGGGATGATGGTGGAAGTCCTCCCGCTGATAAGGACCATTGTCTTTCCTGCGATAGAGCTTACCTCCTTTTAAATGAACATATACGGGATAGGCAAATATTTTGGTGAGGTAATCTTCGGGGTCCACTTCTGTAATTTCGAGGAGATTCATGATTTCCACGATTCCATGTGCCACCCGGCCGCTACCGGTTACTGCTATCCGAAGATTGGGGAGTTTTAGTCCAAAATAAGTATGAATCAGGTATTGGAGGTTTTTGGAAGAGTTGACTTTTTCGAGATGGAAAGTTCCTGTCCGGTTTCCGTAAGCCATAATGCCATTATGGGCGCCTACCACACCGGCAAAGAAGCCAAAACCAATTATTCTTTTTCCATCATCGTGTTCGAGGCATTCATAATCGATGAGGGTAATCTTTTTCTTAACCATTTCCATCAGCATGGCCTGGTTATAAGGTTGCAACTTTTTTGTATGGGAAAAGAAAAGGTAGGTTTTATTGGGAATGAGTTGTTCTTTCGGAACTTCTTTAATACCCAGGAGGATATCGCAATCGCTCATGTTCTCCGTAATGGTTACACCCGCCTGTTGGTATTCTTTGTCGCTAAAACAACGGTTAGGCGAGGTTTGTACCAGGATGCTGATTTCAGGGACGTTTATTTTTAGCCAGCGGCATTGGGCGGGAGTCAGGGCTACCCGGTTATCAGCGGGGGTTTTCCCCTCCCTGATAAGGCCTATTATGGGCATAAGTTTGCAAGTTTCGCGCAAATTTAATCTATAATACTTCAGGGGCAAAACGGTATATGGAATTAACTTTACAGCATGAATTATTTTGAATTGTTTGGTTTTGAGGTTTCTCCCCGGATTAACGCGGCACAACTTTCCAGGAAATATATTTTGCTTCAACGAGATTCTCACCCCGACTTTTTCACCCGGGAGACGGGAGATGAGCAGGAGGAGGCTCTCGATAAATCGGCGGATATTAATAAGGCATATAAAATCTTCAGTAATCCGGATGAAACCCTTGCCTATTTTCTAAAGGTAAAAGGCATCCTTGTTTCCGGGGAAAAGTTTGAACTTCCATCCGGCTTTTTAATGGAAATGATGGAACTGAATGAACGTATTTCGGAGGCACCCGAAGAGGGAAAAAAGGCGGCAGCGGAATTGGCCGGAGGATTGGAGGCCGAAGAAGAAGAAAA
The DNA here is from genome assembly GCA_018266615.1 of Bacteroidota bacterium. Classification (GTDB taxonomy): domain Bacteria; phylum Bacteroidota; class Bacteroidia; order Chitinophagales; family Chitinophagaceae; genus Ferruginibacter. The sequence continues at coordinate 7,459 of JAFEAB010000106.1, forward strand.
TATTTTGCTGCTGCGAGGAGATGCGGATAACCGTTCTGCCCTGGATAGGCTGAAGTCGCTTTATTACCGGAAAAAATATTTAAATCGCATTTTGGATAGGTTGGCCGATTAACGTAATATTGCCTCCCAATTTTAATTGCCCAGATGGCGGAATTGGTAGACGCAGCAGACTCAAAATCTGCCGTTCGCAAGGATGTGCAGGTTCGATTCCTGTTCTGGGCACAAGCAATGGCTTTCTTTAGAGAGCCATTCTTTTTTTAACCGGATACTGCCTCAACCGGCCTGCGAATCGGATGGAAGATGATGTTGGCAGAAGGATTGACTTTGCTTTTTATTAAAAAAATAGCTGCTGCAGTTTTTACTCCAATAAAATGGTTATATCCTGGAGAATCAAATTTATTTGCCTTTCGGGTTTTGGATTACTTTTAAAATGACAGTTTGCTTATTTTTTAAATCAGACAACCGGATTCCTTTCTGGCTATTTTTATCCAGTACAACCACCTGGTGTCCGTACCCTAAATCAACCATGGCCCGGTCGTCAATTATCCAGCCGGTGCCCTGAATTACCTGCCCGGCTGCTGTATAATTATTTTGTACCTGGAGAGGGCTTTCCAGGGTAAAGTTTATCGAATTACCTTTCTCCTTATCCAGGTGTTTGTACTTCCCTTTAATTTTTGCGTAAACGTAGGTTACATTTTGAAAAACCTCATCCGATGTCTGCTTAATTCTGGTTTTGGTAAGGTCTGCGGGGTGGCTTCCATCTGCATCATTCACTTTTACCTGCAGGGTGCCGAGCTTCAAAAAGTCTCTTGAATTATTTTGATATTCACCCTGTTTCTGGGCTTTTGAAACGGAGAAAATGTTGTAACCAAACCCCTGCATATATAATTCAGGAAATTCGAAGAGTTCTTTAATGGCAATTATTTTATAAACGTATGCAGCAGTTTCGGCATTAAGGTTCATCGAAAAATAATTACTGGTTCCCTGGCGGATGATAGCATTTTTAATGTTGCCAGTTCCATTATTATAGGCAGCGGCAGTTAATACCCAGGAGGAGATTTTAAATGTTTTTCGGATATAGGTATAGTTTCGGACAATTTCCCTGCATGCTGCCTGAGTAGATTTTTCAAAATTTGTTCTTTCATCTACAAGATCATTAACCACTAAATTCCAGTCGATAGCCGTTTTTGGCATTAACTGCCAGAAACCCCTGGCCCCTGCAGCGGAGGAAACATCCGTTTTAAAGCCACTTTCCACGATAGCTAAATATTTGAAATCCTGGGGAATATTTGCCTGGTACAGCATTTGCTCCACTCTTGGCATATATAGCTTAATTCTTTGCTGCAATGAAGGAACATTAATATAATTAATTTGTTTTTTAATGATGTTCATCAATTTGGTTCTTACAAAATCATCATCAAGGGGAATTTTCTCTCCACAGAAATATATATCATGGGCAACACTTGTAAAAGAAGCAAAAAGAAAAGTTGCTCCTAAAATAGTTCGTCTTATGAATACGGTTACCCGCATAGAAGAATTTACTTTTTGCTTTAATTAATAGGCTGTGAATGCCCTTTCATATACTGATCCCTTTATCTCCAATGATAATTTTGTCTTGTTTAATCTGTCACTTATTTCAAAATTTAATTTATCTGCCGACCCAATTTTGTAAGCATTACAACCATACACTAAAATGGTTTCACTTCCCGGGGGAAGGATGGGAAGAACTTTTGGGAAAAGGAAAACGGGATACAATTTTATTTGTGTACCCGATGGTCTTGTCCAGGCAAGCATCATGGGTCCTGTTAAGAAATCTTCTTTACTATCATTCCGGATCAGGAATTTGAAATAGGCTGTCTGATATACAAAATCGATCCCCTGGCAGATTATATTTACCTGGTTGGATTGGGTTGATATAGATAAATCCGGGCTTTTTGACAGGAATGCTTTAAAGGCGGGCAGGTTGTCGGCCGTATTGCTAAAATTATCATCCAGGAGTTGTTCGGAGGGCAATTGATTGAAATTTATCCCTGGGTATTTAGTGGCTAGTTCTTCATTTGAATAGGGCTGGGGTTTCGGTTTATATATATCTGTAGTATCCGCTTGCAGCACCGGTATTTCCTGATTCTTGTTGTCCCTGTCCCGTTTCGATTTTTTCTTAGCCTTATTTTGTGCTATGGTCTTTTCTTTAGCCATTTCTATCTGATCAGTGCACATCTTAATCCGGAATTGGGTGTAGCTATCATCTGGCCGAATCTTCAAGGCCTGTTTATATTTTTCCTTTGCTTCCTCAAAATTCTTATCCGAAACCAGGCTGGCGGCATCCTTCATCAATACATGAAACAGACTGTCTTTTCTATTTTCTTCATTTTGCGCATTCAGCAAATCTTCCTGCTGTTTTCTGATGGCAGCATCTTTAATTTCTGAATTACAATATTTGATCATGGAAAGAGCATAACTTTCCTCCGGCTTAATGTTATGGATTTCCTGGTAGATGGGAATTGCTTCGGCAAATTTACTTTCTAAGACCAGGCTGTCTGCCATTCCCTTTTTCTGATCATATTTATTTTCTATTTCATTTATTCTGGCTATTTCAGCCAGTTTGTCTTCTGTTTCTTTGAGCAGCGTTTTCGCTTCTGTTTCACCCGGTTTTAAAGTAAGGGCTTCTGAGAATGCAGTTTTCGCCGCCACAAAATCCTCTTTAATTACGGAAGATTTTCCGTTCGATATGGCCAGTTTATATTTTCTGTTAAGTTCCTGTTCGGCCGCCAGTTTTGCCTTTCTGGCCGTTTCTTCAGCCGCTAACCTGTCGAGGGTTTCATTTATGAATTGAATTTTTTGCTTTGGATAATTTTCACTCCCCTTAATGCTGAGTGCGTTCAGGTATTGCTTTTTTGCTTCGGAATAATTTGATTTGGCAAGGTACGCGTCCGCACTTTTTATAATATTATTGAATCTGGCAGTTTCTGCTTTTTCTCTGTCTGCCTTAAGTTTTGCTTCTTTTGCCTCGGCTGCCAGTGCCAACTCAATTTGGTCTATTTTCTTAATTTGTTCGGTTGGCCAGGGCTTTTTAATAATACCCGATGCATTTTTGTAAGCAATCTTTGCTTCGTTGTATTTTTGGTTATTGAAAAGTTTATCTGCATTGGCAATAGCCGTATTGTATTTATTTTCAAGTTCCTTCTGCTCCTTTTCCTTTCGTTCCTTTTCCGCTTTAATTAATTCTTTTTTCGCATTTGCCCTGGCAAATTCGGCCTGTTCGGTTTTAATCTTGTTAATTTTTTCTATTTGATTGGAGGGATAGCTGTCATCGAATTTATATCCTAAACATTTGTTGTAAATGGATATCGCCTTATCCCAGTCGCCATTGGTAAAATAATTGTCTGCTTTTAGCAACAGGGCATAATATTCCTTTTGTTTTTGTTGGTTTTCTTTTTCTTTTTTGTCGTTTGCTTCTTTTTGTTCTTTTAACGCTTTTGAAGAAGCGATTTCTGCATTTTGCTGATCCAGGATCCTCTTTATTTCCTTAAGTTGATCGTTGGGGTCTTTTCTGTTGAAATAGGATATGGCTTCATTGTAGAATTTCTGAGCGGTTTTGTAGTCGGCATGTTCGAAGGCTTTGTCTGCTGAAGCCATTGCCGTATTGTAATTTTTTTCTTTTACGTTTTCCTGGGCTTCCAAATTTTCCTTTTCTGAAATTTCGGCAAGCTTTTGTTTGCTTTTAGGATCGTCTTTCCGGATGTAAAGTGCTTGTTGGTAGGCCATTCTGGCCTCATCTAATTTATTTTGTTTCAGGAATTTATCACCCTCGTTTATATATCCCTTGTAAACGGCATCCAGTTTGGCAGTCTGTTTTTCCTTTTCCTCCAGTTTTGCTTTCACTTGTGCCAGCCCGTCCCTGGCCATTATCTCATCGGGTCTCATTTTAAGGGCCTTTAAATAAAGGGCTTTGGAGTCTTCATAATCCTGTGCCTTATATTTTTCATATGCCTGTTTAAGGATCGAGAAGTAATCGTTGTTGCTTTGAATGTTTGATGCAGCTTCTTTGCCTGCCTTTGATTTAGCAGAAGATTCCTTTCTGCCTTGAGAAGAAGTGAGCCTGCCTTCAATTAAATTTTCGATTTTCTTCTCGTCGTAATTGTAAGTCGTTTCTTCAAAGTTTGAAAAATCAATATTTTTTTTATAGGCAATAATAAATTGATAGGTTTTCCTTTTAATAAGGACGGAGAGGTGTTCTGGCGCCGGGAATTTTCTATCGGTGGTTATCCGTAATTGTTTCAGTTCGGGGAAGGATTTGATCCGGTATTTACTTGGGGTAGGATAGCTGTAAAAGTTCAATATTTCAGAATAGAAATTTACGGCGACGTCAATTTTTTCATTGGTATAGATGGTGTCTACAATCGTTCCATCCTGGGCATTGGAATAAAAAAATGCAGCATGGCAGGATAGGAAAAGCAGGATTATATGCTTTTTGAATTGAATCATAAATAGCTGCTTGCTTAAAAGAATACCTCAATCAATTCCACACAGTGTGTCTCATCGTTCCTTCTTAGTTTTATGCTTTTAATCTTGATTTTTTTCTTATTTCCCAGGAACCATTTTCGTTCTTTTTTGCCGCCCAGTTCGGAACAGGCCAGGTTAAAGGGCTCGGGGTCTTTCCCATTAATTTTGGTGGGCGTTGTATATCCGCCGCATAAGTTTTCGAGAAACCCTAGGGTTTTATAATCCTCTCCGTTAACCACCAATTGAAGTTTATTTTGAAAAACCTCATCGGTAATAAATTTTTTGGGGTTGCTCTCTGTGGCAGGCGAGGGCAGGGCTGTATCCGGTGTAGTGGAAGCAGGAGGGGCAATTACTGCCGGTATTTCAGAAGGATTTTCAACCACCACCTGTTTCCGGTACTTGGCTTTATTTGCGAGCTCAACAGAAATAATATAAATGCCCGGACTTAGAAACCGGAATGAAGCCTGGGCGTTAGTTTGCCTGGGGTATTCGGGGTGCTCTTCTACTTCCCATTTATAGGTATCAGAAATTACATTACAGAAATAGGTTTCAATCTTTTTGGGTTCTGTTGATTCCGGCCCTTCAATCTCATTTCCGGTTTGTGAAGGTAAAATGGTGTTTACTTCGGGTTTTATTATAGTGACCTTTCTGCTTTCAAAACAATCGAGGCTGGTACTTACTTTCACCAGGTAATCGCCTGGTTGTTTAAACTGATGGCTAACCACTGCCCCAAAAGCAAACGAGGTCTTATCCCCGAAATCCCATTTTACCTTTTCCGAGCTGGCTTTAAATAAAAGCGATTGATTGGTGGTAAAAGGTTCCGAAGAATTGCCGGATACGGCCATAATCGAAAAACTGATGGGCTGGCAATTTTTACGGGTAATCGCCTTAAAAGAAAATATCCCGATAATAAGGACAATGAGTGAGCCCAATACATACCATACCTTTCTGTCTAATCCTCCGATACGCCCGGTATAAATATTATTTGTACTCATGTTTTAATTGGTAATCCCGGTTAATTTACTAATCTGCATTAGTAAAGCCCTCACAGAATCCCGTGCAGCATTCAGTTCTTTATCCTTTGTAGAAACCAGGTCCTGTAAGTTATCCTGAGCAGCGCCTTTTTGAGCCTGCACCCTTAATATTGCTTTTGCCCGGTTATAATCATCTAAGGTTAGGATGATGGTATTGTAGAACGGACGGTTGTATAAGGTGTCGGTTTCTCCAACCATTTTGCTCAAGGCTTCAATATCATCCTTAACCTGACTTTCTATCAGTTCTGCCCTGGGGCTGGAGTTTATAGAATCCAGCCGGTTCGTGATGGATAACATTTTGCTATAAAAGTTATCTGAAAGGGTGTGCTCCTTTACTTTAATATCATTTTCCCTTTCATTTGTTTTAATAAGCTCATCGTTTTGGTTAAAAGGAATCTTGACACTGAAATAGATGGTGGTTAATATGAGGATAATACTAACCAATAAAAGCCAGACAAACGTCCAAAAGGCTTTTTTTCTGTCGTCTTTATTGAGCGGTTGCATGTTGAATTATTAATTGGGGCTTTAATTACCTATCCGAAAAATCGCCTGCGTTGGGTTTGTTGAGGATTAGCTTGTTGTGGTACTTCTTCTTTAACAAACACACCGCTTTCTTTCCGTTTTCCAATGAATTCTAATTTGCTGAGGGTTTCAAAAAGCCTCAGGCTGACTTTTACAAAGGATACGGTTTGCTGGATGTTCTGGTTGATGTCATTGTTGTTATAAGTCATATTGGCGAGCCTGCTAAGCATCGTTTCCAGTTCACCCTGTTTTAGTTCGCACCATTCGCAGAGATAATTCATTAGTTCCTCTTTGCCTGAGCCAATTCTTAAATCGATGGCATTTTTCATAATCCGGGCCAGGGTTGCAATGGAAAGCATTAACTCCAATGGCGATTGGTGCAACATTTTCCATCGGAGTTGATTAAGGGCCTGACCAAGATACAGCATCACCCGGTCGCAAAAGAATAGTACCAGTTCAGAAATTTCGTTTTGCTGTTTTTTGACATAAATCTTTTGTACCACCTGCGAGCAATACAATTCCAGGTGGGAGAGAAACTGGTCCAATTCGCCATGTAAAGAAATAAGGTCGGGGTGGGATAAAACCCAAAAACAGGGAGGGATATAATCTTCTTCCACTTTAATATCATTCCCATTACCCAGGATCTTTCCAATGGGGAGGCCAAACGGGTGGTTGGCATATTGCTGATAATTACTTTCACCAATAAGTTCAATGGAGTAATTAGGTATTACATTCGGGAGGCGAGGTGGAGTTTCTGCTAAATCCGGGCTTCCAGCCGGAAGTTTATCGTATGGATTAACAAAAAGAAACACCCACCAGGAGGATTCTGAACCCGCTGCATTAAAGGGTATTATTTTATTGAACAGGCTCTCAAACCCCGGGTTACCGGTAGCTTGCAAATCAGAAATGGCAATTCCGGCGCCTCCCTGGGTAATGGCCTGGCAGGAAATTACAGATACTCTGATAGCATTCTGGTTATCTAATGAAACTTTTACATTAAACGTATTTTCCCCGGCCGAAGAGGGAGGAAGGATTCCATATTGAAATGGGGTCGTAATTAAACCCGCAATTTCCTGACTCCGGTTTTGCCATGCATTATCCTGGGCAATGAAATGATTCTTATTCAGTTTCATTCCATCAATCCAGTTTACAGGGAAATATTTTTGCGGCTCTCTCATATGTTGATTTAAATACGTTCACAAATAATGATACTATTCTCCCTGATCCCATTTTCCCTCATACTTAATTCCGGGTCTAAGATCTGGCTGGCTCTTATTCCCCTGGGTCGAATTCGAAAACCCCAGTCAAAAGCTGAATTTTCCTGATCGGCATATTGAATTGGAGTTTCACTTTGTATTTCATTATAATCATTAATAAAATGATAGAACAGATCGCCCAGCTTCATGGTTTCCGGACCCTTTGCCCTAAAATTTGTCCTTACTTTATCAGTCGGGGCTTTAGCCGCTTCAAAAGCAATAACAAGCAGCTTTTCATTGGGTCGTTCATCGGGTAAATCGATGGGGTGGTACAGGGGATATTTCCAGGTAGGGTATTCGGTTGGAGGAATATTATAAGCGGCCTCAAAACTGTATAGAATAGACAGTGGGATGAAAAAGGCAAGCATGCACATCAGGGTAGGGAAGAACAGGAAATTTTTGTCTTTAAGGAAATACTGTAATGCAGAAAAAAATACAATAATGATAAACAAAAGGCTGAGCATAAAAAGAATTTCCGCTACGGTAGCCTTGGTTTTATCAATATTGTGTTTATAAAAATATTTCTTATGAAAAAAGAGGATATGGAAAATGCCGAATAGGATAAAAAGGGCAGCAAAAATCCAGAAGACGGCAAAGAGGTGTTTAACAAAAACTGTTACCCCATAAGCAAATCCGGATATGAGTAGCGCAGATAACCCTCCTTCAAGTAAAGGCTTTTTGCCCGCAGCCCCCAGGCTACTGGCAAAATTTTTAGCCAGCATGAGGAAACCAATAGCAAATGCAAAAAATACGCCTATATAAACCAAAAAAAATTTGAGTGCCATTTTTCTCTTTACTTTGATTTATAAATTTAAAGTGCTGGAGAATTAGCCAAATCAAGGTATAAGCCCGAAAACTATTTTATCTGCCATTCCCGGTTAATTGCTTTTCAGGGCAACCTAATCGTGAGTTTTGAAATTACTTAGAAATTATGTGATTATAAAATTCTTTTGTCAATTTATTTATCTATATACATGAGTATTAGCGCGTTATTGAAATTTATCCGAAATCAGCGGACCTGGGTTCCCAGTTAAGGGGTTATCAATAACCTTACCTGTTAATCAGCGGTCCTATTTTCAATGATGCCAAAAAGGGGAATATCAAAAAGCCACCCGAAATAAAGGTGGCTTTGATTTTTAAAGTTTGTTATTTTGCCTGCTTAAATTCTGCTTTCCATTCCTCCCCATCGTCGCCTTTATACCCATCCAGTTTAACAAGGAAACTCTTAGCCGGAAAGAAGGGGGTAATATGGATATCCAGAAAAATATGGTCTTTTTGGTCCTCATCTCTTTCGAAGCGGAGGATTTGGAATTTTTCAATCAATTTGTCGGGCCCCTGAATTCCATCCAGGAATTTTACGATTTGCTTTCTCAGGTTTCCTTCCATTTTGGTATTCCATAATTCAAACGCTCTGCGATTCAGGAAGTCGGACATCACTTTGGCAATAAAATCGAATACCCGTACTACCGAATAGGTTTGCATTCCCAAATTATCACCATTAAAAAGCGTTTTGGCAGAAAAGGGCATCACTTTTCCCCATTCTCCAACCAAAGGAACCAGGCCTTCATTTTCTAAAGCAGAAATTTCAGCCTTTTTCATATCGAATCGTACCGCATCCACTTCGTCTATACTTCCATAGGTTTTACCGGCAACAGGTTGCGACATCTTCGTGCAATAAAGTTTCCCGGCCAGGGCGGCAGATCCGGGAACATAAACATCTTCTTCTTCCCCTATATCTGCATTTTTTCCCCGGCCTACAATGTAATTGCAGGTCATCATCACATTTGCTTTGTGGGGGTCGCCTCCGGTTAAGTTGGCATCCCGAAACAGGTCGAGTGCATCATCCGGGGATTCCACATTTTCAAAATCAGTAACCAGGGTGGCTTTGTTATTATACGCAATTTTCGCCCATTTATCTACTACTTTATTGCTTTTCAGGTAGCCGGGAATAACGAGGAGAGAATAGTTTTCCCTTAAATCAAGCCGATCGAAATTTTGTTTCATTTCTTCCGCCACATGGTCAATAAACCGGGGCTCATCCAGATCCGTAAGCTGATTCATGGAGGCATTCATGATCGATACATTCTTCAACTTCGAAGATTCGGTATTTTTATAAAAGAGATTCACCGCACGGTATGCCTGCTCCAACTCTCTGGAGGTCTCTAATATTTTTTTCAAATTGCCTTTAAGGAGTTTTTCTGAAATCTCCGACCGCTCCGCGCTCTTGTCAACCATAGAAGAAACGGAATCCGATTCTAAAAGATCCAGCCAGATGTTTAATTTCTTTTTTAAATCGGCCCGCTGTTGTTTCTTATTTGCATCGGTAAGAAAAATATTTTTCTTTGCCTTTCGGGTGGGGTTTAAATTATCGGAACCATCTACAATGGCTTCGAGGAAATCAAATCCTCCAACTTTGGCAAGCTTATTTAAGGATTCATCAAGCGATAGCTTCGTTTCCTGTTTAGCATCCTGCTTAAACGACGACTGCTCTTCACTTTTAGCTTCTTCATTTGCCATAATTATAATTTATGAGTGGTAAAAAGATCTGATCCTGGTAATTATTTTTTACGAAAAAATTTTAATTATTTTTCTTCCAGTTCGGCAACGAGGGACTTTAATATGTTAATAAAGGCACTCTTGGTTTCTGCATTTTGGATCACATTAGCCAATGACTTATTGGTTTTAAGTTGCTTGATAATTTTAAGATACGTATCGTATTCCAAATTCAGGCTTTTGAGGAAGGCGCTTTGGTTGGTCAGATTTTTCGCATCAAAATCTCCTAATCCGGCAAACTGGAAATTTTCGTTGGTGGTGGAGCCGTCTTCTTTATCCAACTCTACATCCACCGATGGCTTATAATGCGCAAAAACATCTTCTACCTTTTGCAGGTCTTCCACAATTTCTGGTTTAACCGGATCATCGTAGGTAAGCTTTTGAACAAAAAGGGTTTTATTGGGGGAAATTTCAACAAAACCTTCGCCTGCCGGTTCCGGCATGAGTATAGTTGTAGCTATACCGGGTTTAACTTGCGGCATAATAATGGCATTATTTTAATTAGAAATATGGTAGTTGCAATCGCACTCCTTTTTACAGTATAAATATAAATAATTTGAGCTAATTTATTCAATTATTTAATTTCCCAGCTAAGCGCCGCATCATGTAATTCCACGCTTAATGTATTGCCTTTTTTAAGTTCCCCCGATATTATATATTTTGAGATGGGCCTCCTGAGCTGGTTTCGTATTACTCCCGAAATCTGCCTCGCTCCATATTTTGGAGTAAACCCGGTTAGGGATAGGTGCTTTTTTGCCTCTTCAGAAATTGAAAAACCAATTCCCTGTTTATCCAAAGCTTCAAGAAGCCCCTTCATCTGAATATCAAAAATCCGAACAATGCTTTCTTCGCTGATTGATTTGAAGGGCACGATTTCCGTAAGCCTGGCCAAAAATTCCGGCCTGAAATACTTGGTCATGATTTCCATCAATTCATTCGGAGCCGGTGTTTCCCCTTTTTGGAATTTCTCTGCAATCCATTCGCTTCCGATATTGGAAGTGAAAATGATTACGGCATTGGAGAAATCGCCTTCCTTTCCCAGCCTGTCGTGCATGTGTCCTTCATCCAGAATCTGAAGAAAGGTATCAAATACCGAAGGGTGGGCTTTTTCAATTTCATCAAATAGAAGAACCGCATACGGCTTTTGCCTGATCTTATTCACCAGGACGCCACCTTCTTCATAACCCACATAGCCGGGAGGTGCGCCATAAAGCAATGCTGCAGAATGTTCCTCTTTAAATTCCGACATATCAAACCGGATCATCGCTTTCTCATCATTGAATAGAAACTCGGCCAATGATTTTGCCAGCTCTGTTTTACCGGTACCGGTTGGCCCAAGAAAAAAGAAGGATCCCAATGGCTGTCCTTTTTTGTTCAATCCACTTCTTGATTCCAATACGGCTTCGGCTAATGCTTTAACCGCATGGTCCTGCCCAACTACTCTCTTTTTCAGGTAGCCATCCATATTCAATAACCGTTCTTTTTCCTGTGCCTGTATTTTTCCAAGAGGAATACCTGTTTTATAAGATACGATGGAAGCGAGGTCATCCTTGTTTACATCTTCTTTCTTTTCCCCCACCAGGGTACTGAGTTTTTCAAAACTATTTTTCAGGAATTGGTCATATTCAGAAGCGCTTTCAAATTTTTCAACCTGCGAGGCATCCTCCAGTTTCCCCAATAATACCGGGCTGATTCGCGCTTTCATTAAGCCATATAACCATTTGTACTCATTAAATAGGGTATGGGCAGGTAACCCGCTCTCATTTAATTCCAAAGCCTGCAATTGCTTTTTTAATTCTTCCAGATCGCTGCTGTTGGTATCAACCATGAGTTTAATAGCCGCCATGGTACGATCGAGGAGATCGATGGCCGCATCGGGCAGGTGACGGTCTTTTATATAACGTTTAGCGAGTTTTACACATTCTGCTGCAGCATCCGGAGCAATTTTCAACTGGTGATGGGCGGCAAATTTTGGAGCCAGGCATTCTACCATTTTAATGGCACTGTCAATTTCCGGTTCGGCAACCCCAAGCACTTCAAATCGCCGGGTAAATGCCGGATCGCGCTCAATATGCTTCCGGTATTCATCATTCGTTGTGGCGCCAATAACCGTTATTTCCCCCCGGGCCAGTTCGGGTTTCAGCAAATTGGCAGCGCCTGCCCCAACCGAACCCTTGGCATCGAGTAATACATGGATTTCATCAATAAAAATTATCGCCTTGGGAAACTGTTTTATTTCTTTGATGATATTTTTCAGGCGGTCTTCAATTTCTCCTTTATAGGAGGCACCTGCAATCAAGGCGCCCAGGTCGAGTTCAAATAATTGCGCTCCCTGCAATTGGGTTGGTACTTTATTAGCGGCAAGGTCCATGGCTAATCCGTCTATTAATGCCGTTTTCCCAACCCCGGCTTCTCCGGTTATGATAACATTAGGTTTTGTACGCCGGCATAGGATTTCCATCATCATCCGGGTTTCCTTATCCCGGCCTATAATGGGATCCGTTTTTTGCTCCCTGGCAAGGGCTGTGCGGTCGATACAATATTTGAATAGCGCCCCTGCCGCAGGAGATTGAGCGGAACCATCCGGAGCATTGGAATTTACCGCCTGTTGAACCTCCCCTTCTTTGAAATACCCCTCCAGGATCTCCTTTTCTTTTACAGGAAATGTTTTTAATTGCTCCGAAGTAAATCCCACGCCGGGTTTACTAAGCGCACATAAAACGCAAATGGGGTTTATGAAATCCAAACCAAGTTTAATCCGCACATTATCCGCTTCCTCAAATACTTCCTTCACCTGGTCATCGCCGGTAACCTTTTCTCTGGTCTGTGCCACTTTCGGATAATCTTCGATTCTTACTTCGGCCCATTCGGAAATATAGCCTGTATCTTTTCCAATAGCATCCAGGTAATTCTTCAGTCCAACATCCTTATGAAGCAGGCTTAAAAGGAGATGTGCGGGAGAAAAATTTTCGTTTCGGTATTCTTTAGCTAATGATTGGGCGATCTCAATAGCTGTTTTTACGGATTCATTTAATGAAAGTGCAGCCATAATCCAATAGTTTAAAAAAGGAAACCTGCCCCCCTTATTCACTAATTCGCTATTCTAAAAGTAATGATTTATATATATATTTAACCAGAATTGGCAGGTTTAGTATGATTGCCAGGCTCATTTTCGGGATTTAATGATTTGATCTTTTACCTGCTTTTCCTATAATGAAAATTTAAGTGGCAAATCAAAATTTGGCAATGAACACGAAATTTTTGAAAATACCTTTACCCGTTTCAAAATTGATTGAAGGGCAGGAAATACTGGTTTGTAACCTAAAAGAGTCAATTTCTCAAAATCTCGAACTCATTATTATGACCCGTTTTGGAGAACACCGGTATGATTTTGATTTTGGCTGTGAAATCTGGGATCTGGATTTCGAACTGATCGTGAGCGAGAATAAATGGGAAGAAAAACTGAGGCAGTCATTGCTGCAATCTATAACCACACACGAAGACCGGTTATCTGAAATTCAACTTAGTGTGAAGATTTCTGAAATTGAAAAGCAAAACCTGATTCGAAATTATACGGAAATAAAGAAACGGGTGGATATTGTACTTTCCGGGGTTATCCGAAAAACAGGAGAATCTTTTTCATTTAATAACAGCCTTTTTCTTAGCCCTTTATCTGTTGATTAAATTTAGAAATTATGCTTTCCCAAATAAATAATTCCAAGGAGGCTATCCGGAACAGGATGCTGAAGCATGCCTTGAATTTCTGGAATATAAAAAATACAGAAGATCTCGACCCGGTTGTAAAATTATTGCTGGAAGCGCTTTCCACCGAATTGTATAATCTGGGGAATGAAATTAAGGATACCGAATCGCGGCTCCTCGAGAAGGCGGCACAACTCCTTGCTCCCGATTTATTAACCTGCCCCATTCCTGCCCATGCTATTTTGCATGCGATTCCGGTTGAACCACGCGAGGTATTAACCGAGGTGGCCCATTTTTATCTAAAGAAAAAAATAACCAGCTCCCAGGAAGAGGAACAACAGAAGAATATGGATGTTTTCTTTACCCCGGTTGGGAAACATGTGCTGTACAATGTAAATGTGATATGCCAGGGAGCAGGAAGCAATTTGTTTGGTTACGATGATACCCTTAATAAACAGGGTATTGCACAGGCCGGAAATTCTGGCGGATTGAAAAATCATGAAATGTGGTTGGGGTTATCCGTTGATGCCGGACTTTCTGAGATGGCACAATTGTCTTTTCAGTTTGAATGGAAGAATCCCGAATTTCAATTTGCCCGTCATAATTTCCAGTTGCTTTCCATGCTCAAATGGTATATCCTCGATAAGGAACTGGAAGCTTTTGCCGGTCTGGAATCTGAAGAAGAAGTTCAGGCCCCCATGCCGAAACTTACCTCCGATCATGATATATTGACTCAAATTGAACAAGATGTAAAAGACCTGTATAATTCCAGATATGTTACATTGTCGTTAGCCGGGTTGCCCAAGCTGCAAAGCCTGCTTACGGAATACCCATTGGTATTTAAAGAAGTATTTAATGAGCAGGTTCTGCAAAAATTTAATACTAAACTACTCTGGATTAAAGTGGTCTTTCCGCAGTTTATTCCTCAGTCTGCTCTGGATGATCTTTTTGTTTACACCAATACTTTTCCTGTGATGAACCGACAGCTTAACGATATGCGGTACCGGTTAAAAGGAGGTAGCAACATCATTCCGCTAAAAGCAGCCAACCAAAGCCAGTTTCTTGCCGTAAGGTCGCTCGCAAATGATAAAAGTCAGTATACTATAACTCCCTTTTTGAAAGGGGAGGAAGAGTTGGGTACGTTTACGGTTCGAAGTGGAGGGGTTGAGCGGTTTGACGGAAGGAATGCGAATGAGTTCATTAGTTATTTACTCGAACTGCTGCGAACCGAATCTGCGGCCTTCGCGGCCTATGGTAACGATTTCATTTCCTATACCCTCAAAGAATTACAGCAACGGATATCTATAATTGAACAAAAATCGAAAACGGTTGCCCAGGATGCGGGTGAAATCCCTCATTATATTATGGTAAAGCCCATGGAGGGTAATGATATGATGTATGTGGAATACTGGACAACCTTTGCCGAAGCGGGTAACCATATCCGTTCGGGATCCAGGCTGCAGGAATATAATTCTGTTGGTATTAAACCAGACTCCCTGTTTTTATTAACCACCAGCACCGGAGGGAAGGACCGGCTCAAACAGGAGGAACGGGTAAATGCTTTCCGGTATGGATTAATGACCCGAAACCGGATTGTTACGAGGGATGATATTCGGAATTTTTGTTATTACGAACTGGGCAATCGTTTGCAAAAAGTTACCATCGAAAAGGGATTCGAAATTTCACCCTTACAGCAACAGGGTTTCAGGCGCACCATTGATGTGGAAATTACCCTGAAAAAAAATGAAGTGACCGACCCCAATGAACGGCAATTATTGACTGAACAATTGCATTCAAAACTAAAAGGCAGGTCGGGGATGAGTAATCATTACCGGGTCATAATAAAAGAGTAGTAATTTATTGGAATATTTCAAGTACAGGTAATGTATGCAATCTGTGAAATGTTAATATACAAATGAAATAAATGGATAAATCAAAAACCAATCTTTCTGGAAGGCTTTCCGATACGTTTGGGAATGATTTCAGGGCGGAGATTATTGCCGCCGAATTGATCAACGGGCAGTTGCCGGAGGATAGGGTACTCATTTTTCATTTGGGCCCGAAGAAGCGGAATTACCGGAAGGATGTGGATGAGGTGGTAGAAGATATTTCCGATTATAACCGGAAGGAATACACGTTTATCAGGAGCCATAAAGAGGGGATTTATGATATGTTACCGGAGGGTCTGTTTCATTCTCCAGTTATTCCCAAATCGGCTATATCCCAAAAGGAAATTATTCAACATATTAAGCGGCACAAAATTGAAGAGCGAAATGCCAGGCGCTTTTTTATGCCCTTCGAATCAGGGATTGATGCGCTGCGGATCCAAATGGCCTTGTATGAAACCCGCATCCACCAGGAAGGCCGGCAAAACGAATTGATAAATGTTTTCAAACCTTTTTGGGAGATTTTTAAATACCTGGATATAGAACAGTCGGGTGTGTTTTTAAAAGTGATACCACTTATTCATGAAATTAGGGATGATTATGAAGCAGCATCCTCTATTTTTGAACTTTTGCTGGAAGTGCCGGTGCGGATTAGCAGTTGCCGGATGATGCCAATTGAAAATGAAGATTTTGAAAATTCGAAACTGGATCATTGTTTTTTGGGAGTAGATTCCACCACCGGTAACCAGGCATTTGATGGGGGAGAGGATGATATTATGATCGAAATTGGCCCGGTAAGCAATACCCAACTGCAGTCATTCCGAAAGGGCAACCGCAACGATACCGTGCTTCAGATGCTTTCCGATTACCTGCTCCCGGTACAGCTTGAAATCAAGGTTAAATTTATTCCGGATGATGCCTCTAAATTGGGTTGCCTGGCAGATGGCAGCAATGCGTTTAATGCGGTCCTGGGTATGGATGTTTATTTGTGATGGAGGCAAGCCGTCAAATCTTTACCATTCCACTTTAAAAGGCATTTCATTTAATTCCAATGGGTGGTAGGGCCGCAATGCTTTTGAGGCACCGCGCCAAATTATATTCACTTTATTTTCATCAGGGGAAATATGAATACTATGAAGCAGCGTCTGGGTCTCTTTTAAGGTACCCTTTCGGCCATCGGTCCAAATCTTTGGCCAGGCTTTCGGTAATTTAAGGGTTATCCTTTTTTGGGTGGGATGAATATTTAATAACGTGCAATCGTCGGGAATCTTTAGGGGATTGATTTGCAAGCCAAAATGTCCGCCATTAAAAAAGCGATAATTAAATCCGGTATTAAACTGTTTGTGATCATACAAATCCGGCTCCACCCATTTCATTTTAATTTCCTTTAATGCCCTTGGGTTGGGATATGGGAATTCAACCAATCCGGTATATAATAACCGGGGAGCCCATACATGATTCACCCAGTCTGTGGCAAAAGGGAGTGGCATTTCTACCCACCGGTTTACATCGTTTGTTATGATGTTACCGGGAGTAAGTTGCTGTGTCGGGTCTTCCAGATTTGGCAATTCAAGCTTTTCAATCATGGCCTTCGAAGGTTCCACAATAAAACCCTTGCCTTCCGGGTTTCTCGGGTATCGAAAGGGGCTGTCGGCATACCAGTTTTGTTCGGGCATTGCGGCCATGATCTCCTCATTGGGCAATTGCATTTTTTTTTCTGCTTCGGTGTCTTTTCCACCATACGCATAATCATACCTTAGTGGCACCTCCAGGATTATTTCGGGCTCTGAAAATTCTAATTTCCCAAAAGAATTAAAATACGCTTTCCGGTTGCCCTGTACTAAAATGTCAAACTGGGTATTTCCAATCTGCACCCCCGCATAGAATTTCTTTTCATTTCCGAAATTCCTTGCCTTCCCTTTGATGATCACATCGCAATATTTTTTAAACACAAACAAATCACTGTCGTCTTTGAGCAATTGATCGTTGTGTTCGTAGTATGCTATTTTATCAACCAGCGGTTCCGCATTATCCGCCGGCGTGCATTGGCCCTTATTATCAAAAACAAAGGTTTGCTTTACCAATACCGCCAGGGTGGGTTGTGCATGTTCCGTATTCCCGGATATTTGTTTTGCGCTGAATTGCATTTTATTTCTTTTGATAAAGCCACCAGCTAACTCCAATCCCCACAAGCCCAAGCACAATCAACAACAACGGTGGTAAATAGAGCGCCCGAAATGAATTGATTTTTACCAGGGCGGGCTGTTGTTCCGGGTACAGAACCGGAATTTCCTGCCCCAATTTGTAAGTTACAGGAAAAAAGGAATCCGGGTCATACTTGTATTTATCGCCTTTGGTAGTAGTAAAAGATAATACAGGGCTTTGTGTTTTTACATTGTTTCTCCCCAGCGCGTATTTAATTTCAATGACTGTGGCAGTAGTATGAATGGCTTTTTTCTTGAACTTCCAGGTGTCAATAAAAAATTTCACCCCGGTAACAAGAAAAACTAAGGTAAGAAGGGAGCTTAAAATCAAAATAAAATATTTCATAGCGGACTTTTAATAGGGGATTTGCAATCCAAACTTACTGCATAGTTGCGCCGGAGGGAGGATTAAAATAATCGGCAACGCCCTGCGTCATGCCAGATTTAAAATCGGTATAATATTTTCCGAGAACGGTGGTACTTGCATTAGAATATCCCATTGGGGAACCAAGAATACCAAATGAGCCCAGGAAGGTTTGAAACCCTGCGTGGGTAATAATCGAACTGACTGTCTTATTTGTGATGAGGCGTGAAAGCGCCCCATTTGTCCCTAATAAACCTCCATCCCCTTTTAAGCTGGTGCCATTAAATGCGGTATTTATGGCATAGGATAAGGCAACATCCATGGCCATGCCGGCTAAACCCGCTAAAAAGTCGCCCAGGCGAAATCCGGCAAACACCGTAGCCGGGGCTGCCACCACACCAAAAGGGGCAGAACAGGGGAAGCCACAATTTAGATTTACGGTAGCATACACCAAGTTGGCAATAGCCACCGGTTTATCGTGTACCTTAACGGAGAATGCAAAAAATTCGGAGGTGGAACCGCTTCCAAGCGTATTTAAAAAGGTTAAAGGAGAGGGGACAAAGGGAGTCAGGGGAATATGAACAATCATAGGACCTATATCAGATCCCTGTAAAATGATGGGAACCTGAACAAACTCTACTAACACCGGGTTCTTTCCTTCATTATTGTCGCTTCTTTTAACCGTCCCGAAAATAAGTGCCCCGGGTAAATTGCCAAGAAGTGCAAACACCAAATGAGGCATGGGGGCAGGCACCGGAGGTACAGTGGTAGTCAGTTCCTGGTGGAAATCACACCCTATCATTGGGTGAATTACATTTATAATGGCACAATCCACACCGTTTATTTTTGAATTATTTCACATGTTCTGGTTTCCATGGGCGTAACAATATAGTTTATAGGATAACGATAAGTAATAAACGCTTTTTGTTCATCTACAATTAATCCGACCTGCTCAATATACATCGGCCATTCTTTAAATCGTTCATTCATGCTCACTTTCATAACCAATTCGCAGGAAGGGATACGAAAACTAAAGGCTTGATCTCCCATCCCGGTTATATCAAGGGTATCTCCCGGTATAACTTTATCCACAAGCATTGCCGGGAAGGCGGTGTTGTAAAACTTCGGATCATATTTTGTTACCTTACCCTGGTCATCAAAACTCACATTGTTACGTGCATGCAATTCGGATAATTGAGGCGTACTACAAACACCAGTGGGATCGGGCTGGTCGCTCCATTTTTTGATCAGACAATTGGGGTCTTCGATATTTGGCAATGGATTATTGAGGCTGTCTTCCTTGCTGAAATAATATCCTTTGCCTGAAGGATTATTTTGAAAAGGCAGTTTTACGCCATCCCAATCGGCCATGCCACCAAAAGCATTTTCAAGAATAAGGGGCATTTCTGTAAAAGGTTCTGGTGTTGAAATAGCGGTGCCAAAAATTGTTTTTTCCCATTTGCGGTTTCCAAAAATGGCAATTCGGTGAATTCGTTTTTTATTAAAATGAACTTCCACTTCCATATAAGGGACCGGAGAATTATTTGGGGCTTTAGCGTTTCCCATTACCAGGATATCCACAGCACCCCGTCTATAAACATAATCTGATTCAAGGAAACCGTATTTTGTTTGAACGGCCTGATATTGAGGAGCCCAGGCTTGTTGGTCCTCGCTAACCTGAATTGAATTGCCTGAAATATCATAGGTTACCCTTGTGGCCACCGACATAGCGTACTTATTATCATCTATCCCCGCCCGAAACATGATAGAAGGAAATGGAGTATGGTTTATTAGATCCATTTTTTAATCAGAACTATTAAGTTTAACACGCTCCCCATTTATCCTTACATCATCATTCGCCTTTATTTCCACATTTCCTAAAATGGCAGTAATTTTTTGTACCTGGGCAATGAGTTTATGGGTGCCTTCTACTTCGGTCAGGCAATCCTTTTTCACCTGTTGAATAAGATTCCCATTGCTTTCGATGTTGATTTGTTCCGCTGCTACCAGGTTAATTTTTTTTGATGATAAGTTTAACGCTTCGTCGGCGTTGATATTTATTTCTTTGGCGTTTATATCAAGTGCCAGCCCCGTTGGGGTTAAATTGATGACAAGTTGCACTTCGCCGGTTGGAGCCAGTATTTTTATTTTATTGCCGTATAAGTCTGCCCACAATTGATTTCCATTCGAAAAAGTAAATGTAGACAGATCCTTATTCATATCCATTAGCATAGCCTCTTCCTGTTTCGAAATATTCATGTCGGAATTAATTTACTTTTACGTTTACCCCCTTTATTTCTGTCATACCTGTAGTTCCGTCAACCTTAACGCCTGTACCGGTAATTACAATTTTTCCATCAGCCGAAATTTTATTTGAACCGGTATCCTGTACAATGGCCTTGGTTCCTTTCATTTTAGCTTCTCCGCCCGATTCAGTTTTAAATTCGGCGCTTCCCGAAAACATTTTTGCATCGGTTGTTCCATTAATCTCTATATGCTCTGCCGTTAATGAAATTTTTGATGGGGTGACTTCAAATACAGCATTACCCACTTTTATTTCAACCTTTGCCGAGGCCTGAATTTTTATAGTATTGGTTCCATCAATCTGGATGAAATTCCCACTTGCATCACACATATCAATCCGGGTTTCAATTAACGTGATATGGCTTCCGCTTTTATGGGTGATGCTTTTAGTACTATTTCCCTGGCCTCCTCCTCCGCCGCTTTTTCCATGAAACATACCTCCCATTACGAAAGGGAAATCGGGTTGGGCATATTGGAAATCGAGCATCACCTGGTCGCCTATTTCCGGAATAGCCACAAATCCGCGGTTGCTTGCTCCATCTTTACCGGACCCGGCATCCGGCGACATAACCCTGATCCAGTTGGTGGTTTCCATTTTTTCTTCCTGCCAGAACATTTGGGCCTTTATTCTTCCCTGGTTTTGGGGATCCTTATTGTCTTTTACATGGGCCAGCATCGGATACGCCTTTTGCGGTTCAAAACTGCCTCCCAGGATGGAATGGGGATTATTTTGCACGTAGGTTTTAAGTTCTACATAGGGGATGCCCTCAAACCGGTTATAATACTTGTTCCCATCTTCTGTAAAGTGCTCTGCCCGGGTAATCAGGTAGGGTTCGTAATCCTGGTCTTTCAAATCATAATTTCCTCCTGGTGCTTTAACGCGTAATATCCGGCCAATGGTAATGGCGGGATTGAAACTCGTTCCCCGAATGCTTTGCAGGTCGGCGGCAATCGAATTTTGTCGAATTGAAGCCATTCCATCTATTACCTTCTGATGGAAAATTTTCAGGTCATTGAAATTAGAATTATACTTCGTATCAAAAAAGTTGCGGGATTCGGATTGCAAAAAGGAGGAATTCTTGCCAAATTTTTCACCCGATGCTGGGGATTGGGAATTGATCAGCTTATCTTTTGCGGGGTCATAGGAATAGGAACTGAACTTTTGAGGGGATAATTTTAAATTCATCCGCAGGCTAAGCAGGTCGTAATTGTCATTGTCATCAATAACCGGATACGTACCGGGATGTCCAAAAATCAATTTTTCGCCATTGTAATGCATGTTTCCACTAAACCACATCGACATATAACGTAAATAGTGAAACGAAGTTTCATTAAACTGGCAGGAGTAGTCTAACTCAAGATCCTCTAAAAAATCGTCCGGATGGATCTCATTGTCAACCCGGTTGTTGATTACCTCTGTGATAATAGATTTTACGGATTTATCCATAAAGGAACGGCTGATACCCAGGCTACCAGTTCCATCTTCCAGTTTAATGGTTTTGCTAAACCCGATTAAGACAAAATCGGGGTAGCCGGTATCCGATTTTACAAACTGCACTTCCAGGATATAACCCTGAAATGAATAGCAACTTTCTATTTGCTGGGCAAATGTTTTATTATAGGTTATGGTAACCGGCTTGCCTACAAATTGATCGATGTCGTTACTATTGTAAAAAAAATCGTTCGATTGTTTAAAATGAACCTCAAATTTGTGATGGTCCTGGTAAGCCTGCCGGAGTGTTAAGGAGGAGAAATTATTAAACTTTTCACCATCAATTTCCAATTCAGTTACAACAATGTATTCCATGATATTTGCTTGAATGAATTTACACGGAAAACTAAATAGCCGGTTTAGGGGATATTAGGGGTAAGATTTATGAAAATAAATCTTTAAGAAAAGGAGTTATTCGGGCAGGTCTGCTTATTTACCTCCTGGCCAATCGTTCTTGTGTTCGGCGCCTCCCACTTTAATGGTTTGAGCGGAAACCGTAAAATTAATCATCATGGGTTGTGAATCTATCGTATCAAACGATTCTGAAAATTTCACAACATAACCCTTTTCAAAGGAAAGTTCCTTCATTTTAGCGTCCTCATCACTCTTTTTAAACGTGATGGTACCATCTAATGGCTTGTGTTGGTTATTAACCATCGCTTCAATTATGGATGTATCATCCGTCGATTCAATCCCAAGATCAATTGTTCCCCCATATACAACGGATGCGGGCCTTCCCTTGCCATCTACTTCACGGTGGAGCGCATAGCTGCAGGAAATAACATCAAATTCTTTGCTGCCAATTTTTAATGTTGCTTTGAATGACATAAAAATAGATTTTACAATAATTAATCCTACAATTTAATTTTTTTTGGAATACTTTTAAAATAATCCCCTTTCATAAAGGATTAACAGGAATCGATCAACTCAAAAAAAATTCCGGCAAGTCGTTTTGAAGCGATAATCCTAAAAAGGGATATTTCCCCGTTTATCTTTTATAATCGGTTGTTAGATATTGGTTATCAATTAGCTTGCCAATCTTTCTTTCCATTTTTCCCCATTCCAACAGTTGCAATTGAAAACTGTTTTGGCTGTATAGAAGCCCATGTTTAAACCCTGAATATCGGGAATCAACCTGATTTATATCATCTGTTGTTTCGCCATCAATTAGCCATATTTAGAATGCCTTTTACCTGGCTTACTGCGTTACTAATACCCGGAAATAAAAAAAGGCCGCCTCATTTTTCATTTGAGGCAGCCTTTTACATTTATTTGGTCATTTATCTTACCATTACAACCCTTTGTGTTGCACCAGTTGTTGCGTTCGTAGTGGTCAATGTCATCCCGGAACAGGAATAATTAGATATGGCATAGGTTACCCCATTAACCGTAATATTGTTTCCGGATAATGCCCATGTTCCCGTAAAAGAATTGTTAGGGGAACACAAATTCCCCACATCTGTTACAATATACACCCCACCACCGCTAAAGTCGTAAGTATCGTCTCTTTCACACTGATCCCAGGTTGGAAACACATCTACTTCTGTAGCGGAAGCATTAGCCTTTTCATAAACATGGGTAACACTATAGGTGTCCATGATATCTTCTGAATTTAATTTGCATTCGTTTTTATCTTTTTTACAACTGGTACCAGATAAAACTGCAACTAACGCAAATAGAAAGATTTTTTTCATTGATTATTTTTTAGGTTTAAACAACATCGAAAAATAATTATAAGATTCAGACAACTTTTAAAAATTGCCTGGTCCTCAATTACCACTCAAAGGTTTTGATAATTATAAGAATTTAAAATAACCCGAATGGGTTATTTTATCAGCGCTTTTAATGGGAACAATTCCTAAATTAATAATCCAAATTGCAAGCATGGCTTCCTTGCTTTATGCAATCAAACTTTCTCCTTCTAAAAGAGAAAGATAAAAGAACGGGTCTTCCTGGATTGTTAGTGGGAGATCGGGTAAAATTAAAAAGGGCTGCAAAAGCAGCCCTTTAATAGGTTTAGGAAAATTATTTATTATAATTTCTGCAAAACAGTTTTGGAATAACCACCGTTTGGAAGATCTTCCTGAATGGTCATCCCGGAACAGGAGAAATTGGAAATACTTTCAGTTACCGGACTCCCACCCGCAAAAGCTACCGTAATGGTGGTTCCGTTCAACGACCAGGTACCAGATTCGTCTCCGGCAGGTGTGCAAACTACTCCGGCATCCTGAAAGATAAGAGCGCCACCCGCCATAATCTTTATCAGGTCATCTTTTTCGCAGGCATCCCAGGTTGTATACTCATCCACTTCAGCAGTGGTTGAATTTGCTTTATAATAAGAATGGATAACCTTGTAGGTGCCCGTAATGCTTGAGGAATCCAGTGAACAATCTTTGTCTTTTTTGCAACTGCTTGTGCCAATCATACCCAGGATTAGGGTTAGAAAAAGGATACGTTTCATTTTGTTTGTTTTAGTGTTTAATATGAAAATAAAAAATGTAAAAACCTACTGTTGTACTTGTTATATGAATTCAGCGTTAATCGTTTTGATTTACTTTCTTCATATTCTTAATGGCCTCAATGCCTGCTTTGGTTATCCAAATAACGAGGGTGTCTTCCTGGCTGGTAGTAACCAGTCCTTCTTCTGCTAAAAGAGTAAGATGTTGTTGAATGACGCTCCAGTCCTGGTACTGCCTCAAAATTATTTCTCTGGGCCGGCACTTGTACGTCTCCGGTTGAGGATCTTCTTTCGTAACATTATAAATAGTTAAAAGGGTCTTATAGCGAGATTCCATACAATAAATATATTCGAAATTAAGGGATTGCAAACTAAATTTTGTACATATATGTGAAATCCTTGCTGGTATTGAGTTTAATTAAATTCTTCCATGTATTTTTTAAATTACCCGCAAAAAATCATTAATTTCCGCCGGTTTATTTATTTTGATGCCTGCTGTCTTTTTTGCTAATGAGGAGCTGGAATATCATTTGTAGCCTCCATTCATTCAAGTTGGGAGTGGCATTGTTTTTTTACTAAATTATTTTGATGATGGATTTGACGTTTAATAAGAATGAAGATGCCATGCGGTTTTCCTGGAGTAATATCAGGGTACAACTTGAAAAGATCCAGGAAGGGGGTGGAAAAAAATCACGGGAGAAGCAAAAGGAAAAAAATAAAATGACGGCCCGGGAACGGATTGCTTATTTGATTGATGCCGATAAACCTTTTGTGGAATTGGGAAGTTTTGCCGGCTTTGGGATGTATGCTGAACATGGCGGATGCCCTGCGGGCGGTACGGTGAGTGGTATAGGATATGTAAGTGGAAAGCAATGCATGATCCTGGCCAACGATCAAACCGTTAAAGCCGGAGCCTGGTTCCCTATAACGGGTAAAAAGAATTTACGGATGCAGGAAATTGCCATGGAGAACCGGTTGCCTGTAATTTATATAGTAGATAGTGCAGGTGTTTTTCTGCCCATGCAGGACGAAATTTTTCCCGATAAAGAGCATTTTGGCCGCATCTTTCGCAATAACGCCAGGATGAGTGCCATGGGTATCTCGCAAATTGCCGTGGTTACCGGGCCCTGTGTGGCCGGAGGGGCCTACCTTCCAATTATGAGCGATGAAACCCTAATGGTTAATGGCAACGGTTCAATTTATCTGGCAGGCCCTTATCTGGTGAAGGCTGCCATTGGAGAAGATATAGACCACGAAACCCTGGGTGGGGCTGTTACACATACCGAATTGTCGGGTATTGCCGATTATAAATTTGATACCGAACAGGAATGCCTCGATGAAGTAAAGCGGATTATTTCTAAGCTGGGCGAAAAGGAAAAGGCCGGCTTCGATCGGATTAAACCGGAATTGCCGGCACGCCCTGTTAATGATATTTATGGAATAATGAGTGAGGGGAATACAAAACCCTACGATGTGCTGGATATCATTCATTGTATTGCCGATAAAGACAGCTTCGATGAGTTTAAAAAGGATTATGGGAAAACCATTGTTTGCGGTTATGGCCGCATTGATGGTTGGGCCGTAGGAATTGTGGCCAACCAACGGTTAATTGTAAAGAATAAGAAGGGAGAAATGCAGTTAGGAGGGGTCATATATAACGACAGTGCCGATAAGGCCGCACGCTTCATCCTCAATTGCAACCAAAAAAAGATTCCCCTTTTATTTTTACAGGATGTTACCGGGTTTATGGTTGGCAGCCGAAGTGAGCATGCAGGTATTATTAAGGATGGAGCCAAACTGGTGAATGCGGTGGCTAATTCTATTGTACCCAAAATCACCATTATTACAGGGAACTCTTATGGAGCAGGCAATTATGCCATGTGCGGGAAGGCCTACGATCCCCGTTTTATTTATGCCTGGCCTACTGCAAAAATTGCGGTAATGGGAGGCGAGCAGGCAGCCAAAACCATGCTCCAGATACAGGTGGCCTCTATGAAGGCAAAGGGGGAAACGCCCACGATGGAAGAGGAACAACAAATCCTGAAAACTATTACCGATGATTACAACCGAAAGGCCGAGCCGGTATATGCAGCCTCCCGGTTATGGGTAGATGAAATTATCGACCCACGCGATACCCGGAAATTAATTTCTGAAGCCATTCATGCCGCTAATCATTCTCCGGTGCGTGATACTTTTCAAACAGGCGTATTTCAGGTATGACAGGCAAACCCATTGTGATTTATACCGATGGCAGTTCCCGGGGCAACCCGGGCCCGGGAGGCTATGGCGCCCTCCTGATATATGGAAACCACCGAAAAGAAATTTCCAAAGGATACCGGCTCACCACAAACAACCGAATGGAACTCCTGGGGATCATTGAAGCCCTCAAACTGATTACTTCCACCGACCATCCCATAGAAATTTTTTCTGACAGCAAGTATGTGGTTAACGCCATTAATAAAGGGTGGCTTTCCAAATGGTTGCGTACCGGTTTTGCCGGAGGTAAGAAAAATAGGGATCTGTGGATTGACTATTCCACCATTGCATCAAAATTTAATAAACTGTCGGTAACCTGGGTTAAAGGCCATGCATCGAATCCTTTCAATAACCGGTGCGATGAACTGGCCACTGCTGCGGCAGATGGACAAAACCTTGCCGTGGATGCGGGTTATGAATCCGACCCAAACAGTCTGTTCAAATAAAAAGGCAGCATTTATGCCGTGGCGAAATATTTAGCCGATACGGTGCGGTAAATATGGTAAACCCCAAACAAGCCAAAAGTATATACCAGGTCGGCAATTAAGGCCGTGCGGAAAAAGGGCAGGGCTGCTACATAACAATCAATCAGCCCGGCGCCATTCTGAGGGTAGGTTTGGTAAATGGGGTTTTCAATCAGGAAATAAGAAAGGTTAGAAAGTACATAGAAAATAATAGACGCCGAAATGGAATAGGCTGCCAGGTTTAACGGCTTTGTATTTTTAAGCGTAAAAGCAAATACGGTGATAAGGGCAAGGATGCCATATCCGGCCAGTTGACCCCATCCCCAAAATCCGGGCGCTACGCCAAATACTTCAAACAATACATCCGAGAGAAACATGGCAAACAGGGGCATGGCAAAGGCCAGCTTTTTGTTTGGCAGTATGGCCCCCGAAAATAACGCCATACCGATGATAGGGCTGAAATTATCGGGATACATCGCTACTCTGGAAACGGCCGCAGCCACCACTAATAAAGAAGCCACTATAATGGATAAAGTATTTTGTTTGTTCATCACTGAGGTTTTGGCAAAAATACAACTAAATCTTTTTTGATTTACCCGAAATCTATTTACTCCCTTTTGATCCGGGGGCTTATTAGTTTTAGAAAATGGCTAAACACAATTTATTGGGCAAAAGAGGCGAGGACAAAGCAGTGAAATTGCTTCTGGGTTGGGGCTTTGTTATCCAGGCCCGAAACTGGCGGCACAGCTATTGGGAAATTGATATCATTGCATCAAAAGGAGATGTCCTTCATTTTATTGAAGTGAAAACAAGAAGCTCCACCAATATGGGTTTCCCTGAAGATGGGGTAAACGAAAAGAAATTGGAAAACCTGCTCAATGCAAGCGATTTTTTTTGCGAAAAACACCCGCAATGGAAAATGATTCAATTCGATATCCTCTCCATTCTGTTGTTGAAGGAAAGAGAAGAATACCTGTTTATAGAAGATGTATTTATTTAGTTTCTTTCCCTTCTATGATGGGAATTAATTTTTCAACCATTTTATAAGTGGCCGGACAATATTCAATATTTTGGATATGTACATGGGTGTAATCACTCCATTTCCTTTTAGATAAATGAGGGAACCCCGCACAATCTGCCGGCCTGATTTCGTAGATCGTGCATTTATTCGTTTTGAGATCGAGAAACTGGCATGGCATTTTTTTGTTGATGTAGTCGCCGTCCTGCTTTTTCAACCATTGTTTAATAAAGGCTTCGGGGGTTTGGTTGAAATGGGCTGAAATTCGTTTGATATCCTGTTTGGTGAAAGTGGGGGTCATGCTCTTACAGCAGTTGGCACAACTCAGGCAATCCACTTCCTTCCAAACCAGCGGTTCTGTTTGTGACGTAATACTGTCCATTCCCCTGGGTGGAGTCTTTCCGGTTTTTCTTAAAAAACTTCTGAAGGCTTTGCGGTGTAAGGTAAGTTTGCGGCGGAAAGAACGAAAATTAACAGGCAGCATGAAGGATCGGTTTGAAGGAAATTTTGAAAAACGAAATTAATGTTTAATTATCTTGTACCTGCCCGAAATTTTATTACGCATGTGGGAACCGTATAAGAAAGGATTTAAAGCCTGGCTTCAGTTGGAGAAGTCGGTATCTGCCAACACCGTGGATGCCTACCTGCGGGATATAACCCATCTCACTAATTTCCTTCTTGAGAATGGGATTCAAAAAGATCCGGGGAGTATCAAATTGAAAGACCTGGAATTGTTTCTCCGGTATATCCATCAGTTGGGTATGTCGGCCACCTCACAAGCCAGGATGATTTCGGGAATCCGAAGTTTTTTTAAATATGCATCCATCGAAGGATTTTGCAGTATCGACCCCTCCCTATTATTGGAATCCCCCAAACAACGCCGAAAACTCCCGGACGTACTAACGGTGGAAGAGATAGAATCCATAATTGCTGCCATCGACCTTAGTAAACCCGAAGGGGAACGAAACCGCGCCATCATCGAAACCATGTACAGTTGTGGCCTCCGGGTATCTGAATTGGTAAACCTGAAATTAAGCCAGTTGTATTTTGATGTGGGATTTATCCGGGTGATTGGCAAAGGAGATAAAGAAAGGCTGGTGCCCATCGGCACTACGGCCATGAAATACCTTGACCAGTACATTCACCTCATCAGAAATAAGGTGCCGGTACAAAGAGGAGAGGAAGATATCGTATTCCTGAACCGCCGGGGAAAGCGGCTTACCAGGCTGATGATTTTTTTGATTCTTAAAGAACTTGCCGCTAAAGCCGGAATCAGCAAAAATATTTCGCCCCATACTTTTCGCCATTCCTTTGCTACGCACCTTGTGGAGGGTGGCGCCGATCTACGGGCGGTACAGGAAATGCTGGGACATGAAAGCATAACGACAACCGAAATTTATACGCATCTCGACAGGGAATTTTTGCGGACAACCCTTCAACAGTTTCATCCGGCCTTCCAAAAAAAATAACAACCATCACTGGTAAATAGGAATAATTATTTATGCTCCTGACCTCCAATAAATGGGTAAGAAAAAAAATAAAAGAATCCTGAATTTGGAATTAATTTTCCCCTTCTAAAATTGAAGTTTTATGTGCGAACATCGGGGTAGGGTTATAACTTTTATTAATAACGCGGTTACGGTAGTTTTTAAACATACTTTGCCACCTCAGTTCCAAAACGCCCCATACGCCTTCTTTAATAATTCCTTTATTCATTTTACTAACTCCTTCCTGCCTGTCAATAAAGGTAATGGGCACTTCCTTTACTTTAAATCCCAGTTTCCAGGCGGCAAACTTCATTTCAATCTGGAAAGCATAGCCCACAAAACTGATGTTATCCAAATTGATGTTTTCCAAAACTTCGCGGCGGTAACAAACAAAACCGGCAGTAGGATCCTTAATAGGCATCCAGGTAATAATACGGGTATATAAGGAAGCCCCTTTAGAAAGAAGGATGCGGTTGGCCGGCCAATTAGCCACAGCGCCACCCTTTATATACCGGCTCCCTACGGCCACATCTGCACCAGAAGCACATGCCTGGTATAACCGTTCAAGATCGGAGGGGTTATGGGAGAAATCGGCATCCATTTCAAAAATGTAACGGTAGCCTTTTTCGAGTGCCCAGCGGAACCCATGAATATAGGCTGTACCGAGCCCTTGTTTTCCATGCCTTTCTTCTAAGAATAATTGACCGGGAAAAGTTGAAAAGAGTGATTTTACAAGCTGGGCTGTTCCATCGGGGGAAGAGTCATCAATAATAAGTATATGGTAACCCAGGTTAAGATTAATCACCGCATGGATGATCTTCTCAATATTTTCCTTTTCATTAAAAGTGGGTATGATGACAATTTTTTCCAATATTATTGACCCGGGTTTATTCTCAAATTTAGGCATTTATTTTTGTTGCCATCCCCGTGAAAGGCACCATTAAACCGGTTTTAACAGGGTTTTATTCAACAACTCGGTAAGTTTTTTCTTGGTGTGCAAAGGAAAATCACCCTTCATCATCCAATCGTAATACTGGGGTTCATTTTTCAAAATTTCAGCCACCGATTTTCCTTTATATTTTCCGAAATTAAATATTTCAACCCCGTTATCATCATATATAAAACGACGGGCATAATCTACAATCTTATCTTCTCCAATAATCGCAAACAGGGAATCGATGGTATGGCCAAGTTGTGGATACCGGTCTAATTGAGCCATAAATACATCAATAGTGGCATTTACATCCGCTTCGGCACTATGGGCATTTTGCAATTCCTTATTGCAATAAAATTTATAGGCGGCAACCAGGGTACGCGGTTCCATGCTGTAAAATACATGTTGCACATCTACCATCCTCCGGTCGCTTAATTCCACATCCATGCCGGCGCGGATAAATTCTTCCATTAAAAGGGGAATGTCAAACCGGTTGCTGTTATATCCACCCAGGTCGCAGTTTTCTAAAAACTGTTTGATTTCGTTTGCCACCTGTTTAAAAGTAGGTGCATCCTTTACCATTTCATTGGTAATGCCATGGATATCGGAGGAAGCCTGGGGAATATTCATTTCCGGATTTACCAATTTCCGTTTCACCTGTTTTTCGCCAGTGGGGAGAACTTTTACAATGGCAATCTCAATAATACGGTCAGATGAAAGGTTTACCCCGGTCGTTTCCAGGTCGATAAAGGCCATTGGACGGGTTAATTGGAGCATAAATCGTTGGTTTTAATAGGTTAATTATCTACAAATGTAATAGAATAAAAAAAGTATTTTGTAGTGGAAAACACTATTTCTTTCCTTTCGTCGTTTAGCTTTCAGAAACTATCTTTGTAACAGAAACAATTTTAATATGAAAAAGTTGATTCTTGCCTTTGTTGTACTGTCGCTCATTGCCGTTTCTTTATCGAGTTGCAGTTCAAGCCGTAAAGGCGGATGCCCCATGACGGAGAAGATCATCCGTGGGTAATTTGTAACTTGCAGCATGAATTGGACCTACCTTACCAATGAATCTGACTTGGAGGATATCAAAGCACGCTCTCAAATTACACCCCAGGTAATCTTTAAACATAGTACCCGATGCAGCATTAGCAGCATGGCTAAAAGCCGGCTGGAAAGGGCGGATCAACCCGAAGGCATCTCATTTTACCTTTTAGATTTGATTCAATTCAGAAACCTGTCTAACCAGGTAGCTAATGAATTTCAGGTTCATCACGAATCCCCCCAAATCCTTTTGATCAAAAAGGGTGAATGTATTTTCACGGAAAGCCATAGTGGTATCCGTATGGATGATATCGTTACAGAAGCCACCTCCTTAAACTGATTAGAATCTGGCTGCCAGGGTAATCCCGTAGGTACGCGGATCGCCTAAATGTACCGCCCCAAAATCGTACGCATAGGCGATATACCTTTTTTGACCCAGGTTTTTCCCCCAAATACGGAAACTCAGGCTTTTATAAGAAATTCCTACCTGCGAGCTCAGGAGGCTGTAGTCTGATTGGCTGATGGTATTGGCAAAATCAAAATATTGTTTGCCCACATACCTAAACTGAATTCCCAGGTTGATTTCCCATTGAGAAGAAAACGGAATTGAATATAAGGCGCCGGTAAATCCTGTCCAGGTTGGACTGAACACCTGTCTCTTGCCATCGAGATTGAGGGTGGTACCATTGCTCGCATACTTCAGGTTGTTGAATTTAGAATCGGCTAAACCCAGCGATCCTTCCAGCTCCAGGTTCTTAATCGGGATTGCATTTACTTCCAGGTCAAACCCCTTTACATTTAATTTTCCGGTATTCCGGGTTACGGTTACTGCCTCCGGTAGGATGAGGGTGGGCACCTGGGCATCTCTTAATGAAGTATAATATAGGGCCGCATGTACAGCCAATTTTTGGCTGTTATATTTCCATCCCAGTTCCAGGTTGTGGCTGAACTCCGGCTTGTATTGGTATAGGGGTGGAGTGGATGGATCCGGATTTAAACCGGTAAGTCCTCCTGCACGGAACCCTTTGCTGTAAATAAGGTATCCGCTGTTTTTAGAGTCCGGCGAAAAAGAAATCCCAACTTTTGGCGACCAGGCTTCAAAATTAGCAGAGGCCGACGTATCGGGTCGGGTCTCAAACAAAGGGTCTGTAATTCCATCCTTAAAATATTCACCTTTTACATCGGAATACTTGTGTTCATCATCGAAACGCAATCCGGCAAATGCGGTAATTGTTTTTGAAACCTGGTAATTAAACTGCCCAAAGAATGCAATACCATGACCATAATTTTTTGTAGTTGCCAAGGACCCAAAATTGATGTCAGGTGCACCCATTAAACCGGCATCCTCTCCAAAATGAGTCATTTGTTTTACCGGGTTGTGCTGGTAAAAGAAAAATCCACCCGCAGTCCAGTTAATTTTATTGTCTTTAGCATTTCCGGATGCCCTTAATTCCTGGGTAAATACTTTTACGTTGTTCCATTTCCTGCCATAATTATTAATGATGGTTACCATGTCGGCCGGAGAAAAATCGCCATCGAGGGGGGCATCATAGTACCGGTAATTTTGCTGGTATGCCGATTGGGATACGAGCTTAACTGATTTGAATGTCTTTTTAATGACGAGGGAAAGATTTTGGGTATTATCATGCATAACGGCTGTGGCATTCTGCGATAAATGGAAGGGGGAAGCCAATGCTTCTTCCTTTCCCTGCACCAGGGGAAATGCCCCGTAATTTTTTTTGTTGTACTGTTTATAGTTGAGGGTAATGCTCAGTTGTTTGGGGGAGATATATTTCAGGTAATAGTTTCCCGCAAACCCTTTTATATCGTCAAAATTCTTATGGTTGAAATCATTGGTATAAAATCCGTCATCCGATTGCCCGAGAAGGGATACGCCGGCAAATAATCGGTTCTTCACCAGGGCGCCCCGGGTTGCTGCCTGCAGGTGAAGCCGGTGATAGTTGCCGGCACTAAGGGAAAGGTTCGATTGCCATGCATTGGCAGGCTGCCTGGTACGGATGCTGATGACAGCCCCTAATGCATTTCGCCCATACAAAGTTCCCTGTGGCCCCCGTAAAATTTCAATTCGTTCAATATCCCAGAGCGGAGAAATGTAGGTATCGAGGCTGAATTGATTTACCCCATCAATATAGGTGGCCACTGCCGGATCGTACGAGGTGGTGCCAATCCCCCGGATGGAAGCTACATTCCGGCCATCTCCTGAATTGGCGATATACAGATTTGATACCATGGCGGTCAGTTCATCCTGCGATCCCAAATTTTGGAATGCAATTTTCTCTCCGTTAATAACGGTTATGGATAGTGGCTTCTTTAAATTGGTGCCTTCTGTTTTTTCGGCAGATACCACTACCTGCCCCAGGTCCCGGTGCCGGAAGGGTAATACAATAGTTAATTCTCTGTTTTTGACCGTATCCGGTTTTAAAAGCATGGAAGCATAGCCCACGGCTGAAAATTCCAGGATGGCATCCCGGTTCAATCCTCCGATTTCGAACTTTCCATTGTTATCTGCCGAAAGGTAGATATCGGAATTCAGCAGGTGAATGGTTGCTTTTGGAACAGGCGCTCCATTTGCATTTATCACATTTCCTTTTTGAGTTTGGCAGAATACCAGGACTGAAAATAAAAGTAACAGGGTAGTGAGTATAAGATGCCGCATGATGTATGGGTAAGGATTCAAAATTAACGCCAAAACATGAGCAGGAAAGAAATTCCTGTTTAAAAAATGCAGGGAACCCGGTTAACCGCCAAAAGCCGGATATGCCATGCACTCTTTTATAGCGTAAAGAGGAGAGGTATATGGGCAGTTACAATGATTCTTTAATGGAAAAACAATACCGCGTTTCCTGCCGGTAAACCTGGCCGGGTAGTAATAGGGTAGATGGAAACTGGGGTTTATTTGGACTGTCGGGAAAGTGTTGGGCCTCTAAGCAAATTGCCGGAAAGGGAGGAATGGGATAGGGGCTTAATATTTTATGCAGGTGGTTTGCAGTATATACCTGCATGCCGGGTTCGGTGGTGAATACTTCCATCCATATACCCGACTCCGGTTCAAACAATCCGGCTGCTTTATGTAAGGCATAATTTCCTTCCTGGTATTGTTTAAGTACATAGTTATTATCTAATCCGGAGGGGAGTTGCCGGATAATATCTTTCACTAAAACGGGTTTGCCTAAATCGTAACCCGAATCTTTTACCGGTAACAATTTACCGGTAGGGATATTTTCATTATCGGTTTCGGTAATAAAATCGGCATCTACCCAAACATAATGGTCCAGTACGCTGGTTGGAGATCCGTATAAATTGAAATAACCGTGCTGGGTGAAGCACACGGGGGTTGGTTTCGTACTGGTGGCTTCATATTGAAGAACAAGGGCATTGTCATCGCTTACGGTGAAGGTTACCCGCACCGTAAGATCGCCGGGGAACCCCTGATCTCCATCGGGGCTTAGAATAGTAAGGGTGAGTTTATTTTCGGCCAGGTCGCTCAACTTCCAGAACCGTTTTGATAAATTATCTTTTCCGCCGTGCAGGATATTATTTCCTTCATTGGCGGCCAGGGCATATCGATGTCCGTTGATGCTGAATGCGGCTCCTCCAATTCGGTTGGCGTACCTTCCTACAATCGATCCAATATGGTGATCGAGATTCGGGATGTAGTTGAGGAAGTCGCTGAAACCAAAAACCACATCCCTGAAGCCGGTATGCCGGCAGGGGACAACCAGCCTGCTGATGATCCCTCCTATATTGAGCACATCCGCCACCATCCCATTTTTGTTTTGAATCGTAAATCGCATGACGGGCTTGCCTTGATAGTTTCCTAACCGGACGCCCTGCGGAAAATAAGGGTTCATATTTGTTGTTTATTTTTCAATACGTGAATTTACAATTTTCATCTCCTGAAAAATTTATTCCGGGTAATCGGGGTTGCTAATTAAATGCGGTAAGAGCCAGGGTCGGTTTACCCAGGTTATTGAAAGCGCCCAGCGTATATCCCTTCCAGTTATTATGTGCTTCCGGTTCCCAGTAAAATACGCCCAGTCCCTTGCCTTGGCTAACCTGTTTTGTTTTTTGAATAAGGTCGGTAAGGAATTGTTTGCAGGATGCGGAATCCGTCCAGCTCATTCCTGTTTCGGTAACCATAACCTCGCTTCCATATCGCGATACCATATCGTTCATATTGGCCATGCATTGCTGGTTCAGGCTTTGCCAGTTTGATGTAGTTGGGTAGAGGGAAATGCCCACTACATCCCAGGTTGCTCCATGATCTTTTAATCCATCGAGGTTCCACCGGTACAGGTTATTATCAAACCCGTTTGAAAGATGGACGATCACTTTCATGTTTTCATCTACCGATTTTACGGCATCATATCCTTTTTTAAAGAGCTGGGCATAATTAGCCATGTGTGTGGAGGCCCTTCCATCCTCCCAAAGCAGGCCATCATTGGTTTCGTTTCCCACCTGCACCCAGGCGGGTGTGCAGCCTTGTTGTTGCAATTTCAACAGCACGGCCCGGGTGTGGGCGTAAACTGAATCTAAAAGCTGATTAAAATTTAATGGGACCCAGGAAGCAGGTTTCTGCTGATGGCCGGGGTCGGCCCAGGTATCGCTATAATGAAAATCAATAAGAATCTGCATGCCTAAATTCTTAGCCCGGGCAGCTTTTGCCAATACATCCTGCAAACCATTGTATCCATCAGCAGGGTTTACCCATACCCGCAGCCGGATTGCATTCATGCCCATATCTTTTAATAAAGACATACATTCCTGTGGTTGGTTCTGGAGGTTAATAAATGGTTGGCTTTGGGCTTCCATTTCGGTGAGCCAGCTTACGTCTGCACCTTTTGCGAAGAAAGCGGTGGAATCTCTGTCGCCCGGTATAACATTCCCCGATTTGTTGCAGCCAATGGATGTTATGAGTAAGAAAAATGCAAATAGCAGGTGGATTTTCATCTTTCAAAATAGGCAATTCCAAAGGAAATAAAAAAAGGGATCCGAATGGAATCCCCCGAAATCGTGGAGCTGTCGAGAATCGAACTCGAGTCCAAACATATCCTACATAAGCTTTCTACATGTTTATTTCTTCATTGATTGTAGGGAAATGGCAGGAGAAAAACAAACCAACCAAATCCTTAGAAGAATGGTCTTAGACAACCGTCACTTCATTCGGCTGCAGCAGCCCGGCATTGTTTTGAGTCGGCGGCGGATCGGGTAGCAGGCAAACCCAATCGGCGGCCCAAATGGCAACCTAATTATAATTAGGCAGCCATGGCGAACGAATTGTTGCCATTTAAAAGTTTGAATATTCAGATTAAAGTGCTAATTATCCAACGCACTACATGCTTACTTATAAAGATCTATGCTGTCAAAACCGGTCAGCCCCGTTTTGCAACTGCAAATTTAATCAAAATTTTATCCGGTATTTAATCCATTTCGTTAAAATAAACTTACAGACCTTTGCCAGCCATGAACCCATCTGCGTACTACCAACAGCAACAGGAAAAATACAGCCGCGAACTCGACCAATGCCGGAAAAGGAAAACAGGATTGGGTGTCATCCGTTTTGGAAATATAGCCCTCCTGATTTTGATAATGTATTTCAGCTGGCAGGTTTCCCCATTATTAGCCATGGTACTGGCCTTCCTGCTGTTACTACTTTTTGGATGGCTGGTTAAGAGAGATATTGATAATAACCATCGTATCGATCACATCCAGCGTTTATTGGATGCCGTTACCCAGGAAACCCTGGCCTTAGGCGGGAAGTACAACCAGTTTCCCGGTGGGTTGCCATGGAAACCGGCACAGCACCGGTATGCGGAGGACCTTGACCTCTTTGGACAATTTTCTTTATTTCAGTTTTTGAACCGGGCCGGGTCCGAGCCGGGGGAAAAGAAACTGGCGGAGTGGCTTCTTTCTCCTGCTTCCGGATCTGAAATTTCACGGCGAAATGAGGCGGTAAAAGAACTGGCTTCATTACCCAATACCTTGTTGGAACACCGGGCCTTCAGTATGGAGAACAGGATAAGTATTCAAACAGAAACTCGGTTAGGGCAATGGCTCGGAGAACCCGCTGTTTTTTCGGGCTTTGCACACTGGAAATGGATTCGGTATGTTTTCCCGGTATGGATGGTATCTGTCCTGGTTTTTTATATTGCGGGGATACTTTCTCTGCCATACCTGATTTATTCCCTGTTATTTTCGGGGGTGATTTCTTACCAACTCAATAAATCGGTTGCCCCCATTCATAATTCACTATCCTTTATGGTGGGGGAGTTGAACGGACTATCGAAGAGGCTGACCTTAATTGAGCAACCCCATTTTCAATCCGAAGAATTAAAAAATATCCAGGGAAAACTGGTTAAGAATAACCAAAAAGGTTCAGAGAAAATTTCAAAGCTGGAGCAAATTTTGTCCCGGCTCGATCTACGGTATAATATGGTGCTTTCTGCTCCCTTGAATCTGTTCCTCTTGTGGAATATCCAACAAATGCTAAACCTGGAAAAGTGGAAAAAGGATATCGCAGACGAGCCCATACAATGGATAGATTCCCTGGCAACTATGGATGCGCTCAACTCTTTTGCCACCCTCTCTTTTAACCAGCCGGATTGGGTGTTCCCAGTCATTAATAATCAATATTTTTATTTTTCAGGGAGGGAGATTGGCCACCCGTTAATCCCCGAAGAGAAGCGCATAAACAACTCCGTTAACATTACCAGCAAAGGCCAGATTATGCTGATTACCGGCAGTAATATGGCAGGGAAAAGTACGTACCTGAGAAGCATTGGAGTGAATACGGTGCTGGCCATGGCCGGGGCCCCGGTTTGTGCCCGGCAATTTGAGATTTCGCATGTACATCTTATTTCCAGTATGCGAATAGCCGATAACCTGGAAGAAAGTACCTCTACCTTTTATGCGGAGCTAAAAAAATTGAAACAGGTAATAGATGCTGCCAATAGGGGGGAAAAGATTCTGGTATTGCTCGATGAAATATTGCGGGGTACCAATTCGCACGACCGGCATATTGGGTCTAAAGCCCTCATCCGCCAGCTAATTCAAAATCAGGTGGTGGCCATTGTAGCCACCCACGATCTGGCCCTGGCTGATTATGCCCAGCAGTTCCCTTCCCATATTACCAATTATTATTTTGATGTTTCCGTGAACGGGGAGGACCTCCGTTTCGATTATAAACTGAAAACCGGGATTTGCAATAGCATGAACGCTTCCGTGATGATGAAGAAAATAGGCATCAACCTGGATGATTCGGAAGTTTCCGGTTAAGGCCTCGAAAATATTATCTTTGCGCCCCTGATGAAATATAATAACGAGATTAACCGCCGGAAGACCTTTGCCATCATTTCTCACCCCGATGCGGGAAAAACCACCCTTACAGAGAAATTCCTGCTTTTTGGCGGTGCCATCCAAACCGCCGGCGCAGTGAAGAGCAATAAAATTAAAAAACACGCTACCAGCGATTTCATGGAAATTGAAAGACAGCGTGGAATTAGTGTGGCCACCAGCGTTATGACCTTCGAATACAAAGATCATCTCATTAACCTGCTGGATACTCCCGGCCACAAAGACTTTGCCGAAGATACCTTTCGCACCCTTACCGCCGTAGACAGCGTGGTGCTGGTGGTGGATAGTGTTAACGGAGTAGAAGAACAAACCCGGCGTTTGATGGAAGTGATAGCCATGCGCAAGACCCCGGTGATGGTGTTCATCAATAAAATGGACCGGGATGGGAAAAATCGCTTCGATTTATTAGAAGAAATTGAAAAGGAACTGAAGATCCAGCTTCATCCCACCACCTTCCCCATCAACAGTGGAAAGGATTTTAAAGGGGTGTATAACCTGGCAGAAAAAAACCTCGTGTTGTTTACTGCCGGCACAAAAGCAACAGAGGATGACCAACTTCGAATAAGCGATCTTTCCGATCCGGTGTTAGATGCTAAAATTGGAAAAAAAGATGCAGATGTACTTCGAGAGGATGTGGAATTAATTGATGGAGTTTATGGAGATCTGAATGTGGACGAATATCTTGCCGGTAACATTGCTCCTGTTTTCTTTGGATCGGCGGTGAATAATTTCGGGGTAAAAGAATTATTAGACCGGTTTATTGAAATCGCACCTACGCCAAGAAGCCGTGAGACCACCCAGCGGCAGGTTGACCCCACCGAGGATAAGTTCAGTGGTTTTATATTTAAAATCCACGCCAACCTGGATCCCAAACACCGCGACCGGATTGCATTTTTACGTGTTTGTAGCGGAAAATTTGTCCGCAATACATACTATCACCATGTGCGGCTCGATAAGGATGTAAGGTTTAGTAATCCTTACAGCTTCCTCGCACGCCAGAAAGATGTGATTGAAGAAGCTTATTCTGGCGACGTAGTGGGACTATTTGATACCGGTAATTTTAAAATTGGCGATACCCTCACCGAAGGGGAAAATTTCTATTATACCGGGATACCCAGTTTCTCTCCTGAAATTTTTAAGGAGGTGGTAAATAAAGACCCCATGAAAACAAAGCAACTCGAAAAGGGGCTGTTGCAATTAACCGATGAGGGAGTGGCACAAATGTTTACTCAGTTTGGAGGAAATAAAAAAATCATCGGTTGTGTGGGTGAACTTCAGTTTGAAGTGATCCAATACAGGCTGTTACAGGAATATGGAGCCTCTGTGCAAATGAACAGCCTTCCTTTTTATAAAGCCTGCTGGATAACCAGTAAAGACCCCAAAAAGCTGGAAGATTTCATTAAATATAAACAGGCTAATATTGCCGAAGATAAAGATGGCCACCTGGTTTACCTGGCTCAATCGGAATGGTTCTTGAATACGGAAAGAACCAATAATCCCGATATAGAATTTCATTTTACCAGCGAAATTCATAAATAATATTCCACTTTCGTGGCGGGAATTTCTTATTCGTGCATTCGTGGCATGGGTTTTCCTATTCGTGCATTCGTAGTGAGGGTTTCTTATTCGTGCATTCGTGGTGAGGGTTTCTTATTCGTGCATTCGTGGCGGGGATTTCATATTCGTGCATTCGTGGCGGGGATTTCATATTCGTGCATTCGTGGCGGGGATTTCATATTCGTGCATTCGTGGCGGGGATTTCATATTCGTGCATTCGTGGTGAGAATTTCATATTCGTGCATTCGTGGCGGGGATTTCTTATTCGTGCATTCGTGGCGGGGATTTCCTATTCGTGCATTCGTGGCGGGGATTTCTTATTCGTGCATTCGTGGCGGGAATTTCTTATTCGTGCATTCGTGGCTAAACCTTCTCCCATCTATTTTATAAAACAATTCTTTTATAATTTAATTTTAATTCTCCAAAGTTTACAATTAGAGCCAGTCTGTTTTTAGATACTTTTAAATAGTTGACAGCTTGTGCAATAAATTGATCATGAATACCGGTTGCCGATTTTATTTCAAGTATTATTTTATCATAAATCACAAAATCTGCATAAAACTTATGGGGTAGGATTATTTCCTTGTAATTCACTTCATATAGACGCTCTCTTTGGTAATTAATTCCTGAACATCTTAATTCATATTCCATAGCATCCTTATACACAATTTCTAAAAACCCAGCGCCAAGCTGATTGTGTATATCCATACATTTCCTA
The DNA here is from genome assembly GCA_018266615.1 of Bacteroidota bacterium. Classification (GTDB taxonomy): domain Bacteria; phylum Bacteroidota; class Bacteroidia; order Chitinophagales; family Chitinophagaceae; genus Ferruginibacter. Next base: position 48,589 of record JAFEAB010000106.1, read on the forward strand.
ATTATTTTAAAGCTTTCTTCCCTAAATAAAATACCGGAATCTTTTTTCACCTGTATGCGATTTGAATCGTGGATTTTTCGATTGTATTTAGAAAACCTAAAATACTATCTTATTCGATTTGGTAATAAATGATGAACTGAAGAAAATTTAATTTGATAATATTTATTTTTAGGAATAGTTAGCCACGAATGCACGAATAGTTGGCCACGAATGCACGAATAATTTGCCACGAATGCACGAATATTTTGCCACGAATGCACGAATATTTTGCCACGAATGCACGAATATTTTGCCACGAATGCACGAATATTTTGCCACGAATGCACGAATAATTTGCCACGAATGCACGAATAGTAATACACGAAGAGGCTAACTGTAATTCGATAGAAATTTCAGGATTTATTTACCCAGATAGTTTTGTGGCGAAATTGACTTCAGTTCTTTTTTAATGGCAGCAGGAATTTTTAATCCATCAATAAATTTATGAATCGATTTTTTATCAATACCTGCGTTGCCACGGGTGAGGTCTTTTAATACCTCATACGGCTTCGGGTAATTTTCTCTTCGTAAAATGGTTTGAATGGCTTCAGCAATTACAGCCCAGTTTTGATTGAGGTCGGCGGCTATTTTTGGCTCATTCAACAGCAATTTCCCCATTCCTTTTTCAATTGATTTAATAGCGAGCAGGGTATGGCCAACGGGTACTCCGGCGTTCCGCAGCACGGTGCTGTCGGTTAAATCACGCTGCAGCCTTGAAATGGGAAGTTTGGCAGACAGATGTTCAAAAATTGCATTTGCCATTCCCAGGTTCCCTTCCGCATTTTCAAAATCGATAGGGTTCACCTTATGCGGCATGGCGCTGCTTCCCACTTCTCCCTTTTTAAGTTTTTGCTTGAAGTAATCCAGGCTGATGTAAGTCCATAGATCCCGGCAAAAATCAATAAGGATGGTGTTCATCCGTTTCATGGCATCAAAATGCGTTGCCAGTCCATCGTAATGTTCAATCTGGGTGGTGTATTGTTGCCTTTGCAGACCCAGTTTATCTTCTAAAAAGCTATTGGCAAACTTTATCCAATTTGTTTTTGGGAAAGCCACCACGTGTGCATTAAAATTACCGGTGGCTCCTCCAAATTTTGCCGAGAAGGGAATATAACTGAAAAGTTGAATTTGGTTTTCGATGCGTTCAACAAACACCATCAGCTCCTTACCCAAACGGGTAGGGGAAGCGGGTTGGCCATGGGTGCGGGCAAGCATAGGTATGGATTTCCATTTCGTGGCAAGTGATTTAATTTGCGCCTGTAGGTTCAGCAGCGCCGGGAGGTATTCATACTCCATGCAGTCTTTCCAAAGCAGGGGAAAGGCCGTGTTGTTGATGTCCTGTGAGGTAAGTCCGAAGTGTATCCACTCGGCATATTGCCCGGCTCCCAATTCCTCCAGTTTTTGCTTCAGGAAGTATTCCACTGCTTTTACATCGTGGTTGGTAACCGATTCCAATTCTTTGATCCGGATGGCATCCTCCATATTAAACCCCGTGATTACTTCCCTGAATTTTCTTTTGATTTCGGAAGAGAGTTTGAATAACCGGCTTTCTTCCAGGGCAAAAAAGTATTCCAATTCCACCACCACACGGTAACGGATAAGGGCGAATTCGGAAAAATAGGCCGAAAGATTCTGGGTTGATTTACGGTACCGGCCATCGATGGGAGAAATTGCCAAAAGGGGATCGAGCTGCATTTGGCAAAGTTAGGATAGAAAAATGGATCAGCGTTTTGGCTTACGTCTCAGCCTGTCCCATATTTTGGCAGCCACGCTGTTAAAGTCGTCTGATACGTTCATCCGCAGCATGGCAGGGATATAGATTCCGGCAAACAGCACCCCCCTGAAAATGGCATCAATATAAATATTACTCATTTGCGGAATCGCCCATACCAGCAGAAATATGATTAACCCTACCATTATTACTTTAAGGTGGGAAAAGCTATAAGGCTGCCACCCATATTTCCGGTAAATAAACAGAAACCTCACAAAATTGAATATACAAAGCGCCACCAGGTTTGATATGGCCGCTCCAACAATGCCAAATTCTTTGATCATAAAAAAGTTGAGAGGGAATGCCATCAATGTAAGCAATACATTGGTCCAGAAATCAAATTTCCAATTAATGGATGTACCAATAATTAACCCGTTTACCCCGGTGCCAAGGTCAATCAGTTTGGCTAATCCCATAATGGCTACAATAGTGGGCACTTCCTTCCATTCTTCTGCATCCAGAAAACTAACCAGATCGTGAATGCAGAGTAATACTCCAAAATAAATCAACAGTCCCGATACCAGCAGGGTTACCGTGCTTTTGTGGTATATGTTTTGAATCTGGTCGTACTTTTTTTCCTTCCAGGACTCTGCTAATACCGGAGTGGCAATTGCATTAATACTTCGCAATGGTAAATCCATGAAAGCCACCAGGTAGGCGGCAATGGTAAATACAGCGGTTTGCTCCAATCCTTTTAACCCGATGATCATAAAGGAGTCCACTGTTTTGGATGCAATATTTAAAAAGCTGGCCCCAAACACAAAAAGGCCAAAGGCAATCATCTTCGATTTAAATCGACGGGTAACCTTACTGATCCGGAAATTAAATTTCCATTGCCTGCTGGAAACTAAAACAAAAAACAAAACCAAAACCGGGATCAGGTACAGCAGGCTGAACAGGTTCATAAACATGCCGTGGCTGATAACATTAAACACGACTAATAAAATCAACAGGGTAGTAAGTACGCGAATACCGGTTTCCCGTAAAAAGTTGGTGGTTACCGTTTTTTTGAAACTCCATCCAAAAGACTCCATCCAGGCATAAGCCAGCATTAAAAAGGTGAACGGATAAATGAGGTCAAAATTTTCGGCAAACAAGGGCGATTTACCCAGTTTGCGGATAATAAAATCCCGGAAGATGTAACCCGTTAAACAAATCATGGCAAACCCAATCAGGCAAATTACAGCCGTAATAAAAGGCAGGTCATTTTCTTTCGGCTTGGTATACGACCGGTAAAATGGATAGAACTTATAAATGACAGGCAAGGTGCCCAGGGTGGCCAGGGAAGAAAGAATGGTAGCCGTATCAATTAAAGCCCGGGTTAAACCATATTCTGCCTGGCTAAACACTTTGGGAAAAAGAAAAACGGTGTTTACTGCGCCTATTATAAAGCCAATAAGCAGAAAAATGGACGATTTGGTTCCTTGTTGTTGGATTACTCCCATACGGGCATATCAGCTTTTCGTTCGTATTTTTGCAGCCCTAAAAATAACCTATTTAATTAAAAGCTTTTTGAAAGATAAGATTCGGGTAGGAAGTGTGAGCTATCTTAATGCCCTCCCTTTGCTTTACGGAATGCGTCAGGGGATGTTAAAAGAAGACGCTGAGTTAATCATCGATTATCCCTCGGCGATAGCGGCTGATTTAGTTGCCGGTAAAATAGATGTAGGTCTGGTGCCGGTGGCGGTAATCCCTCAGGTTAAAGAGGCACAAATTGTTACCCGATACGGGATTGGCTGCGATGGGGAAGTGGCCACGGTTTGCCTTTTTAGTGAGGTGCCCCTGGAGGAAATAAAGGAGGTACTGCTCGATTACCAAAGCCGAACCTCCGTGGCGCTGGTAAAACTGTTGTTTCAAAACTACTGGAAACGCGCTCCCCAATGGGTGCCTGCCTATCCCGGCTACGAAAGCAGGATTACCGGAACTACTGCAGGACTTGTGATTGGCGATCGTGCTTTTTTGCAACGAAAACATGCCAAATACATGTACGATCTGGGAGCCGCATGGAAAGAGTTCACCGGTCTTCCTTTTCTTTTTGCCGCCTGGATCGCAAACAAAACATTGCCAGAAACTTTTTTAATCGAATTTAATAAAGTGAACCAGTTTGGTTTGGATCATATCCCCGATATTGTGAAAACCATTGGGTACACACACTACGATTTGCAATATTATTTTACTGAGAATATTGATTACTGTCTGGATAAGAACAAAGAAATGGCGTTGAAGCTGTTTTTAGAAATGATATCAACGAATCAATAATACATTTCCTTTTTTATCAACCTTCCCACAGGGTGTATCAGCAGTTAAGTGATATACATAATTTCCGGCTAATGCGGGTTTCCCCAAATAGTGGCCATCCCAACATTGATCTTTGGATCTGGTTTCAAAAACGGTTTCACCATACCGGTTAAAAATAATGAGATGGAATTTACCGGCCTGTCCCCAATACCTTACCCCAAAACAATCGTTCAGGTTATCGCCATTAGGGGTAAAGGAATTAGGAATGTTGAATTGAAAATACTGCCCTCCTTTTACAAATACGGTAACCGTATCCCGGGCAATGCATCCGGAAGCATTGTAACCGGTAACTATATAGCTTGTTGTTTGCAATGGCGTGGCAATGGGGTTAGGGATATTTGCATCAGAAAGTCCGGCCGTGGGAAACCAGGAATAAGTGGATGATCCAATGCTGTTCAGGCTGGCAAAAGCATGTTGGCAATCTATGTCATTCGATTTCGAAACTTGCAAATTGGGTTTGGGCAATACATTTACAATTATTGAAAAGGTTGAATCATACAAACAAAAAGCATCGTGAATAGTGAGGGAGTAGGTGGTTTGTGAAAGCGGCGAAACAACCGGATTATAAATATGAACATTATTAATGGCTACAGCAGGCGACCAGGTATAGGTATAGTTATTTCCATTAAAGGCATTTAATTGTACCGGTGAACCGGCACATTGAGGTTGGGGCTGAGCCGGAGCATTAAATACCGGCTTTTCGCCGGTTGAAATGGTTACGCTGTCCTTCCCCTCACATCCCTCCGCCGAATATCCGGTTACATAAAATGTATAGGTTCCCGTTGAAGGCGAAGTGAAAACGGGGGAGGCGATATGCGGGTTATCCAGATTTGAAACCGGTTGCCATTGATAGGATAGTGCTCCGGTAGTGGTTAAATTGAAAGGCCCATTGGTACAGGAAGTAAAATTGTTGATGGTTTGTACCTGGGGTGTTGGGGCAATCTGGATATTTACGGTGGCAGTATCTGCACAACCGGTGGATGATATGGTTCCAATCAGGGAAAGTGTTTCAGCATGATGAGATACAAATACCGGACTTAGTATGTTGGGAGATGAAACGGCATTAGACGGTAACCAGGAAAATTGGTTGGCATCACTGAAGGAGGAGAGATGAAGAACCGTGCCGTCGCAAACCGTTGTATCAGGAAGAGTGGCAACAATCGGAACCGGGTTGATGCGGATCTGAACCGAATCAGTTCCCACACATCCATTGGAATCTGTTCCCTGAACATGAAGTACCTGATTAAAAGGATACGTACCGGTAAACTGGGGTGAAGCGATATTTGGGTTAGATAAATTTGCGGGTGGTGTCCAGGTATAATTTATTGCGCCCGTGGTTGCGAGCGAAAATGATGCCTGACCACAGAAACTGGTATCGGCGATAGTTTGTACATCAGGAAGAGGATTTACAGTTATATGGAGGGTGTCAAAAGAAAAACATCCGGCAGGAGATTCAGCCGTAATAATAAGTTGCGCTGATGCGTTGCCGTTAAATTGGGGGCTTAAAATTTGGGGATCGGATACGGGGGCGCCAGGGTTCCAAAACACCTGGCCGGCATTGGTACTGCTGGATAATAGGAGAGTTGAACCCAGGCAAATTGCAGTGTCCGGAATGGTTTGAACAAAAGGCAGGGAAGCAATCATGATCCGCACAGAATCAATACCTGAACAACTACCGGTGCTTGCTTGTAAATAGAAGGTGGTGGTGGTTGCAATGCTGGCGGTGGGAGTTAGGGTATTGCTATTGGCTAAATAAACAGCGGGCGACCAGGAGAAGGCCCCTGCATTGGTACTGGCATGGAGCATTATTTGCGCTGGCCCATTGCTGCAAATAGTAGAATCGGGCCCTGCGTCAACCTGAATGGTTGTTGCAACTATTTGTGTTGTGGCCGTATCTCTGCAACCTGTTTGGTCTTCCCCAAATAACGTAATTTGGTAAGTGCCCTCCGGATTGTAAATGTGCGATTCGGAGGCTGAGTTGCCAGTTGTCTGATCTCCAAAATCCCAGGTCCAGGAGGTGATGGGATTATATTGCGTGAAACCAATGGCATCCCATTGAAAACTATTACAGTTCGATGAAACCAGGGAGATTGCAATAGAATCAATATTTTTTACAAATGGGGTGCCTGCAAACGGAACGATCCAGTTAAACCCGGCATTGCCAATGGAACCGGATGTGGCTCCCCAGGCTTCATTCGCAAAATTTCGGCAAACTCCATTGGCCCCTCCTGTGGTAGATAAAATTACAGCAGGGGGAAGGCTTGAATTGGAAACCATTATGGAGCCGCCGCCCCCTCCACCACCGGGTCCGGCTTTTCCCGCGCCGCCTGCCCATAGGTCTGCCCCCTTTCCACCGTTGAGCGAAACAGGCAGGGGATTTTGAATGGTATTGGATACCAGGACAAGGGTGCCACCCGCCCCTCCGCCTCCCGATCCTACGAGGCAACCGGGAGTATTATTACCGCACTCGGGTGCATTTTCGCCATTCGAAATAATGCTATGGCCGTTATTTTTGAGAACGTCACATTTTATTATGGCAAGTCCGCCTCCTGCTCCGCCATCTGCTTTAAAGCCTGTTTGGTTATTGGAATGCCCTGCACCACCACCACCCCCCAAACCAATTCTGGTTTCAAAATTGGAATTTATGGATTCCCGTCCATCGAGCCCTCCATTGGCAAAGGGTATCGTACTATTACAAGGTGCTGCTTCAAATTGATAACCACCCAATCCGCCACGCCCACCGTTGCCGCCGCCACCCCCGCCCGACTTATAAGAATTTCCACCCCCTCCGCCATTGGCAATACGGCCTTTCCCTAAAGCGTGGTTGGCAGAAAGCAGGGCATATCCTTCTCCTTTTCCTGAAGCAAGTGGAGAATTAGCGGGGAAGCTAAAATCATTTTCATTGCAATTGGGAGTGGGTGAATTAATGGCCGGATCCAACCCGCCTCTGAATCCTTTGGCGCTCACATCAATATCTGCATTAAGGGTTAGGGTATCCTTTACGGTTAGTACTAAAACGCCGCCTGTTTTCCCATTCCATTCGGGGCAGGACAGGGGGGCGCTTACCTCAAAATTTGTGAAATAGGGTACCCGCACCAATTGAACCTTCCCTTCCGGCACATCGTAGCTCCTGAGGATGCTGTTTAATAAATAAATGCTGTTCCCGTTTATAGAATTAATGATATTGAATTCATGATGGCCTGCATTATGGTTAGCAGTTACATCCCCAAAGAGAGTGGAATTGGAGGTGTCGGCAAGGGCGCCCTGCATTTGAATAATAAGCACCGTATCGCCGGGATTAAAGGCAGTGGCATCTTCTACGGTGATGCGGTTGTTGCAGACATCCAGTCCGGTAACAGGAGTGTAATCGTTGATGATATAGGGGGAAAATGATTGGCCACAACTATCTGGATTGTTTTCGCAATCGGGGTTAGAACTGTTTATAGTTGCAAAACCACCTAGGGATCCATTCCATGCTGTGTTCCCTTGTTTATTTAATAAATTATTAAAATGGTAATAGGCAAGTAAACCTGGTTGTGTAGTTGGCGAAGGGAGGCTCCCACTCATGAAAGTTCTAATTTGTTCCTGAGTCCTCGCTACATTCCAAATCCTTACTTCATTTATATACCCAATTAGATTTTCGACGATAGTTCCACTATATAACCCGATCCTCGCAGGTAAATCACTTTGAATCAAATTGCCGGTTGCGGGTGTAGAACTTAACAAGAACCCGTCCCTGAAATATTTTAAAGTTACACCATCATATACAAGGGCAACATGGTAGGTCTTGTTTAATTCTATAGGACAAGGATCCCCGGTTTGAAAAAAGCCATTTTCTGTAGTAATAAATACATGATTTAACCGAAGAAGATAATTCACATTGGTTGGATCCCAATGCTTAGATACTATATCCCCTTCATTTCCATCTCCCACCCCGGGATTATATGGCCCGGTTCGATTAATAAGGGCCTCAATTGTTATTTGATTACCTGAAATATCCAAATCACCAATATCTACAAAGGAAGGATAGGTGGGGAGTGAAAGCCATTGGGAGCAATCAAGTGAGCCTGGCCCGATTTGACCCAAAAGGGTACTATAGGAAAGGAGACAAATAAAAGAAATAAAAAACCTCAAATGCATTATTTGGCTAAATGATTAAGGTACAAAAGATACTTCTTCTTTTTAAAAAACTTCCAATTAGAATGGATTTCCCATCCTCCTGGTATATCCATCTATAATACCTTTAATAACCATTTGAAGGAATTGAAGTCGTTTATTTCCAAAGAGCAAATGATTCTTAATGCGGATGAGCAGATCTTTTCGTTGAATCCTGATTGCGTCTGGAAATTGAAATTTATATTTTTTTGATAAGTAGATTACATTCCGAACCATAAAATACAATCGTTTTGGAGAATGAAAAGTACGGTGGCTTTTGGCTTTGTAAGGAATTTTAACCCATTTCATTTCGCCTAACTGGTGTGAAAGCTGGATATCCATGCATTGCACAATTTTAACGCCTAATGATTTTGCATGAAAACAAAATTCATGATCTACCTCATCTATAAAAAGTTTTTCATCAAATCCTGATGTTAGTTCAAAAACTTTTTTATTAAATAAACAGCCGGATGTAATCACACTATCTTTTTCCGGCATTTGATCCGGCGCTGCCACCAGAATGCCTTCATGATTGGGCCCTGCAATCCCAATGTTGCCAATTTCAAATTCAGGGATCTTTTCAATGTAATTTTTGATTTCCGTTTTATCAAAATACGAATCCTGGTCCATACTGAGAATCCAATCTGCTCCAGTTTCTATAGCTCTTTTTGTGCCTTCATTTAATGCCCAGGCCACTCCCATGTTTTTTCCTGGTTTTAACAGGTGGAACTTTTCTCCATATTTATTGATCAAAGAACTCAGGTCAGGAGAAGAAATTTCTGAGTTGTCCACTACTATTATTGAGTGAGTAAAATCCGCATAACTGATAATATTATTTATAAAATCTGCCTGTGGATGATATAAGACTACAACGGCTGTTATTCGATTCAGGTTTCCCATATTTTGTCTGATGGGAATTTTTGATAAATGGGGTTTGCTGGATCTTTATACCGGGAATTATTGGGGTGTCCGCTTTTTTGAAGAAGAATTACAATATTGAATGGATTGAAGTGCTGAAGTGCAATAATCTGGTAGCTGAGGTAATCAGCTAATTCAACTACGAGGGGTGTATTGAATACGTGATGGTGCACGCAACGGTTATCAATATTCGCATAAGTGCGATCCTTTAATTCCTCCATATTTTTTACCCCGGCATCCATTTGAATATCATGTAAAGAAATGATTTCTTCAAAATGGGTGTTGTCCGTTTCCGGAATATTCAATTCAAAATCATTAAGTAAATGGGCAAATGTAGTAACAGGCCGGTTATGGTCGAAAGTGCCATCCTTATGCGGAATTACGAGTAACATATACCCATCCTCCACCAAAACCCGGTCCCACTCTTTTAATGCTTTAATGGGATTTGCAAAATGTTCGAGGCTGTGGCAGGAAAGAATAACCTCATAGTTTTTATTATTTATTGCTGTTAGGTCGGAGCCATCATTAATGAATTGATAACCTTTTTTATTTCCCCAAGAATAATTATTCCCTTCCGCCAAATTTCCTTCCCAAACTGTTTGTGCGCCAAAATTGCAACCATCTAATGCTTTCAGAACATCATACACCGGCAGAAAGCCCTGATGAGAGAGGGAAGGGCTTGGTCCGCCAATTTCTAACCCGTTTTTCCCTTTCAGAGGGGTAAGAAACTGATTTGCGTTTTGGATTCGCTTAGGAAAATATCTCCGAAATTTCCTTTCTAATTGGTTCTTCAATTTCATCTTCGGTAGCTTACAATATTTTCTCCACAAACATAGGTTTCCCAGTTGAACTGTGCCATACTTTTAAAATACGCCTTGCTGGCACCTGCCCTTAATTGATCGTGCAGCTCCACAATTATACATTCTGATTGGTTGATCCATTCCGTGGAGGATGAAAACACCCGTTCTTCTGCGCCCTCAATATCAATCTTTACAATATTGACTTCATTCATTTCATATTTGTTCAATATTCCTTGGATGGTAATCCCTGGAATTCCATTATTTTTTTTGGTGGGTTCAACAATATAGCCAGCGCTTAGCTGTGTTTTATTCCCTATATCAAGCATCTCTTCTTTGTCCCAAAGGGCAGCCTGGATGCAGGTTATATTAGGATATCCACTTGTATTCTTTTGGAGTAGATTGAAATTTCCTGCATCGGGTTCAATCGAAAAAATTTTTGCACCTGGAAAACGATTGGAAAAATAAACGGATGCCATCCCGATATTGGCGCCGGCATCTATTATCCATTTAACCTCTCCTTTAAATTTATCTGGGAAACGATATTGCTGTTCTACAAAAACCTGGTCGAAAATATAGGGATCTGATTGATGGCTTCTGAAAAATAATTTATTTTTGAAATGTCTGTCGTTAATGGTGAATTCGCTTTTTCCGTTGCCTTTCCATAATTGCCAGAAGATCCGGACACCAGAGCTCAACCCAAAATACCGGATCAGGCTAATCAGCCTAATCATTGCCAAACCAAAATTCCGCATTCTAAAAAAATTGAACGGCAAATTTAGCTGATTTAAAAGGTTTACTGAATATTTGCACATGCCATTTCTCTCCCTTTGTATCCCCGCCTATTGTCACCCCGAGTTTGTGGAGCGGTTGCTGCAATCGGTTCAAATACAGGAATACCGAGATTTTGAGGTGATTGTTTCAGACGACAGTCCGGATACCCGGGTAGAAGAAGTTTGCCGCATATTTACCAAAAATTTCCCCATCCGGTATGTGCACAACAGCCATCCCCTTGGCTCTCCCGCCAACTGGAACCTGGCCATCAGCATGGCAAAGGGTGAATGGATAAAACTGATACATGCCGACGATTGGCTCGCCACCACAGATGCCTTGCAGCAATTTGCCGATGCCGCCGGAAAACACCCGGAGGGGGCCTTTATCTTTTCCGGGTTTAGCAAGTACCAGGGAGAAACAAAATTTCAGGCCCATGTTCCGGGTAAGCGGGAAGAACTAAAATTGAAACATTCGCCCCTGGATCTGATAGCCCACAACTTTATTGGGCACCCCAGCGTAACCCTGATCCCTAACCGAAAAACAGAATCCTACGATGAAAAGGTAAAGTGGGTGGTCGATTTAGAATATTACCTGCGCCAATTGAATACCCTGGTACCGGTAGCTATCCCCGCAGCACTCATAAACATTGGCGTGCATCCGGGGCAGGTTACCCAACAAAGTATTCGCCGGCCCGAAATTGAGTTGCCCGAACACCTTTACCTGATTCAAAAGCTGGGAACTGCCATTTTGAAAAATATCCGGGTGTACGATCATTATTGGCGCCTGTTTAGGAACCTGGGTTTCCGGAGTATTGAGGACGCAGAGAAATTCGCAAACGGAAATGCCATCCCTGCAGAATTAAAAAAAATGTGGACTGTGGAGGCCCGCTTTCCCCCTTGGATGTTGCGATTGGGGCCGGTTTCGAAAGTGGTGATGGGGTGGAGCTATGTTTTTAACCGCTGATCTAACTCCAGGAGCTTCCGGTAATTCCTGCAAAACGCCTCCCGGCTGAATTTCTGAATGGCTATCTCCCGGCTCTTAGCCCCTAACCGTTCCCGTAATTGAATGTCGGATGCCAGTTTCTCAATTGCCTTTATCCCGTCTTCTACAATCTGCGGCTCCGCCCCGTTGTTAAGGATAAGCCCGTTCAGGTTATCAAAAATATAGTCGGGGATGCCGCCCACCGGGGTGGAAACCACCACCTTCCCATGGGCCATCATTTGCATGATTACCACCGGAAGTCCCTCAAAGGCGGAAGTCATCAGCAACACATCTGCCTTCTTGTATAGCTCCTGCATTTTATCCTGGCTCTTTACGTTTCCATAGAATGTACAAAAAGGCAACTGCACCGGATCAATAACCTTTTCTACATCGCCCACGAAACTAAAATCCACCGCAGCATTTTTTTGATGAAGGGAGGAAGCAATTTCAGCAATCAGTGGCACCCTTTTTTGCGGACTTCCCCGGCCAATATAAAACACCTGCAACCGCGGAGAATGATTTTGGTATTCCCCGGGAAAATCGATGGCATTATCTAAAAAGAACAACCTCGAAAAATAGGATTCAGGAAGATTGTTTTCCCGGTACTGCGCCTCCACCTTTTGTTTCAGTTTTTCGGTACTGAAACAACGTTTATTTATTTTGTCGATGAATCCTATGGAATAGGGAAGCCAGGTATCGAGGTGGCAAAGCTCAACGGTTAAAACATTCGGTTTGAGGTGGGGAACCATCTTGTAAAAGAACAACGATTCGCCCCCAAATACTACCGGAGACTTCTGTTTATTGATCCAGGAGGCCAAAACGCCCCGATAGAAAAAATTGATGAAATGCAGGTATTTTTTATCAATCCATGGATGCAAATCGAGCACTCTTACGCCCGGCAGGTTGTACATTTCCCGAAACTGGTTGTTAGATGGCTTTTTAGAAAAGATGATGATGGGCCGGGTATCGCGAATGCAATGGGTGAGGTCGATATTTACCTGTGGCGATCCGCCAATATCGCCATTGGGGAAGAATAAGAAAACCTGGTGCTGCGTAGATAAAGGAAAAAGCCTACCCAAAAGTTTCCCCAACCAAACAAAGGGAGACATGAAAACTTCCTCAATCTTTCTTTTGAGTAAAGCTTTCCGGTAGGTCATTGCTAAAATATTTTTTCAGGATTTTTTCGAGATAATCTGCACCAAAACTAATATTTAAATTCCGGAACAGTTCCTCCATGGCTAATTTGTCTATATCAGGCCCACCGCCGCGTTCGGTAAAATGATAAACCCCTTTTTTTGAAAAGTGTTTTTCTATAGCCTCTACCATTTCGATTACAGCGTAATTATTGGGATTGGCAATGGTAATAATTTCATTGCACCGGTTTTGTAGATCGAGATAGTATTTGCATGCCAGGAATAAATCATCGATATCGAGAATATTTCGGCGGGCGTTTTTCCAAATATCAAATATCCTTCCTTCTAAAATATGGCTGATCAGGAAATTGAATACGGTATGCCGGTTATGGGTGAACCCGATGGGATTGCTAACTCTAAATATGAGATAGGAAGGGAAGGAACCCTGAATTATTTTTTCCATTTCCAGCTTGTGCAATACATAGGGCGTGTTTGCCAGGCTGCTATCATAAATGCTGCAGGTGCTAAAATAAATCAGTGTTTTATCCTTTGCGGATTGGATATGGGCATGCAGCAAATTGCGTTCTCTTAAAAAGGCCTCTGCCGAATTAGCGGATGAATCGGAAACCCCGGAGGCAAAAATGAGGTATCGGGAATTGTTTGCATACTCCTCAAACCTTTTTGCCAACATGCCATTCCCTACAATCATCTTATTTTTTTACGAATTTAGATAAAAGCCCGGCAGCCTTAGCTGCAATATGTCCCCAATAGAAAAATTCAAAAAAAGAAGCCGGGGTATCGATACCAGGCTCGACATTTTGGATGGCCCTCAAATAACTTTCGGCGGTCTCTTCCTCCGCCACCAGCATTTTTTTACCTGCCACCTCAGCAGGAATTCCAATGGAACCGTTTCGGCTACTCACTGCCGTTAGATTGGCAGCCAGGGCTTCCACCAGCTTGGTTTTAATTCCACCTCCATCAAATACCGGGTTAAGAAAAATATCGGATCCCAGGAAATATAAGTCAATATCCTCCACAAAACCGGCATAAATGACCCGCCGGTCCCGGTAAGCCTTTAATTCCTCCATTTCGGTAGGAAGCCCTTTCCCGCAAATGAGGATGCGGTAATCCCAACCCTGTTTTTCTAACAACGGGTTCAATTGTTGCAGGATAAAATGTAACGCAGCCAGGTTGGGAGCATAATTTAACGTGCCGTTGAACAGGAATATTTTTTCAGATCCGGTTAGTCCGTGCAGTTGGCACAACCTGCCCCTCGCCGTTATTTTCAATTCTTTATCTGGCCTATTGGCCATCTCCGAACCGTAGGGCACTACTTCACATCGACTACTTTTGATCCGATAATTAGCAACTGCCCAGGCTTTGTCTTCGGCAGTAATAAAAAAACTGAAATCAGCCAAACGGTGCGCCCAGCCTTCATACCCCCGCATGATCTTCCACCACCATTTGCCGGTAGTTTTAAACCTTACCGATTCTATATTATGAGAATGGATCACTATTTGGATGCCGGCCCAGTTTTTCAACATCCAAGCCAGCCAGCCATAATACGGGTGTTCAATAATCAAGGTAAAAATTTGATTCTCCCTTAGGTATTTTCTAATCCTAATAAACAGGAAAGGGTTAATATATCTTAATCGGGATGGGCTCAGGATACCATGGAAATAGGGGGCAGCCATATCGTCTGGCACCTGTCCTTTAACGCTCAGTAAGGCCACAGGAGTTTGTTGCAGCAGATAGCGATAAAAAAAGGCAATTCCTTTCTGCCCTCCCATTTTAGCAGGATAAACCGGGTAGGGGAGCAGGGCGGCAATTTTTGGCGTTGGTCCGTCCATCAGGCAGTTTCTTCCTTTCTCAATTTTTTGAAATATAGGAACAGGGAACCCGCCGTAAGCAGCACCACCAGCCAGCAAAAGATATTGCTTAGCGTTCGCCCAATAAAATAAACCGTTGGCTCAAATTTGAATTTGATTTCGTGTTTCCCTGCCGGGATATTCAACCCGCGGAGTACATAATTGGCCTTAAAGATATGCGCTGGCTTCCCATCAATATAGGCCTTCCAGTCTTTGTAATATATCTCGCTGAAGATTGCAATGCGATTGCTGTTGCTGTTACTTTGGTAATCTATTTCATCGTTATCAAATTTCACCTGGCGGATATTATCGGTACTATCACCGGCAGCATAATTTCCTACATCCGATTTAAAGCTTTCATCTACAATGGCGGTATCGGCAGGATGGAAGGAATCAAGCGCTTTCATTTCTGCCACCGGTCCGTTTACAAATTTCACTGCCTTTACAAACCATACATTTCCCAGCGCTCCCGGGTTTTGCAGTGCAATGGTTTTATTTCCCTGGTGTTGGATCACATATTTCACATTCAGCATATCGATCACTCCGGGATTGGGCCTTCCGTTGAGTTGGTACGCCATCAGGTCGTCGTAAATGCCCAGTTTTGCCGGATGGTAACCGCCAATTGATTTGTGGTAATAGGAGGTCTTGCTTTCATCTAATCCACCGGTATTGTAAACCCTGAAATTGGGGTCTTTATCGGCAAGTATTTGTTCATCTGCCTGGCTCATCGGAAATTCAGAAGCTTCATACGAATCTTTACTCTGGTAGTTGGTGCTGTTGAGGAAATGGGTTCCAAATCCAATCAGGTCGATCGCGCTTAATACACCCACCGCAATCAGCATAATAAGCCAGTTTATTTTCTTTTTGATGTAGAGGGTAATGGCGCCAAGGGCGATAACTATAAATAGGAACGATCGGAGAATATCTTTAATAAAGGCCGTGGCCCGGTCTTGCCGGATGGCCGAAACAAACGCCCTGGCTTCCTTCTGCGCATCCGGAACAGAGGCCAGGTTGGCCACCATTCCTTCGTATATCTGATTATCTCTTTCGGGTTGCATCGCATCACCCATATCATACAACTTTTGTTGCAGTGCCGGGTCTTTCTCCTGGAAAAGTTTATTGAATTCGTTCGTGCGCGCCCGGTTCTCATTGGAGAAATCACTTGATGCATAAAATGCCAGGGCGGCTGCAAAAAGAAATGCTACCGGCACAAGCCCTTTTTTGAATGCCTGCCATAAGCGGCTGTCCTCCGTGTTTAAGGCGCTGAGGTATAAACCGGCCAGGATGGGTACAACCATTTGCGGGATGGTAAGGGCCATCGTAGGTACCCTGAATTTATTATAAAGGGGAAAATAATCGAACATGAAATAGTTGAAAGAGGGGAAATTATGTCCCCAGGAAAGTACAATCCCGAAAACAGTGGCAGCAAGGATCCACCACTTATGTTTTCCATCCAAATAAAACAAGCCTAAAATAAACAGTAGGCAAATCACGGCACCGAGGTAAACCGGCCCAACGGTAAAGGGTTGTTTCCCCCAATATAAATTTGAGCTGGCAAAAGCGGAGGCCTGATCACCCACTCCAAATTTCTCAGTTAGCAGTTGCACCGCTTTTGAGTCATCTCCTAAAGAGGGAAATTGATACACATCGCCATCCCGTTCGGATTGGTGGTAGCCATAGCCCTGTACTCCGGGAAAAACCAGGGTAAATGTTTCACCGATTCCATAGCTCCATTGGAATGCATAATCTTTGCTTAAGCCTTTGGTTTTGCCATCGGCCACTTTTTCCTTCGAATTCTTTTCATTCATCACTAACTGGCCACCACGTTTTGAAGCATTTGCATAATCGTAGGTGGTGAAAAGGATCATCGCATTGGCCAAAACGCCAATAATACCTGCAATCAGAATGAGGCCAAGACTCTTAAAGAAATGACCCAGTTCCCCCTTTTTTAGGCTTCGCACCAGGTAGGAGATGGTCATTAATCCAAGTACTAAAAAGAGGTAATAACTAATTTGTTGATGGCCCTGCGCTATTTGCAATGCGGTGAACAGCCCGGCCAATGCAAAGCCTAAAAGATATTTTCGCTCGAAAATCAGGATAACAGCCCCAATTACAGCCGGAGCATAGCCCATGGCCAGCATTTGGGTGTTATGGCCGGCGGCAATCATTATCGGCGAAAAACTGCAATAGGCATAACCCAGCGCCGCCACAATTCCCGCATAGGGCCTAATTTTAAGGCAAAGGCAGAGAAAATAAAAACAAATGCAGGCTAAGAAGAAAAAGTTTACCGGTTGGGGTAATCCCAATTGAAAAGTTTGATCGAGCAATCCCACCGGCGACCAGGCGCCCTGCATGGCAATCTGGTAACCGGGCATACCGCTGAACATACTGGTAACCCAAAGGGGAAAGTGTCCATGCTGTTCTTTGTAGGTGTACGACTGGTGGCTCATTCCCTGCCATCCCGAAATATCCGACTGTTTTAGAACTGTATCAGCCTGGAAGGCTGGCTTACAGAATGCAATAGCCACAATTAAAAAAATGCCTACTGCAATAAGGTGGGGAACCAGTTTTTTGAAATCGAAATTCTTCATTTGCCTATTGTTGAGGTGGCAAATTACTGTTTCGGGAATAAATAAAAAAAGTCGTGTTTATTTAGCCACCCCGGGCGGTAATTTCCACGGGAATTATCATAGGCAAAAAAAATGCCTCCCAAGCGAGAGGCAGTTTAATCATGTTTTCTATCTAATCAATTTGTTTTTACCAAATTGCCCTCAGCAATCATTTTGTCAACTGCCTTTACGGTTTCATTAATGTAAATATCCTCGCTCCTGACCTTCATCCATTGTTTATTCTTTTCAATTTTGTCTTTATCGCCATTAATAGCTGGCAGATCCTGCGGAAGGGTTTGGAAATTCATTACGGTTTTTAGTTTATACAGGCTATCCACATTGTTTACCACTTTTTTCAGTTGGGCCTGGTCTGTTTTGTATTGGTTGATGTTAAGCGAATAGGATTTGTCGTATTGGTTACCCAGCCACTGCACATCCGTTTGAATTTCTTTGAACGTACTGTCCTTACTAACTTCTGAATTAATTACCGAGGCTACTTCGGGCACGCTGTAATTGCTAACCCAGGGGCTGTAATTTGCTTTTTGGATTTCATCCCAGGGAAGTGCGTTGGGGTTGTCCTTTTCCCGGAATTTGAAATATTCGAGTCGGTCGGGTAAAACCACATCGGGTACTACTCCTTTAAGTTGTGTTGCACCTCCATTTATCCGATAGAATTTTTGAAGGGTAAGTTTTACCGACCCCATATCATCCGGATTTTTAGCTCCGAATAAGGCATCCTGTCCTTCCGGGTTTAGCGGGATATTTCGTTGAACGGTTCCTTTACCAAAGGTGGAAGTGCTGCCAATGATAATTCCCCTTTTGTAATCCTGGATGGCTGCGGCAAAAATTTCGGAAGCGGAGGCGGAGGTTTCATCTACCAATACGGCGAGCGGGCCATCGTATTGAACGTTTTTATCAGTATCTCGGAGCACATTGGCTTTTTCATCGCGCCCCTGCACCTGAACCACCGGACCGTCTTTAATAAACAGGCCAACCATCTTCACCACATCATACAGGGAGCCGCCGCCGTTGCCCCTCAGGTCGAGGATTATTCCTTCAACTTTTTCAGCTTTTAATTTTTCAATTTCATGGGCTACGTCCACATAACAACGGGGGCCATCCGGCCTTTCAAAATCGGCGTAAAATTCGGGGAGGTAAATATATCCAACTTTATGCTCGCCCTTGATAATAGCTGATTTAGCGTAGGTATCTTCCAATTTAATATCGTCCCTAAGCAGGCTGACTGTTTTGATGGTACCATCCATTTTCCGTATGGTAAGTACCACCTCAGAACCTTTTTTGGAACCACGGATAAGTTTAACGGCATCCGAAATGGCATACCCTGTTACATCCACGGGTTCTCCTTTTCCTTCGGCCACCTTGATGATTTCATCGTTTTCTTTTAACTCGCCGCTTTTCCATGCCGGGCCTCCGGATATAAGGCTGGCGATCTTTATCCGGCCATCCTCTTCTTTCAGTTGTGCCCCAATGCCAAAGAAATGCCCGCTCATCGATTCATTAAATGAACGCAGGTCTACCGGTGGGAAATATGTGGTATGCGGATCCATCTCGCTGGTGATGGCATTTACAAACGTGCTAAAATTTTCATCTCCGGTTTCGCGATTTTTCCGGGTAGAAAAAAAACGGTCAACCTGTTTTTTGATGGCTTCCCTTGCTTCCCGCTCGAGGGTGGAATCGGGTTTTACTACAAAATCTTTTTTCCCTGCATTTTTCTCCCTTTCATTCTGCAAGTCAACAAATTTGCTGAGCGCCATATATTTCAGCCTTTTCCTCCAAACATCTTTCCGGTCGGCTTCGGTTTTGGGGTAATCAATTTTATCGGGGTCGGCAAGGTAAGTTTCATCCTTTGTAAAATCAAAGGGGTGTGCCAGTAAGGAAGGGTAAAAATTTGACACTTCGTTTAGGCGTTGCAGGTACAGTTTATTTACCGCATAAAAAGACTCCAACTCGGCACCATGGATTTCATCGTCTATACGGTTTCCAAATTTGGCAGTGAGAGCGGATACATCGGAAGCCAGGAAAATATTTTTTTCTCCATCCAGACCCTCAATAAAGGATTTAAATACAGCCTGGCTGAAGGCATCGTCAATTTTTTTGGGACTGTAATGGCCCTGTTCTAACAGGATACCCACATTGCGCAGGATTTTTTCATTTCGGGCTTTCGGATTGTCATCGCCGGGGTTTCCCTGAGATCTGAAGGCGAAGAAAAAGCTGGTGGCAACCAAAACAAGGGCAAGGGGTATAAATTTTTTGCTCATCATAAAGTCAGCAATTTTTTGCATCGGGTGAAATTACGAAAAATGCCTTGCGGCAATTTATAGAAAACGTACAAGTGGCAATAATGTTTTGTTAAACAGGAACAATGGAAAATACTGAAAATGAAGGGTCTAAAATTGAAATATTTTAAAATACACCGAAAAGGAATTTTGGTTGGCACCAGTTTTTATATAATTTTGTCGCCCCTTACCAGGGTAAGGGACTTTGAACATGGTGGGTGTAGCTCAGCTGGTTAGAGTATCAGATTGTGATTCTGAGGGTCGAGGGTTCGAGCCCCTTCATCCACCCAGGCCCCAAAAGTTGATATTACTTGACTTTTGGGGCTCTTTATTTTTATAGAATTAGGCAGGAACTTATGTTAGGATATTTCTTCATTATTAGTGGTTTTTTGATCAGTGGTTTCCTGTTGTCAAGGGCCATATTGTATTTTCTATTTAAATACCAGGTGGGGGGAGCAGCAGGAGATGGATGGGCGGGCCACATGATACGCCTGAGTTCCCATGAAGCCGGATATAAAATTACAGATAGCATCCTACAAGACGACAAAATCAGGAAGTCCCTGGCCGGGGATGCCCTGCTTCAAAAAATTCGTCCCGAGATCAGTACCCATATCGATCAATTCCTGGATGTAAAATTGAAAGCTATTTTTCCACTGCTTTCGCAGTTTATGGGTGCCAAAACCCGCGATCAGTTAAAGGGGGCATTTATGGATGAGATGGACAGGCTTTTTCCCGAGCTGATGGAAAAACTTTATTCCGGGTTATTGAACCGGGACAATATGGCGGAAATACTGTCGGGGAAAATTAATTCCGTTAACCTGTCGGATAGTTCAATCCGGGGATGGATAAACAAAAATATCCGCCCCCGGCTCGATCTGTTTTGTAGTGCCTTCATGTTGATGGCAGGGGTAATTACCTGCATCCTTCATTCCCTGCTTATAGGGCCGTAAGGTAGCGTTCCTTTACAATTCGAATATGGTGATACGCATGCCCAAGGGTGATGTATCCCAATGCCAATACGGTTATGGGGTGATTATTGGCCAATCCGGATCTTTCCATGTCCGCATCAGAAAAACTGTCGAACAACATTTTCGTCGTTTTCCTGACCGCATCAAACTCTTCACAGAGGGATGCCCAGCTTCTTCTGTTGGCGGCAGCCATTTGGGCATAGGGTCCATCATCAAAGCCCGGTAAAGATTTTTGTTCGCCCCGGGCAATGCAGAGGGCGCGGTAACAAAATATCCGTTCGCAATCTATCAGATGTTGCAATAAATCCTTGAGCGTCCATTTCCCGGGAGCATATCCTTTCTCCGTTCTTGATTCGGCAATGGAAGAAAATACATTGCCAATCCTTTCTTCCCGGATTGCCAATGCCTGTTTGATATCAGCCTCAGTTACCTGGTTCACATATTCATCGTAATGGGAATTAAATGTACCCGGTTTAGGTTTTGCCATGATTTTTTTTTCAAAGGTAAGCCCAATACGAAATTCGGTGTATCAGACTTTCCGCAAAAAAAAGCTGCCTGTAGAGGCAGCTCAAAAAAAATTAGAAAAATTGGAACAGGATTAGTGTTTCCCTTTTTTATGACTCTTCTTTACGGGTTTACTCCATTCGGCGTTTAATTCCTTTGCTTTTTCCAATGCATTATAAGCGTTTGCAATTCCACCCGTTTTGCAAAGTTCATTCAGGGTTGTTTTATCATCGGTTCCCGGAATATTTACTTCTTCTTTCGGAACAAATACAGATTGTTCAATTACCTGTTTTATCTGTTGTGGAGTAAAATGAGGATAATGTTCCAATACCAGGGCGGCAATGCCTGCCACTACGGGAGCAGCCATGCTGGTTCCGCTGGCGTTACCATATTTGTTGCCACCCGGAATGGTAGAGTAGATGCCTACTCCGGGCGCAAATACATCCACGGTATTTTTTCCATAGTTGCTGAATGAAGCCGTGATTCCGCCATTGTTATCGTTGCCACTGGCGCCTACTAAGATTACATTATCGGCCCGCTTCCCGTTATCTTTAAAATAAGGGCTGGGGTAAGTTGGGGTAATATCCACATTCTTTGCATCATTTCCGGCTGCCTGAACCAGCAATACACCCTTAGAATCGGCGTACCGAATAGCGTCATCCACCCATTGTTTTTCGGGCGAGAAGGGTTTTCCAAAACTCATGCTGATAATTTTTGCTCCGTTGTTTACTGCATAGCGGATAGCATTGGCGATATCTTTATCATGCTCATCCCCATCCGGAACCGCACGAATCATCATGATGCGCACGTTATCGGCAATACCATCCATCCCTTTGCCATTATTCCTGACTGCTGCAATAATTCCGGAGCAATGCGTTCCGTGGAAAGGCGTACTTGCCATCAGGTCGTTGTTGCCATAATCCCGGTCATTGATGTTGCTTTCATCGTCTTTCACAATTTCCGCACGGTACGGTTCGGGCGGCGTGCTCTTGGTATTTTGCTTTTCGATTTCTCCGGAAATATAGGTGTTCAATTCACCCATCAAACTTTCGTTTGTATTATCCATGCCATCATTCGATTTCATGATGCCAAGGAAACGGGCTTTTGCTTTTTTTACATCGGCATTTTGTGGGGTAAGGGTATCGAGTTCTTTACCGGTGTACACTTTCTTACCAAGAGCTTCCTGCAGGGCACTATCCGCTTGTTGCAAGCTTTGTTGTAATTTTTTCAACATTTGCATTTGCATTTCCGAACCGTCCTTATCGCCCATTACGGTCTCTTCGGCACGCTTGTATGTTTTATATTCTTCCAGTTCTGCTTTGGAAAGGGTAGCGCTGTCTACGGTCTTTCCATCCCATTTTGGCTTAAGTGCATAATAAACGCGGGCAGCTTCGTAGCTGTCTTTACCCACATTCCTGCCGTCCTTTCCACCGAGGAAGTTCCAGCCATGGATATCGTCTATATAACCGTTATGGTCATCATCCTTGCCATTCCCCGGTATTTCTTTCGGGTTGGTCCAAAGTATTGGCTTCAGATCTTCGTGGGCTGTGTCAATTCCCGAATCAATAACGGCAACGATTACCCGGTTACTTTTTAATTTTTCTGATTGAATGAGGTCGTAAGCCTTTTGCAGGCTGATGCCATCATAGGAGGTATCGAGTTGATACCAACTTTGCGGATTTTTCTCTTTGGCGGCATGGCCCTGCGCAAAAAGGAGCGAACAGAACATTAACCCGGATAAGAGAAGAGTGATACGTTTTTTCAACATATATATATTATTGTTTTTGCGAAACTAAGAAAACTGCCTGCCAATTGGTTGCCGTTTATAAATAATTAAATAAACTTTAAAGATCGAACCGGATACCCTGGGCAAGCGGTAGTTTATCCGAATAATTGATTGTGTTTGTTTGCCGGCGCATATAGGCTTTCCAGGCATCGCTGCCACTTTCGCGGCCTCCGCCGGTTTCTTTTTCACCGCCAAAAGCGCCTCCAATTTCTGCTCCTGAGGTTCCAATATTTACATTCGCAATACCGCAATCGCTTCCTCCGGAAGAGAGAAATCTTTCGGCTTCCTTCAGGCTGCCTGTAATAATGGAGGAAGAAAGCCCCTGTGGAACCCCATTTTGCATAGCGATTGCCTCATCCATGGTTCTGTACTTCATGATGTAAAGGATGGGGGCAAAGGTTTCGTGTTGAACAATGCTGTAATGATTCTTAGCCTCGGCAATACAGGGTTTCACATAACACCCGCTTTCAAACCCTTTTCCCTTCAGCACGCCTCCTTCCACAATAAATTTTCCACCTTCCTTTTTACACGCTTCAATGGCTTTTTGGTATTGCGAAACGGCATCTTTATCAATGAGCGGCCCTACATGATTTTTTTCATTTAACGGGTTGCCAATTTTTAACTGTCCGTAGGCTGTTACCAGTGCATTTTTGAACTTATTATATATTTTTTCATGGATGATGAGCCGCCGGGTAGTGGTGCATCGCTGGCCTGCAGTACCTACTGCTCCAAATACCGCAGCCACAATGGCAATATCCAAATCGGCTTTTTCCGAAATAATAATAGCATTGTTGCCCCCCAGTTCCAAAAGGCTCCTTCCCAGGCGTTGGGCAACGGCCGCCCCTACGGCTTTTCCCATGCGGGTGCTTCCGGTAGCCGATACCAGGGCAATCCGGGCATCATTGCTCAGCCATTCGCCCACTTCGCGGCCTCCGGTTACCACCGTACTAACGCCTTCGGGCACCCTATTTTTCTTAAATACCTTTTCTGCAATTTTTTGGCAGGCAATGGCGCAAAGCGATGTCTTTTCGCTGGGTTTCCAAACGCATGTATTGCCACAAACCCAGGCAATCATGCTGTTCCAGCTCCATACGGCAACCGGAAAATTAAAAGCAGAAATAATGCCCACCACGCCAAGCGGATGGTATTGCTCGTACATCCGGTGGCCAGGGCGTTCGCTGTGCATCGTTAAACCATGCAACTGGCGGCTGAGCCCAACGGCAAAATCACAGATGTCTATCATTTCCTGTACTTCGCCCAATCCTTCCTGCAAACTCTTGCCCATTTCATAGCTAACCAATTGGCCCAATGCGGGTTTTGCTTCCCGGAGGGCTTCGCCCAATTGGCGAACAATTTCACCGCGCTTCGGAGCCGGCCATTGGCGCCATTCCAAAAAGGCCTCGGAGGCTTTCTTTACAGCTATATCATAGGCTTGTTTATCGGCGGAAGTTATGGTGCCAATCAAAGTGCCATCCACGGGAGAATAGGAACTGAGCTTTTCTCCTTTTGATTTTATCCAGGTAGAACCGGTGGAAACGCCGGGGTTATTGGCTGCCACCTGCAGGGTTTTTAAGAATTGCATATTTTTTCCTTTTAAGAGCCGCAAAGATACGGCATCTTAACAGGAATGGGTATGGCATTGGAGTTAATACTGTTCCTTTTCGGAGGGGAAACTACCGGCCTTAATATCTGAAATGTATTGATGCATGGCGCCCATAATTTGCTCGTGCAGGTTGAGATATTGCCTGAGAAAACGGGGTTTGAATTCCGTATTAATACCCAGCATATCGTGCATTACGAGCACCTGCCCATCGCAAAACATACCTGCACCAATGCCAATGGTTGGAATGTGAAGGCTCTCGCTTACTTCCCTGGCCAGGGTAGCTGGAATTTTTTCCAAAACAATGGCAAAGCAGCCGGCTTCCTGCAAAAGCAACGCATCCTTTTTAAGCTTTTCAGCTTCCGCCTGTTCTTTAGCCCTAACGGTATAGGTGCCAAACTTATAAATACTTTGTGGGGTTAATCCCAGATGCCCCATCACCGGGATTCCGGTACTGATGATTCGTTTAACAGATTCAACTACCTCTTCACCGCCTTCCAGTTTTACGGCATGGCCACCGGTTTCTTTCATTATCCGAATGGCAGAATTAAGGGCCTCTTTCGAATTTCCCTGGTAAGAACCAAAAGGCAGATCTACTACCACCAGGCACCGGTTGGTACCCCGTACCACAGAGGAAGCATGGTATATCATTTGATCGAGGGTAATGGGCAGGGTGGTTTCGTGCCCGGCCATCACATTACTGGCGCTATCGCCTACCAGGATGATGTCAATTCCCGAAGCATCAAATATTCTGGCAAAGGAAAAATCGTAAGCGGTAATCATGGAGATTTTTTCTCCTGCCGCTTTCATTTTCTGAATCGTGTGGGTGGTGATCTTTTTAATCTCTTTATTTACAGACATACCGGTTGTTTTTAAGAAGCGAAGGGAATTGGCTCTGCATTAGAATAAAACAAACCCGGAGTGGTCGCTTGTTTTGTAAAATTAATGAGTTAGGAGCGAATATTACCAAATCGCTCCCTGATTTTAAAGTGAAGATTTTCCCCCGGGCGTTTCATGTAAAGGCAAAGGTTAATTTGGTTTTGATTCATTTGGTCTGGGCAGTATAAAGGTTTGCCCGGGTAAATAATAGCCGCCTTGATTATTATTCAATAGGAGCGTAAAAAAAACATAATTTAAACCGGATTGCTTTTAAAGGGAGAGCCCTGTCCCTGTTCGCAAAACGATTTCAGACTGCCACAAAATTGTTTCCAGCCAGCCTGGCAAATTTCAAAACATTCAATTCCCGCGTTTAAGCCCAAATGTACCAACCGGACTGATGTATTTTCCAGATTCGGGCGAAGCTCCCAAACTATGGTTGTGTCCAGCCATTCCTGTTTGTTTTTCAGGCCCGGGATATCTAAATAGGTTCCTGTTACATACCAAATCACAATCTGGTTTTGGATGAGTTCGTCTACCCGGCAAGTTTTAAAAATGGAAGGACCAAACCGAACAGTAAATGATTCACCCGTTTGGTCTGCACTTCCTTCAAAAATTTCCGACCACCAGGATGGAATTTTATGCGTTAAGGCATCAAATACGTTCTCAGGCAAAGCAGAAATTTCAAGTTTCAACTCAAAATTCTCCTTCTTAAAATAGTTGGATAATGATTCTCCCAGGATTTGGTTCCATCCCTCATCAAAATTATGTAATGCAAAGTCAGGATTTTCCATGGGAAAGGAACCAATGCCACTATGGGTCAACCGGAGGCGGGTAAAGCCTCCCTGGTCCCAAAGTTCAAAACAAACCCTTGACTCTCCGGGATATCCTTCGTATTTCCAGGAGAACGAAAGTTTTTTTAATGGAACAACTTCCAATACCTCACATAAGTGCCGGTACTGGATATTGGGGTCATGACCACCCATAAATTGAAATTTATTGCCCGGTTCTGCTTTAAATCCCTGAAGGTTGAAAAACCAATATTGCAATTCGTGCTTATCGGTAAGCGCTTTCCAAAGCCTTTTTACCGGGACTTCAAAAACTTTTTCAATTACGATTACGTCTTTTTTCATTTCTTTTTTGGTTTTGATTTGCCTGCATTTTTCAGGTGCATTTCAAGAGCGTTTAATTTATTTGTCCAAAAACGCTTAAACTGGTTCGTCCATTCCGAAACTTCACCAAGCGATTCGAGTTTGGCTTCACAAAATCGTTCGCGTCCTTCAACCCGAATATGGATAAGCCCACATTCCGTTAGAATTTTAATATGTTTTGAAATGGCAGGCCGGCTAATTGGAAATTCATTGGCCACGGCATTTAAATTGCGTGGTTTTTCTGCAAGAAGCGTAATAATTTCCCGCCGGACGGGGTCGGAGATAGCCTGATATACATCCCTTCTCAATTCTTTCATAAAAATGTAACCATTTGGTTACAAATATATATTTAACTACCAGGGTGTACAAATTTTTTTTATTGAAAACATTCCTTTGGAGCTGAGAAACCTACCCCTTTTAGATGTATCTTAATTCAGGGTCTTGCCTGATTTTCAAAAAACAATCTGAAGCAGGTGCCGGGTAAATAGAATAGGGGATGCAGCACATCCGCCACGAATGCACGAATAAAATACAGCCGGTGCTGGGTAAATAGAATAGGGGATGCAGCACATCCGCCACGAATGCACGAATAAAATACAGCCGGTGCCGGGTAAATAAATTAGGGAGTTCAGAACATCAGCCAAGAATGCACGAATAAAATACAGCAGGTGCCGGGCAAATAAAATAAGGGGATGCAGCACATCCGCCACGAATGCACGAATAGAATACAGCCGGTGCCGGGTAAATAAAATAGGGGGATGCAGCACATCCGCCACGAATTCACGAATAAAATACAGCAGGTGCCGGGTAAATAGAATAGGGGATGCAGCACATCAGCCACGAATGCACGAATAAAATACAGCAGGTGCCGGGTAAATAAAATAGGGGGATGCAGCACATCCGCCACGAATGCACGAATAAAATACAGCCGGTGCCGGGTAAATAAAATAGGGGGATGCAGATCATCAGCCACGAATGCACGAATAAAATACAGCAGGTGCCTGGTAAATAAAATAGGGGGATGCAGCACATCAGCCACGAATGCACGAATATAATACAACAGGTGCCGGGTAAATAAAATAGGGGGATGCAGAACAGGTGCCCTTTACGGCCCGAATCAAATAAAATTACCCTCCTTATTCCTTACTATTTGTTTATGCTTTATCTTCCCATACTTAAAACCCGGTAAACCGGTTACCTGAAATAAAGCCTTGATATGAATAACAAACTAAAGCTTACCCTGGTTAGTTTCCTCCAATTTTTTGTTTGGGGAGCCTGGCTCATCACCATTGGCACCTATTATTTTTCGAATGATATTGGGCATGTTGAAAATGCCGGCGCTAAGTTTGGAGCGATCTTCTCTACCCTCGCCATCTCTTCCATTTTTATGCCGGCATTAACCGGAATTATTGCAGATAAATGGATGAATGCCGAAAAGTTATATGGACTGCTTCATATTCTGTATGGTTGTACCTTGTTCTATGTTACCCAGGTGCACGATGCCGATACATTGTATTATGTTATTTTCCTGGCAATGATCTTTTATATGCCCACTATTTCTCTTTCCAATTCACTTTCTTATACCATTTTGAAAAGAGATGGCTATGACGTGGTAAAAGTATTTCCTCCCATCCGGGTATGGGGAACCATTGGATTTATTGTGGCTATGTGGATTACCAATCTCAGCGGTAGTAAGGTTAATACAAACCAATTTGTAATTGCCGGTGTAGCTGCCATTTTATTAGGAATTTATTCCTTTACACTGCCTAAATGCCCTCCTCAAAAATCTATTTCAGAAAAAGCCAGCCTGTCTGAACAATTGGGCTTAAATGCGTTTTCCCTTTTTAAAAATTACCGGACAGCCCTGTTCTTTATTTTCTCCATGTTCCTGGGTGCGGCCTTGCAACTAACCAATATGTATGGCGATACGTTTCTCAATGATTTTGGCAACAACCCGCTTTACGGGCCGGATTCTTTTGTGGTGAAATATTCCACCATCATCATGTCTATTTCCCAGATATCCGAAACCGTATTTATCCTCACTATTCCTTTTTTCCTGAAGAAATTCGGGATTAAAAATGTGATGCTTTTTTCGATGATTGCCTGGGTGCTGCGATTTGGCTTATTTGCCTATGGAAACCCGGCTGATGGCTTATGGATGATTATCCTGTCCTGTGTTGTTTATGGTATGGCCTTCGATTTCTTTAATATTTCCGGTTCACTTTATGTTGAAACAACCACCAGCCCGGCCATTCGTTCCAGTGCACAGGGTATGTTTATGATGGTGACCAATGGATTTGGCGCATTCCTGGGCAGCCGGGTGAGCGGTTATGTGATTGATAAATATTTTACAGTGGCTGGTGGGCTCAAAGACTGGCAGGGAATCTGGGTTTCTTTTGCGGTATATGCCCTTATTATTGCGGTTTTATTTGCGGTGATGTTTAAGTATAAGCACGATCCATCGAAAGAGTTGGTGGTGCAGCATTAGCAAGACCTCCAGGATACTTTACCCGTTCCTGAAAAAAGGTATTTTGCATTTAATGAGCTAAAACTAAAAAAGGCTGTAACCAAAAAGGTACAGCCTTTAATAATTTATAACAGAAAAATTATTTGTGTGCTTCAATCTTTTTTACAAAGTTGGCCTTTGGCTGGGCGCCCACCAATTTGTCAACTACCTTTCCATCCTTCACAAATAAAATAGCAGGGATACTGGTGATCCCGTAATTCATGGAAACCTGCGGGTTTACGTCTACGTTTACCTTGCCAATGTTTACTTTCCCTTCATATTCTTTTGCCAGGTCTTCAATCACGGGTCCAATGGCACGGCAGGGGCCACACCATTCTGCCCAAAAATCAATTACCGATAATTTATCGGAATCTAATACATCACTTTGGAAGTTAGCATCTGTAAATTCTTTAGCCATTTGTGTTTATTTTAATTTTAAATTTTAGTTTTTGTCATCCAATTCCGTGCAAATTTCTATTTGAATGCATCTTTGGCAGGAATTTTCGGCAATCAATAACAAATATTCCAAAACGTCAGTTATGCAGATTGTACACTAACATCCAGGTGCTGGTGATTGTTCAGATAGGAAATTAAATCATCATTCATGGCTAAACCGTTTCCAAGGGTGGAAAGGTTAAAATTGCAATTTAAATCCGCATCCGTAACATTAAACCTCAATACCGTATTGCCTGGATTTTGCTTTAGGTTTTCTTCAAAGAACCCCACAAAACGGCTATCCAGGTGGCCGGCACCGATTTCAATAACAAGTTCCCGCGTTAAAACCTGCTTTACCGATTCAAGTAAAAGGATCCTTGAAATCCTGAATTTATAATCCTGGTTTTCATACATTTTGGAAAAACTTCCTTCCACCATGATCAAAACCCCGTTCTTTAAAAAAGCTTCATAGCGAATATAATCTTCACTAAAAAGCATAAACTCCGCTTTGGAAGTGTAATCTTCCAACGTCAACACACCAAACTTAGTTCCTTTTTTAGAGGTGCGATGTGCTGCATTCACAACAAGCCCCATAAGGCGGAAGGTTTTGGGAAGCTTTGGATTGCTGCTTATTTCTGCCTGTATTTCATTAAAATCCGACAAAGAAGTAAAACGATAGTGGCTTAATTCAAACCGAAAATTATCCAATGGATGGCCACTGATGAACATACCGGTTACTTCTTTTTCCTTTTCCAGTTTTTCTATCAGGTTCCAGGGCTCACAATCCGGGATTTTAGGGATCGAAATTTCCGGCATTTGCAATTCACCAAACAGCGAATTTGATAGCATAGAAGATTGCGACTGATTGGCGGCGCCATATTTTAATAATTTTTCAATTCCCGGTATGTCGCCCGGCGCCTGAAAGAAGTATTGGGCCCTGTGAAAATTCTCAAAGCAATCCAAAGCCCCCGCATAAATTAAACATTCCAGCGATTTGCGGTTGAGGCTTTTAGCATTCACTCTTTTTGTCAGGTCGAATGGGCTTTTAAATAATCCATGCTTTCGCCTTTCTTCTACCAGGGCCTCCACCGCTGTTTCGGAAATTCCTTTAATGGCACTGAGGCCAAAGCGGATGGCCCCCTGCTTGTTAACTGCAAAATTCTTATACGATTCATTTACGTCCAGCCCCAACACTTTTATACCCATACTCTTGCATTCCTCCATGTGGAATACAATTTTATCGATGCTCCCCGAATGATTTAACACCGCCGCCATAAACTCACTGGGGTAGTGTGCTTTTAAATAGGCGGTTTGGTATGCCACAAAAGCATAACAGGTAGAATGAGATTTATTAAATGCGTATTCGGCAAATGCCTCCCAATCGCTCCAGATTTTTTCAAGTTTATCTTTTGGATGCCCCCTTTCAAAGGCCCCGTTGATGAACTTGCTTTTCATGTCGTTCAGCACCTTTATTTGCTTTTTCCCAATAGCCTTTCGAAGGGTATCTGCATCGCCCTTACTGAAGCCGGCCAGCTTTTGCGAAAGCAACATAACCTGTTCCTGGTACACAGTTACGCCATAGGTGTCTTTTAATATTTCCGCCATTTCGGGGATATCGTAGTGTACCTCTTCTTTTCCATGCTTACGGCGGATATAAACCGGGATATAGGCCAGCGGCCCGGGCCGGTATAGGGCGTTCATAGCAATCAGGTCATCGAACTTATCCGGTTTAAGATCGCGCAGGTGTTTTTTCATCCCCGGACTTTCAAACTGGAAAATGGCATTGGTTTCCCCATTTTGAAAAAGTTGGAAGGTAAGTTCATCATCCAGGGGCACTTCATCAATCGAAATTTCGACGCCGTGGTTTTCCTGAATGAGTTTTAAACAGGTTTTTATTACACTTAAGGTGCGAAGCCCAAGGAAGTCCATTTTAATTACTCCGGCCTCTTCAATTGAGCTTCCTTCAATTTGTGTTACCCATAAGTCGGATTCCTTTGACGTAGCCACAGGTAATAGTTCGGTAAGGTCTTTGGGCGCAATGATGATAGCCGAGGCATGGATACCCGTATTGCGTACCGATCCTTCCAGGGTTTCTGCTTCTTTCAGTATTTCTGCATTAATATCTTCCCCGTTATAATATTTCCGAAGTTGTTTAATCCGTTCCACCTCTTCGGGAATCACTTTTTCTTTGTCTTCGAGGCTTCTTTCGCCATCCTGGGCCTCTGCATCCGACAGGGGAGCATGTAGCAGCCGCTTGAGTGAGATGCCCGGCCTTTCCGGAATTAATTTTGACAGCGCCCGGCTTTCGGCGATGGGCAGATCCATTACCCGGGCCACATCAGCAATCGAAGATTTGGCGGCCATCGTTCCATAGGTAATGATTTGGGCAACCTGATTCTTACCATATTTATCCACCACATAATTCATCACCTTCTGCCTGCCCTCGTCATCAAAATCCGTATCAATATCCGGCATGGATTTTCTTTCCGGATTTAAAAACCGTTCAAACAGGAGCTGGTATTTAATGGGATCTATATTGGTGATACCAATACAATATGCTACCGCACTTCCTGCGGCAGAACCGCGGCCCGGGCCAATAAATACCCCCATTTCTCTACCGGCTTTAATAAAATCTGAAACGATGAGGAAGTAACCGGCAAATCCCATTTCCCTGATAATTCCCAATTCAAAACGGAGTCTTTCCTCCTGTTCGGGGGTGAGGATTTTATAGCGTTGTTTGGCACCACTCCAGGTAAGATGCTCGAGGTACTCGTCCTGCGATTTGTAGGTAGGAGGTACCTCAAAAAAAGGAAGCAGGATATCCCTTTTCAAATCAAGCAACTCCACTTTTTCTACTATTTCATTGGTATTATCAATGGCCTCCGGAAGGTCGCTGAATACCTCCGCCATTTGTTGGGAGGTCTTTAGAAAAAACTGATCGTTGGGAAAAGCAAAGCGTTTGTTCTTCACCATCACATCATCGTCTGTAAACTCCCGAAGGGCGGGGGTGGAAAGTTTCTCCCCCGTATTGATACAAAGCAGGATATCGTGGGCCGTAAAATCCTTTTGGTCCACATAATGGCTGTCGTTGCTTGCTATAACTTTTACCTTATATTTTTTAGCCAATTTCAGGAGCACTTCATTCACCTTATCCTGTTCGGGTATGCCATGCCGTTGTAGTTCCACATAATAATCTTCCTGGAAAATATTCAGCCACCATTTGAATTCGTTTTCTCCTTCTTCTTCCCCTTTATTCAGAATGGTTTGCGGCACCAGGGCCCCCAGGCAACAGGTGGTGGCAATCAAACCCTCATGATATTTGTGAATGAGTTGTTTATCAATCCGTGGATATTTCGAATACATCCCCTCAATAAACCCCAGGGAAGTAAGTTTTACCAGGTTTTTGTACCCCAGTTCGTTTTTAGCAAGAAGAATTTGGTGGTGCCTCGGGTCCTTATCGTCCTTACTGAACGTTTTTCGGGTACGGTCCTGCGTAATGTAAAATTCGCACCCTACAATGGGTTTTACCAGCAACTTCCCCTGCTCATCCTTATTTTTATAGGCTTCCTTTACAAATTCAAACACCCCAAACATATTGCCATGGTCGCTAATGGCAAGGGCCGGCATTTTATCGGCGATAGCTTTTTTATACAGGCCTTTTATGGATGCAGCACCATCAAGAAGGGAATATTGGGTATGTACATGGAGGTGCGAAAATTTCATAATGCTGCAAAAATTGCCGGAAATAAACCAGTAAATCCGGTATGGCAAATATCGCTGAAATGAAATTTTTACAAGGCCAGAGATTATCCACAGGCTCGGCATTTGATTTGCGCATAATTGATAATGAGTAGGTTATGTTAAAATCCGGAAAATGGCTTGCATAGAAAACCGAAGGCGGTTATCTTTGCCAGTATTGTAATTTTAGTTTGTAGGGCAGGATATTATCAGAAAGGAACAGAAACCATCCGATTAATCTACGTGTAATAGAAGAATGAAGATCCTAAAGACCAAGCCGTACATACGTTAAACCTCCATTTTACGTATGAAAAGCTTTCTTTTCGCATCCATTTTGGTCTTTTTTCTCACCGGCTTTTCCACGGAAGCTGCAGCGCAATGGCGCAGGCATAAGCACACAGAGAAAAAGGTACAAAAAAATGAATCCGCATTTATAGAAGATATCGAGGTTTCTCCC
The DNA here is from genome assembly GCA_018266615.1 of Bacteroidota bacterium. Classification (GTDB taxonomy): domain Bacteria; phylum Bacteroidota; class Bacteroidia; order Chitinophagales; family Chitinophagaceae; genus Ferruginibacter. The sequence continues at coordinate 82,250 of JAFEAB010000106.1, forward strand.
GGTAAATCGGGAGGATTGGTGAATGTGAATCCGGAACCCGCCAAAGGGAACCGGTATGTTGCTGTTAAAGGGAGTCCGGTTTCCGGAGAACCCCATATCCAGTCTTTCCAGTTTAAATATGGCCAAATCCTGAACCGGGATGTGGAGAGCATCACCAATGCCCCTCTTTTTCATTTTATTGATGATTGGTGGGCTACCCCATACCGTTATGGCGGGAATTCCCGCCAGGGCATCGATTGCAGTGCCTTCTCATCTGTACTTTTCTCTTCCGTTTATGGGGTGCAATTAGCCCGTACCGCCCGCGATCAATATAATAATTCCGAAAAAATCGATATGGATGACGTACAGGAAGGCGACCTGTTGTTTTTTAATACCCGTGGGGGAGTAAGCCATGTAGGTATATCGCTGGGTGGCCGATTTTTTGTTCACGCCAGTACCTCAAACGGCGTAATGATCAGCTCCCTCGATGAAGATTATTATAATCGACGGCTGATAGGCGCCGGCCGCATGCCCTCCGGCCAAATAGCACAAAAAACGATCAGTCGTTAATTCTTTTTGAGATTATCAGGTAATTGGGGTCAATCTCTGGTTTCAAATTTTGAGTATTTCCCATTTTTGCCGATCGCCACTTGTTTGTTACAAGCAACTTCATGTTTCGGCCATTCAGGGTAACCGGCAGATTTAACCGAAAGCCTTCCACTGTTTCTGCAAACCGGTATTGAATCCGGTTCTTCCTAACCCTGTATTCTAAAACCGGGATTCGGGTTGTGTGCAGGTACTGATTAAAAATTGGCTGGAGTGGCAGCCCGGTAAATTCCTGCATAAAACCCTCTATTTCCGTTGCCGTTACCACACTGTGCCTAAAGCGCCTGTTCATTTCCGTTAGCATCATCCGGAACCTGCCATCATCATGGATCAACTGCCGGATCAGGTGAATCATATTAGAGGCCTTATAATACATATCGCCGCTTCCTTCATTATTCACTCCATATTTTCCGGTGATGGGAATATCGTTTTGGATATTTTGGCGTATCCCCCGAATGTATTCTTCACCGGCCTGCTTGCCATAATAAAATTCCGTGTAAAGCGCCTCCGAATAATTGGTAAATCCTTCATGCACCCACATATCGGCAATGTCAATACTGGTTATGTTGTTCCCAAACCATTCATGCCCGCTTTCATGCACTATAATAAAATCCCATTTCAGCCCCCAGCCTGTACCCGAAAGATCGCGCCCCAAATACCCGTTTTGAAAATGATTGCCGTAGGCAATATCAGACTGGTGCTCCATGCCAAGGTAGCTCGACTGTACCAGTTTGTATCCATCCTCATAAAAAGGGTAGGGGCCAAACCAATATTCAAAAGCTTTCATCATTAGGGCCGCCTGGGAAAATTGTCGCTTTGCTTTCTGGAGATCCTGCTCCAATACCCAGTAATCTAATGAAAGGGGGCCGTTCAAACCGGGGTACATATCGCCCCAATGTACATATTTTCCAATGTAAGGAACAATACAATACGTATTAATCGGGTTTACCACATTCCAGGTATAAACTTTCTTTTTAGATAAGGTATCGGCAACGGATAGCAGCCGTCCGTTACCCACAGCCACTAAACTATCGGGGCATACGATACGAAGCGTAGCGCCCGCATCCGGCTTATCCCCCTGGTAATCTTTGCAGGGATACCAAACGGAAGCACCCAGCCCCTGGCAGGCCACCGACATCCACGGCCTTTGCAGGCTGTCTCTTGTCCATACCCATCCGCCATCCCAGGGAGGCCTTACCGCTACCCGGGGTTTACCATGGAAGTAAACCCGAATGTTGATAGTATCCGGAAAAGAAATATCGGGAGGGAGTGCCTTTTTAATTTCTAACCAATACACATTTCCATCCCTTGTATAAGGTATGGCCGTTGTATTTATCAGGGCACTGTCGAGTTGCATGGGTTCCTGCAAATCCAACTGTAGTTTACCAAAAGCATTTAATTGCATCCGGATATCATTGCGGCCATACAGCGTTCTTGATTCGAAATCGGGATTAACCGTTATATCATAATGAAGGACATCCCAAAATGCCCGGCCCGGGCCATCCGATCCGCGAAGGGTATCGGCCCTTTTAAATTGTATATCATTTCCCTGTGCCATTCCCCGAACAGCCAGGACAAAAATCAGAAAACAGGAAAGCGCAGTTTTTAATATTTGCATGAAACGGGAAAAGGAGATAAAGCTAATAAGGGTTTATGAAATGGAAAAACCGTTTGTATGGTAAATAAATTGATTTAATGCTTTGCCCCTAAATTTGGGAATGCGCAATGCCGTTGTATGCCTCATTTTGTTTTGGCTATTGGGTGGTTGTTCAGACGACCCAATTTCCGGGAATAAAATATTCCGGTATAACGAGTTCAACGGCATTACCACCCTGGATCCCGCTTTCGCTCGAAGCCAGTCTGTAATGTGGGCGGTACACCAGCTTTACAGCACCCTGGTGGAGGTAAATGATTCCCTTCAAATAAAACCCCTGCTGGCCACTCATTGGGAATTTAAAAACAACAATACCGAACTCATTTTTCATTTACGGGAAGATATCTGGTTTCACGATGACCCCTGCTTTCCCAATAGCAAGGGAAGAAGGATGCTGGCGGAAGATGTTGTCTATAGTTTGCGCAGGATAGCAGATCCAAAAGTTGCCAGCCCCGGAGCCTGGATTTTTAACGGGAAGCTGGATACCCTCAACGGAATTACATCCCTTGATGAACATACGGTCAGCATCAGGTTGTTAAAACCTTTCCAGCCGATCTTGGGAACCCTCACTATGCCCTATTGTTCTATAGTACCCCATGAGGCGGTAGAAACCTATGGCCCCGATTTTCGCAGGCATCCGGTAGGTACAGGCCCCTTTCAAATGCTGGCATGGGAAGAAGGCCAGGCCCTGGTGATGAAACGAAATCCAACTTATTTTGAATCGGACCAGCAAGGTAAACGGCTCCCTTATCTCCAGGGGATCAGGGTAAGCTTCCTCGATAGCCGGGCAACCGAATTTCTCGAACTTCAATCGGGACGCCTGGATTTTATTAATGACGTAGATCCATCTTTTAAAGATGAAGTGCTCTCCCGAACGGGGAAACTGAAAAGTAAATGGGAAGGAAAATTGGTAATGCAAAAGCATCCTTATCTTAATTTAGAGTACCTGGGAATTTTAACCGACAGCCTCAATCCAATCATCCAAAATTCCCCATTAAGGCAAAAAGCATTTCGCCTGGCCATAAATTATGCCATTAATAAAAAGAGAATGATGCTCTATTTGCGCAATTCCATTGGCACGGCCGCAAACAGTGGGTTTATTCCGCCCGGACTGCCTGCCTTTGACAGTGCGAAGTTGAAAGGACCGGAGTACAACCCCGAAAAAGCAAAACAATTGCTGATTTCCATCGGTTATGAAGCATCCGCCAATTCCCCCATCACCCTGGTTACCGTTCCGGCATACAGTAATCTCGCCAGCTATGTAGTCAGCGATTTACAACAGTGTGGCATAAACGCTAAAATTGAAATAGTTCAAAAAAGCCTTTTGTTGCAAAAAATGGCGAAGTCGGATGTCGCATTTTTCCGCGGCTCCTGGATTGCCGATTACCCGGATGCAGAAAATTACCTCTCCGTTTTCTACGGTAAAAATCCGGCTCCTCCCAATTATACCCGATTTAAAAATAAAACCTATGATGCCCTCTATGAAAGGGCCATTTCCGAGCCGGATCAAATGAAAAGGATAACCCTTTACCGGCAAATGGATAGCCTGGTGGTGGCCGAATCGCCGGTTATCCCGCTTTGGTACGATTTAGTGATCCGCCTGGTAAACCCCCGGGTTAAAGGTTTTTCGCCAAACAGCCTGAACATGCTGGAACTCCGGATGGTGAAAAAGGATTAGGGGCTTTCGGCATGGGTGCTTCCGGCGGCTTCCATTCCTGCTGTACACTATACCCCGCCTTCAACATTATTTTGAATTTATACTCCAATCCCTGGCGGGGTGCCGTTTCCATCAGGCAGCCCTTCGGCTGTGGTAGGTTTCCGGGCAACAGAATTAGTTTGAATGCAAACCGCCGCTTTATTTTTGTTGATGGATGAAAAATAAGAAAGCTGTCCTGCAAAGGGCAGCTTTCCAAATTTTAAGAAACCACAAACCTTAGTTCTTTACAATTTTGCTGATGAATTTATCCGCTGCTGTAGTTACTTCCAGGATATAATTTCCGGAAGGAATATTATTATAGTCCCTGAGTACAATTATATTTTCACCTTTCGAAATGGTTACCTTACGGATGTTTAATTCGCGGCCATCGAAACTGATGAGACGAATGGTAGCATCCACATCTTCACTGCTGTTAATACGTACCTTAACATTATCCCGGAATGGATTCGGGTACACACTGAATGTTTCTGCAGAGAACGTACCTCCAATCCGGATGGCAATGGTTTTCGAATAATCGAATGTTCCATCGCGGTCAACCATTTTCAAACGGTAATACACAATTTTGGCCGCTGTGTTCAACTCGTCGTTATAGGTATATGTTTGCTTAACGCTGGAGTTTCCTCTGCTATCCACATACCCGCGTTTTTCAAATTTCACCCCGTCTTCGCTGCGTTGCACCTCAAAGTAGTGGTTGTTTTGTTCAAACTCGGTTACCCAGGTAAGAACGCCATTGTGGTTTTGAAGTTTCGCATCAAAAGAGAATAGTTTTACATCCAATGGACCGCCGGAAGGTGATATAACCGCTGTACCATCATCAATGAATTGTTCTCCCGCCTGCGATTCAGCCGTGATACGGGCCGTATTGATTACACTTCCCGGGATGGCGCCGGCCTGTACTTTGAATTTAAGTACATACGAACTGTTAGAAGGCATTTCACCACCCAGCGAACCGGTAGCTCCGTTCCCGATATTAAATTTCAGGTACTGCTTACCGTTATATAAACCTTTGGTTGCAATGTCGCCATCGGCAGCATCGGTTTTCATACCGGCGGTAACACCCGGGGCGTTCACTACTTCCATGCTGTTGGCTACATACGTAACGTTGGCAGGAAGGGTATCAATCACAACGGCATTGTAAGCCGATCCGGAACCCAGGTTGCTTCCGCTCAATGTGTAAGTAAGGATCTCGTTGGCATCTACTAAATTATCGCCGCTTGCATCTGTTACCGATTTATCAAGGTTGATAACGGGGTCTTTCATGCGAATGGCAAAGGTGAATACGCTGGGGAAGTATTGATCCGCCTCGGTACCAAATTCGATGTTTACACTGGTAGCGTTGGGCTGGATACCATAGCCGGTACCCACATTAAATTCATCGATATCAATACCCATCTGGTTGTAATAATCCGGGTTTTTGGTGCCGGTAACAAAAGCCCCGTTTTTAGAAATGGTACCGTTCCAGAAATTGGAAACCGGATTTACCGCATTGCTCACGGCAATGTTGTTTACTTTAATATAATCACCGGCAGGATTCTGCGCACTGGCCCCCAGGTTTCCATCTCCTTCCCAAACCATGGTGGCCATTACCGCATCCGCAGCGGCCAATGGGTTGTTCGGAACATTGAGCCCGGTTAAGGTTATATTTTGTGTAACCGCTGTACCATTATCATATACCTGAGAATATCCGTCATAAATCCGAACACTGGTAAAAGGGCTGGCTGAATTTTCATACGCAACTACAATAGACCAACCTGCATATTTACCACCGCTTCCAATTGCACCCGGAGTGGCTGGAAGATTGGCAATGGTATAGGTGCCCGCACCATATCCCTGAACGAAACTGGTTACATCCACATAAGTCTGATACACCCATTCGGAGGAGTTCAACGCAAATTTGTCTACGTTGGTTGCCGGCGCAAGGGCAGGCGTATAGGCTCCCGTGGTTCCTTTTCTGATAAGGATTTTACGGAGTGTATCCGGACTGGAGGTAAGCGCTGAATTGTTGATTCTGCCTCCCCAATATAACCGGGCAAAACGAATGGTATTGGTTCCTGCAGGCAGGATCAGGTTGGCAGAAGAAGAATTGTATGTTGCCAACGCATTGCCGGTAAGGCTTAAATCAAATAACGCATCGGTATTGCCCGAAGTACGTTGATGCAATTCTACCGCAATAATGTTATTGCCGGCGATAAATGCACTGGCCGGAACGGTAACCGTACCGGTCGTATTCTTATTGGAAGAAGCTACCGTATTATAGGCAATGGTGCCTGTAGGAAGGTTTTCCCTTTTAATTTCCACACCGTTTACATAAATAACCAGCGCATCATCGTACTTGTAGTTAAAAGTGAAGTTGGCATACAATGCCGGACTAGCCACATTAACGGTCTTTACAAAATACGAGGTTACCCCAACATTAGGAATGGTGGTGGTTTGAGAACTGTTGAAGCCTAAACTTCCGGTTCCCGCGGTCCACGGCGAACCGGGATTGTCTAAAGTTGCCCATGCAGTGCCCTGGTTGCTTCCATCGGCGAGGTATTTCCATCCCGATGCACCATAGGCAATGGCATTTAGGCTGGCAGGAGTAACGTCTACATCTGCAAACTGCATGTTTTCGTTATCGTTACCATATTGGGTAAAACCGAGGCCACCCTGGCCGTTTGCGGCATTTCCCAATTCGTTCATTTTGGTGAGGTTCACCGCATTGTTATCAACAATGTTCATCATGGTGTTCCCAAAGAGAACGGTTCCGCCTTGTAAGTTTTCCGAATAGACCTGCGTGTAGGGCCTAACGTTCTGGTTTTGGCTGAATACCGGAAGGCTGAAAAAACCGGTAACAATTGCTAATGAAGCAATCTTTGTGTAAAATTTTGTAAGCATTTTTCTGCGTTTGTGGTTTAGAAAAATTGGCTCACAGGAAAAAGGGAATTTCGATTTTTTTAAGGATGGATATTTCAGGCCATTTTGCAATGGCAAAGTATATATTAAATCAAACCGGGTACCCCATAAAAGGGACTCAGTAATGAATTAAAAAATCAACAACAAAAATTGGATGGAAATTTCAGAGGAATTGTGATAACAAGAGGTAGTAAGGTATAAGCAAGTGTAAAATTACTCAAGGTTTTCTCAAATCAAAATATTTTGAACGAATTTTTATTTTTTCTGATAAAAATCAGAAGAATCCGGTTGAAAACAGGGAAGAGGACAGACTGAACGGGCTGGTTCCCAGGGGTTAGCCTGAAAGGAGAGGATTGGGCGGCCCTGCTTATCTCAATCTTTTAACAGGGTGCCCGGTTAGATTTTGTAGGTTTTTAGATGGGAACCCTGAAAACCCGCCTACCCATTTATTGATTTTTTATTACCCATGTTGTGCATTTCATATATTAACTCTCACCAAGGCGGCTGGGGTAATTCTCTTCCTTTTCGTTAGTAAAACGCCCTTGAATTGTTCAACAACAGACTGCTTTTATTCCTGGCTCTTATTGAAGGGTAAAAAATTTGGATAACATTCCAGAAATAAAATAGGAAAGAACAAAAAGGAGAATAAAGTAATTTTGCAAAAATTTTAAACGAATGGAAACGGTAAAACTTACGCTTGGAGAAATTCATACCAATAAGGGGGTGATGAAATTTGAATTGTATGATGATGCGACCCCCATTACAGTAGCCAATTTTAAAAAACTGATCAATGAGGGGTTTTATAATGGCTTAAATTTTCACCGGGTTATTCCCGATTTTATGGTACAGGGGGGATGTCCGGTAGGGAATGGGACCGGCGGGCCAGGGTACACTATTTCCTGTGAAACTTCCGCTCCCAAACAGTACCACGACCGGGGCGTTTTATCTATGGCCCACCGGGGGCCAAACACCGGGGGCTCCCAATTTTTCATTTGCCACGGAAGGTCGGGCACGGCTCATCTCGATCATAAACATACCTGCTTCGGGAAAATCATAGCAGGTTTGGATGTTTTGGATGATATCCGGCAGGGGGATGTCATGGAAAAAGTGCTATTGATTAACTAAAGTTTTCAAAGTGGGATATGAATAAAGATATCCTCGTTTTCCCTTGTTCTTATTCATCCCAAACACCCCTGGTGGAAGGATATTAAAATTGCCCTGATTTTCTAAAACTACGTTTCATATTTCTGAAAGGAGGAAAACAGGCCAATCTGGTATTCCGGTAAATTCAGCTCAGCAGTTCAGGATGGTACCGTTTTCATAGCAGGACTCGCCGTTTTTAAATACTAACATGTTTTACACAAGCCGCCTGGATGGCTTTATCATCGGTGTAAAATGGCTAATTTTATACTTATTTAACTTACACAGAACCTATGTTCTATATCTACTTACGCCGTAATTTTTTGCTTTTGTTTGTTTTGCTTTTTGTTAGCGCTGGAATAATTGCCCAGCCAGCTCCAATTTCGAAATATCAAAAATCTCATCTTTATTCCGGAATTGAAGTGGGGTCAAAGGGGGTTAAAATGAGCCTGGTAGATGTTAATCGTAATGATGGCAATGCCGATTTTAATATTGTAAAAGACACGTCTTCCAATACCGACTTCATCAGTTTTACACCGGAAACATTTTCAGCCACGGTAAAAGCCTTTGCCGGTTTATACCTTACTGCCAGGAAAGATTATAATATCCCTCCCAATAGAATTTTCACGGTAGTGAGCAGCGGGGTAAAAATCCAGGCTGCAAAATTTGATAAGAATGCATGGATTACGCGGCTTATCGATTCATTCCGGGTAGCTATTAACGAACCAACCCGGGAAGTGGATGTAGTGAATGTGCAGGATGAAGCCCGCCTTTCGCATTTAGGTATTGTACCCGCAGCCAAAAGGTACAACACCTTTTTAATCGATATCGGAAGTGGCAATACCAAAGGCGGATATTTTCCCAATGGGAATACAACCGACTTTAAATTGTTTCAACTAAGTTGGGGAACCAAGAGTACCGCTAATGCCGCAGAGAAGCGAATTGAAGGCGATGTCACCCTAAATGCATTTAATAAACAATTGTACCGCGTGCTGGCCGGGTCGGCCAACGATGAAATTGTTTACGCCATTAATGTGAGTGGGGCATACAATATGAGCGATAATATTGCTTTTAGCGGAGGGATAGCCTGGTCTGTAGCAACACTCATCAGCCCCGAACTAATTAATAACTCGGTAGTGCCGGTCACTTTTCAGGAGGTAGAGAAATTTTATGACCGCATTTATAAGAATTATAAAAGCCTTTCTTCCGACGAAATAGTTAAGAAAATTTCCGATCCTACTATTAATAAAGTGGATCTGACAAAAAAGATAAATACGGTTAACAAGGTATTTGATCAGCGTGCACTCCTTGCCGGAACCGGATTGTTATTGAAAATTATGCGGCAGTTCGAAGGAATTTATGAGAGGAAACAATTTTTCCTTGTAAAGAACGGGCAGGTAGGTTGGGTGTCTGCCTATGTAGATAAAGCCATCGCCGAGGAAAATAGCAATGCAAAAGGAAAATAAATCATTTTTAAGCGAGATTCAATGAAAGAAACCCGCGCATCTATCCTCTTATTCCTTTCGCTAATTCTCTTTATTTTCTCCTTAGTTATCCTCAGCTTCTGGGGATACCAGAAATTTTTCCTGGATTCCGGAAATGCCCAAAATAAAGGGAAAGGAGTTATTGAAATGCAACCGGTGCAAATCATAGATTCTGCCGCCATTGCCCGAAGAGACTCCCTCGAGGCTTTGTATAATACCGCCATCAGCAGGCTGGGAAGTAAACTCGATTCTTCCATCATGTTTGCCGATAGTTTGCGTATTCCCATGAATGCCCAATTAGAAGAATATGCAAAATTGAAACGAGAGGTATCCGATCTCCTTAAAGAAAAAAATGGAAACAACGACCTCGAGCTGGCAAAGCAAAAAATTGCAGAGTTGCAATCCAAAGTAAGAGACCTCCTGGGAAAGTATGATATGGTGGAAGCTGAAAATAAACGGCTTGTTGCTATTATTGAACAATTAAAACCGGAAAATAAACCCCCGGTTCACCAACCCGAAACAGCGCCTGCCATTATTCCTACTTCATTCGATACCAATAATACAGAACCCGTTAAGGCGCCTAAACCCCCAAAATTTGGATTCTTTGCTGCGTATGATTTACGGTTATCCGCATGGACCGTTACCGATAATAAGGAGATCGAAACGTATAAAGCGTTTCAGGCCGATAAATTTATCGGATCCTTTATTGTAAATAATCCCAATCCGCCGGTCAGTAACAATATTGAAATGCTGATAGTGGTTACTGCACCGGATGGGCATGTAATCCAAAAATCAGAATGGGAATCGGGAACTTTCGAAACAGTAAATGGAACTAAAAAAGTTTATTCCCTAAAATTGAATTTCGATTATACCAAAGGAGAACCCAAAAAACTCCTGTTCACCCTGGCGGCCAGCGATTTCAAACCCGGAACCTATACCATGCAGGTATTTCAAAATGGGGCTCAATTGGGAAAAACAACAAGGATACTCAACTAATTGTGGAAAAGAAATAGGCTTTTCCCAACTTTCATCAACTTTTTTTAATTTTTCCTGATTAATTTTATGATTCGAAACAGGAAATCTGTTTGTTTAATCTCCCTTCGTATTCCATATCCTTCCAAAGCCTCCCGATTTATTTCTAATGTAAAAATTCAATTCAAATGGAACCAAATCCACAGAAGCCGAATGTAAATCCCAAAAGCGTACAACCATCCGTTTTTGCCGCTAATCCAAATTATCGGGATAAAATTCATAAGCATCTTACCGACATCAATGATGTCATTACGGAAGAAGATATCCGAAGAATGACCATCGAAATTCCCGCTGCATCATCTACCTCCCGGAAGAAAGCCGGAGAAAAAAAGAATTAATCCTGACTTATTTTTCATTCCCCCGCCTAAGCAGGTTTAGAAAACATTTTCCTTATTTTGGTGCGATATGAAAGTAGCATCAGTTAAAGAATTGAAATCTGCCCTCCAGGAATTAACACCCATCGAATTAAATGAAATAATTCTCCGGTTAGCCAGGCTGAAAAAAGAGAACAAAGAGTTATTATCCTACCTTTTGTTTGATGTGGGAGATGAGCCCGGATACATCGCTGAAATCAAAAACTACCTCGATGAAGAATTCCGGCAGGTAAATCCAACGCACCCTTATTTTGCTAAAAAAAATATTCGCCGGATTCTAAGGCGCAGCAAACGCCTTTCTGCTTACAGCGAATCGGAAATTACGCATATTGAAACCCTTCTTTACTTTTTGGAAAAGATGCGATCGCTGGCGCCTAATATTCAGCAAAGCCCTACCATTCAAAGGCTATGCTTTTCACAAGCAGTAGCTATTGAAAAGATACTATCCAAAATGCACCCCGATTTACAGTATGATTACCGGAAGAGGCTGCATTCCTTACCCTCCAACGAAGCCGATTTGTAGGCATTTAACCCCGGAATACAGGTATCCACATGATACCGTCTTAAAGCTCAACCCCCTGTAACTACACAATATTTAGGATACCTTCATTTCTAAATAATTTTGCATTGACTTATATTGCTGCTTAATGAAACCAGATTTAAACGATTTCTCCCAATTCTTCTTTATAGGCGTGGCCGGTTCGGGAATGAGCGCCCTGGCACAGTTTTTAGCAGGTTCGGGGAAAATTGTTTCCGGTAGCGACCGCTATTTTGGAAAAGGGGTGGCAGATGAAATCCAGCTTAAACTCGAAAAGGAAAGGATTGCCTGTTTCCCCCAGGATGGATCGGGGATCCACGAAAACCTTAGCCTGGTGGTGGTATCTACCGCTATTGAGGAAACAATTCCTGAAATGCAGAAGGTAAGGCAGTTAGGCATTCCCGTTATGAAACGCAGCGAAGTGCTGGCCATGATTGCCCGGAGCCGCAAAACCATTGCCATAGGTGGCACTTCCGGAAAGAGTACAACATCCGCTATGCTGTTCGGCATTTTAGAAAAGGCCGGACTTGCACCCGGTATTATTAGTGGCGCCGGATTGATTGCGTTGATTAATAAAGGCAAAATTGGCAATGCTGAAGTGGGTACCGGAGAATGGCTGGTGATTGAGGCAGATGAAAGCGATGGTTCAATTGTACAATATGAACCCGAAATTGGCGTGTTACTGAATATTGACAAAGATCATCAGGATATCCCAGAACTAATGCAAATTTTTGGAACATTTAAAAACAATACCCGGCAACGGTTTAGCGTAAACCGTTCGAACGCCCTTGCCGCCTCACTAAGTTCCGGAATAGATAACGACTTTTCGGTGAATGGAGAACCAGCCGGATTTATGGCCGGCCACTTTTCTCAGGATGGCTTCCAAACAAAATTTCAGATTAATGGACATACCTTCCAAATGGGATCTCTCGGGAAGCACAATATGGAGAATGCGGTGGCAGCCGTTTCGGTTGCTGCCATGCTGGGTGTAAGTTTTGAAGATTGTGCTATCGCTCTGGCTGATTATGAGGGAATATACCGGCGCCACCAACTTATTGGGAAACATAATGGAATCTTTCTGATTGATGATTATGCACACAACCCCGTTAAATGTGCAGCGTCTATCCGTGCCTGTCAACCCCTCGCCCCCAAAGTAGTTGCCTGGTTTCAACCGCACGGATATGGGCCAACCCGCTTTTTAAAAAATGATTTTATTGAAGAAATTAGTAATGCCCTTCGATCCGGCGATGAAATTTGGTTTAGCGAAATTTTTTATGCCGGAGGTACGGCGGTGAAAGATATTTCGGCGAAAGAACTGGCAGATGCCATCGCGGCAAAAGGAAAACGGGCCTTTTTTGTGGAAAACAGAGACCATTTTTTTAAAGCAGTAAAATCACATCTTTCTCACCCTGCCGTATTATTACTCATGGGCGCACGCGACCCTTCATTAGAAAAATTTGCATCCCAAATCTGGCAAAAATTGCAAGCATGAGTTTACTAATTACCAATATCGGATGCCTGGTAAATGTAGCCAACCCCAAACAGGCTATTCAAGGCAATGAATTGTCTATATTACCAACCATAGAAGATGCATTTGTTTTAATAGAACATGGCCGAATTGCCTGTGTAGGAAATATGTATGAACTGGAATTGCTGGTACCGCAATTCCCCAACCAGGTAGTAGATGCCCAAATGGCTTACGTTTTACCAGCCTGGTGCGACAGCCATACCCATATTGTATTTGCAGGTAGCCGGGAAGGCGAGTTTGTTGATAAACTAAAAGGATTGAGTTATGCCGATATCGCTGCAAAGGGTGGGGGAATCCTTAATTCGGCCCACAGGTTAGCTAAAACTCCCGAAGAGGAACTATTCCATGCCGCCATGATACGCATTAATGAAGTGGCAAAATTGGGAACCGGTGCCATTGAAATTAAATCGGGATACGGCCTTAGTTTTGAAGCAGAATTAAAAATTCTTCGCGTTATTACCCGCATAAAGAATGAATCCCCATTAATTGTAAAGAGAACCTTTTTAGGCGCCCATGCCTACCCGTTGGCATTTAAAGACAACCACGCCGGCTACCTTCACTTATTAATTAATGAAATGATGCCGGCCATTGCCAGTGAAAAACTGGCCGATTATGTGGATGTATTTTGTGAAAAGGGATTCTTTTCTGTAGAAGAAATGGAACAGGTTTGCAATGCCGCCGCCAAATTCGGGCTCAGGCCAAAATTGCATATCAACCAATTGAACAGCATCGGTGGCCTTCAATCGGCAATTAACCTGGCCGCCCTATCTGTTGATCACCTCGAAACGATGACCCATCAAGATATCCGCGACCTGGCGGGATCTTCCGTAATAGGTACCCTGCTCCCCACGGCTGCCTATTTCCTGCGGATGGCATTTCAGCCAGCCCGGGAAATGATTGACGCCGGTTGTAAAATAGCTGTTGCCAGCGACTTTAATCCCGGTTCCTCTCCCAGCGGGAATATGAATACAGTCGTTTCTATGAGTTGTATCCAAATGAAAATGTTACCCGAAGAAGCCATCAATGCAGCTACCATCCAGGGCGCATTTGCGATGGAAGCCGACCAGGAGGCAGGAAGTATTGCAGTTGGTAAAAGAGCCAACCTGATCATGATGAAACCGTTGCCCTCTCTGGCTTATATCCCCTATTCCTTCGGTACCAACCTAATTGATAAGGTGCTGTTAAATGGAAATTTCATTTAGGAAATTTAGAAACCTTTCGGATTTTTTTTGGGTTTAAATGGAATGGCTGCTGCAAAGCATAAATTTTCATTTTTTGATTGCTGCTTTAGGATGCATCTTTGTGCAAATAATTTAACGATGCAACAGCTTATAGAATGTGTCCCCAATTTTTCTGAAGGGAAGGATATGCATATCATCAATCAGATTGTTTCTGCAATGGAATCGGTAGAGGGTGTCAGGGTGTTGAATGTGGATCCGGGAAAGGCCACCAATCGTACGGTGGTTACCATGGTGGGTGAACCCGGATTGGTGGTCGAAGCCGCATTCCGGGCAATTAAAACAGCAGGCGAACTGATTGATATGGCCAGCCACAAGGGAGAGCATCCCCGCATGGGTGCTACCGATGTATGTCCCCTCATTCCCATTGCCAACATAAGCATGGAAGAAACTGTAAAATATGCGGTTCAACTGGCAGAAAAAGTAGGGAAGGAGCTGAATCTCCCGGTTTATCTCTACGAAGCAGCCCAAAATGATAAAGAGCGGAGCAACCTTTCCGTAATTCGGGCCGGTGAATATGAAGGGTTTGCTACAAAAATTTTATCCCCCCAATGGAAGCCCGATTTTGGCCCTGCCGTTTTCGATGCAAAGCGGGGTGCCACCGTAATAGGAGCCAGGGATTTCCTGGTAGCCTATAATATTAATTTAAATACCACCTCTACCCGGCGTGCCAATGCAGTGGCATTCGATATCCGCGAAGCAGGCCGTACAGTAAAAGAAAAGGGGCAAGTGGTGAAAGATGCGGAAGGAAAACCCGTAACCATACCCGGTTCGCTGAAGGCGGTGAAAGCCATCGGCTGGTTTATTGAAGAATATGGTATTGCCCAAATTTCCATCAATCTTACCAATATCAACATTACCCCAATGCATATTGCCTTCGATGAAGCATCCCGAAAAGCAGAAAAAAGGGGGTTACGCGTTACCGGTAGCGAACTGGTGGGTTTGATTCCTCTGAAAGCCATGACAGATGCCGGCCGTTATTTTTTGGAAAAACAAAACCGCAGTGTGGGTGTTAGTGAATCGGAACTAATTCGTATTGCCGTAAGATCACTGGGTCTTAATGAACTTTCTCCATTCAAGCCCGAAGAAAGGATTATTGAATATAGGCTGGCTAATCCGGCAGATCAAAAACTCGTAAGCATGAGCCTAAAGGACTTTGCGGATGAAACGGCAAGCGAAAGCCCGGCTCCGGGGGGAGGTTCTATTTCTGCCTACGTGGGGGCCCTGGGTGTTTCCCTGGCAACCATGGTGGCTAACCTTTCTTCCCATAAAGCCGGTTGGGATGATCAATGGCAGACATTCAGCCATTGGGCCGATAAAGGCCAGCAACTCAAAAAGAAACTGGTTGCATTAGTAGATGCCGACACGGCCGCATTTAACCGTATCATGGACGCCTTTTCTTTGCCAAAAACAACGGAGGCAGAAAAAACTACCCGTACCAACGCCATCCAGGATGCGACCAAATTTGCCATTGAAGTGCCCCTCCAGGTGATGTCCGTCGCATTTGAATCCATGGAAATTATTAAAACCATGGCCGAAATTGGGAATCCAAATTCGGTTTCGGATGCAGGAGTTGGAGCACTTTGTGCAAGAACAGCTGTAATGGGCGCTTTTATGAATGTTCGAATAAATGCCGCCTCCTGTACCGATAAAACATTCGTGAATAAAACCCTTTTGGAGGGATCGAAAATTCAACAAGAAACAATCGAAATGGAGAATCAAATCCTTGAAATCGTAAACAAAAAAATCGGATTATAATATTTTTACTGAGAATTTTCTTTTCTAAAGCAGGGTATTTCCCCTGCTTTTTCTTTTGTGACCGTTTTAGTTTTAGGGCATCGAATCAAAAATTTTAAGTTATGAAAAGGAAATTTTTATTTTTTGCATTGGCGCTTTCATTTATCGGATTTTCTGTCAACGCCCAGGATATTTCCCGTGAATCCGGTTTACAAATGACCTCCTTAAAGAAAAGGGTAAATTTTGTTATCCAAACACCCGGTTATACCATTCATATTTTTGGTGAAGTGGAATATGGTGCGATGGGAAATGCAACCACCATGGCGCTCACCCTGGTGGTTATAAGTGCGGATGGAGAAGTGTCTATACCCATTAACTATTCCGGACAATTTAAAGAACCGCGTAAACTTCGTAAGCATAAGTATGAAATAAAAGAAGAACTAAACAGGGAGGACAAAGCGCTTGCCGAACAGATTATGGCAAGATTGTTTTTGCCTAAACCAGGCGCCCGGGAGATAGTACAATTCGAGAAATTTTATTAATTCCAATTATTCCTGTTCCTGATTTTTGGAAAAATGAATGCCCATGAGACTTTTATTGACCCTATTATTTGCTATTGCGCATTACAGTTGTATGGCTCAAAGCAAGGTTACCAAATGCAGGTATTATTCTTTTACTTTTGGAAACATAAAATTCGATTCCGTGAATATACGCGAATCGCTGACTTTTAAAGGCGACCTTATAGCCTATAATTCTGATAAATACTCCCTTATTTTCTTTGAAAATTATACCATGAAGATGGAAATGGTGGGACAGGATTTTCCAATTGATGTATCGGATACCCTGTTTTTCGATCGTTCCAAAAACAGAATGTATGTATTTAAGGAGAATAAGGCGTATCCCATGGTGCCCTGGACGCCCACAGGGGTATTGTGGAAATCCGATACCGCCACAATAAGCTATGGTGGAAAAACTGCTTACCTTAAAAAGTCCCTTCCCCCCAATGTCTTTCCAATGCCCCGCGTAGCAATGGGGTTAGGTATTTACCGCTACGCTTCAAAAAAATTTTTCCTTAACCTGCAAGAGTTTGTTCCTGTTCAATTCAATTTTGAATCCTATGTTTTACGAGTGAAAAAATTTTCTGACACACAGGAAGAAATGGATACAATATATTGAACATCCGGCTTGCCAGTGGCTTGATATGTTTGTTGCCGATATTATTTGCTAAATTTAGCAGCAGGGAATTCCCCTTTTATCCCGCATTAAAATCTTTTAATGACGCTTCTTTTTTGGAATTGTAAAAAAATCATTTTTGTGGCTTTTTTGGCAGCCCTTTCTATAGAACTATCAGGGCAAAAGTTTGTTGTTTCCTCCCCCGATTCATCTATCCGGGTAAATGTATTTCCGGGCCAAAGGCTTACCTATGATGTTATTCTGGATGGTAACCCCGTTTTGAAAAATTCAGTGATTGACCTTCAACTCTCCAATAATATTTCACTTTCCAGGGGAGGCGGGGTGAAGTATTCACGAAAGCGGCGTGTTGCTGAAATTATTGAAGCCCAAATTCCGGTTAGCCGAAAATTTATTCCTGACAATTTTAATGAACTCCATATTTTTTTCCGGAATGGTTTCTCTGTAGTTTTCCGGGCATATAACGATGGTGTAGCCTACCGGATAATTTCCAACTTCAAAGATTCCATTTTCATTCAAAATGAAATTGCCCAATTTAATTTTCCTTCCGGAACCATCGCCTGGGCGCCCCTTGTACATAAAAGAATGGACCAGGATATTTTTCATACCAGTTTTGAGGAACTTTATCCCAAATTGCCCATAGACAGTATATCCCGGAACAATTATATGTATTCACCGGTACTCCTGAACACAAGTAAAAATATTAAAGTAGGTATTTCTGAATCTGATCTGGATGATTATCCGGGCCTGTTCTTAAAAGGGACCGGATCCTCCGGCTTTCATGCCGCATTTGCAGCATACCCGGAAGAGGAACAGGTGGAGGGAACAGAATATCCCCAAAAAATTGTCTCGCGCCGTGCAAATTTCATTGCCAAAACAAAAGGAAGCCGGAGTTTCCCATGGCGGGTTCTGCTAATTGCAAAGCAAGACAAGGATTTGCCTACAAACGACCTGGTTTACCGATTGGCTTCACCATCAAAAATTAAGGATATATCCTGGATCCATCCCGGAAAGTGCACCGATGAATGGATCATTGATATAAATCTGTTTAATGTGCCGTTTAAAAGCGGAATAAATACGGCTACCTATAAATATTATATTGATTTTGCCAAAAAATTCGGTTTCAACCGGATTATGATGGACGCCGGCTGGAGTAATGTAAATAACCTCTTTGATATTAACCCCAACCTTAACATGGATTCACTCTCAGCCTATGCAAGGCAGAAAGGAATCAAACTAAGCTTATGGACCCTCGCCATGACCCTCGATCGCCAATTAGATAGTGCGCTAAAACAATTTCAAAAATGGGGCGTTGATTTTATTATGACCGACTTTATCGATCGCGATGATCAAAAGGCAGTCAATTTTCACCATCGTATTACCCAGGCATGTGCCAATGCCAGGCTGATGATTATGTTTCATGGATCGTATCCTCCAAAAGGGTTTAACCGAACCTATCCCAATTGCCTTACCAAAGAAGCCGTACTGGGTAGCGAATACAATGCATGGAGTAATTTGGTAACGTCCACCCATAACTGCACGATCCCATTTACGCGGATGACTGCTGGTCCACTGGATTATGAGCCCGGAATATTAGATAATGCAACTACCAACCAGTTCAGGCCCATTTGGGGTAAGGTGATGAGCCAAACTACCCGTAGCCATCAGCTTGCGTTGTTTGTTGTGTACGATAACCCTTTGCAGGTTTTCTCCGGAAATCCGTCCCGTGGTTTGATGGAGCCTGCCTTTATGCACTTGTTAGGCTCTGTTCCTACTACATGGGATACTACTATAGTATTGGATGCCAAAGTTGGGCAATTCATTGTTACTGCCCGAAAATACAAGGATAGCTGGTTTATTGCGGGAATAACAGATACCGTTTCCCGTTCGTTTAATTTTAATCTTTCTTTCTTGAATCCTGGAAAATATAAAGTAACTATTTGTGCGGATGGAGTGAATGCCAACCGCAATGCCGAAGATTACCTGATTTCTGAATCTGTACAGGATTCAAAAAATTCTATTGTATTGCAGATGGCAAAAAATGGAGGCTTCCTGGCAAGGATTGAAAAAGAGAATTAGATATGAATGATTGTAAGCCGTTCATACTTTTTGGATCAAAATACAATCCCGGCAACATTAACATGAATTCTAACTAATCTTGAATTTTTGATTTTGCCTGAACTATTTATAAATTGATCCGGAAGAAATAAAATTATCACTGTACCTTGTTTCTTTATTTTATTTCATATGAACCGAATTATTTTCTTTATCGTATTCGTATTTATTATTTCCCTGCAAACTGCCGATGCCCAGGTGAGGGTTATGACATTCAATCTCCGGCTTGATCTGGCTTCTGATGGGGAAAATGCGTGGCCACACCGCAAAGACAAAGCTTGCAGCCAAATCCGTTACGAAGGCGCACAGTTAATTGGGGTACAGGAGGCATTGCACAACCAGGTTACTGATTTGATGAAATGCCTGGATCAGTTTAGCTATATTGGTGGAGGAAGGGATGATGGAAAGGATAAAGGAGAAGCCTGTGCTATCCTGTTTGACAGTACCCGATTCAAACTTTTGGCAGGAGCTACTTTCTGGTTGAGCGAAACCCCACATCTCCCTGGGAAGAAGGGTTGGGATGCCGCTTATCCAAGAGTTGTAACCTGGGCAAAATTTTATGATAAAAAAGAACATCTTATTTTCTATCATTTTAATACCCATTTAGATAATATGGGCCAGGTTGCCCGCCGCGAAGGGGCAAAAATGTTGCTTCATGCCGTGGATTCTATTGCTGGAAAATCGAAGGCCATTGTAACTGGCGATTTCAATGCCAGTCCGGAATCGGAACCCATTCAAATTCTCACTACCCATAAACCCTTTCACCTCACCAATTCAAAATTTGTATCCATCCTTCCCCATTATGGCCCCGATGGAACCTTTAATGATTTTGGAAACCATGAGGTGGATGACAAACCCATTGATTATATATTTTTTAATCACGGCGTGAAAGTGCTTAGGCATGCCACCCTCAGTGAATCATGGATGGGTAGATTTTCCAGCGATCATTTTCCGGTACTGGCAGAATTAGAATTAAAATAATTCCACGCTTCTTAAACGGAGGGTTGTTTTTCCGGGAGGCGGATTTATAACAGACGGATAGTATGAAATTCTTCAACGGTATTTGTACCCGTTGCCCCGCTATTTTTCTTCCTTCCTTTGTAGGATTTTCTCAACATTCGGCGTCCTTCTTACCTTGCTTTCAGCAATAATGATTTTCATATTTGTATGGAAGATGGGAATACATTTCTAGGCTGTATATCCGTCATTTTTTCAAATATCAAAAACAAAAAACATGAAAACTTTACTGCTTTTAATGGGAACTATCCTCTTTGCATTGGCCGGGAATTCGCAGCCCAACAATCCCTATAACAAGCGAGGGGCAGATTTTCAAACTTCATTAAAAATTATTCAAACAGATTACTATGCCGGGAAGGTGAAGGAGATCAACGAAGAAACCATCGCCAAATATCAAAAGGTGCTTCCCATTCAGTTGCAAATGAACCTCCCTCTGGCAAACCAGGTTATCAATACCTATAAGAGCCCTAAAACAAATTATGGGAACCTGGTTGAGAAAACCAAATTGTCCGGATTTGGGAAGGAACTGATGAATGTTATTGTAAATCCTCAAAACCTTGATGAAGGCTCCTTTAAAAGGATGTTGGAGAAAAAAGTGGACGAATTAAAAACGTTGAAAATTGATACAAATGAGAAGGAATTTTTGTTCACCGTGGCTGCAATTGGTTACAATATGCCTATGGGTCGGGAGCCCATTCGTCAATGCTTTATTGAAGGCATTTATGGTAATACGCCGGTTCCCTGCTGGGTAAGTGGAGCGGTTCAGGGAGCCATTATCGGGTATGAATCCTGTGGAGTCCTTTGTGCTATTGGAGGAGCAATAGTGGGTGCTCTTTCCGGTTGGTTTTCTTAAACCCAATTCCTGAAAAAGAGGCTGTGGTAATTTCTGCAGCCTCCTTTTTTTAAGAAAGACATATTGAATTTTAATTGCCATAAAAAATTGAATAATTGTAACAGGTATGAAATGGCTATATATTATGTTGTTGCTGACCGATTTGATTTGTTTTTGGGGTTCCCGAAATACGAAACATCCCAAATTGAATTTCCTTCCATCTCCCCATAAAGTTTATTTGTGTTGCCGGGGAACAGCTCAGAAACAGGGTCTGGTTGCAAAACAATTTAATTTTTCAGATACGAATATCACCCATCTTGGCATTGGATTTACCAGCCAGGATGGATTTCGGGTATATCATGTTTCGGATGTAAAATCGAACGGAAATTATTTTCAGCATGATTCCCTTGCCGGATTTATTGCTGAAAAGGGAACCCGTTTTTTCTCGGCCTGGGAAATTGACGCACCGGAAAGGATCCTTGAAAAGATAAAGGCCGCCTGTTTATCTGAAAGCAATAATCGGATAATTTTCGATACTCATTTTTCCTTCCATAATGGAGATACATTATACTGCTCCGAATTTTGCAGGAATGTTCTCCTGCAGGCAGGTTTAGATTGTATATTTCCCACACGGATTTCGAATTTACAGGGCGATTTTTACAAGATCTATTTTGGAATGGACTCTCTGCGGTATGTACCTGTCGATTTTTTTCTATCCTGCAACCGGGTAAAGTTAGTTTATGAATCCTCATTTCCAGTCTTTTGAACAATGGCTGAAAGCGGATATTCGCTATCTTTCCTGAATGAAGCATTTTAAGTTCTACAATAAGAAGGATATCCTTTCCATAACCCGGGTGCGGCGTTTCGAATCCCGGATAGGCGAACGCATTGGCTTTTTAAATCCGGATAGTGAATGGCCCGAAAGCCTCACAGAATCGCCGGCCCGTTTTATTTTACTGGGTATTCCGGAAGATATTGGAGTGAAAGCCAACCAGGGCATCGGGGGTTCCGATACCGCCTGGCTCCCCTTCCTAAATGCTTTTTTGAATTGTCAGAGTAATGATTTCCTAACAGGAGAAGAACTATTGTTACTGGGACATTTTGACTTCGGCGACCTTAAATTTCTAATCGAATCTCACGCATACGACCTCAACGAAAAACTGGATGCGTACCGGCATGCCGTTGCAACAATTGATGAGGAGGTAGAGAATATTATCAAGTATATAACCGCTGCAGGAAAAATACCAATTGTGGTAGGAGGAGGGGCCAATAATGCTTACCCCATCCTGAAAGCCGTTTCAAAAGGATTGCATAAAAACAAAGTACTTCCTTCTGCTCAAATGAATGCCATCTGCCTGAGTGCACTGGCTGGTTTTGGGGCTACAGAAGGCCGGCACAGTGGTAACCCGCTTCGTTATGCCTATAATGATGGCTACCTGGGAAACTTCGCCCTTATCGGCCTCCAGGAATGTTTCATACCCCAAAATGTGTTATTCGAACTCAACGGAAACAGCCGGGTTCAAATGCATAGTTTCGAGGATATCTACCTGTACGAAAAGTACAACCTGATCCAGGCATTTGTCCGGTCATTGGAGTTTACTTCTTCTCCTGCGTGTGGAATTGAAATTTCATTGGATGTAATCCGGCATACCCTTACCAGCTTTGGCTTCCCAACCGGGATAAGCACTTCAGAGGCCAGGCAATTTTTGCATTTTATGGGTACCCGGAGTAAGGCGGGTTACCTTCATATATCGGAAGGTGCATGTCAGTTGCATGATGGCAAAAAAGATGAAACTACAGGGAAATTAATTGCTGTATTAATTTCGGATTTTGTAAAAGCACAAATGATTACAAAAAAATAAATTACAAATTAGAAAGCAATTCTTCTTCGGAAGCAATACCATCTTTTCGCCAAACCTGTTTCCCCTCTTTAAAAATAATAAATACAGGTAATTGCGAAACTTGAAATTTATTCATTATTTCCTGGTCTTTACCCCCATCTACCTGAACGAAAACCAATGCACTTCCCTTTTTGTTACGAACTTTTTCAATAACCGGTTCCATGGCCCGGCAGGGTGGACACCAGGAAGCGCCGAAATCCACCAGCACAGTGCCCTTTTCTGTTTTCGCTAAAAAACTTGCTAAGGATTGTTGGGATTTATCTGATTGAGTTCCGGTTAAAGGAAATTTTCCGGATTTCCATTTTATTATGCCTCCATTGAGTTCATAAACCGTATATCCTTCCGTCCGTAATTTTTTTGCAGCGGCGCCACTTCGGCCACCGGAAAGACAGTAAATATAAATAGGCCTGTTTTTATTTAAAAATTGAGTGCGTCTGTCAAACTCCTCCGGAGCATTCCAATCCGCCAACATGGCATTTTTAATATATCCACTATTGTATTCCCCGGGGGTCCGCACATCCAGTATTTGAACGGTGTCATTGTTTGTTTTGTCAAAAAACGTTTGTGCGTCAAGGTTAAAATCTGATTGCGCTTCACAGGAAGAAAGTAAAATAAATCCCGCTACCAGGGAATTCAAAAAAAGCTTTTTCATATTCGTATATTTATAAAGATGTGGTTCTGCCTCCATCCACAGGTAAATTTATTCCATTAATATAGGCAGCAGCAGGGCTGGCCAAAAATGCAACAACAGCGCCAAATTCTTCCGGTTTGCCCATCCGCCCGGCCGGGATTTCTTTTAGCATGGTTTCCGTTACTTCCGTTGTGGATTTTCCCGTATCCGCCGATTTTTTTTGAATGATATAATCTGCCCGCACGGTTTGAGTAAGTCCCGGCAACACATTGTTTACCGTGATACCAAACTTTCCCAACTCGCCGGCTAAGGTCTTTGCCCAGTTTGCAACGGCAGCTCTAATCGTGTTGCTAACACCCAATCCGGGTATAGGTTGTTTTACCGAAGTTGAAATAATATTGATGATACGCCCATATCCTGATGCTTTCATTCCCGGAACAACCGCTCTAACCAGGATATGATTGCAAATGAGGTGGGCATTAAAAGCCTCCAGGAATTGGGCTGGTAAAGCTTCCAGAGCCGGGCCTCCTGCCGGCCCACCGGTATTGTTAACCAAAATGTCTACCTGATGTCCCTGGATAAACTCCTGGATGGTCTGATCCACAATATTTGGTTTTGAAAAATCAGCTACGAGATATCGGTGCTTTTGGTCTTTTTCTTTTGGGAGATGGCTGCAAACTTCCCTCAGCTTTTCTTCATTTCTTGCCATTAAAACCACATCAGCACCCAGAAGGGCGAGCTCATTGGCACATGCCAAACCCAAACCCTGGGTGCTGCCACAAACCAATGCCGTTTTTCCGTTAAGCTGGAGATCCATCTTATAATTTGAAGCAAAAGTACAGGTTCTGTTCAGATTTGCATTGGCAGGAAGTATTATTGCTTGGTCAATACCCCCTTCAATTTCATGTCTTTGATGATTTCTTTTACATAACCCCTGCTCAATTCGGTGGAAGAAGAAGGAGAAAATGTTTTTCCCTGTACCGAATAAATCAATTCCTTAGAATTTAAATTGAACAAATTTGTTTCCAGGAAGAAATTGGTAGTGCTGGTATAATATCCCGGTTGGTAAATCCTGTCGTAAATAGTTGCATAATACCTTCCAAAACGATTGTAATAAATCCCAATTGGATGGTATTGTACATTCCCCGGCGTATAATGTTCTTCTTTTGATTTATCCAATAAGGAGGTAGTAATTACGGCATCATAACCACTATTTACCAGTTCACTTGCAATGGAATCCTCACTCATTTTTTGGAATGCTTTAGGTCCGAACACATCCAACGCCGAAACGGCATGATATCCCAGGTTTTCCAATTGGCCCACCATTGTATTTTCAATCAGACCTCTTAATGCCCGGTTTTTTTGGTTAAAAATTCCCATCACCAACACTTTTTTATATGCCTGTGCCGGAGCTTGCTCAGATTTCCAGGAACTAATAACCTGCGTATTACTACAGGAAGAAATTATTATCCCCGTAGCTAAAATTGCAATTAATGTTTTCATATCCCTTCTATTTTTCATTTATTTATCTGAATCAAACCCTGTTCCTGCCTGGGAAAAAAAACAAGCGTATTGCGCAGGCCCCTGGCAAATCCTTTACTGGCAGCACTTTTGAGATTGTTAAAAATCTGGAAAGTTAGAATATCGGAATCTTACACACATTTTGTCAGAATTTGTGGAAAACTGACAGAAGCCGCCCCCACGCTCAATTTTTATATTCGCAGGCTAAAAACGCTGCCCGGATGTGAAAAGTTAATGGAGGATTTTTTGCAGCGACTAAAATGCTGCTTCCACTTTTCCCCGCGCTTTTTTAAAATTATGACAGATAAGAACCAGGCGAATTATACCGAAGACAGCATACGAAGCCTCGATTGGAAGGAACATATCCGGTTAAGACCAGGCATGTATATTGGGAAATTGGGCGATGGAAGCAGCCCCGATGATGGGATATATGTGTTGTTGAAAGAGGTAATTGATAATTCCATCGATGAATATACCATGGGGCATGGAAGGCATATCGATGTGTCCATCCAGGAGAAAAAAATTCAGGTTCGCGATTACGGCCGCGGCATCCCAATGGGTAAACTGGTGGATGTAGTAAGTAAAATAAATACCGGGGCAAAATACGACAGCAAGGTATTTCAGAAAAGTGTTGGTCTAAACGGCGTGGGAACCAAAGCGGTAAATGCACTTAGCGCTTTTTTTAAAGTCGAATCTTTCAGAGACGGAAAGGAAAAATTTGCTGAATTTGAGAGAGGTAAACTCCTGAAGGAATCCAAAGAATCCTCCTCAAAAGAAGAAAACGGCACCAGGGTAACTTTTACACCGGATGAAAGTATTTTTAAAAACTTTCATTTTGTTCAGGAATACCTCGATAATCAATTTTGGAATTATTGTTACCTGAATGCCGGCTTGGTAATGAACCTGAACGGGAAACGGTATGTAAGTAAAAACGGCCTGCTCGATCTCCTCCAGCGGAAAACCAATGAAGAAGAAATTCGCTATCCTATTATTCACCTGAAAGGGGATGATATGGAGGTGGCAATTACGCATGAAAACAGCTATGGTGAAGAGTATTACAGTTTTGTAAACGGCCAATTCACCACCCAGGGAGGCACCCACCTGGCTGCCTTTAGAGAAGCCTACGTTAAAACGATCCGCGATTTTTTTAAAAAAGATTATGATGCATCAGATATAAGGGGAAGCATTTGTGCAGCTATTTCTGTAAGGGTTCAGGAACCCGTTTTTGAAAGCCAGACAAAAACAAAACTGGGCTCATTGCATGTGGAAGAAGGGGGCCAGAGTATGAAATCTTTTGTGGGTGAATTTCTTGCTAAAGAGTTGGACAACTTCCTTCACCGGAACCCGGCAATCGCCGAATCCTTAAAAAAGAGGATTGAGCAAAATGAACGGGAACGCAAGGATATGGCCGGTATTAAAAAACTGGCCAATGAAAGAGCAAAAAAGGCAAACCTCCATAATAAAAAACTGAGGGATTGTAAATTCCATTATGATGATCAGCCTACCGGTAAAGACAAAGACTCCATCCTCGAAAAACAAAAAGAAACGACCATCTTTATTACCGAGGGCGATAGCGCCAGTGGCTCTATTACCAAGGCCCGGGATGTTAATACCCAGGCTGTATTCAGCCTGCGCGGAAAACCGCTGAACAGTTTTGGACTTACCAAAAAAATTGTTTACGAAAATGAAGAATTTAATCTTTTGCAACATGCCTTAAATATTGAAGAAGGATACGAGGGGCTACGGTATAATAACATTGTTATAGCTACTGATGCCGACGTGGACGGACTGCATATCCGCCTTTTACTGATGACATTCTTCCTTCAATTCTTCCCCGATATTGTAAAGAATAACCACGTCTATATTTTGGAAACCCCGCTTTTTAGGGTACGCGATAAAAAAGAAACCATCTATTGTTATGATGAAGTGGAAAAACAGGCAGCCATAAATAAATTGGGAGGCAAACCGGAAATTACCCGCTTTAAAGGGTTAGGCGAAATCAGTCCCGATGAATTTGCCCGTTTTATAGGGTCAGACATGCGTTTACAAAATATCATCATCGAATCAGGCGACCGGATTCAAAACTTATTGGAATATTATATGGGAAAAAATACCCCGCAACGGCAGGAGTTTATCATTGATAACCTGCGAACAGACCTCGATTTTGTTGAAGAAATGGAAAAAGCCTAAGACATGATAACACATATAACATTTGCTGCTACGGATAAAAAAACATTGGAAGAAGCCATCGCCCTAAATCAGGGTTTGGAAGGAACCGTTGTTTTGATGGGGGATGATTTTTCTGTTGGCCCGGTATCCGGTATTTATTCGGAAGAAGGAATGGAATACCGGAAAAACTGGTGGAACAATATATTGAAGGGAGGGGATGGAGAAGGGATTCCTGAAGGAGGGGGCATAAGCAATCAGAATGCATTGCAGGAAATAACGGATACCTTGAAAAATGATCATTCTGCCCAAACCTGGATTTGGATGGCCCCAAACCCAACTGATATTTGCGGTTATTATTGGCTCCTGCCTTACCTGGCTCCCTTTCAGGGAAGAGTGATGGTACTCTATCTGAATAACCTGCCCTTTTTTAATGAGAAGGGAAATATCTTCTACCCCAACTTCATCAGGCAAATCCCGGCAAAAGAATTTTTAAAGGCGCGTAAGCTGGCCCGTGAAATCACAGCCAGCGAGTTTGAAGTAGATCCCGACGAGTGGCAGCGGTTGATGCGGGAAGAAAAAGGGATTCGATTGTTTGAAGGAGGGAAAAAACTCATTCAGGCAGATTATGACTTTTATGATTTGGAACTGAAAAAGTTCTTATCTGCTGATTGGCAAAAAGCATCAAAAATCATCAACCAGTTCCTGTCAAAATCGAAATACTTTCCGGGTGAATTGTTTCTCCTTTGGCGATTGAAAGAAATGATTACGGAAGGAAATTATGATGTGCAGGGAAAGGTGGGTAATATGAAAGAATTTGAATTAAAACTGAAACAACCGGTGGAGGCTTGAGTATCCTTCGAAAAATGATAACAGGAAATGATTGAATCCATTCATCATATTGCCATTATTGCCACCGATTACCTGCGGAGCAAAGCATTTTATACGGATGTTTTGGGGTTTTCCATCATTCGGGAAAACTATCGGGCAGACAGGAATTCTTATAAACTCGATTTGGCGCTTAATGGGAATTATGTAATTGAGTTATTTTCTTTCCCTAATCCGCCCAAACGTCCTTCGAAGCCGGAAGCGGCCGGGCTGAGACACCTTGCATTTAAAGTAACCGATATTTCGCAAAGCAGGAAGTCGCTTTTGCAAAAGGGTATCCCGGTACATGGTATCCGGGTAGATGAATTCACCGGAAAGAAGTTTTGTTTTTTTAATGACCCCGACGGACTACCGTTGGAACTTTATGAATCTTGAGGAATGGCAAAGAATATGAAAATGGATGATTTGAAGAATAGCGAAACCGGCATATCCAGCCAGTATAAAAACTGGTTTTTAGATTATGCCAGCTATGTTATTTTGGAGCGGGCCGTACCTGCAGTAGAAGATGGACTGAAACCTGTGCAGCGGCGCATCCTCCATGCCATGAAAGAAATGGATGATGGAAGGTTTAACAAAGTGGCCAATATTATTGGCCAGAGCATGCAATACCACCCACATGGGGATGCCAGCATCGGAGATGCCCTCGTAAATCTGGGGCAGAAGAACCTGCTTATAGAAACCCAGGGAAACTGGGGCGATGTTCGTACGGGTGATGATGCCGCAGCACCCCGATACATTGAAGCCAGATTGAGCAAATTTGCCCTGGAAGTTGCATTTAACGCAAAAACCACCATCTGGCAAACCAGCTACGATGGCCGCAAGAACGAACCCGTTACCCTCCCCATGAAATTCCCCCTGTTACTGGCCCAGGGAGCCGAAGGAATTGCAGTAGGGTTGGCAACCAAGATTCTTCCTCACAATTTTTGTGAATTAATAGAAGCGTCCATAAAATGCCTGAGAGGTAAGAAATTTGAACTTTACCCTGATTTCCAAACCGGAGGCACCCTGGATGTAAATAATTACAACGAAGGAAAGAGGGGAGGAAAAGTAAGGGTACGTGCTAACATGCGCGAACTGGATAAGAAAACGCTGGTCATTAGCAGCGTTCCATACGGGGTAACTACTACCCAACTTATGGAAAGCATTGTAAAGGCAAATGACCAGGGAAAAATAAAAATAAAAAAAGTTACCGACCACACGGCCGCAGCGGTAGAAATTATTGTGGAAATTGCACCGGGTGTATCGCCGGATATCACTATCGATGCGCTGTATGCATTTACGGATTGTGAAGTAAGCATCTCACCCAACGCCTGCGTTATCAGTGATAATAAACCTCAGTTCCTTTCAGTTAAAGAATTGTTGATAGCTGCTACCGATAATACCCGCGAGCTCCTGCGCCGGGAATTGGAAATTAAGTTGGCAGAACTCCTGGAAAAGTGGCACTATACATCGCTCGAAAAAATATTTTTCGAAGAAAAAATATATAAAGAGCTTGAGAAAAAGCATGAAACCTGGGATAAAGTGCTGCAGGCTATCGATAAGGCCTTTACCCCGTTCAAAAAGCAACTGAAAAGGGAAATTACACGCGAAGACATCATTAAACTAACGGAGAAGCCCGTACGAAGAATTTATAAACTCGATATCGATGAACTGATCAGCCAGATCAGGGGCCTGGAAGCAGAAATTAAACAGGTAAAACACGACCTGGCAAACCTGGTTGATTTTGCAGTGGCTTATTTTGAGAATCTCCTTAAGAAGTATGGTAAAGGCAGAGAACGAAAAACCGAAATCAAAGCGTTTGATGTGATACTGGCCAAAACAGTGGCCATTGCAAATACCAAACTCTATGCAAATTTTGCTGATGGCTTTATAGGCACCGGCTTAAAGAAAGATGAACTGGTAGCAGAGGTATCCGATTTTGACGACATCATTGCCTTTACCAAACAGGGAATCATGAAAGTGGTTAAAGTTGCAGATAAAACCTTTATTGGCAAGGATATTATTCATGTAGCAGTTTTTCAAAAGGGAGACGAACGCACCACCTATAATATGATTTATGTGGATGGTAAATCGGGTACCAGTTATGCTAAACGGTTTAATGTATCAGGCGTTACCAGAGATAAGGAATACGATCTCACCAAAGGAACGGAAAAAAGCCGGGTGCATTATTTCAGCAGTAATCCAAACGGAGAGGCAGAAGTAGTGAAGATTATTCTCAGCCCCAATTGTTCTGCCAGGAATAAAGAGCTGGACTTTTATTTTGAAGAATTGGAAATAAAAAATCGGGGGAGTATCGGTAACCAGGTTACTAAGTACCCTGTTAAATCGGTGAAGTTTAAAGATGCAGGCCGGGCCACCCTGGATGCAAAGAAACTTTGGTTCGATAATAAGTTCGGCAGATTAAATGTTGACGAAAAGGGGGTCTATCTCGGGAAATTTGATGCAGAAGACAGGCTCCTGGTATTTTACAACGATGGAAACTATGAGATTACCGACCAGGAACTTACCCAGCGATTTGATCCGGAGAATGTGTTAATAATTGAAAAGTTTGACCCTGAAAAGATAATTACAGCCGTATATCTTGATAATGAAAAAATGCAGTATAATGTAAAGCGCTTCCGGATCGAAACCAGCACTTTGCATAATAAATTCTTTTTCATTAAAGAGGGTAAGGGAAATAAATTAGTGAAGGTTTCCACTTCGGTTACCCCTGTTTTAAGGGTTCAAACCGGCCGGGGCCAACAAGTAAGTAAGGCTAAATTTAAACTCGAAAAAATGGTGGAAGTGATGGGCTGGAAAGCTGTGGGGGCAAAACTTGTGGATTTTAATAAAACAGTTGAAATGGAATGGGAGGAAAAGGAAAATTCCACCGGGCAAACAGAATTATTTGGATAATTTGGTCCGATGTTCCTCCAGGATCTTTACTTCCAATAACCACAAGCAAAAAACGGTATCCTTATTTAAGGCATTTCTGCCAGCTCATCAAAATCATATCCGGCTCTTAGTAGGGCCCGTTTTGCGGCATCCAGCACTATGGGAAGGTTGTTTGGGGGATGAACCGGCACCTCCGTTGTTTTCGCTAAGGCTGCTAAAATTTCTTCCGTTTGGGCAGCCGTTAGCGATTCACAAATATCATACATCCCGCCTGGTTCCTCTTCCGCCAGGTCGTGTTTATCAAGGATAAATTTTAATACTTTAATAAGTTTATCTGTGGGAGGAACCGTCATAAGAGCCGTTAATGCACCGTGATCTAATCGCAGCTTGGCCGCCATGGGAACCGGTAACCCGCCATTTGCTTTTTGAGCTGCAGGAAAAAGTATCTTTTCTTCCATTTTGATGTGGGTTAATAACCCGGTCCGGAATGGGTTATAAAATTTCATATTGATCTCATTCGGATCCTCCGTGGCCTTATCCAATAAATCATCAAGCCTACGATGATCTTTGGTAAAGAATGCATGTAATGGTTTATTCATTTATGAAGGAGCGTTTCATTTTTCAAATTTACATTCCTGCATAGTAATGAAAAATTTTCATTCCTCAAATTCATCCTCACCCATAACGCGACAATATATTTTCTCCATTTTTTACTTGCTTAAATGATTGTCAAGGATATCTTTATAAATCTTTTTGAGCTCACTGTCTTTACTGGCGATTATTAATTGTTCCAATATCGATTTTTGGGCAACACGGAGTGCATCCACGGCCGGGCAGGCAATATCCGGACCTACGCCTTTACCTTCCCAATTCGTTTTGGATATTGGGTTTTCAACTTTTCCTGTCGGCACAAATAATTCAAGGCTGCTCCCATCGCTAAATTTTAATACATTAAACGTCCCCCCCGGGTTTGCTCCCCCTCCGGTTGTTTCTCCTACTGTTTTTGCCCGGTTAAGGTTTTTTAGATCATACGCAAATTCCTCTGCCGAAGAAAAGGTATGGCTACTGGTTAAAAGATAAACCGGTTTCTGCTGGTACCGCAAATTGCTGTCAACATCCAATGTATATATGGAATCGGTTTGCCCTCTCCAAAAAATGGTATTAAGGTGAATGTTTCCGGATGGGAGCAAATAGCTGGAGAGTATATTGGAAAGCATCCCTCCGCCGTTTTTCCTCAGGTCGATAATTAAAGCGGAGCTGTTTTTAAGGAATGAGAATACGCCTGCCATCACGGTGCTGTCAACCATACCAAAACCTTCCACATTTATATAGCCAATGTTGCCTGGCAGTACTTTAATTTCTGAAATTCCTCCGTTCAGCATTTTGGGATTGATCAATTCCATGTAGGTTCTATTTTTCATCACCGGAACATACTCCTTAGGGGTGAAAATAAAGTTTAGGTGTTTGTCGTGGTTTACAAACTGGATATCCTCAGCCAGGGTCTTAATAAATTTTTCAAATTCTGTGATCGAAGCATAGGCGCCTTCCTTTTGCCTGTCTTTTACATGTTGATTAATTTTTCTTGCATCTGTTCCAAAAAAATAGTATTCATCAATTAGCTTTAATGAGGAAGTGACAATACTGTCTTTTAATCCTTTTGTAAGCGGCATTTGGGCTTCAACCCGCATACAAGAGGAAATGGCAATGATGAAGAAGATCGTTTTAATGTGACTCATTTTTATTGGTTTTAATAATTTGAATGGAGCAAAACAAAAACAGCGCCTGGATAATCCTTCAGCCCTGCTTTTTTTTAAACATGAATCAAATGATGCAGTTGCCCTCCTAATTCCATTCAATTTTACTTTGGTTTTGTATAAGGCCCCGTATTATTTTGATTGCCGGTAAATTTTTAATTCTGACGGTATTTGATTGGGGTTAAATATCTTTGTACAAATTTTGAAATATGAGAAGGTTTTTTCTAATTATGGCGTTGAGCTTTGTTTGCTGCCTTTCCTTTGGCCAGGCACAAAGTACCCAGGTTGAATATCAGAAAATTAATCGCCCCGGTGTGCAGGTAGAACTCCCTTTTCCCGTTAAAACCATTGAGAATGCAATTGAGGAGTCTTTTTCTAAAATTGGATATAAGTACTCGAAATCAAAGGGGTTTATGATTTTCAGATCAGTAAGGCTTACTAAGTTAGGTCCTGATGCCTATGACCTCTTTTTTGTTGTAGATAAGAAGAGCCGCAGAGATAAAGATAATAGTATTGTCTCCCTTCTGGTTTCAACAGGAAATGATGTCTTTAATGATGATAACAGCAATCACAATTTATATACCAATTCTTTGGCTTATCTCGATTCGTTGCGAACAACAGTGGCCGCATACGATCTGGATCAGCAAATTATTTCTCAGGAAGATGAAGTGAAGTCTGCTGAGAAAAAGTACCAAAAATTACAGGACGAAGGAAAAGACCTGGAATCGAAAAAGCGGAAAATTGAATCTGATATCAGCGACAATCAAAAATCCCAGGGCAGCCAGGTTCAGGAACTGGATAAACAACGGAAAATTTTAGAAGCCTTACGGGCAAGGAAATTAGGATCTTAACAAGGGATATTATTTATAAAAAACGGCCGGAGAAATTTCTCCGGCCATTTCATTGTCAGTCAACTTTAATTACCTGGTACCAAATTTCTCCATTATCCTGTACCACCGGTTTATATTGAATATTTTCCACTTTGTAATAGGTTTCCCCATCAATAGTAATCGTTTCATATCCATCCGGGATGCTTTCCACAATAGCCCCAACAGGCGGAGCAATTACCCGGTATGAACTATTATAGTCTTCATAATAAACTCCATTATAATAGTAATACGGATTATTGAAACCATAAACGGTTTCATATCCCATGGGCAGGATATCAATATAAATTCCAAACGGGGGAGGTACTACCCGAAATCCCGCGCCAAAGGGCGAATAAAATAAGCCGCTGCAATACCGGTATCCGATACCTCCCCAGTAAATGGTGCTGTAGGGGTAATAGAAATTATGAATTACACTATAATATCTTGGGAGATAACCGTACCTCCAGCAGGGATTATGGGCACTGTAATAACCCCGGGTTCCGGAATAATGGTATCGGTAGGCCAGGGGCGCCCTGCGATAATCATCCCGGGTAAGTTGCCTGGGTGAATGCGACCAGTTGGCGGTTCCTGGGTGTGGAGTTCCCGAATGGGAATTGAATAAACCAGATGAGTGAGTGCCCTGGTTCGATTGAGTTCCACCGTTAAGCTCACCCGGAACATGCCTCGGTCTGGGTTTAGGCCCCGAATAGGAAGGTTGTACATTGCTATTTTGGGCGGAATTATTTATTTCGGCCGACTCATTTTTTTCAATGGTATAACTTCTTTTACCTCCCTTATGATTGGGCTTTGGAGAATTAAAAGATTCATTCCGATTGGGGGATACATTTCCCGGTAGGATGGTATTATCTGCGGATGTATTGTTTTGCTCCGACCTGTGGAAGGGCCTGCCCGAAGGTTCCTGCCTATTGGTTTCGAACCGGGGGTTGGCTTGTGGCCTGTTAATTTCTCTCGATGGTTGCTGCGAAATTTCCCGGGTTCCCCCGGCCCGGTCATTGTGGCTAAAGGCACCCCGGCGTTGAGCCTCCACCGGCTGGCTGGCAAAAATGACAATGGCCAGTACCGGAATCAGAGCAGACCCTGTTTTTTGTAATGTAAGCATCGTAAATATTTTATCATCTGAAAATTAAATTTCCATTATTATGACGCAGAAAAAAAGGTAAATGTGCGGTGCAGGAAAATATTTAGCAGTCCACTAACAAATGACGATTATTCTAACATGAATTGAAGGAAAAGGGTCCAACTCCTACGTCTTCTTTGATAGGGTGAAAGCGGGTTGGGTATCGACTAAGGAGGGGTTTTTCTGCACAAGAGTTAAAAAAATACTGCTGTAGAACATTGCACAAATATCCAATCGATGTCGTTCTACCCCGCTTTTGGCTATACCTTGTTGCCGGTTCAGACATTTTTATTTTTCTATTTTTATCTTATGTTCCTGCAACAATAATTGTTACATAGTAATTTATACAGTGTAAGATGGTAAGTAAAAATATTTCCTTTTGGTCTAAATTGTCAAAATTTTGGGTTGTTTCAATATTATAATCAAAATTGAATTTGCTCCACTTAAATTCTGTTTCCGCTACCATTAATTCTTCATTATTAGTGTCTAGCAGAATAAACTTATTGCTAAAAAGCCCTTTTATTTTCAGTAAGAAATGTTTTTCTTCATTGCCAAAATGCGTTTTAATAACTATTCCTTTCCAACTCATTTTAAATTCCAACAAGGTTTCATCGCCTTCCTTTAGTTCAATTGTTGAATCCCAAAACCCTTTTGGTTCAAGTTGATATTTTTTGCCTTCAGTTGTAAAAATATTAGCGTCAAATGAATACCATTTCTTATAGATTAATTCACCAACATTCACATTGTTAAATGTTAAACAGAAATTTCTTAAGTCTGTAGAATTGGCTTTGTATAGTCCCATTATTTTAAAGAAATTATTTTGTCATTTTAAATTTGCGTATTGGCAGTTGGCTATTACTTTTTAATTTATGATACCTAAATTGATTTCACTTTTTTGAATGGTGTAAGTTGCCCTGCTATAACCTCCCCGGTTCATATAAATACCAGGATCATTCTTCCAGTTTCATTATTTTTTCAAAAAGTTCCTCGTATTCCCTGTTTTTTTGCTCAAATTTTTCTAAAAGGGAATTGTAATCTGATTCTGCCTTAAGGAATTTTGTTTTATCGCTATATATTTCGGGTTGGGTTAAGAGTTGCTCGCTTTCTTCCTTTGCCTTTTTCAATTGGGCCAATTCTTCTTCCAGTTGCCGGAACCGCTTATTGGCTTTCTGCAGTTCCATTTTTTCTTTGTTCGTATTGGGTTTTGAGGTTTTTTTATTTTCTATTTTTTCCGGAGCTGGTTCTTTGGCGGTAAGCTGTTGCTTTTCTTGCCTGGCAGCCTCTGCTTTTTCTTTATCTCTGCGCTGCTTCCATTCTTCCCACTCTGCATAGGATCCTTTAAATTCCCGGATGCCAAATTCATCGATTTCCCATATCTTATTGGCAACGCGGCTTATAAAATACCGGTCGTGGCTAACCAGGATGAAACTTCCTTCATATTTATTTAACGCTTCCACTAACAGATCAACGGAATGGATGTCAAGGTGGTTTGTGGGTTCATCCAACATTAAAAAATTGGCTTTGCTGGCAATAGTCTTTGCCAGTGCAACCCGTGCTTTTTCCCCGCCGCTTAGCACTTTAATTTTCTTTTCCACGCTATCTCCACTAAAGAGAAATGCGCCTAACAATTGCCTGAGCTCGAGGTCATTTTTCCCGCTCCGGGCTTCATGCATTTCTTCAACCAGGTCGTTTTCGAGGTTTAATGCCTCTAACTGGTGTTGGGCATAAAAGGATTCCACCACGTTATGGCCCCATTCTCTTTTCCCGGTAAAGGGTTCTACACCGGCAATAATCCGCAAGAGGGTAGATTTACCTTTTCCATTTGCCCCAATAAGTGCAATTTTATCTCCCCGGTCAATTTCTGCGGAAGCCCCCTTTAAAATTTCTATGTCCTTAAAAGCTTTATGTATATTTTCCAGTGTACAAATGATTTTTCCCGGCTGCTTATCAATGGCAAAATTGATTCGCATATTGGGGCGCTCTAATTCAACATCTTCAATCCGGTCAAGTCTTTCGAGGCGTTTTACAATACTTTGTGCCTGGGTGGCTTTACTGGCTTTGGCTTTGAATCGTTCAACAAATCGTTCTTGTTGGCGGATATAATCCTGCTGGTTTTCGTAGGCCTTTTTTTGAAGATCAATACGCAGGGCCTTTTCCGTTTCATAAAAACTGTAATTGCCGGAGTAGAAGTGTAGTTCCTGTTGATACAATTCAACAATTTTTGTAACCATTCTGTCCAAAAAATACCGATCGTGCGAAACGATTACCACGGCTCCAGGATAATGTTGCAGATATTTTTCGAGCCATTCAATACTGGGTAAATCGAGGTGGTTTGTTGGCTCATCCAGCAACAGTACGTCTGGTTTCTGCAGAATCATTTTGGCAAGCAGTACCCGCATCCTCCAACCTCCGCTAAATAATTTATACGGTTTGCTTAATTCTTCATTTTTGAAACCAAGTCCCTGGAGAATTTCCTCTGTTCGGTGATGGATGCTATATCCATCCAATACTTCCATCTCGTGTAATAATTCCGCATATTTATGGGCAAGTCCTTCATCCCCTGTTTTACTGAGTTCTTCGCCCAATGCCTCTAATTCTTTTTCCAGTTCCCTAACCCGCACAAATGCACCCATGGCAACTTCCAGGATGGATTCATCGGTATCAAACCCAAGGAGGTCCTGATGCAAAAAACCAATCGTGGTTTCCCGTCCTTTCTCTACCTGCCCGGCAGAGGGGGAATAGCCCCCTGTAAGCACTTTAAAAAGAGTAGATTTCCCTGTGCCGTTATAGCCTATCAATCCAATGCGTTCATTGGGTTGAATATGCCATGTGGCATCGCGTACAATCGTGCGGGCGCCAAATTCAAAAGTAACATCCTGTAATCCAAGTAACATAATTTACTCCGGGTTTATGGTTCCGGGCTGCAAAAGTAATTCAATGTATTGGCCCGGCACATATTTACTATAACCCTAACTTTGGGAAAATGGTAATATGAAACGGGGTCTGATTGTTATTATACTGGCAGGATTAGCTTTTGCCCTTTATTGGTACCTGTTTAAAAGAAAAGGGAATCATCCTTCCGGCACTCCACCTGAACCAATCGGGTTAAAAAAGCATTCTTCAGCCTTTAATACAAATATTGATTCGATGGTAAATGCCTACCTGCGACTTTCTAACGAATTTATTAACCAGGATACTACTGCCATTAAGCAGGCTACCCGGGAGTTCTTAAGCCGTACCGACAGTTTAAATATGGAGGAATTGAAAAATGATACCCTCGTAATCAGGCAGGCCGTGGAGTCAAACCTGGATGATCTCCGGTCTAACGCACAGTCTTTATTACTTCAAACTGATATTACGGAAATGAGGCAGGATTTCAGGATGATCACCGAAATGCTTTATCCCGCTTTTTTTAAAACGGTGAACTATGAAGGCCCAAAATTGTATCTCTTTTATTGTGATAATGCGTTCGGCCCCGAAAAGGGCGCTAACTGGATAAGCAAAAGTACCGCATTGCGAAACCCATATTTGGATAATACAAAATCAGCAAATACCACTCCTTGTGGTGAAATTAAAGACACGATCAAAGCCCACTAATTCTCCTTGCGACCCCTTATTTTTATTCTTTTATTATTCTCCTTTTTTTCTTCCTTCGCCCAGGAAAGATTTACTATTTCCGGGTATTTTAGGGATATCTCATCAGGCGAAAACCTAATTGGGGCCACACTAACCTTAAAAGGGAACAGCCGAGGGGTGAATAGCAATCAGTATGGCTTTTTTTCCCTCACCCTGCCCAAAGGCAATTACCAGTTGATGGCATCTTATGTGGGTTATCTGCCTCAGGTTATTGACCTTCCTCTTTATAAGGATACCGTATTTAATATTTCTATGATTTCGGGAAGGAATTTATCGGAAGAAGTAATTGTTACTGCACGCAAAAGGGATAATAATGTGAAAGTTGCCCAAATGGGTAAAATTTCACTGCCCATCGATCAAATTAAATCCATTCCGGCCTTTTTGGGTGAAGTGGATATTCTTAAAGCTATCCAACTTATTCCAGGGGTAAGAAATGCAGGTGAAGGAAGTGCCGGTTTTTACGTGAGAGGGGGAGGCCCCGATCAGAACTTAATTCTATTGGATGATGCCGTAGTTTATAATTCGGGGCATTTATTCGGATTCTTTTCCGTGTTTAATGCAGATGCTATTAAAAATGTAACGCTCATCAAAGGTGGGATGCCGGCTCAATATGGTGGAAGGTTATCCAGTGTGCTGGACGTGGCGATGAAGGAAGGAAATAATCAAAAAATG
This sequence comes from Bacteroidota bacterium, assembly GCA_018266615.1. Taxonomy (GTDB): domain Bacteria; phylum Bacteroidota; class Bacteroidia; order Chitinophagales; family Chitinophagaceae; genus Ferruginibacter. The sequence goes on from JAFEAB010000106.1 coordinate 121,377, forward strand.
GAAGTGGATGGTGGGTTAGGCCTGATAGCATCCCGGCTTTCCATCCAGGGACCATTAAAAAAGAATAAGGCTTCCTTTATCGTTTCAGGAAGACGAACCTATATTGATGCGCTCATCAAACCCTTTATTGGTAAGAGCAGCCAGTTTCATGGTTCGGGTTATTATTTTTACGACCTGAACGCAAAAGTGAATTACATCTTTTCTCAAAAAAACCGGCTTTACCTAAGCGGATATTTTGGCAGAGATGTATTCGATTTCCGCAATTCTACCCAAAGCCTCGAGTTTAAGATTCCGTGGGGTAATTCCACTGGCACCTTACGATGGAATCATGTGTTTAATAAAAAATTATTCCTGAATACAACCGCCGTTTATAACGATTATAATTTCTATTTTTCAGGTGCCCAGAATAATTTTAAGATTAAAATTGCATCCGGGATTCGCGACCTAAGCCTGAAACAGGATTATGATTATTACCCCTTTTCCCAACATAAAATAAAATTTGGTTTTAATTATACCTGGCACAGGTTTACTCCTTCTGTGGTTAGTGGCAACCAGGATTCGGTGCAGTTCCGGCCCAATAATGCACAAATTAAATTTGCACATGAAGAGGGTATCTATATCCAGGATAATTGGGATATCAGCAAAAAACTGAGTATAAATGCCGGTATTAGGGCTAGTTACTTTATGCAGGTGGGGCCCAATAAAATATATACCACCGATGAAAATGGGAATCGGATTGATAGTATCGTTTTCGGAAAAGGAAAGAAAGTCAAATCCTATGGAGGCCTCGAACCTCGTTTAACCGTACGGTATGCCTTAAATGATAATAATTCCGTGAAGGCGTCAGTTACCAGGAACCTTCAATATATTCACCTGGTGAGTAATGCCGGTACCACATTGCCTACAGATGTATGGGTGCCCAGCACCTACCTGGTAAAACCGCAACTGAGCTGGCTGTATGCCGCAGGTTATTTTCGCAATTTTCATAATAATATGTTTGAAACCTCTTTGGAATTGTATTATAAATCGATGCAAAATCAAATTGAGTATAAAGAAGGATTTACACCCAGTACCATCGATGATACCGAAAATTCATTCACATTTGGTAAGGGGTGGAGTTACGGTGCTGAATTGTTCATACATAAAGTGAAGGGGAAGTTTACCGGTTGGCTGGGCTATACTCTTAGTTATACCTGGCGGAAGTTCCCCGAATTGAACTTTGGAAATAAGTTTCCGGCTAAATATGACCGCAGGCACGACCTTTCCCTGGTAGCCATGTATGAGTTAAATGATAAATGGAAGTTTGGAGCCACCTTTGTTTTTGGAACAGGAAACGCGGCCACACTTCCTCAGCGCTTTTATATCATAGGTGGAGTACTAACCCAGGAATACAGCGCAATTAACCAATATCGGTTACCATCTTATCACCGGTTAGATTTATCGGCCACGCTTACTCCCAAAAGGAATTACAGGAGGAAAGTTAAAAGAGAATGGGTATTCAGTGTGTTTAATGCATACAGCAGGAAAAATCCGTTCTTTATTTATTTCGACCAAACAGGGAGCCCCTATACGGGCGATTTGAAAATCCAGGCCAAACAGGTTTCTATTTTCCCCATCCTTCCTTCCGTAACCTATAATTTAAAGTTTTAGGAAAACAATCTTTTTTCATTTATTCCCGCCTGAACCGAATTGCGCCACTCTTTTTAAGATCGGAGGTGATACGGACTTCATACCGATTGGGACCATCCGTTACAATCATCAAAGCCGTATTGGGTGGGATAGACCCCAGGTTATCAGCATACATCACTAACTCATTTGAACAATCATAATTAGCTACATCAATTTGCAGCGTGATGGGTTTGTCTGAAAGGCGCTGATGAGCAAGGATTAATTTCCCATTATAAAACAGGGAGATGCTATCGCCATCGATTTCGCCATTATCGTAAAGGTCAACCTGTACCCTGGGTAGTGAAACATCGATAATTTGCAAGACGGTGCTGTTTCTTATTTCAAAGCCAGGAACGATTAGCGGGTCTTTTTCTTTTATAAGCGGAGGTTGGGATTCTTCCAACGGCTCTTCCCTGGTAATAATGACAGGCTGGTGGGCAATAGGGGCAGATAGATTATTTTTTTCAGGTTGATGCCGGGTTTTGCTCCTTGATATGGTTCTTGCATTAGGTTGCCCGGAAGGGATAGCAGGAACTGCTTCTTTTTTTGCATTGGAAATTACCTCCTTTTTTCGGTTGGAAGAAGGATAGGAATTTGAGTTGGATGATTTGGCAAAGGAAGGAATATCATGCCTGAGCGTCCGTCGGCTTAACATAGTGAGCCCATGGCCACAATCTGCATTTTGTCCAGGTGCAGGCAGCCAGCTTCCGGAAAGGGTCTCTCCTTCGCTATTTTTTTTGTAAAACAGCTTATGTACCTGGAAACAGTTTTGGATTTTTTCAGGCACATTGGTTTTAGTTCGTTTTATCTCCCGAACTACCACGTAGTTGTGCTTAGGATCCACCATCCCCTCTACAGAACATATGGTATAGTACCTCGATCCGCCATCCGTAAAATAGGTGTATGAAAATCCGCTTACTTTATTTCCCACCTCGTTTAAATCGAGGGTATATTCACAACTATCATTTCCCCATCCGTTTAAATTCGATGATTTATCCACAAATTTCCCCTTCCATTGCCCTGTAAAATCCTGCGAAGAACCCGCCATGGAAAAAAGCAAAATAGCCGGTAAAATGGATAAAAAATGTTTCATATGCTGGGTAAACCCTAAAAAATCCTGTCTTTATTGGATTTTGGCGAGCCAAAGATATTCCTGATTTATTTTTCCCTCGCAAAGACTTCGTTAAATTTGCACCCTGAAAAGGATTATAAACGAATGATTAAGATTACGTTACCAGATGGCTCGGTGAAGGAATACGCTTCCGGAGTTACCGCTATGGATATTGCTAAATCTATTTCTGAGGGTCTGGCAAGAAAGGTACTTGCTGCAAATATTAATGGAGAGGTTTGGGATGCAACGCGCCCACTTGAAAAGGATGCAAACCTTAAATTGCTAACCTGGGATGATGCAGATGGAAAATCTACATTTTGGCATTCCAGCGCTCACTTGTTGGCCGAAGCCGTTGAAGCTATTTACCCGGGCGTAAAATTTTGGGTTGGGCCTCCCATTGAAAATGGATTTTATTATGATATGGATCTTGGCTCTCATACCATAACAGAAGAAAGCCTGGCACAATTGGAAGAAAAAATGGGGGAACTGGCAAAGCAGAATAATATTTATTTAAGAAAGCCCATCAGTAAATCGGATGCTATAAATTACTTTACGCAAAAAGGGGATGAGTATAAACTTGATTTGCTTTCTGGGTTACAGGATGGAGAGATTACATTTTATACCCAAGGAAATTTTACCGATTTGTGCCGGGGGCCTCATATTCCATCTACGGGTAGTATCAAAGCCATCAAGCTCACTAATATCGCCGGGGCTTATTGGAAAGGTGATGAGAAAAATAAACAACTCACCCGCATCTATGGTGTTACCTTCCCTAATCAAAAAGAATTGGATGCGCATCTTGCTATGCTGGAAGAGGCAAAGAAAAGAGACCATCGGAAGCTGGGAAAGGAATTGGGGATCTTTACCATGGATGATGATGTAGGGCAGGGGCTTCCGCTATGGCTGCCTAACGGTACCGTTATTATTGAGGAATTGGAAAAGCTGGCCAAAAAATCGGAGTTGGATGCCGGATATAAACGAGTGGTAACTCCGCATATCGCCAAAGAAAGTATGTACCTCACCAGCGGACACCTTCCTTATTATGCCGATAGTATGTTTCCTCCCATGGAATTGGATGGTACGAAGTATTACCTGAGGGCTATGAACTGCCCCCACCATCATAAAGTTTTTGGTACCGGGCAAAAGAGTTACAAAGACCTCCCATACCGGATAGCGGAATATGGTACCTGTTACAGATATGAACAGAGTGGAGAATTATTCGGGCTGATGAGGGTGCGCTGCCTCCACATGAATGATGCTCATATTTATTGTAGTCGCGAACAATTCCCGGATGAATTCAGAGCAGTAAATGAATTGTACCTGAAATACTTTAAGATTTTTGGAATTGAAAAGTATGTAATGCGCCTTTCCTTGCACGATCCGGAAAAGCTGGGACAAAAATATATTAACGAGCCCCAACTTTGGCTCGAAACGGAAGAACTGGTACGCAACGTTCTTATTGAATCAAATATTCCCTTTGTGGAAGTGAAGGGGGAAGGAGCATTTTACGGTCCTAAAATTGATGTTCAAATTTGGAGCGCCATTGGCCGGGAATTTACGCTGGCAACTAACCAGGTAGATTTTGCCCAGGGAAAACGATTTAACCTGACTTATACCAACCAGCAAAACGAACCGGAAACGCCCCTAATTATTCACCGGGCGCCCTTAGGAACCCACGAACGGTTTATCGGGTTTCTCCTGGAACACTATGGAGGAAAATTCCCTGCCTGGCTGGCGCCGGTTCAGGTGAAAATCCTTCCAATCAGCGATAAATTTATGGAATACGCAAATTCCGTTTTGCAAACCCTGAAAAAAGCGGATATTCGTGCCGAAATAGACGACAGGCACGAAAAGATTGGAAGGAAAATCAGGGATAACGAGTTGATGAAGGTACCTTATATGCTTGTTTTAGGTGAAAAGGAAATGGTGGGAAATGTAGTTTCGGTGAGAAAACAAGGTAAGGGCGATTTAGGGGCCCTTTCACTTGATGAATTTGTAAACCAGTTGAAAGAAGAAATATCAACCAGAAGCAGTGAATAGCTGCCATTGTAGAACAACATTGTAAACCAAAAAAAATAAATGGCATTTTCTCCCAAACCTCCATTCAGGGGAGGCTTCAATCCAAGGTTCAGAAAAGAACAACAGCAGGAACACCGTACCAACCATATGATTAAAGTGCCCGAAGTACGATTGGTTGGCGAAAACGTACAAGTGGGTGTTTATCCAACTCCCGAAGCACTAAAAATCGCACAATCTCTCCACCTCGATCTGGTGGAAATTTCTGCATCAGCCGTACCACCCGTTTGCCGGATTATTGATTACAATAAATTTCTTTATGATGAGAAGAAAAAGAAAAAGGAAATCAAGGCAAAATCGAAAACCAGCGAAGTAAAGGAAATCCGGTTTACTCCCAATACCGATGACCACGATTTTGAATTTAAGGTAAAACATGCCGAAAAATTCCTGGGTGAGGGGGATAAAGTGAAAGCCCATGTTCAGTTTAAAGGAAGGGCCATTATGTTCAAAGAACGAGGGGAGTTGCTTCTCCTTAAGTTTGCCGACAGGTTAAAAGATATTGGCGCCCTCGAAGGATTGCCGAAGATGGAAGGGAAACGGATGTTGGTGATGTTTGCCCCTAAGTCTCAAAAAAAGAAGGAGGGAAAATCCAAAGATCCCCAGGCGCCAAAACCTGAACCAAAACCAGAACAATAACTATATAAAAAAAGAGCGGCAATTTTGCTGCTCTTTTTGGTTAAATCATAAAACTCTATTTACGGGTTTCCGCTAATATGGCTTTCAACTTTTCACGATAACCTGAATTTCATCCGGGTGAATCGTTAGCGAGGGAGGAAAATATATGGCATCCGGCTAAATATCCTCATAAACATAAACCGGATCAATTGCATTTTTTTTCGGTTTTATTGAAATTATTTCCTTGAGTATTCCATCATGTAAGCCATATACCCATCCATGGATACAAGGAACGTTGCCTTCTTTCCATGCCTTTTGAATTACCGAAGTCTTGCAAAGTTTTTCAACCTGATCTTTCACATTCAGTTCAACCAACCGATTGGCCCGATCATGGAGATCGGTAATAGCCTCCAGTTCATCCTTGTATTGCCGGTACACATCCTTGATTACCCGAAGCCACATATTTAAGACCTGATCAAAGTTTTGATTCCCCATGGCAGCCTTTACCCCCCCACAGCCATAGTGGCCACATACTATTACATGCTTAACTTTAAGATGGGTAACTGCATATTCCAACACACTGAACAGGTTAACATCGGTGTGAAGTACAATATTGGCGATATTTCTGTGAACAAATATTTCTCCGGGCCGGGTACCCGTTACTTCATTTGCCGGAACCCGGCTGTCGCTGCATCCAATCCATAGGAATTCCGGTTTCTGGGTTTGAGAGAGGCCGGTGAAAAATTCGGGATCAGTTTCCAACATTTTACCAGCCCATTGTTTGTTTCGTTTAAGCAATATTTTATAAGATTCCATTTGTATTTTAATTTGAAAAGTTTAAAAATTTTTTGAAAGGGCTACGCATTGTTCAATTCCCTTAGAAGTTTGGTGTGTTTACCGGATTTTCGTGTTACATTTTCCATTTGGTCTAACTCTGTCATCTTAAAATGGACATTTCCAATTTGGGGAATACGGTAATCATTCCTGAAACCGGTTAAAGAAACTTCTATATTTCTGTCGGGGGCATGCACTTTGTAAAACTCCCGGATTACTTCCAGTACATCATAATCAATATACTCCGATTTAGATGCGTCAATTATTATACTGCTATGGGATGGTATTTGTGCTAGGGTTTGTTTAATACTTCCTTTATTTAAAAATGATACCTCCTGTGCAAGCTCCAGTTTGGTAACGTCTTCATGCTTCGATTGAATTCTCCGGTAGTAGTAGGGTATTCGCATATTACTCCGCAACAAATAGAAAATACTGATGAGCATCCCCAGTCCCACCCCTTTTAAAAGGCCTAGGAAAGGCAGTGCCACCGCTATGGCAGTTACCACAAAGGGAATAAATTCAGTCCTTCCAACATGGTACATGTTAATAAAGATGGCAGGTTTTGCAAGCCGAAATCCGGTGAAAATTAAAATGGAGGCCAAGGCCGCCTTGGGAATCATATTGAGGATAACGGGAATGCCGGCAACGCAAATAAGAAGCAAAATTCCATGCACGATGGTAGACAGTTTAGACCTGGCGCCCGCATTAATATTAGCACTGGATCTTACAATGACGGAAGTAATGGGAAGACCGCCAATCAGACCACTTAAGGTATTTCCCACTCCCTGTGCGATCAGTTCCTTATTCCCCGAAGTATTTCTTTTCTGCGGATCCATTTTATCGGTTGCTTCTATACAGAGTAAGGTTTCAATGGAAGCTACCACAGCAATAATTAGCCCGTATTGCCATACCAGTGGATTTTTAAAACCCGAAAATTCAGGCCATGAGAATTGGGAAAAGAAGGCATTAAATGAAGAAGGTACTTCTAATTGTACCAGGTATTGTTTTTCTAAATGAAGCGTTCCTGTGGAGTGAAGAAACCAGAAGTTTAAAAGGGTTCCTAAAAGTACGGCCAAAAGACCGGCAGGGATTTTTTGAAGTTTCTTAAAAAATTTGGTATTCCAAACTATTAATAGGGCAATACAGGAAAGGGTTATGGTTACGGCACCCCAATGAATATTGTTACCAATACCCGCCAGCAGGTTGAAGTTAATGCCACGCTCTGCGTCTAGCAAACCGGTTCTGCCGCCAGTAAACCCTACGGCATCCGGAAGCTGTTTAAAAATTATCGTAAGCCCAATTCCTGCAAGCATTCCTTCAATTACACTGGAGGGGAAGAAATTGGCAAAAGTCCCGGCTTTAACAAAGCCCAACAACAATTGGAAAATCCCGGCCAGAATTACCGCACAAAGGAAAACTTCAAAGGTTCCCAATTCTGAAATTGCGCCAATTACAATGGCAACCAGACCCGCCGCCGGGCCACTTACACTAAAAGAACTGCTACTAATGGAACCAATAACTACTCCCCCTACAATACCGGCTACAATTCCTGAAAATAAAGGAGCCCCGGAAGCCTGTGCAATGCCGAGACAAAGCGGCAATGCGATTAGAAAAACGATGGCTCCGGAAAGGATATCATTTTTAAAATTAGAAAATATCGAAAAATTATTTTTCATGTTTATTTTGATTGATTATTTGGGACATCAATACCTGCAACATACCGATCGTGCAAGGCCTTTTAGCCCTACCTATTCATCGGCTGAACAGGGAAAAAGTTACCGGAAAAGTTGAATCCGGTTCAGAATAATAGAGTAATTAAAACCAGGCCGTGATGTTTGGCGGGGGACAGTGAAGTTCGCTATGAAATGCTATATATGCCGTTTCCTGCGCATGAATAAAGGTGTTGCTTAATTGCCAGGGTTCTAACTGTACCAGGCAATTTCCTTCGTGTAAATACTCTTCGGCCAAATTGAATGAAGCCGAAGAAGTTTTTTCCTCAGAAGAATTGGAATAAGGATCCCTTTCGGCCTTTTCTTTTTGCGATATATGCTGATCGCTATTTACTTTGGTGAGTACAATGGGCAGGCTGATATTTAACAGCATCAACAGGATGCCTAAAAAACAAACCTGTATGACTTTAAGCACTTGGGTCATTCGTTGTGGTCAAAATTAATCCAAATGATATTTTCAAGCAATAGTTTATCAAATTTTTAGGAGGTAGCCTTTGGTTCTTCCGATTTCGTTTTTCAACTTGTTTAACGCTGAAAATTAATTGGACCGGAATGCGGGTTATTTGTTATGGGAATGAATGATATGGTTGGATTTGCCTGGGTATAAAGGTAGCCGGCACAACCGCCAATAATCGGTAATGGTTTTAATCACTTCTGGTAGCTCGCGCAGGGCATTATTCTTTTGAAAATATCCCTGTATGGTAAGGCTGTTATAGGCTTCCATGATTGCATAATCAGAAGTATAGGAACTATAGAATATAAAGGGGATGATCCGGATAGCAGAAGGATAGCTGGTATTTATTCTTTTCTTTAATTCAATGCCATCCATTTTTGGCAGGTTTACATCACATAAAATTAAAAAGGGAATTTTCGGAGGACTCTTTAAGAATTTCAAAGTTTCATCTGCGCTGGCAAGTGAAATAATTTCATTACCTGTGCAGGCCTGGTTAAGTGCATTATGCAATGCCTGGCTGTCTGTAGGATTGTCTTCTACCACCAGTATAGGTCCGTTTTTAGCCATAAAGTTTGGATTTGGCGATTAAAAAAGGATCATTCGGTCATATAAAGTTAGCACAACTAATTATTTGATGCAATGCTAATTTTCAGTAGTAAATCGACTCTAACCTTGGGTATTTTCCCATACCCGCCCATTGAATTTAAAGGGTAATAATCCCAATGCAATTCCGGGGGAATAAGTTTCTTTCGAATGACAAAAAGGGGTTTCCATTATTTTAACTTTTCATTCTTTCCTACATATTTTCAGGGATATCATTCACTGTGGCTGCGTTTACGCATAAAGGCTATAAAGTATAGCAGCAATCTGCAACCTGTTTGGCATAGCTATTGCATTGTAGTTTTTGCCCCCGGTGGGGGTTATTCTTCATTTATTGAAACCAGGAACCAGAAAATGAAAACAAGAAACAAAGTATTATTAGGGCTTGCTGCGGCTGCCCTTGTGGGAATTGTCGTATATGCCATCAGGAAGAAGAATACCAAAAAAATGCTGAAACAAATTTCAGATGAAGGGTACGAAACAGCACACGATGTTTTGTTTCCCAATAAGAATAAAAGAGACCCGAGGCTACAATATGGCCCTGTAGTTACAGTGAGATAATCCTTATTTTATTGAAAATATCTTCCCTGGGTATCTTCCTTTTCCTTGAATTGATTCCTGCCAAATCAGTGGGGGAGGGGTAGTAGTCTTTAGGTTCATAGTAAAAAAAACTGGCTATTCGTGCCAGGGAAACGGATTTTCTGGTAGTAATTTGCTTGTTTTCCTGTTTTTTTACCTACCTTTGCCGCCCGAAAAGCCCGTCTTTTCAATTTAAACATTTCCCACAAGGCCAAAAAGATCCCGGAAAACGACCCTGGGGCGCCAGCAGGGAGTAACTTAATAACAGTTATTAAATGCCAAAGGTAAAAACGAACAGTAGCGCAAAAAAACGCTTCAAAGTTACTGGTTCAGGAAAGATCACCCACCAAAAGGCTTTCAAACGCCACATCCTCACTAAGAAATCAACCAAACGTAAAAGAGCCATGCGCATGGATGGTGTGGTTAGTGATGCCAATCTCCATTTTGTGAAACGGTTATTAGCCATGAAATAACCATCCGATCAATCCCAGCTTTAACTTTAAAAAATTAGAAAATGCCACGTTCAGTAAATGCAGCCGCCAGTAAGGCCCGCCGCAAAAGAATATTAAAAGCCGCAAAGGGCTTCTATGGAAAACGGAAAAATGTATATACCGTTGCCAAAAATGTATTGGAAAAAGGCCAAACATACAGCTATGTTGGCCGTAAGGTTAAAAAGCGTGATTACCGCGCATTATGGATTGCCCGTATCAATGCAGCAGTTAGGGCTGAGGGCTTAACCTATAGCCAGTTTATTCACAAACTGGCCGAAAAGAATATAGACCTTAACCGTAAGGTTTTAGCCAACCTTGCCATGAATGAACCGGAAACCTTTACCAAACTGGTTAAATCGGTTAAGTAATTTCATTTGATTTTTTTGGATGCCGGTGCTTTTATGGCACCGGTTTTTTTATGTTCTGTTTTATATTTGCCGTTACATTAATTAAAAAGGCCGATTTTTCTTACTGAAATGAATAATTCCTATCACGATCTGGTGGAACAAACTTTCACCTTCCCGCAAGAGGGTTTTAAACTGAAGAACGACTATTTGCAGTTTAATGATTTAGACCTTAAAACGTTAATTGATAAGTACGGCACGCCACTGAAACTCACCTTCCTGCCTAAGATCGGCATCAATATAAACAAGGCAAAGAAAATGTTTGCTGAGGCATTTAAAAAGCATAAATATGAGGGAAAGTATAATTATTGTTATTGCACCAAAAGTTCCCATTTCAGTTTTGTGGTGGAAGAAGCATTAAAACACGATATCCATCTCGAAACATCCTATGCCTACGATATTGAAATCATTAAAAAGCTTTACGAGAAGAAGAAAATTACCAAAGACACCTATATCATTTGTAACGGGTTTAAACAAAAATCTTACACCCAGCGTATCGCCCAATTATTGAATTCCGGGTTTAAAAATGTTATTCCCGTGCTGGATAATAAGGATGAATTGCGGCATTATATAAAATCGGTGAAAGTGCCATTTAACCTGGGAATCAGGGTGGCATCCGAAGAAGAACCAACCTTTCCTTTTTACACTTCCCGCCTGGGGATTAAATTGAAAGATATCCTGGAGTTTTATGTTGATAAGATTGAGGGGAACGAGCATCGCTTCCAACTGAAAATGCTCCATCTATTCCTGAATAAGGGCATCAAAGACGATGTGTATTATTGGAGTGAATTGAATAAAGTGATTAATCTTTATTGCCAGTTGAAGAAAATTTGCCCCGAACTGGATTCAATTAATATTGGCGGCGGGTTTCCAATTAAACATTCGCTGGGTTTTGATTTTGATTATCAGTTTATGATAAATGAAATCGTGCGAAATATTAAAGTGGCCTGTAAGAAGAGCAAAGTGCCTATGCCAAATATTTTTACCGAGTTTGGTAGTTATACGGTGGGTGAAAGCATGGCCCACATTTACAGCGTAATCAGTGAAAAACATCAGAACGACCGGGAAGTCTGGTATATGATCGATTCATCTTTTATTACCACCTTGCCGGATACATGGGGGATTGGAGAGAAGTTCCTGATGCTTCCCATCAATAAATGGGAGCAGGAGTACCAGCGGGTAGTTCTGGGTGGGATTACCTGCGATAGCCACGATTATTACGATAGTGAAGAACATATCAATGAAGTGTTCCTGCCCAAAACCAATGAAAACGGCGAACCCTTATATGTAGGCTTCTTTCACACGGGGGCATACCAGGACCAGATCAGCGGCTATGGCGGAATTAAACATTGCCTGATCCCGTCGCCAAAACATATCCTTGTTGGGTATGATAAAAATGGGAAACTCACAGACTGGGTCTATGCAAAGGAACAATCGGCTCAAAGTATGCTTAAAATCCTGGGCTATTAATCTTTTTTTGCAGGAGGTATAAAGTCCGGATCGGCATTTATTCCTTTCCGGTAGATATAGTATTTCCCCGTTCTGAAATTTTTCCAATACCGTTGCCCATCCAGGTCGTAATAGTATCGCCCATCAGGTGTTTTCGTGGCTGCCTGATCATTTACAATAATCACCTTTGCTACTTTCCTTGGTTTTTCCGTGATTTTTATTTTGTTCACAGGATGTGATACCGCTGCTTCAGGTGTCGGCGGAGGCGGGGGAGGAGTGGATTTTCGTTGGCAGGAGGCCACCAGGAATAACACAGAAATAAAAAGAAGCGGTTTAGTCATAGCCGGGGTATTCAAAAACTTTACCAAATTCGGGAGAAAGCAAAAAAATACCCCTTCCACGACTGGAAGGGGCTAACCTTTATTAAAGGTAGTGACCAACTGTATGTACTTATTTTTCCTGCGGTCAATTACTGGATATTGATTTCGCGGGCACTTTGTTTTACTTCTTCTTTTTTTGGTAGGGTAAGGGCAAGGATTCCGTTTTCGTACTTGGCAGATATAGCTTCACTGTTAATCTTTTCATTGAGTGTGAAACTCCGCTTAAAGGCGCGGTAACTAAATTCCCGGCGAATCATTTTATTTTCATCCTGCACCTGCGTGTCTTCTTTTTTTTCCGTGCTAATAGTCAGCATCCTTTGATCAATCGAAACATTGAAGTCTTCCTTTTTGAACCCCGGTGCAGCAATATGCAGTTCATATTCCCCGGGTCTTTCAACAATATTTACCGGTGGAAAATGTAAATAATCATTTTCCTGATTTTTATTCAAAACCGATGGAAAATCATTAAAAAAATCGCGCATCATCCCGTCGAATGAACGGCTCAAATTGTCGTTTACTTTCATTAATGTCATGGCCTTTTTATTTTTTGTGGTTAATTTTTTAATAGGAAACAAAATATGTTCCACCTCCGTATTTATGCCAAATAGAAACAAGTTCGGATAAGTTACATGCCATTATGGCGCTACTTAAGGAAAAAGTGCGACATAATTGCGCATTCCTAAATTATTCAACTGCTTCAATATCCGCCGTTTGAAAGTACCTTTGCGCAAAATTTTATTTATGTATCCAGCAGAGATAGTTATCCCAATGAAAGAAGAGCTAACCGAAAATGGTTTTAAAGAATTGCTCTCCGAAAATGATGTTGAAAATGCCCTTTCAGAAAAAGGCACAACATTAGTCATGATTAATTCAGTTTGCGGATGTGGCGGAAGTACGGCCCGCCCCGGTGTGTTAATGGCTGTAATGAATAGCGAAAAAAAACCGGATCATTTAACCACCAGTTTTGCCGGATTTGATGTGGAAGCTGTGCACAAAGTACGGGAACACCTGATGCCTTTTCCGCCTTCCTCACCTTCCATTGCATTATTTAAGGATGGAGCCTTGGTGCATTTTCTCGAACGCCATCAGATCGAAGGAAAAACAGCCCAAATGATCGCAAATAACCTGATTTCAGTTTTTGCACAATATTGTAATTGACATCCTGTATTCCTTTGCAATCCCCTCCAACAGGCGGGGATTTTTTATTCCCGGTTCGAACCGATAACTTGCGAATCAATAAGTAAAAATGTATCCCAATTTATATTACGTTTTCAAAGACTGGTTTGGTGTGGAGTGGCCTGCTCTTGCTTTTCTGAATACATTTGGCCTGATGGTGGCAGTGGCTTTTGCAGTAGCTGCCCTTGTTTTAACGAGTGAGTTTAAGCGAAAGGAAAAACTGGGTTTGCTGCAACCCCGGGAAGAGATAATTACAGTTGGGAAACCCGCTTCTTTTTCCGAAATTCTTATCAACCTGGTAGCCGGTTTTTTATTTGGATATAAATTGGTTGGCCTCTTTTTTAGTAAACCTCCGGGTGTAGAACCCCAGGATTATATTTTTTCGGGGGAGGGTAGCTGGACCGGTGGGATTTTGCTGGGATTATTGCTTGCAGGAATTAAATGGTATGAGAAAAAGAAACAACAATTAAAAGAACCGGAAAACAGGCCGGTTAGGATTTGGCCACACGACAGGGTGGGTGATATTATCATCCTGGGCCTGGTATTCGGTATTCTGGGTGCCAAACTCTTTGATAATTTTGAGAACTGGGATGAATTTATTGCACATCCCATTGAAAGGATATTTTCGGCCAGCGGCCTTACCTTTTACGGCGGACTCATTTTAGCGGCTATTGCCATTTGCTGGTTTGCATATAAAAAAGGAATTCCTATTGGGCACCTGGTAGATTCTGCCGCCCCTGCTCTCCTCATAGCCTATGCAATTGGGAGAATTGGATGCCAGGTTTCAGGTGATGGCGATTGGGGCGTATATAATAGCGCCTATTCGAGCAGCGAAACCGGAAAGATCATGCGGGCCAGTGATACAACCGCCTTTAATGAAAAAATTGCCAGGTATGCCGACTATTTTTTAGAGGGAAGGGCAGCAGATAGCACGGGTAAGGAAGTTATCGTAACCGACAGGGTTTACCCCTCCCTTTCGGAGGTGCCGCACCGCTGGTTTCAGGGGCCTTCCTTTATGCCAAACTGGTTCTTCGCCTATACATATCCCAAAAATGTAAATAAAGATGGGATATTAATCCCGGGGGATCGGGATGACCATAACCGAATGTTGCCCTCTCCGGTTTTTCCTACCCCTCTTTACGAAATTTTAGGTTGTACTATCCTGTTTCTGTTCCTTTGGGGTATCAGGAAATCCGTTAAAACCCCATTTGTAATATTTGGAATTTACCTGGTTGTAAATGGGATTGAGCGCTTTCTTATTGAACGAATCCGGGTTAATCGACATTACGATTTCCTGGGGATGCGACTTTCCCAGGCTGAAATTATCGCCATCTTTTTGGTATTGACCGGATTATTTATCATCCTTGCAGCAAGAATGCGTTATAGCAAAAAGTAAGCTTTTATCATTTAATTTATATTTTATGCCCTCTTTCGATATGACCAGTAAAGTTGATCTTCAAACCCTGGATAATGTAATAAATACTGTTAAGAAAGAAATTACTAACAGGTTCGATTTCAAAGATTCACACGTATTAATTGAATTAAATAAGAAGGAATTTATTGTGAATTTGGAAGCAGATAGTGATATGAAAATTGATCAAATAGTGGATGTATTGATCAGCCGGGGAATGAAACAGGGGTTGGCAGCAGAGGTGTATGATTTAAGTAAAGATGCCTATGTAAGTGGTAAGGTTACCAAAAAGGAAGTACCGGTACGAAATGGTATTAAACAGGATGATGCAAAAAAAATAGTGAAACTTATAAAGGATACCGGACTCAAGGTCCAGGCAGCTATTCAGGATGATACAATTCGGGTTACTGCAAAGAAGATTGATGATTTACAATTGATTATACAGGCAAGTAAAGGCTGGTCTCTGGGCATTCCCTTGCAATATGTCAATATGAAAAATTGAGACAAAATCTGAACAAATTAGTCTATATTTGCAAACTTAAAAATTGACACGGCAAAATCCGTGTTGCAAAACAAAAAAAATGAAAAAAGGAATTCACCCTACTGCTTACCGTCCGGTAGTTTTTAAAGATATGAGTAATGGCTATACCTTTCTCAGTCGCTCAACCGCCGCAAGTAAGGAAACTATTGCCTGGGAAGACGGCAATGAATACCCCCTGATCAAAATTGAAATCTCCAATACTTCGCACCCGTTTTATACAGGTAAAAATGTACTGGTAGATACGGCCGGACGTATCGACAAATTCAAGAAACGTTACGAAAAGAAAGTAAAATAATTGGTTGCCACGGGCAGCTTTATTGTTTTTTCATGGCTATACTTTAAGTCCCTTCGGGTTTTCCCGGAGGGATTTTTTAATTTCGGGTATGATCGTACTTAGCGACCATAATTTACGCTCCGGGTTATACCCATTTTCCGCAACTCGGCATATAGCAGAATTAAGGATTGGAATTTTGACCATCAGAGAAAAATGGGAATTACTAACGGGGGAAGAAGTACGGCTGGTTCATGAAAAGATACCGGAGGCTGTACCTGCTAACCTTCTACCAGATTTAGAGAACTATACTAAAATATTAAATGGCCATGTAGATGGGATACCCTGTATTTCACGTCCATGGCATATCCCACAGCGGAACCAGCAGGCACTCTTTAACGATTTTTTACTGTTAACAAGAAACCGGGTTTCGGCCCCAATACCCAATTGGGTGAAGGTGATCAACCCATCCATGCTATTTGTGGAAAAGAATGCAGTTATTAATTCATCCATTATTAATGCCAGTATGGGGCCGGTTTATATTGGGGAGGATACAGAAATTATGGAAGGCTGCCTTATACGGGGGCCATTCGCCATGGGAAGAGGGTCTGTTTTAAAAATGGGAACAAAAATTTATGGAGCCACCACCCTGGGGCCTCATTGTACAGGTGGTGGAGAAATTAAGAATTCGGTTTTGATGGGGTATAGCAATAAAGGGCACGATGGGTATCTTGGCGACTCGGTTTTGGGATATTGGTGCAATCTGGGCGCCGGAACTTCAGTAAGCAATGTAAAAAATACCGGTTCAGATGTATGGATAACCTTGCCGGGATATCAGAAAGAACAGGTAGGAAATAAAGCCGGCTTAATCATGGGAGATTATAGCAGGTCTGCCATTAACAGCGCTTTTAGCACCGGATCGATGGTAGGAGTATGTTGCAGTATTCACGGCCATGCACAACCGAAAAAAGATACCCCCAGCTTCACCTGGGGAGAAGAAAGATACTCCTTTCCCAAAGTGTTATCTGATATTGCTAACTGGAAGAAAATGAAAGGGGAAGACCTGTCTCAGGAAGAAATGGCTAATTTGGAAGAACTTTTTAAACAAACATGATAGAGTGATGCGAAAACAAATTGCAGCAGCTAATTGGAAAATGAACCTTACCCTGGCAGAAGGGGAGAAATTGATTACAGAAATACTTCAGGGAGTTTCCGGGTTAAAACCTGGAACAGAGGCTCTGTTTGCCGTCCCATTCCCCTACCTGGTACAAGCCAACAACCTGGTAAAAGGCCAAACCGGTATGTTCATCTCCGCCCAGGATATTGCCGCCACAAACAACGGGGCGTTTACCGGTGAAGTAAGTGGAGCCATGCTGAAATCCATCGGGATTAAGTATGCAATAATTGGCCATAGCGAAAGGAGGGAATATTTTCATGAGTCCAACGAACTGTTGACTGAAAAAGTGATTCGGGCTTTTGAACATGGTATCCATCCTATATTTTGCTGTGGCGAGCCCTTATCCATCCGGGAAAATGGATCCCAAAATACCTATGTTAACCAGCAACTTCGGGACGGTATATTTCATCTTGATTCAGAAAAAATGAAAGGTTTTATTATTGCCTATGAACCCATTTGGGCAATAGGAACCGGAAAAACCGCAACCGCCGAACAGGCAGAGGATATGCATGCTCATATTCGGTCATTGATAGAAAAACAATATGGAACTGATATTGCCTCTTCGGTTTCTATTTTGTATGGAGGTAGTGTGAAGGCAACAAATGCAAAAGAAATTTTTGGGAAGCCTAATGTAGATGGAGGACTGGTAGGTGGAGCCAGCCTGAATGCATCCGAGTTTTGCGAGATAATTAAGAGTCTTAAAAACTGATATGCCCGAATTAGCGGAGATCCTCAAACATAACCTGGTTGGTAAAATGATCAATCATGGTTGTGTTTTTTTTATTAATGTGCTTATCGTAAGACTGTTGGGAAGTAACATAAGTGGTTACTTTTTTAATGAATTATACCTTTTCAACTTTATTGCCTTTATTGCCTCCCTGGGCCTCGATTATGCCGCTATCCGGTACTATGGTGAGGATCACCGGTTGCTTAGATCCATAAACCGGAAATTGCTCCTGGTGGCAACAGTTTCCTCAGGGATATTCCTCCTTTTATTTTCCATTACTTCTTTACTTGCAATTCACTGGTTCTCCATGCCCCTGGCAGGTATATTGTTTTGCATTGGTAACCTCCTGATGATTCTGTATCAAGGGGTATTGAGTGCCAGGAAACAATTTAACCTCCAAAACATGGTTCTTGGGCTATCCAATTTGGCGTACCTTATCCTTTTAGGAATACTTTTTATATCCGATCGTTTTCCCGGAATAAAATGGATTGCCATCAGTTATTCCCTACTTTTCCTGCTCCAGGGAATTTGCTTAATGTATTATTCTTTTAGGGAGGAGGGGCCATCTGAATCGGGTTTATCACTGAAACCAATGGTCAGGCATGGAATCTGGATCATGTTTTCTTCCCTGATCTATTTTGCCTTTTTACGGATCGATAATTTTTTTGTTGAAAAATATACAACCGATAATAGCCTGGGCAGCTATGTTCAGTGTGGTAAAATTGGACAGTATTTTCTTTATTTCTCTTCTATCATCAGTTCCACCCTGCTGCCCTTTATACATGAGGAAAAAATAGCCGTTACCTATACGAGTTGGCGTAATTTGATGAAACCGTATATTCTCATCCTGCTTCTCACCTCTGTTTTTATTGCGGCCGCCGGGCCCTGGCTGTTTCCCTTTTTATTTGGACCCGGATTTGAGAATATGCACCGGCTCATGTGGATATTCCTGCCCGGGTTCTTTGGTCTTGGATTATTGACCCTGATGAATGCCGTTTATATTGGGAATAACAGGGTAAAACGGATTTTCTTTGGCGATACCCTGGGGCTGACCCTGGTACTGGTATTCGATATTTTGCTTGTACCCAAATATGGAGCCATAGCTGCCGCCCTGATTAGCAGCATGAGTTATATTATAGTTTTTCTTTACCTTCTCGCCGGTTTCAAACAAAATTTTGAAGCTCCTTTGCGGTAAAAATTTTGAAAAATCTTTTCCTATTCCGTTTATTCCGGTATTCCCGGCTTGCATTTATTATGGCAGTGCTTTTTATTATCATTTATGCTATTGCATTTGATAAAAAAATGTCCCTGCTTTTGTTTCCGTATAATGCCATGTATAGTGTGGATTTTAACCATAACAATACAGGGGAAGTATATGCCTGTAAACAGAATGGAACGATCATTCCGATAACAGGAAAATGGTATTGGAAAAAAGATTTCCTTGAAACCAGCCTACGGGGCTTTGTGCATTATGTGGAAGATACAAACCGGGTGTTTTTAAATCATTATATCCTGTACCGGTTTTCAAATCCAATTGTACAACAGTATTTAGTGGATAAGCTTACCCCCGGAAAAATTAAGCCGGAGAAATGGGTTACATGGTACACCTGCTTTGCAGGAAGAAAGATTGAGCCTGGCGATTCGTTGGAAATCATCCGGTATAGTTTTGATTTTGACCGAAATGGATTTCAGTTGATAGATTCTGTAACCATTTGGAAAAATTTCAGGAATGGAGAATAGAAATTTTCATTACGCCTACAGGATTCTAATGGGTATTTTATTAGTTGAATACCTGATCATCCAATTGTCGGGTGTAGGACTCCATGCACTTGTTGGAAACCCTTTATTTAGCCTTCCCGCCGACCCGGTTTCCTGGCTCCCGTTTTTGGCAGCCATACCAGGTATATTATTGTGGAATTTGACAGGAGCCTGGTTTTTTGATATCTTTCTTCTGTTGATATTGGTTGCCTTGTTTTTAAATCCATTAAGGCAATTACCGGGTATTGTGGGCTGCATTCTTTCTTTTTTGTTCTTTGTTACCATGATGAGCCGGCATATACACTGGAATTTTCAGGAAGGGATGTTCATCGTTTTATTTCCTTTAGTATTTAAAAGAATACGTTCTAAATTATTTGCTTTTGAAGCAATTCGTTATTTCCTGTTGTTCTTTTATGGATCTGCCGGGCTGCTTAAATTGTTGTCTGGTTCTTATTTAAACAGTCAGCACTTAAGCCACCTGTTAACCGGACAGTTTGGGCCCTATTTTTTGGAAGGAAATACAGGCTGGAGAACCTCTGTTCACCTGTTTCTTGTTAACCACTCCGGAATTTCTTATTTTTTGTTTTTGGGCAGTATCGTATTGGAACTTTTCGCATTTGTGGGATTTTTTACCAGGCGTTTCGACCCATTTATAGCCCTTTCCTTGTTGTTGTTTCACCTGGCCGATTGGGTGATTATGGACATAGCCCCCTTTGGGCAACTGGCATTTATTTGCCTGCTGTTTTTTAGCAGGTCCCTTTTAAGAAACAGCAGCACCGCTGGCGATTTTGCAATACGGAATGCATGAGATATTAGGAGTACTGCGGGTGACCTTACTACTTTTTTTGTTCCAAAGTATTGTTAAAATATGCAGGAGGTTTTTGCATTAACTATTTGAAATATATATTTGATACGAATCTTTTCGTAATAAATATTGTATATGAAACGGTATCGCCTTTTTAGCCTGTTTATACTATGTACGGGAATATTTTTCCTGTTTGGGTCATTTACTTCCGTTTTTGAAGAGACTCCATTTATGAAAGCGGTTATGGATAATCGTTGCCCTTCAGGTGAAATTGCAACGGATGCAGTTCCCGTTGAAAATAATAAGAAGGTAGACCCTTCTTTTGATTCGGGCGAATTCATGGCTCATTTAAAATCCGTTGTTATATCGGGAATCAACAGGGTAGAGGAGGCTAAAATCAAAAAGGAGGCATTGAGTATGATGAAGCAGGATTCCATTATGAGTTTACTTTCGGAATGCATGCAGAAATTAGATCAACTCAATGCAAACATGAATTCAAAAAATTCTTTAAAGGACCTGGAAGTTGCCCAACGAAAATTAGCAGATGCCATGCAACTGGTAAAGCAATTAAGTAATTCAAACCTGAGTCCGGATTCAATTAATTGACTTACTTATCCTAATTCAATTTCTTTATTTATTTCAGGACCGGGTTCTTAAATTTTCATATACCAATTTAGAAATTTGGGATACGGCCGAAGGAAGCGCCTGGTTATTCTTACCCTTTGAAAATATGGTAAGAAGGAAGGGGGTATTATTTAGGTAAACAATGGCCGATTCTGTGAGGTAAGAAAATTGGGCATCCCCGGCTTCACCAAATTTATGAGATACTTTAATATTATCGGGGATACCGCCTAAAATTCCATTTTTAAAATCGCTGTGCGATAGCAGTTCAAGACAGAATTCGGAATCCTTGTTACTCAGGTAAGTCCCATTGAACAAGGCTCTCATAAATCGGGAAAATTGATTGGAAGTGATGGGTATATCACTTTTGCTTAAATCCGGCTCCGTTAATCCCAAATCGGTGAACACTTTTTTAAATATTTTTAAATCCATTCTGTTATTCAACAGGGCAGTGGCATAATTATCGGAATATGCAATCATGTAATAAAGTAATTCCTTGATAGTATAGGTCTTTCCTACCTCAATCGATTTGGAAATATAAATAGAACGCTTGGGTAACTTTAATGGAGCATAATAAGTTATTTTCTGGCTTAGCAGGCCAGGTTCTTCCTCATTCATTTTCATAAATGTGATTAATTCGGGTACTTTCATTAAAGACCCCGGGATATAATTGCTATCATCCCCTGCATTTATCCAATTACCATTTTCCAATAATCGTAAATAGACCGAGGCCCCCGCCACCATACCCGAAGTTTTCATACCGGATATCATGGAATTCAAGTCCGATTTAACCGAAAGGAGATTCGCAGACTCGCCCGATTCATTGGCAAAAAGAATAGGCCTTATATATTCAAAACCCTCTTTTCGGATGATATGGTAGTTGGAATTTGAGGGTAGGTAGGTCTCCCTTTTTTCCTCAACCGCGGTTGCAGCGGATATTTTTTTAAAGATAAAAAAGACGGCAACGCCTATAATAACTGCTGCCAGCAGGCCAAATAAAAAGGAGTTCTTCTTGTAGGTCATCATTATTTTTTCAAAGGAAGCAATGCATATATTGGATAAAATCACTCCGGAATATGCCCTACAAATTTAAAAGCAGATACCCGTTTTTTGTATTTTTTTTGATAAGCGGTAATTAATAACCCTTTGACTCTTAAATGGATAGGGACGAATTTTGCAAAAACCAGATCGATAGGTGATAGATATAAATAGAAAGCAGGACACCGGATATCTAATAATATTTATATGTATTAGTACAATAATATTGGTGAATAGTCGTTTTTTTCCGGTAACCTAACCTAAATCCAGTTATTATGAAAAATCACCTCAATACCCTGGCATCCATTGCCTGTTTAGCTATTATTTTCAGTTCTTGTGCTAATAATGCGGCTTATAAAGCCAGCAGGGAAGCGGCCGTTGCAAGTTCCAAGGAAACAAATTCTAAATGTTTTATTGAGAAAAAGGATGGTTCCATTGCCTATTTTCAAACGCTTGAATTGGTAACAGGACCATTCAAATCGCCTTATTTACTGGCTGATGGGAAATCAAAAATTAAAGGCTCTGATATTATTGCCTATCAAAACCAACATTATTATGCTGTATCGCAAATAATGTTCACGAATAAAAAAGTAAGCCATGTAGCTACTGAAACCCTTCCTGGTTTTGCAGTAAGGCTGGCAAAAGGAAAGTTGAATATTTATTGTGCAAAAGTTTATAATGGCCATAATGCGGTGGATGAATTTTTTATTCAATCAGGGAATGGAAAAATTCTTCCCTATTCTACAGAATTGCTAACGGAAGCAATAAAGGATAACCCGCAGGCGTATGAATTTTTCATGAGTGCTGATGATAAAGGCAGCCTACCGGAAAGAATACACTCCACAGCACGTATTTACAATACAGGGCAAATAGCCTCCGCACGATGATCGTAACCAGAACAATAAACCACCCAATGAGCCTGCCTATTTGCAGGCTTTTTTGTTGCCCCGAACAGGCATTGTAAATTGCAGGGCAAAAACATGAATCCTGTTGCCTTAAATGAGTTGATAGCCTCGCGGAGGTCGGTATATACCAGCCAGTTTGTACCTGGAAAGGTGATTCCGGAGGAGATCATTCGCCAAATTTTGGAAAATGCCTGCTGGGCACCCAACCATGGTAACAAAGAACCCTGGCAATTCCAGGTTTACTCCGGAAATGGTCTGAAAAAACTGGCTAACCTACAGGCCGGATTGTACAAACAGTATGCCGGTGAGGGGTTTAAAGAAATTAAGTACGAAAAATTACGGAATAACCCCCTTCGGGCCTCTCATATTATTTCCATTGGTATGAAAAGAACAAAGGGTAAGCAAATCCCGGAGGTGGAAGATATTGCCGCCGTGGCTTGCGCTGTGGAGAACATTTACCTGTCGGTAACCGCATACGGTTTGGGAGGTTATTGGACAACCGGAGGAATTACTTATATGGAGGAGGCAAAACCGTTTTTTGGATTAGATTCGGAGGATAGGTTAATGGGTTTCTTTTATCTCGGCTACATTGCCATCCCATCTCCTCAAGCAAAGCGCTCTCCGATGGATGCAAAGGTTTCCTGGATTAAGGAATAACAAATAGTTACCGCTCTTTTTAAGTTGCCGTCTGGATACCCGGAATTTCCTGCCAGGGAGTGATCTTGTTTTCCGGTGTTAATTCCAAATTGTAAAGCTGTAAAGACCATTTATCACTTCCTTCGCCAATTAATTGCTTAATGGGTTTTCCGCAAAATACCCATAATTTAATCTTTCCCGGTTGAGGATAATCCATAGGATTCTGGTTTTGCGCTTTAGCAGAGGTACCCCGCTTTATCAGCGAAATAATTAGGAGAAAAGGCATTCCGATTCTTCAAGAGAATTTTAAAGGAAATGGTGAAATTTAATCTGATATTTTTTTATTCTATCATTCTTTTTGCCCGTTCCAAATCTTCTGGTGTATCTATTTCAACCCCCATCTTTTCTGTAAGTACCATTTTTAATAAAATCCCATGTTCCAGATATCGCAAACATTCAATTTTCTCTGCAGCTTCCAAGGGTGTTACAGGCCATTTTGAAAATTGAATAAGGGTATCTTTTCGAAATGCATAAACCCCCTTGTGTTCAAATCGGCAAAGGGTAGCATCCGGATCCCGGTGAAATGGAATAGGATGCCGGCTAAACAAGAGGGAATTATTTTGAAGGTCTACTACCACTTTTACATTATTGGGGTTTAAGGCATCAACCGGGTTTTCAAATTTTTGCATCAGCGAAGCCACTTTCACTTCGGGGTCATTGAAAACCTGTAATAAATTTGATAAGGATTGGGTGTTTACCAGGGGCGAATCGCCCTGAACATTCAGTATTATATCTACTTCCATATTTTCTACCGCTTCCGCTATCCTGTCACTGCCGCTTTCATGCTTTTTCTTGCTCATAATTACTTTTCCTCCAACCAATTCAATTTCGCCCCGAATTAATGGGCTGTCGGTAACCACATAAACATCTTCAAACAATCCGGTGGCCAACGTATTTTCATAGGTCATCCGGATTACTGTTTTACCACCCAGATGCTGCATGAGCTTGCCTGGAAAGCGACTGGCCTGGTATCGGGCAGGTATCATGGCAATTTTTTTCATAAATCGATTTATTCAAAAGTAAGGGGTTTCATCATGCGGTAGCGCCAAATTTACCAGCTAACCGACAAGAATTGGCTTGTCATCCCCATTCAAAGTCAGCTTCGCTACCTAAATTTTCCAGTTTAAAAATACCTCAATTATTCCTGGTTTTCGGGCCTCATATATTGTAAACCTTTTTCAATTCCCAACGGATTATATTTGCTTCTTCCCGGGTTGCAAGAGAAGAAAATAAATAACCTCCCGGAGCTTTTTATGGAAGATTATACCAAGAATTATAAAAGTCCAAAGTACCATGTAAAGAAGTACCTGGATGAAATCCGCGATGAACTTATGGATAAAATAGTGCTGGATATTCCGGCAGGTACCGGAGTAACCACTCAAATTTTATTAAACAATGGTGCCAGGCCTGTTCCATTTGATTTGTTTCCCGAATATTTTACAGTTAAAGGATTAGCATGTCGCCGGGCCGATATTACGGATCATATACCCGTGGAGGATGGATATGCTTACATGGTTATTTGCCAGGAAGGGATAGAGCATTTTAGCGATCAGGTTAAAACTTTCAAAGAATTTAACCGGGTCTTACAAAAGGGAGGCAAGTTGTTTATTACCACTCCCTCCTATTCAAATCTTTCGGCCAGGTTTAGTTATTTCCTGTTCGAAAGTGAGAATAATAAAAAAATGCCGCCCAATGAAATTGACGATATCTGGATGTCGGATAAATCCATTTCCAATGAAATTTATCATGGCCATATTTTTTTGGTGGGCCTTCAAAAATTGCGCACCATTGGAAGGCTTACCGGTTTTAGCGTTTCAGACAATAAGTATATAAGGATAAGCAAAGGGTCCCTGTTCCTTTTTCCATTCTTTTATCCAATTATTTTTATTAGTTCCTGGTTGCGCTATTTCAGGAATCTTAAGAAGAACAAAGAAGTGCCAATGGAATTTAAAAAGGCAGTTTATGGAGAACAGTTGAAAATGAATGTTAACCCTAAAAACCTGTTAAACCGACATACCTTCATTGTTTTTGAAAAAGAGAAGAATGCCGGAGAGGTGGATTTCAGGATGGAGAGCACTATGAAATCTTTCGAAAAAACTACATAGAAAAATATCCCGTATCAGCTATTTGCAATCATTTGCAATTTTTAGGATATCCATTATTGAAATATTTTTTATTTGCTGATAGTCCTGATACTTTTCAGCAACTACATCTACTGCGCAGTCACAATATTTTTTTGCCTTTTCCTCACCTAACAGGGATTTTGTTTTGTCTTCACATCCCGATACAAACTCACGAACCTGTTTCTTTGTCCAATATTTTAAAGCCAGCCGGGCAGTGGCTTTGCAGGAAATAAGCCCCAGGGAGATGAATATGCCGGAAAGGATAAGGAGCGATGCACAACTAAGATTTCTTTTCATGATTTATTCTTTTTTGATGCTGAATTGTCTGAACACTGATTTCCTCTGATGTTTATTTTGGCTATGGTTAAAAAAATGGCAGCATATTTCCATTCTTTAACAAAAGCTTATTGATGGGCTCTTAATCTCATTCGAAGAAATAATCTCTCAGGCCAAACGGATTTAATCCCCCGTGAATTTAATTATGAAAAACAAAATTTTACTCATTATCCTGATTATTTTTTCCATTACTGTAAATGCGCAAAGAAAAGTTGGATTCGGATTTAAAGCGGGTGTTACGAAGGCCAACCTGAAAGGAGAGGCGGTTCAAAACCTGAATCAGTTGATGGATTTTGCCAGTGACTATTTATCTGGTGGAAGTGCTACCGGATTTTATACCGGCGCCTATATGGATATTCCAATGGGAAAGAGGATATCTTTTCAACCCGGTTTTTTCATTGCTCAAAAGGGATATCAAATGAAAGCAGGCCTAAACATTAAGCCTGTTAGTTTTTTGGGAGTAGGGGCTAAGGCTAAATTGCAATTGAACTATTTTGAAATTCCCTTACTTCTGAAAGCAAATTTGGGTAGGTTAAATATTTTTGCCGGGCCCCAGTTTTCCTATTTGCGAAATGCAGACTTAAAAGTTGGGGCCGGGGCCCTGGGTATAAATATTATCAGTACCAGGATTCCCGTAACTTCCCAATTTAACCGTTGGGATGCCAGTGTTACCGGCGGAATTGGACTAAAGGTATCTCGCAACATTGATATTTCCGCTGCGTATGATTATGGTCTGGGAAGGATTGATAAGAGCCGGTCGGTTGATGCTTACAATAGAGCATTTAAAGTAGGAATCGGGTTCAAATTTTAATTGGATTCTTTTGGATTTGTCTAGCTGCCTCAGTTTTCTGAGGCAGTTTTTTTGCATATTTATAATGTTATTTTGCCATTCTTCCTAATGGACTGCCATTTGCTACTGTAATTTTTATATTTACTAATAGAATGAAAAAATGGGAACAGGATAAATGGAAGCATTTTTTTATTGGGATCCCATTGGGTTTTGGATTGTTGTATGGATCCCGATTTGCTGTTCCGGATAATCTATTTTTATCCGGATTCCTGGCTATTTCCTTGTTGGTTTTCATTTGTTTTATGTTTGAAATTTTTTCGCTTATTTCAGATCTTGGTTTTTATGAACTGATGGATGCGATAGCGGGAGTAATGGGTGGCATACTGGGGATGATAATTTTGTATATTTTTATTTCTTTCACCTGATTTAATGCGGTTCCTATATTTACAAATATTATTTTTCTCATTATTGTGCCTTCCATTTTTTAATTCTTCTAAATGGGTTAATCAGGCTCGAATTGGATTTGAAGTTCCTAAGAAGGAATGGAATTTTCTTCCCGAAAATGATTGTGATTCTGTTGTCGTTATTCCATTTTCCAGAGCTGGGAATCTCATTTTATTGCCTGCGACCATTGATTCAGTTAAAGGGAATTTTATATTAGATACCGGAGCACCCGGGTTGGTATTGAATTTTACTTATTTTAGAAACTATCCCATTTCTACTCACTCAGATGAAAAAGCGGCAGGTTTAGAGTCGATGAATTTGGATCGGCAGACTACCCTTATTGGCCAATTACAGCTCGATTGCTTTACTTTCCGAAATGTAGATGCAGACCTGGTAAACCTGGGGCATCTTGAAAACGCGAAGTCAGTGAAAATTCTGGGTTTGTTGGGAGTAAATTTATTTAAAAGGTTCGAAATGATAATTGACTATGAAAATAACTTGTTGTATTTGCAACATATTCCCAAAAAGAAATCTAAAAAGGGATATTCTTCTCTATTACTGGAATCTTCCGGATTTCAAACACTGAATTTTGATTTGATAGATAACAAAATTATTACCCGGATGTGGGTTGCCGGAAAGAAGTTAAGGTTTATTTTGGATAGTGGAGCCGAAAGTAATCTGCTTGATAGCAGACTTCCCAATGTAATTTTTGAAAACGTGCAGGTAAGCAGGCGCGTTAAATTATTAGGTACGGGTACTGGGGGTGTAGATGCCCTTGCCGGCAACCTGGATAGCTTAAAGGTTGGGGATATGATATTTGACGGATTACCCGTATTGGTCACTAACCTGGAGAAATCATGCCTTTCTTATGTAAATTGTACGGATGGAATTTTGGGATTTGATTTCCTTTCGCTTCATAAGATTGGGTTTAATTTTGTGGACAGAAAAATATATATCTGGAAATGAAATTTCAGTATTTGATATCATTATTTAAACAGCCTGTCCGGTGCATCGTTTTTTCTATTTTTCTTACCGGGATTCAATTCCCTCCGGTTTATAGCCAGGTTTATAAAGTTGAAAATGGAAGCATGGTTATTGAAATTCCTTTAAATATCGTGCCATCTCAATTTCTAGGGTTTATTCAAAAGTTCAACCTGAAAGATATTGGACTCACGGATTTATTTGCTAATGGCAGGGAAGACTCCCTGTTATCCGGTGGCTGGAAGGTTTCAAAGCAGGGAGGTAATATTTACCGGATTACAAGGCCATTTGAAAGCCTCCCTGCGGCTGGTAATCCTGAAGGTAAGTTTCTTCTGTTTTTACCCTCTCATTTTGATCAGCGCTTTCCTTCGATACCAGAGGGTTTACGGGGTGGGGTGAATTATTTTAAAGATGGGGCAGGGTTTTCAATTTCTGATTCTGTAGTTCATTTTTCACTTTCAGGATATTCCCATGCAAAACAGGTATTCCTTGCCGGTAGCTTTAATAAATGGGCCCCCATGGCTACACCTATGCGTTTGGAAGGAGATAGTTGGGTTTTGGATGTAATTTTTAAACCGGGGAAATATTGGTATAAGTATGTGGTTGATGGCAAATGGAAAGTTGATCCACAAAATAAATTGAGGGAGAATGATGGGGAGGGGAATACCAATTCCGTATTTTATATGCCAAATTTCAGGTTTAAATTATTGGGGTATTCTGCAGCCCGAAAAGTGAACCTGGCTGGCAGCTTTAACGATTGGCAGCAATGGCCAATGCAACGATTCGATTCCGGATGGAATTTGGATGCATTTTTGGCGAAGGGTACGCATACTTATAGATTTGTTGTTGATGGGAATTGGATGGAGGATCCGCTGAATCCGAAAAAATTTCCCAACGAGTTTGGGGAGTATAATTCAGTTGTAGAGATTGGAAATGCAACTACTTTTCGATTAAATGGTTACCTCAATGCCAGGAGGGTAATTTTATCCGGAAATTTTAATGGCTGGCGCGGGGATGAGCTGAATCTTGAAAAGTTGAGTGATGGATGGGAAACAAAGTATGTGCTTGGTCCCGGTAATTATTGGTATAATTATATGGTTGATGGAAAAGAGGTGGTGGATTCCACCCAGCATACCAGCAATTATGGAAATAAGGGTTTATTGAAGAATTTAATGATCGTGGATCCAAATTATCAATTTAAGTTAATGGGGTATGGCCTGGCAAAAACGGTAACCCTGGCAGGCGATTTCAATGATTTTAATCCTTCGAGTTTAAATATGCGCAAAGAGGGCGACGCCTGGGTAGTCAATATCCACCTTAACCCCGGAAAACACATTTATAAATTTATTGTGGATGGAAATTGGATAAGAGATCCGGCAAACCCGGAATGGGAACAAAATTCATATAATACCGGTAATTCTGTAATTTGGATTGAACCAAAAACGGCCGAAAACCGTTAATTCCTTAATGTATTATTCATTTCATGATTCGCACTTTAATTTTTCTTAGCTTATTTTTTTTCGCATTCTCAGTTGCAGGGCAGGATTCCAGTGCCTCCCTGGATGAAGTTATTTATGGCCGAAAGGACGGGATGGCCCTAACTATGATTGTAGGCCAACCGGCTAAGGATATTCAAAAAAATAGGGCAGTAATAAATCTGGTAAGTGGAAACTGGGTGTCTGGCTATCAGAAAAGGATGGGATACCTGCTTCGTGCTGATGTTTTTATTAAAAGAGGATATACTGTATTTACTGTCTTCACCAGTTCGCAGCCGCGCTATAACATTATAGAAGAAATTGGAGATGTAAAGCGGGCCATTCGGTATGTGAGGTATAATGCAAAGGAGTTTAATATCGACCCGGATAAAATTGGAATTGTAGGTAGCTCTAGTGGGGGACACCTTGCATTAATGGCAGCAACTGCATCCGACAGCACCCTTATTTCTGATGATCCGGTTGATAAAGTTTCATCCCGTGTTCAGGCAGCCGGCGTCTTTTTCCCGCCAACCGATTTTCTTAACTATGGGCATGAAGGATATGATTCGAGAGCGAGTGAAATGTTTATTACTTTATCAAGACTTGGAGGTGCTTTTGATTTCAGGAAATTTGACAATATAAAAGGTGTTTACAAGTCGGTAACAGATAGCGCCACCCGGAAAATTTTGGCTGGCCAAATTTCACCTATTTACCAGGTTACTCCAGATGACCCGCCAATTATCCTTTTTCATGGAGACAATGATCGCTTAGTTCCCATCCAGCAATCAGAAAGAATGGTGGAGGCGTTAACGAAAGCTGGGGATGTAAATAAACTGGTTATTAAAAAGGGGGGAGGGCATGGCTGGCCTAAAATAGAAGTGGAGGAAAATGAAATAGCAGATTGGTTTGATCGATATCTAAAATAAATGGTTTCCTAATTTGGTGAAGAGTTCAATTTTTGGGAATATGCAATTCTGGCAATTTTGAAAATTGAATTCATCCAATAATATGGTCGAAAATATTAAACAGAAGGATGGAATGATATTCCATTAATTATTATTCCCTATTGAATCTATCATTTCGGTTTTCCGGTCTTCTGTTTCTGTCAAAATTTCCACGATTATAACCTCCACCTCCCTGGTTCCGATTAAACCCTCCACTTTGAGGGGGGCGTGAGAACCGGTTTTGGGTACCACCCGAAGGCCTTCCGGAGCTTGGCCTGTCCTCGGCAGCTTTAACAACCATTGGCTTTTTACCCAGGGAAATATCATTCAGGTTTTCAATGGCATCTTTTGCCTCCTCTTCATTTGGCATGTCAACAAAGGCAAAGCCTTTACTCTTTCCCGTTTCTCTATCAATAGCCACCTTGGCAGAGGCTATGGTGCCAAATTTTTCAAAGATTTCAGTTAGTTCCGCATCGTCCAGGTCGTAAGGGAGCCCGGCAACAAAAATTTTCATTAAGTTAATTTATTGTGAAAGTAATAAGTTTTATCGGTAATAATAATCATTTATGACTTTAATTATGTTACCTAATTAAGAGGAAAATATATTCCTGCAATAAACGTTATTATTGGTGAGGGAAAAATGATTTTTTACATTTTTGAATAATAATCATAAATTGCAATGCCCGAGAGCATAATATATAAGAATAAAGATAAGCACGGTGCTTAGACAACCACTTCCTAATTTTTTCGCACCATAACCGGCAATCAGAGCCCGAAATAGTTTATTCATATTGGTTAGTTTTGCGATTAAATTTATGAATTTCTTGCCTTGTCATCCAATTATCCTCCAGTCCTGGTATTAATGTTTACAAATATGATCAGGATAATATCCCCGGGTTTTACAATTTGGTTTTGTTGGTAATTGTTTTGCCTATGTAGCAATTCGACACTAAAATCAATATAATCATGAACACTGGAAAATCAAACCAGGAAGGCCGTTCAGTTGCTGAGCAAACTGAGCACAACATTACCGGGTGGGTAGGCCAACGTCCTGGAGGCCCTAAGCACATCAGCCGCGGGCAAACCTTTAAAATCCTTCGTGAAGCTGAAATTAACCGGGTGGAAGTTTTTACCGAATTGGTAATGCATCCGGGAACTGTAACCCTTACCCTTCACAAGTACGACCCCGAATCCGGCTCCTGGGGCCCTGAGCTAACCAAAGTATCCACCAGCCTTACCTCCGCAAACGATGGCATGTGGTTAGGATTTGAAGTGCCGAAATTACATGTAGTAAAGGACGGTACCTACGGGCTGAGAATTGAAAGCCAGGATTCTTATTTTGGAGTTGGAGAAGCGGCAGGTAGTGCTAACCGCCCACCAATTGCAGTAGGGCAGGAATGGATTTTCTCAGAAAATAATCCGCTAAAGGCATTTAAATATTTTAGCCTTTCCTTCAAGGTAAAGGCGGTAGCCTGATTTTCCTGACATAATTGAGAACCCCGCTATAATTTATTGGGCTATCATTTGCTTGAATAATTCCTCAAGTGGTTAAAATGGCTAATTCAATCTTAAGAATAACGCCGGTAAGCAATTACCGGTTTTTTTTGGGCCATTAGTAATCCCATTAGTTGCCAGCTAAGATTTTGGAACTACCTGGTTTTGAAATTTAATAAATATTTTTTTTTAAGTTTCAACATTGAATCCTTTTTTTTATATTTGGTTATAAACTTAGGGTATGAAAAAATTATTAATTCCTGCTGTATTGATTATTGTAATGGTATTTTCTAATTGCAGTTCTTCGAAGAAATCTGCATCCCCGGCCTATTCCGGCCCGGTTACGGTAACGTATGATGCGAATGTGTTACCCATTATTCAATCTCATTGTGCACCGTGCCACACA
The DNA here is from genome assembly GCA_018266615.1 of Bacteroidota bacterium. Taxonomy (GTDB): domain Bacteria; phylum Bacteroidota; class Bacteroidia; order Chitinophagales; family Chitinophagaceae; genus Ferruginibacter. The sequence goes on from JAFEAB010000106.1 coordinate 153,887, forward strand.
AATGGTAAAGGCATGCGGGCGGCACTCAATGAGTATGATGTGGCGAAAGGTAGAATTGACAATATTATTCATAGAATATCCCTTCAACAAGGCCAAATGGGATTCATGCCAAAGAAACATGACCGCCTGCCCGATAGCCTTATCCAGGTTTTTGTTGACTGGAAGGCCCAGGGAGTTGTTGAGAAGAAATAGCATCATGGGGGAATAGCTTAATTTTGTCTTTCGTTTATGCGCGTATTTCCCGGATCTGCATTACTTCAACTTGAATTTGATAAGGTTAAGGAATTGGTATCCTTACAATGCCAAACCCCGTTGGCAAAGGAAAAAGTGTCTCAACTCCGGATTCATGATGATTGGGATTATATTTCTAATGCCTTATTTCAAACCCATGAATATAAAAGCCTCCTGAATGGGGGGGAGGATATCCCTAATAGCTTCTCAGATAATATTTCCAGGGAAATTAAATTGCTCTCCATACCCGGTGCCCTTTTATCAGGTGATCAAATACTATTATTGCGAAAATTGGCTGAAAATGCCAGCCGTATTTATCGTTGGTTTAATTTCGAAAAAATTGGTACCAACCCTTCGCTTTCAAAAATTGTTGGAGAATCCTGGTATGAGAGAAGCATCATAGAGATAATCGACTCAATCCTGGAGGAAAATGGGAGTGTTAAAGATAGTGCAAGTGCCGACCTGGCGAAGATCAGGATTACCCTTTACCATAAACGATATGCACTTAGAAAACTCTTCGATAAGATAGTTAAGCAACTTCAGCAATCAGGACTCCTGTCAGATATCGGAGAAAGTTTTATGAATGGCAGGAGGGTACTTGCAGTATTATCTGAAAATAAACGCGCAATAAAAGGGGTGGTTCATGCAGAAAGTGATACCGGGAAAACCAGTTTTATTGAGCCTGAAGAAACAACCGGTTTGAATAATGAAATATTTTCCCTGGAATTTGAAGAGAAAAGAGAAATAGAACGAATTCTACGAAAACTAACAACCGATCTTCAAAATTATAAGAGCTTCCTTTCCCAATACTATAAAATATCCGGAGAATTGGATTTTGTAAGAGCCAGGGCACGATTCGCATTGGAAATTGGTGGCAACCTGCCAAAGATTAGTAAGAGACCCGTGGTGAAACTGTTTGAGGCGTATCATCCATTATTGTTTTTGTATAATCGGAGCGCTGGTAAACCAACTATTCCCCTCACTTTAAATCTATCTGAGGAAAGCCGGATATTGGTTATTAGTGGCCCCAATGCCGGTGGAAAGACGGTTACACTTAAAACGGTTGGTTTGCTGCAACTCATGTTGCAGTCTGGCTTGCTGGTACCTGTTAGCCCCGATAGTGAAATGGGAACTTTTAAACAATTATTCATTCACATGGGTGATACTCAAAGTTTAGAGTTTGAACTAAGTACCTATTCATCACATCTCCGCCACATGAAATTTTTCCTGGAAAATG
>JAFEAB010000107.1 GCA_018266615.1 Bacteroidota bacterium
CAATCAATTCTGACTTGACAATACCCAGGTCATCCTACGGAAGACTTGCGTCAGAAAGAGATTTTATTCGTGCATTCGTGGCTGATGCATTTCATTCTTGCATTCGTGGCTGATGCATTTCCTTCATTCATTCGTGGCTACCACAATTTATTCGTGCATTCGTGGCTTATAAAAATTCTCCATTATACTTCAAACTAAACAGAGATAAAGTAAAACTGAAAATTCATCAGTCAAATTTCATTGTTCGAATTTTTTCTGACACTATTTTTACCCCCGGGGCGGGGGCAGCAAAGGGCCTAAATCTTTTTTCGATTCCTCTTCGCTTTGGTTCGTGTCGCACAAAACAAATAGAGACCTGATCAGCATCACAAATACTCAATCAATTCTGACTTGACAATACCCAGGTCATCCTACGGAAGACTTGCGTCAGAAAGAGATTTTATTCGTGCATTCGTGGCTGATGCATTTCCTTCGTGCATTCGTGGCTACCCTATTATATTCGTGCATTCGTGGCTACCCTATTATATTCGTGCATTCGTGGCTACCCCACTTTAACAATAGGAAAACGCCGCATATCTGCGCCAGATGGAGATAAGGGTTCCGTTCAGGTTGTACCGGTAATCATTATTGCCATTTGACTCATTGTCTTTAAAATCGTCCAGGTTTTGGTTATTGAATGATGCATTGGTTACGCCACTTAACTTATTTGTGTAATTAAATCCGGCAGAGGTTTGAATACCGAATTGTCATCCCAACCTTATGGAAACGGCCTTTTGAAATATTAAAGTTCCGCCTGGATTCATTCTATTTTTTTATCCGTACTTTCCATAAAAATAATCAGGAAGGCGATGATTAAAAAAATTGTGCCGCTATTGCCGGCTTTGTCGCTTAAGGACACCGAAATCTTTTACCGAAATAAGTTGCGTTACCAAACTACCAATTTTGGTCATTACCTGGTAGTGCAAAAGGAATCGGTGGAGTTTCATTTCTTTCTTTGGGACGACCCGTTGAATTTTATACCCGGTTCCCTTCTCATTTTTGAAGATAATGTAGAAGATTTATACACCCGATTTTCTACCTATGATGTGGTGTACCCGCGGGGAGTGATTAAAAAGAACATTTGGGGGAAGAATGAATTCCAGGTGAAAGATAATAACGGGAATATTATCCGGTTCTCGGGCATTTAATTTCGGCTAACCGTAAACGTTAAACACAGCCCGGGCAATACCCTCCCCTCAAATGGCAAAATTCGCCCCCTCCCTTTTCGCACTTTTGCCTCGCCCTTATATTGCAAGGAAGCAGGAGAAAAATCCAAGGAAAAGATATCGAGATCGGCTTTAAAATCTACCCCTCCCAAAGCGTACCATTTAAAAAGGGTTTCCTTAATACTCCAACCGCAGGTAGCTGCTAAATTTTCATTTTTCATTTTATCCCATAACAGGATCTGCTCATTCGTTGTAAGGAATTTGTTCCGTAATTTATTCGCTTTGGGTGAAATGGCTTCAATATCAATGCCCACCCTAAAAGATTTACTCACGATAGCAGCAGCATAATTTCCGCAATGGGAAATTGAGAAATGAAAGGCCCCGTTTTCCAGAAATGGCTTTCGGGAATCGGCGATTTGAATCAACGATAGCGGGAAGCCCTCTTCTATGTGCGTTAATAAATAGCGACCTGCCAGGTGTTGCAACCGCTTGTGTGGGTGCCTGATTTCGGGTACCAAATGAATTTGCCCATTGAAGAAAGCTTCCTCCTCTTCAATCTCCCAAAGGGCCAAAACAGTATCTTCGTTGATATTTTGTTGATAAACCAGGGGCATATATTGGGTTCCTCCACGGACTTTTGAAGCCTGAATTTTCAACGCAAAATAACGAATAACCGAACACATGATTTTAAGCGATAAACGCATCCTGGAAGAAATTGAGAAAGGAACCATTAAGATTGAACCCTACAACCGGGAATGCTTGGGCAGTAATAGTTACGACGTGCACCTGGGCAAATTCCTCGCGGTTTATGATGCAAATGAACTGGATGCAAAAAGGCATAATACCATCCGTCATTTCGAAATTCCCGAAGAAGGGATCGTACTGCAGCCCAAAGAATTTTACCTGGGTGTAACTTATGAATACACCGAGACGCATGCCCACGTTCCATTCCTGGAAGGAAAATCCTCAACCGGCAGGCTCGGGATTGATATCCATGCCACAGCGGGAAAAGGTGACGTAGGTTTTTGCGGGAACTGGACCCTCGAAATATCGGTAAAGAAACCGGTTCGGGTTTATGCCGGCATGCCTATTGGTCAACTCATTTATTTTCCGGTAGAAGGTGAGATAGAAGTGAAATACAACCAAAAGAAAAATGCCAAATACAGCGGCCAACCCAACCGGCCGGTGGAAAGCATGATGTGGAAGAATAAATTTTAATTGCCATTTGAATTAAATCCTCCCAAACTTTTTATAGTATCCAATAATAAATCCGGTTACCTTATCGTAGCTCAAAAGGCCGTCTGGCTGCTGATTTCCGCGTAGGTAGGCTGAGTAAATCCAGCGTATTACCGGCTCGGCAAAATTTTGGTGCCGAACCATAAAATTGCGCAACTCCTCAAGATCATTTACAACAGAAGTGTCCAGGTTCTTCCGGATCCGGATGGCCTGGGTAGAATCGGCACCATACAGGTTTCGGTTGGCATAAAGGAAGAGATCGATGTAAACGGAATAATCGAATGCCGGGTTCTCTGCGTTTACGGCAAACAGGTAGCCTACAAAATTTGCCTCCATTTCTTTGGCATAGCCCGCCTGGTGTGCCACCTCGTGGCATGCCACATAAGGTAGGATAAAGGCAGGGTAGTCGGTATTCACCTGGGCCTCCCCGGTAAAGGGATTATAATATCCGGTAAATCCGCCCGAATTTCCCAGCCATTGCCATATAGACCTTTTGATAGTAATATGGCTGGTGGATAAGAAGGGCATTTGCAGAGCCGCGCGGTTTACGGCCTTACGGGTAATCCTAATTACCGAATCGAAGTTATAGATCAGGCCTGTGCCTGCTTCAACCTGCTCCCGGGAATGATTCACTTTTTGGAGGAGCAGTTCATTAATTTGAATCAGATCATCCTTCGAATATAGTTCGGGTTTAATCCCCAACTCATGTTGTACGCCGGGGCGGTTATAATTCAATCCCCATAAAAGATTAAATACAAGATATAATACAGAAAGCCCGACAGCCAGTTTAATACTCCCCGATACAATAAATGTTTTTCGGTCACGCGGCAGGGTTTTTCGAAATTTATAAATTGAAAAGGGGATCTTCCAAAGAAGGAAAACAACAGCCAATCCATATAAAACATCACCTAAACTGAAGGGAAAAGCCCCAGAAATTAGGCGTAAGCAGCGAGAGACCGGCTTATAAATGCCAAGGCTGAAATAAGTTTCAACCAGGGATGGGCTGCGGCTGAAAATGTGCAAAAGAAGCCCCAAAAGCAGCAAAATGGCCAGAATTTTAAGCTTTTTTCGAATCATGGTTACTCAAATCCAGGTTTGAGACAGCTAAAATCGGTGATAAACCAGGGAAAACACAATTCTAAATGAGAAAATTAATAAAAATGATGTACCTTTGCCGTCCTTTAAACTGAGCGAAATGGCTAAGAAAAGAGCTTTCGAGATCGCTTTCGTAGGGCTCAAACCGGGTGTACATGAATTCAGTTATGAGATAGACGATCAGTTCTTTGCAGAAAAAGGCGCAATTGATATTTCGAATGTGAAGGCTTCAGTAAAGCTTTTCCTGGAAAAGCATGTGGGTTTCATGTTGTTGAAATTTGATATTGGCGGAACGGCGGAATCGAACTGCGACCGGTGTGGCAACCCCCTAAATCTTAACCTTTGGGATGAATTTAGGGTGTTGGTTAAACTGGTGGATAATCCGGAAGAGATGAACGGATCGGAAGAAGACCCGGATGTATTTTATATTTCCCGTACAGAAAGCCATATCGATGTGAGTAACTGGATTTACGAATTTGTTTTGCTGAGCATCCCGTTGCAGCGGGTATGCCCGCCGGATGCAGAGGGAAAATCGCAATGCAATTTAGAAGCATTGGAAAAGCTGAGGGAAATGGAAGCCAAACAGATCGAAAATAATGCGAAAGCACTCTGGAAAGACCTTGATAAATTCAAAGAAAATTAAATAACGTAACATTTTAAATTAATAGTCATGCCAAATCCCAAAAGGCGCCATTCACAACAACGCAGTGCAAAAAGAAGGACGCATTATAAAGCAGAAGCTACTACCCTAAGTGTGGATTCAGCCACTGGTGAAACCCATGTTCGCCACCGTGCCCATGTGAGTGAGGGTAAACTTTACTACAAAGGAAAGGTTGTTGCCGAAAAAGCGCCATTAAAAGCATAGTCCACTAATCTCCATAGATTTGCTATTCCAAAACCAGGATTGAAATATCAATCTTGCTTTTGGAATTTTTATTTATAATTTTAGCGCATGATAAGGATAGGGGTGGATATGATGGGTGGCGACTATGCCCCACTGGAAGCAATTAAAGGAGCCGAGGCCTTCTGTAAGAAAGACCCTTCCGAAAGTAAACTGGTATTGATTGGTGATGAATCAAAAATTTCACCGCTTCTTTCCGATGCTCCCGGACTCTCCCCTTCATGCTATGAAATTGTGCATGCTCCCCAGGTAATTGAAATGCACGAACACCCCACCAAAGCCTTAAAAGAAAAAACACAATCGTCGATTTCGGTGGGTTTTCATTTACTGGCTTCCGGAAAAACAGATGCATTCATCAGTGCGGGTAATACCGGCGCTATGATGGTGGGAGCCTTGTTTTCGATCAAAGCAATTGAGGGAATTATCCGGCCAACTATTGGTGCCTATATGCCCCGGGAAGATGGCAGCATGGGTATATTGGTAGATGTTGGATTGAATTCCGATTGCAAACCTGAACACCTGAACCAGTTTGCCTTATTGGGCTCATTGTATGTGCAACATATTTTGAATGTACAAAACCCAAGGGTAGGCTTAGTGAATATTGGCGAGGAAGAAGGCAAGGGGGATTTGCTGGCCCAGGCGGCCTTCCCGCTATTGAAGGAAAACCCCAATATCCATTTCATAGGAAATATCGAAGGAAGAGACATTCTATTATCCAAGGCGGATGTGATGGTTTGCGATGGCTTTACAGGAAATGTAGTGCTGAAATTTGCAGAAAGTTTTTATGCGATGGCAAAGCGGCGGAACATTCAGGATGCACATATTGACCGGTTTGATTTTGAACAGTATGGCGGGGTACCTGTTTTGGGGGTATCAAAACCTGTTATTATAGGCCATGGAATTTCCCGTGCCACCGCATTTTACAATATGATTGAGAAGGCCCAAAGAATGGTTAAAACCAACCTGGTTGAAAAAATAAAGGAAAGCCTTCATTCCTAATTCAATCCTCCCCTTTCCATTTTTTTTCTGAATCCAAATTACTACCTACAGAATCCCGGTATTATTAGGGAGTTTACCTAAATTAGTTTTCCAAAGTATTGCCATGGCAATGGAGCAAATCAGCGTAATTATTACCGGAGCTACGGGTATGGTGGGCGAAGGGGTTTTACATGAAGCACTTAACAACAACAAGGTAAAATCGGTGTTGATTATAAACCGTAAACCGACTGGGATATCTCACCCCAAACTCAGGGAAATTGTTTTTAATAACTTTTTTGATATTCAACTTATCCGGGAGGAGCTCCGGGGGTATGATGCCACTTATTTTTGTTTGGGAGTGAGTTCGATCGGAAAAAATGAAGAGCTATTCTTTAAACTAACGTACATCCTCACCCTCAATTTTGCCAAAACGGTATCAGAGGTAAATCAGGGCCACTGTTTCTGCTATGTGTCTGGAGCGGGAACCGACAGCACCGAAAAGGGAAAAATGATGTGGGCAAGAGTAAAGGGCAAAACAGAAAATGCGTTGTTCAAATTACCATTTAGGGATGTATATAACTTCAGACCGGGTATTATTAAGCCGACACCGGGATTAAAAAATACACACCGATTATATAAAGTCCTGGGGTTTGTATTTTATCCTCTAAAATGGTTTGCCCCAAATTCCTACTGCAGCTTATCAGAAATTGGCAGGGCCATGATCCACTGTACCCTTTCGGGATTTGAAAAACACACCCTTGAAATCCGTGACATAAAGGAAGCGGCGATAGGAAAATAATTTTTTCATACCTTTTACTCCAGTATTTTCACTATCAGGCTGATTGAAACAAGTAAGAATCTTAAATTAAACGAAATTTTTTGTTACAATCCGAAAGAAAAAAGCAGGGTTTTGAAAATAATAATACCTATCAATTAAAATTGAACCCATGTTACCCACCTCAGAAATTGTCATCCGGTTGCTACTGGCTTCCCTATTTGGGGCATTGATTGGGTTAGAAAGAGAACGCAAAGACTGGACTGCCGGAATGCGCACCCACATGATGGTTTGTGTGGGCTCATCCCTAATTATGATGGTATCGGCCTTTGGATTTTCGGATATTCTGGGAACGGAGAATGTAACGCTCGATCCCTCCCGCGTTGCAGCCCAGGTGGTAAGTGGGATCGGTTTTATTGGCGCCGGCACAATCATGTTCCTGCGGCCGGGAACTATCCGCGGATTAACCACTGCTGCTGGCCTATGGACGGTTGCAGCCATTGGCCTTGCCACCGGCGGAGGAATGTATTTTGCAGCAGGGGCCGCTACCCTGGTGGCCCTTATCATCCTCTGGGCGCTTCAACCCCTGGAAAATATTTTTGCACAGAAGTTTAAACAAAAGACCCTTCGCATCGTAACGCATTCGGGGGAGAATTGCATCGAAGTGCTGAAGGTCTTTGAAGAGTCGAAAGGAGTTGTAATTCAAAATTTTTTCATGAATAAAGAGGAGGAAGATTACATAATCCAAATCCGGTTCGACAGTATTGATAGTTCAGTTCTGAAAGAAAATATCAACTCACTGCAAAAAGATATCCCCATAAAGGAAATAATCTGGAATAAGTAATTTCTAAAAGGCAGACAATCCAATTCCAAATCTTGCGAGAATAAATACTTTTTCAAATCTATCCTTAATAATCTTCAAAAACATTGTGCAAAAAATGAGGTTCCTTGTTGCCAGTTTCGTTATCCTGTTGTTTTCACTTTCCGGTTGCTCATCCAGCAAACAGTTCCAGGATCCCATTCCATTACATACAACCTTCACTTTGCAATCGAAGCAGGTAGGGGAATTAAGAACGATCAATGTATGGATGCCGGTGGAACAGTTGAAGACGCAGGATTCCTTTCCCGTTTTATATATGCCGGATGGAGGAATAAAAGAAGATTTCCCGCACATTGCAAACACCCTTTCCAAACTTATTAATTCGGGAAAAATTCCACCCATGATATTAGTGGGGATTGAAAACACCAAAAGAAGAAAAGACCTTACCGGTCCAACCGTGGTTGAAACAGATAAAGAAATAGCCGCTGAGGTGGGTGGATCCTTTCCGTTTCGGGCATTTATACAGGAAGAACTGATGCCGGAAATAAACAAGCGGTATCCAACAACCCACAAAAAGGGAATCATTGGCGAATCCCTTGCCGGGTTGTTTGTAATTGAAACCTTCCTTTTGCATCCGGAAATGTTTGATTATTATATTGCATTTGATCCTTCCTTATGGTGGAACAATCGGTACCTTGAAGCCAGTGCAAAAACCCGGTTGGTTGAATTTCCAACTACCGAAAAAAGGCTTTGGTTTGCCGGGTCTGGTACGGAAGAAATTGTGGAAAGCACACGCAATCTGGCTAAAATTTTAGAAGAAGAGCATTTGCCGCAAATAGGCTGGTACTATTCGGAAGAGTTGCGCGAAAAGCATTCTACCATCTTCCGGGCTACTAAAGAAAAGGCGCTTATTTGGATGTTTGGAACCCGCTAATTTAAAGTATTCCGGGAGTCCATTCTTTACCATTTAATTTATCATGGATTATTTTTTCGTTTGACGATTATGAAAAATGAAGAAGCGGTGAAATGGATTTTGCCATAATCTAAAATGCTCCTACATTTGCCGTCCTGAATTCATGCCCAGATGGCGAAATTGGTAGACGCACTGTGTTCAGGTCGCAGCGTCCGCAAGGATGTGCTGGTTCGAATCCAGTTCTGGGCACAATGCCTTTCAACGAAGTTGAAGGGCATTTTTATTTTGCGACCGTGGCAAACCAGTTTGCCTAAGGGAGCAGCATAAAAAGGGCCTCCCGTTGTAACCGGAAAAGGCATTGGAAAGCCCCTCGCAGAAGTATCTGGATCATGAAATAATCCAGTTCTGGACAAAATGCCATTTTCCCCATATGGAGAGGTATTTTTTCCATTCCAAATATTTTGTGGATGAAACAAAAGAGGCAAAAATCATAACCCTGCTAAAAATCCCAGGAATATATTTTACCGGCAAATCTCTAACCGCTTATCTGAAGAACGGAGGATTCAAATTTCGCTACTTTATATTTCAATCCAATTAATCCTCGAATTATCGGAAAATAAGCTACCAATTATAGAAAGGGGCTTTAGTTAATAATTCATTATTTTCCAGGCACTTTGCTGCCCCCGCCCCGGGGGTAAAAATAGAAATGAAAAAAAATCGAGCAAAGGATTTTGACTGAAGAAAATTTAGTTAGGCTTTAAATTTATTTCGTGGGCTACCCGGGGAATTGGTTTTAGCCACAAATGCACGAATGAAATACATCAGCCACGAATGCACGAAGAGAATGCATCAACCACGAATGCAAGAATAAAATGCATCAGCCACGAATGCACGAAGAGAATGCATCAACCACGAATGCAAGAATAAAATGCATCAGCCACGAATGCACGAAGAGAATGCATCAACCACGAATGCACGAATGAATTTCCTTTGGCCACGAATGCACGAATGAATTTCCTTTGGCCACGAATGCACGAATGAAATACCCTGATCCTTACGAACAAATGAGTGGGAGCCCTTTGGATATTTTGAAAAATAACCGTTGCGACAAAAATGCAGCATAAGATTGGCCCCTTTGCCGCCCCCGCCCCGGGGTAAAAATAAGAAGCAAAAAAAATTACCCAAACATTCGTACTAAAGAAACCCCTTCCTGTCCAGGCTTTCTTTACCTGGATTTCCTGTTGCATGAATCTGGCTATTATGGGGCCGAAAGATTGGATACCCACACCCGGTTCTAAACCCATCCACCGCCTACGGATTTCCGGATGCCCGCCAGACCGGACGGGCAGGGAAGCGGCACCATTTTGCAAAACGGAAAATATTTCAATTCGTTTCCATCCTGTAAAAGGGGTATAGCGCACAGCCGGGTCAGCCGCTGAATACTCCTTTTCTGTCGTCAGCCCCATATCCGTCTTTTGAAATTTATTTCGACATTTCCTGCACTAAAATAAATGGGTCCCAAAATTTTACTAAAAACTAAAGTACATTCACCTAAGATTTTTTCCTCTTCTATTTTGTCGAATAACTATTATTAAACTCATACAAATGAATAGAAAACAGTTCATCAAAAATGCCGGTCTGACGGCCGCTTCTTTGGCCCTGTTGCCTGCCAATGATCTCTTTGCCAACTCAAATGCAGTAAAGGAAAAAGTCAGGCTGATGATTATTGGGGTGGGATTGCGCGGGCAGAATCATCTGGAGTTGCTGTTGAAACGAATTGATGTAGAACTGGTGGCTATATGTGATATAGATGACCGGATGCTGGCGATGTCGAAAAACACGATTACAAAAAGCGGGAAGAAAATTCCGCAAATTTTTACCGGCGATAATTATTCATGGAAAAAAATGTTGGAGTTAAAAGATATCGATGGCATTATCATAGCCACTCCCTGGGAATGGCATAAGGAAATGATCATCGGATCGTTGCAGGCGGGTATAAAATATGTTGGTACCGAAGTTATGCTGGGCATCACCCTTCAGGATCATTGGGATGTGGTAAAAGCGGCAGAAACATACAAAGGACATGTTATGATGTTGGAAAATGTTTGTTACCGCCGCGATGTGATGGCCGCGCTAAACATGGTTCGCCAGGGCATCTTTGGAGAACTGGTACACCTCCAGGGAGGTTACCAACACGATCTCCGGGAAGTGAAATTTAACAATGGCATAGAGGCATACGGGCACGGCTGCGAGTTTGGCGATAAGGGATGGAGCGAAGCCAGGTGGCGCACCCACCATTCTGTATATCGTAACGGTGACCTGTACCCTACGCACGGAATTGGACCTATTGCGCATTACATCAACATCAACCGGGGAAACCGGTTTATCAACCTTGCCTCGTTTTCCTCGAAAGCAAGAGGGTTGCATGATTATATTGTAAAAAAATGCGGCCCCGATCATCCGAATGCAAAAATAAATTTCAAACTGGGAGATGTGGTAACCACGTCCATTGGATGCGCAAACGGAGAAACTATTTTATTACAGCACGATACCGACCTCCCCCGTCCTTATTCACTCGGTTTCAGAGTGCAAGGCACCAATGGATTATGGATGGATGTTGCCAAAAGCGTATATGTGGAAGGGCAATCGAAACCTCACCAATGGGATGATTCGAAAACCTGGTTTGATAAATATGACCATCCGCTTTGGGCCAGATGGAGCAAAGAAACCGAAGGAGCAGGACATGGCGGGATGGATTTTTTTGTGGTACATGCCTGGGTAGAATCCATTAAACGAAATACCACAACCCCAATGGATGTATATGATGCGGCCTCCTGGAGCGCCATCACACCCCTGAGCGAAATGTCGATCGAAAAAGGAAGTGAGACGGTGGAATTCCCCGACTTCACAGGCGGTAACTGGATGTACCGTAATCCGGTATTTGCCTTTAATGATGATTATTGATGAATAATTATAACCGTAAACTTTTGGGGGTCTTGGAATCTTTTGGATTTACCAATGAAAACCTCGAACTAAATACATTTGGAACAGGGCTTATCAACAATACGTGGAAAGTTACCTCAAACAGAGGAGAATTTATTCTGCAGAAAATAAATCACCAGGTTTTTCCGGAGCCCGGGGCCATTGCCAGAAATATCACCCGCATTGCCGGGTATCTTAGGAAATTCTACCCGGAGTACAAATTTGCTTCCCCAGTTCCCACCCAATCCGGTAAGGATATGTTTTTTGATGGAAAAACCGGATACTACAGGGTATTTCCCTTTATAACGGGTTCGCATACCTGCACAGTGGCCCAAACACCTGAAATGGCTTATCAAGCCGCGGCACAGTTTGGCAAATTCACCCGTATGCTTTCCGGCATGGAGGCCGATTCACTGGAAATCACCATTCCCGATTTTCACAACCTCGGGAAAAGGTATCAACAGTTTCTGGATTCAATCCACCAAACAGATGCCAAAAGAAAAACAGAAGCATCGGAATGGATTATGGAACTTTTTGCCAGCCAAAATATTGTAGAGGAGTATAAAAGCATCATTAGAAATCCTGAATTTAAAACCCGGGTAACCCACCACGATACCAAAATCAGCAATGTACTCTTTGATGCAAACCAAAAGGGAATTTGTGTAATTGACCTGGATACGGTAATGCCGGGATATTTTATAAGTGATGTAGGGGATATGATGCGCACTTATCTTTGCCCGGTAACGGAAGAAGAGAGCGACTTAAGTAAGATAAGGGTTCGCAAAGAATTTTACCAGGCCATTGTACAGGGCTATTGCAGTGAAATGAAAGAAGAACTGACAGAAACCGAAAAAAAATATTTCTTTTATGCTGGCAAATTCAGTATTTATATGCAGGCATTGCGATTCCTTACCGATTTCTTAAACAGTGATATATATTACGGATCCTCTTATCCCGGACAAAACCTGATGCGGGCTGCCAACCAGGTTATCTTATTAAAAAGACTGGTTGAGCTCGAACCTGAATTAAATATTTGAAATAGTGCCTCATGCGTAAATTAAGATTTCACCTCATCCTTCTTTTCTTACTGGCAATCCCCTCTCTATTATCAGCCCAGCAGGCGCATATAAACATTATTCCGGCCCCGGTAAAATGTATTGAAAACCCTGGAAATTTCATTTTCGACCGAAATATGTCGGTTCATTTTCAAATTACAAACAGGGATTTAGCTGCCGCAGTCAATTTTTTTAATAATTCATTAAACAGGGTAACGGGATTTAGCCTTCCGGTGAATAAGGTATCTAAAAAACTTATCAACCTGCATCTTGGCAGCTTTAAAGAAATTGGGGATGAAGGGTATTTTTTGACCGTTACGCCTGTAAGTATTTCCATTAAAGCCAATACCAGGAAGGGGATCGTATATGGGTTGCAATCGTTGTTGCAATTGCTTCCGGCCATACGCACCAATGCGGATTTAAAAATTCCTTGTATGGAGGTTACCGATTATCCCCGCTTTGCCTGGCGAGGGATGCATCTTGATGTTTGTCGTCATTTTTTTGGGCCTGAATTTGTGAAAGAATACATTGACCTGATTGCTTCCTATAAATTGAACACTTTCCATTGGCACCTTACAGACGACCAGGGGTGGCGGATTGAAATAAAAAAGTATCCCCTGCTTACCCAAACCGGTGCCTGGCGTGTGGATGAAACAAATGAAATATGGGGAACCAGGCCCCAGGCAATACCCGGGAAACCCGCAACTTACGGTGGATACTATACGCAAGAACAGATAAAGGACATCATCCAATATGCGGCAGACAGAAATGTAACTATCGTACCCGAGATTGAAATGCCCGGCCATGCAGCCGCAGCCATTGCCTCCTATCCATTTTTAAGTTGCAGCCAGCAACCACAATTACCCATGACAGGTGGAAATTATACCAACATCTCATCCAATTTTTGCGCCGGGAATGATTCCTCCTTTACATTCCTGGAAAATGTCCTTTCAGAAGTAATTCAACTCTTTCCCTCTGCCTACATACATATTGGTGGCGATGAGGTGGATAAGTCTGCCTGGAAGGCGTGTACTAAATGCCAGGCAAGAATGAAAGCAGCGGGATTACAAAATGAAGAACAGTTACAGAGCTATTTTATCGGGCGTATCGAAAAGTTTGTAAATAGTAAAGGCCGGAAAATTATTGGATGGGATGAAATCTTAGAGGGAGGCCTTGCCCCCAATGCGGCCGTAATGAGCTGGAGAGGCGAGGCAGGCGGAGTACAAGCAGCCAGCTTGAAACATGAAGTGGTAATGACGCCAGGAACACCCTGTTACTTCGACCATTACCAGGCAGGCCCCGAAGGTGAACCACTGGCTTTTGGTGGATTTAATACCTTACAAATGGTTTATGAATATGAACCCATCCCCTCCAATTTGGATACTGCAAGCCAACGATATATTTTAGGAGCACAGGGCAATTTATGGACCGAGTATATTACCACTCCGCTGCAAATTGAATATATGTTGCTGCCCCGGATGCCCGCCCTGGCAGAGGTGGTCTGGACTCCGAAAAAGAAAAGAAATTGGGCAGATTTCAATAGCAGGCTACCCTACCATTATAATCGATTTGAACAAAGAGGAACCCAATACTGCCACGGAAATTTTACTGTAAAAATTACGCCTGTTTCAAAGAACGGAAAATTAACGGCTACCCTAAGTAACGAAATAATCAATAGTGACATTTACTATACCACTAACGGTACCTTCCCCGGAATTCAAAGCGCTAAATATACAGGCCCCATACCCATCGACTCCACCACCACCATCAGGGCGATAACGGTAATGAATGGCCGCGCAATTGGGCAGGTAGCCGCCAGCCAGGAATTTGCTTTTCATAAAGCCATTGGTAAAAAGGTAAACTATACTTACCCCGTGAGTTCCTATTATTTAGCGGATGGCCCAAACAGCCTTACCGACGGAATTAGGGGAAAATTCGACATCCACAAATACTGGCACGGGTTCAATGGAGAGGACTTGATAGCTACTTTGGATTTAGGCGGCATCGAAACGTTGCAATGTATTTCCCTTGGATGTTTACAAAAATATACCGACTGGATATTTTTACCACAATGGGTTAAATTTGAAATTTCAACGGATGGCAATTCCTATTCGGAAATAAAAACAATTATTAATCCCATTCGTATCAACCAACCCGAATTGATTTATGATTTTATGGCTACATTCCACCCTGAAAGTGCAAGATATATCCGGATAACCGCAAAGAATAATGTGTGTCCGCCAGGCCACAGTGGCGCTGGAAAACCAGGATGGATTTTCGCAGATGAAATAATAGTCAGATAAAACTATTCCCTATTATTAAAAATAATTTTCGTTAAAACCGGATAAGGACAAACTCCTTCACTCCGGCAATCCCTGCTTTTAAACCAGGTGGTAACGCCAAACAGGATGAAAGGTTCAATACTATATTTTTTGGCGCTTTAAACTTTTTAAAAACCTTTCTTGTTAGTATAATCATAAAGAAGATATTATAATTCGGGTTAATTAATCAATTAATTGAAGATTAATTCGATAGTATATATTAAACACAAAATCTCAAATAAATAAAAATGAAAAAGTTAACAAAATTCGGCACCTGGTTAATGGGAATGTTTATTGTTTCAGTTCTGTTCCCCATTAATACCGAGGCACAAAAAACAACGAAACTTACCGACCCGCAAATTGCTTCTGTTGCCGTTACGGCCAATCAGATAGATATAAACTACGCTGAAATAGCCATGAAGAAATCAACCAACAAGGAAGTGCTTCAGTTTGCGAAGACCATGAAAACAGACCACGCATCGGTAATTGATATGGCCGTAAAACTGGCTAAAAAACTGGGCGTTACTCCCGAAACCAATGCTATTACTAAATCTTTACTGGCCGGGGAGGTAAAAACTACCAAGTCGTTAAAAGCAGCAAAAGCCGGCCATGATTTCGATAAAGCATATATTGATAATGAAGTAACCTATCATGAAGCGGTGATTAAAACCGTGGAAACCGTATTGATTCCGCAATCGCAAAATGCCGAATTAAAAGGATTGCTCGAAAAGGTATTGCCTACATTAAAAACCCACCTCGAACATGCTAAAATGGCTCAAAAGGATATCAAATAATTAAACCCTTAGAATCAACAGATGAGACGAATAAACAGAAAGGCAATGCTTTTGATTTTTGCAGGATTGGGAATGATGATTTGGAATGGATGTAAATCAAAAAATGAAAATGAAAATCAGAAACCCGGAAGCGCCGAACAAACAAAATCAGCCACCGGACCCAGGTATGATACCGTTACTATTGCCAACATGAAATTCAGCCCCGATACCATAACGGTAAAAAAGGGTGATACGCTGGTGTTCATAAATAACGATATCGTTCCACACAATGTAACGGAAAAGGACAGCGCCTGGCAATCGCAGACACTTAACCCAGAGGATATATGGAAGTTTGCACCAGACAAGAGTTACGATTATTTCTGTAGCCTGCATATGGTTATGAAAGGAAAAATAACAGTTGAGTAAGGATTTGTTTATAGGTTAAACAAAGGCTGCTTCGATTTGAGCAGCCTTTTTATTTGAGGCAAGACCTGCCTTTCAAAGTCAGAAAACTTTCTTTAAGAACGTAAAAATCTGAAACTACCCTTCGCAATTTCAGATTTTGAGCTACTATTTAGCGTTTCAATTCAGGCTGCCTCCCCTATTTTCCATATAAATTGGGGAGAGAATCCATATTCTTTCCCATTATCATAAACCGTTCAACATAGAAATACTTTAACTTGCCACCTCAAATACGGCCGGTGTATTTGTATAGAATTGATTTAGGATTGGATGGTGTCTGTTTTATTAGTTATTAATGTGGGGGCCCTATTTTACCATTTATATTTCCCTTGAAAAAGGAAATTGATACGATTAGAATTTTAAGCGTTGGAAGTAATGAAAGACATTAAAAATATCGGGGACATAAAAATCCTGGTCGATAGTTTTTATGGAAAAATAAGGGAAGATGAACTCCTTGGGCCCATCTTTAACGGTGTAATCCAGGATCGCTGGCCCCAGCATCTTTCCAAAATGTATGGTTTTTGGCAAACCGTGTTATTGGATGAACACAATTATGATGGAAGACCTTTTCCGCCCCATGCCAACCTCCCGGTTGAAAAATTACATTTTAGCACCTGGTTGAAACTATGGCATGAGACCGTGGATGAAAATTTCTCAGGAATAATTGCCGATGAAGCCAAGTGGCGGGGCGATAAAATGGCTGCCATGTTTCTATCCAAAATCCAATATTACCGAAACAGCAACGCAACTCCTCTTATTTAACATGCCAGCCGCACAATCCATAGCAATTGCATGTATTTTTTCCTGGTGCGGCTTTGTTTGTGCCATCAGCTTTATGGAATCCTGGCTGAAATTCAGGGCTCCGGGTTTAACCCTTTCCACCGGGTTAGGAATTGGCAAACTGGTATTTTCTGCCTTAAATAAAATTGAACGATTCCTGGCAGTTATCGTCCTGATAAATATTTTTTTAATTCCAGGCGTTCAATGTCCCAATACCCATTTCCCTTTTTTAATGGCAATCCTGGTATTGATTATTCAAACGCTTTGGATATTACCTTCCCTGAATAAGAGGGCCGGTAAAATAATTGAAGGCCAAACCCTGCCTCCTTCCAAACTTCATTACTGGTATGTTGGCGGCGATATTTTTAAGCTGGCAGGGCTCATTACTTGTGGTATTTCACTTTTAAACCTATCATAAAAATGGAACAGGATAAACTCCTTCAGGCAATTGAAACCAAGTACAAAAATCTGGGCGAGAACCCCGAAACCTATTTGAACGGGCTATTACAGGCAAAACCAATTACTTACTGGGATTATGTGGAAGTGGATACGTTACTTTCCCTGCAAAAGCCCCGTACTAATTTTGCTGATGAAGAAATTTTTATCCTGTACCACCAGGTGAATGAACTGTTACTGAAGTTGATGATTCATGAAATAAAACAGGTTGTTTTTAGTGAAAAAATCACAGAGAGCTTCCTGATTGAAAAGATCAGCCGAATTAACCGTTACACAAAGATGCTGATCAATTCTTTTGATGTAATGCGTGACGGGATGGATTATGATGATTACAATGTATTCCGCACCACGCTTGCCCCTGCAAGTGGTTTTCAAAGTGCGCAGTTCCGACTGGTTGAAATATATTTCACCCGCATCAGCAATTTGATAAATGAAAGAGGAAAGCAAAGGCTTCCTGCCAACCCAACCATGGAAGATTATTTTGAACATATCTATTGGAAGGATGCGGGGCAAAACCGGCAAACCAACCAAAAAACCATTACACTCCGGTTATTTGAAGAAAAATACCTGGAAGGTTTTATTTCCCTGGCAAAAAAAGTAGAGGGTCGAACTATAGAAGACATTGTAAGCAAAATCCCCAATCCTTCTCCTGCCTTATTAGATATTTTAAGGGAATGCGACCGGCTCTATAATGTGGAATGGCCAATCGTGCATTTAAACACGGCCAAACATTATCTCGATAGCAAGGGTGAAAATAAGGCGGCCACCGGTGGATCGGAATGGAAAAAATACTTACATCCACAATACCAGCAAAGGAAATTCTTCCCTTCACTTTGGTCAAAAGAAGAAGTAGAAAATTGGGGTAAGGATGAAAAAATAACCGCAAACCTTTAAACACAAGAAGATGAACATCACAAAGGAAAGTACCATTGGAGATGTAGTTGCAGTCGATTACCGTACGGCAGAAGTATTTGAAAATGCAGGAATTGATTTTTGCTGCAACGGTAACCGTACTATCGCGGAGGCATGCCAAAAGCAAAAAATGGACCCAGATAAAATTATTGAAGAAATAAAGGCGGCTCTTTCCGGAACAAAAATGGCAACCATCGATTATAATACCTGGCCCTTAGATCTGCTTGCCGATTATATAGAGAAAACACACCACCGCTATGTTTCAGAAAAAATTCCGGTAATACTGGCTTACCTGGATAAGATTGTAAGTGTTCATGGTAACCAGCATCCCGAATTGGCTGCAATCCGGAATCATTTTTTTGAAGGAGCACAGGAACTTTCAGCCCATATGAAAAAGGAAGAATTAATTCTGTTTCCCTATATCCGAAAAATGGTAAAAGCAAAACAGGATGGATCAAATGGTATATCCGCGCATTTTGGAACGGTAAAAAACCCCATTCAAATGATGATGCACGAACATGATACCGAGGGGGAAAGGTTTAGGAAAATAAATGAATTAAGTAATCATTATACGGTACCCGCAGATGGATGCAATACCTATAAGGCTACCTTCCTTTCATTAAAAGAATTTGAAGACGACCTCCACCTGCATATTCATCTGGAAAATAATATCCTTTTTCCAAAATCAATTGAGCTGGAAGAGTCTTTTGTTTAGCGGAAGCATATTTTAATCTGGAATACCCTTTGCTGAAAAATAATAACACGCCTCAAGCTGGAGCAGGGGAACTTTTATTTACATGGAATTAGTATTTTTTAAAGGGCATGATTCGCCGGGTTCGTACCAGCCACCTTTTGGTGATACCGGGCGCCATGTATTTTTGTTCAGCGGATTTTTGTTCTCCATAATACCGCACAATATCCATGGCTGAAATTTTCCCATAAGGGCTTTCATTTTCAACACCCGTTGAAACCAATAAAGCGGGTACATTCAACTCTCCCATCTGTTGCATGCAAATATCCAGGGTTTCTGTTTCCGGAATAATGGGGAAATTATCTCCTTCTACTAATGGCTTTACCAGTTGTTTCACGAAGGCCTGGCTAAGGATATCGGGTTGATAGGAATCAGGAGCACTCAAACCCCTGCGTCTGATTTTTTCTGTCATTATACTGCTTTCCATCAGAAAGAAAGAAATAAAATAGGAAGCAGAGCAGGCACATATTAAGGGGAGCAACCCATTCAATTGCCCGGTGGTTTCCAAGGCAAAGATTACGGATGTAAGCAGCGCCCTGGATGCTCCGGCAAAAACGGCTGCCATACCAATGAGTGCACAAACTGCCACCGAAATTTGCAGGGAAGGAAATACTTTTAAAAGTGCAATGCCGGTTAATGCACCTAATGCACCACCAATGGTAAACAAAGGTGCGAGGGTACCACCGGAGGTTCCACTACCTAACGCAATAACCCATGAAATATATTTTAATAAGAAAAGGGAAAATAGCATCATTAAGGGAAGGCTGCCTGTAAGCAGCCACCGGATGTTATCGTAGCCCA
The DNA here is from genome assembly GCA_018266615.1 of Bacteroidota bacterium. Classification (GTDB taxonomy): domain Bacteria; phylum Bacteroidota; class Bacteroidia; order Chitinophagales; family Chitinophagaceae; genus Ferruginibacter. Next base: position 19,217 of record JAFEAB010000107.1, read on the forward strand.
CCCCCATGGTATGGGGAGCAAAATAACCAACCACCCCTACTGCCACCGCACCAATGGCCGGCCACCACATCCAGTGAACCGGCAGTTTTTCAAATAAGTCTTCCACTGCATACACCGATTTAGAAATCAGGGAAGCTACCACCCCAAAAAACAATCCCATTACGCCATAAATAGCCAGGGTTGTGCCACTGGGTAAACTCAGTGGCCCCATGGCAAAAACCGGTTCATTGCCGAATAACCATAAGTGCATTGCGGCACCTGTGGCTGAGGCAAGCGCTACCGGGATAATAGACCGGGCGGAGAATTCAAACAACAACAATTCGATCGCTAATAATACTGCTGCCAAAGGGCTTCCGAAGATTGCAGCCATACCGGCACAGGCACCCGCACTCAACATTATTTTCCTTTCGGGAGATGTGATGTGCATTACCTGCCCGGTAACCGAACCAAATGCACCGCCCGTTGCGATAATAGGCCCTTCCGCACCAAATGGCCCGCCGGTACCAATGGAAATGGCAGCCGAAATGGGTTTTAATAATGTAATCAGAGGTGGGATGCGACTTTCTTCCATGATAATTTTCTCCATCGCCTCCGGGATACCATGCCCGCGTATGGCTTTTGATCCGAACCGCGCGATAATTCCAACAATCACACTGCCAATTATGGGAATAGAAATAACTATTAACCCTAAATGATGTCCTGCAGGGGATGAAGCTTCAAATGAAAATTTTTGGTGAAAAGCGATGTTTGTAATTAAATCGATTAGATCTACCAATCCTTTTGCAATGAAACCAATAATGATGGCATTGATGATGGCCTGAAGGCTTATGAAAAAAATTCTCCGTGTTACTTCGGGGCTCCAGGTAGAACCCGTTTCAGACTCCAATGACTTTAATGTGGGGGATACGGGAATGGATCGGTCCTCTCTTTCCATGCAGAAATTTTTGCAAAAGTATTATATATATCATGTTTTTAAAAGTTTTACTTCATCGTTTTTATATAAAACCTTATTATTGACATGTTTATGAAAATTCCAGATTGCAATAAGCCCCTATGTTTCTTTTGCAGGTCGTGCCAACCGGCATGGCGAAACCTAAACCGGATAAACGGGAAAAAATATTCTTTTAAAAAAGGAGAACTGATATGTAAGGAAGGAGAACTGATTGATGGTATGTATTTTCTCACTTCAGGAGCCGCTAAGGTGCATAAACAATGGGGCAACGCACATGAAAATATCATCCGGTTTGCGCGAGCCGGTGATGTACTTGGATTTAGAGGGATGAGCGATAATACCTTTGCCATTTCCGCTACCGCATTGGAAGACTGTAACACCTGTTTTATTCCCAATGAGCATGTAAAGGCCAGTTTCCCTGTGAATCCAAATCTCTCCATCCAGTTTATGCAATTGTATGCAAATGAATTGCAACTGGCAGAAATGCGAATGAACAACCTGGCCAACCTGGATGTAAAGGGGCGGATTGCCGGCGCTTTATTATCTCTGCATCAAAAATTTGGAGTAGATAATAAAGGGCATTTACGGTTACGAATTTCCCGCCAGGATATTGCTTCTTATGCGGGCACTACGTACGAAACCCTGTTCCGGGTATTTTCAATTTGGATTGCAAAAGGGATAATAAAAACGGAAGGGAAATCCATCAAAATCTGCAAATTGGGTGAACTTAAAAAAGAATCGGATGCATAGGTCACAAGAATAATCCTTCCCACCAGGTTAAAAAGGAGGTAGCGCATTTTTTGAATGATCATTTGTTTTCTCTGTTCATCCGCATCATTTCGGAGTAACTCAAATTTTTTGAAAATGCCTCTAAAGACAGGGCAATTCTTTTGGTGCGGGTAGCTTCTGTTTTGGCTGATTCAATCCAACGGGAGTAATACCGCTGGTGGGAAGGAGGAAGTTTAGAAAAATACGTTTTGGCTTTGGGGTCATCTTCCAAACAGCAAAGGAGATCAGGAGATATTTCGATATCAGAATCTGCTTCCAGGATGATTGTCAGTCTATCGTTTTTCCTCTTTCGGATAGCTTTTCTCATGGTGGCATTGATGGGTAAAACAAAATCTCCCCCGCCTAAAGGAATCAGGGCAAGCTTTTCAAAAACATAATCATCCAATTGCCCCTTTACTCTGAAACTGGTTTTTCTATTTGGGATAATCTTATGGGCTATCTTACCTGAAACCAGGATATAGGTCCATCCGGTTTTTTCCCCATTTTTTCCAAACTTTTGGATGGGAGCAATAAATTTCACCATATTCAAATATCATAAAAAAAGCCCCAACCGGGGCTTTGCTATGCAGCTCTTTTTGCTTTTGCTTTTGGTGCGGGTTTCTTTTTTGTTTTTTTCAGCGCAGCATCAATGTATTTACTCAACACTTCGTAAGTAGGTTTCCCAACTACTCTTTCACCATTAACAAAAAAGGTGGGTACATCTTTCACTCCCCGGTCTATTCCTTCCTTTAAGTCTCCCTGAACCTGCCACCCATAGGTTGAATTCACCAGGTCATCCAGGAATCGCTTGTTTTTAACACCGGCTTCCTTCGATAATAATTTCAGGCTGGTGGTACCCAGGGTACGGCGATTGGCAAAAAGAATATTATGCATTTCCCAAAACTTACCATCCTGTGCGGTAGCAACGGCCGCTTCTCCTGCTTTCAGGGCCCGCTGGTGTATAGTGGTCATTGGAAAATGCCGGAAATTAAACCGAATCTTTCCATCATAGTCCTGAAGAAGTTTTTTGACAATTTCATTGGCTTTGGCACATGCTTCACTTTCATACTCGCCAAACTCTTCAAGCGTTACAGCAGCATCAATATTTCCAACAAAAACATCCTTCGGTTCAATAATTTCTATAATCTCTTTCTTAAATGCCATAATTGCACTCCTTTTTATATAAGTAAAAGAACATCAATGTGTTACAAATACTATTTGGCTTTTATAATTTAAATTTTTTAATTCCCAGGCCGATGAAGATACAGTATTTTAACATCGGCAATACCCCGATTGTTTAAATTCTCTGCATCCACAACATAATACATTAATAATGAGATGTTTAAGAAATGTTATAGTTTAAACTTTAGTTGGTTGGACTTTTCCTTCATTTCTGAACACCACGGTACCATCAAACACATCAACCAGTACCTTTTTTGACCTATCGATATCCCCTGCCAGGATCTTTTTACTGAGTTGGTTAATGATTTCTTTTTGAATTAGCCGTTTCAGTGGGCGTGCCCCCATTTGTGCATCATATCCGTTTTCCGCCAAAAAATCGTAGGTATATTCACTAAACTCGAGGTCAATTCCGGAGGATGCCACCAGTTTCTGCAGGTTTTGAAGCTGAATTTGGATGATACCCCGGATTTCCTTTTTCATCAGCGGCTGGAACATAATGATCTCATCGATCCGGTTCAGGAATTCGGGCCGGATGGTTTGCCGGAGCATATTCAGCACTTCGGCTTTGGTGGCTTCCACCACCTTTTCCTTGTTCTTTTCGGTAACATTTTCAAAGTTTTCCTGGATAAGCTGGCTACCCATATTACTCGTCATGATGATGATGGTATTCTTAAAATTCACCACCCGGCCCTTGTTATCGGTAAGCCTTCCATCATCGAGCACCTGCAACAAAATATTGAATACATCCGGATGGGCTTTTTCGATTTCATCAAGTAAAACGACGGAATAAGGTTTGCGTCTAACCGCTTCCGTAAGCTGCCCCCCTTCATCGTATCCCACATATCCCGGGGGGGCACCCACCATGCGGCTAACTGAATGCTTTTCCTGGTATTCACTCATATCGATACGGGTGAGCATATTTTCATCATCAAACAGGTAATCGGCCAGGGCTTTTGCCAGTTCGGTTTTACCCACACCGGTAGTACCTAAAAATATAAATGACCCAATGGGGCGCTTGGGGTCTTGTAAGCCTGCCCTACTCCGCCGGATGGCATCCGCCACCGCTTCTATGGCTTCATCCTGTCCCACTACGCGCTTATGTAATTCGTCTTCCAGGTTAAGCAGTTTTTCCTTTTCACTTTGCAACATCCGGGTAACCGGGATCCCGGTGGCTTTTGCTACACTTTCTGCAATGTCTTCCGCATCCACTTCTTCTTTCAGTAAACGCTTTTCAGACAGTTCACCCAACTGGTTGGTAAGTGCTGCAATTTTGGTTTCTTGTTCTTTCATTTTCCCATACCGTATTTCGGCTACCTTTCCATAGTCTCCGTTTCGTTCGGCCTGTTCTGCTTCCAGTTTCAATTGTTCGATGCTGGCTTTTGCACTTTGTATTTTTTCAACCAGTTCTTTTTCGTCCTGCCATTTGGATTTATAGGTATCTCTTTCCACGGAAAGGTTGGCGATCTCGGTGTTGAGTTGTTTTAACTTTTCATCATCCTGTTCGCGTTTGATGGCTTCCCGTTCAATCTCCAATTGCCGGATTTGCCTTTCCAACCGGTCCAGTTCTTCGGGCATTGAGTTCATTTCCAAGCGGAGTTTCGCAGCGCTTTCATCAATCAGGTCGATAGCTTTATCCGGTAAAAAACGATCTGTGATATACCGGTGAGATAACTCCACTGCAGCAATAATCGCCTCATCTTTAATTCGAACATGGTGATAGGTTTCGTAGCGGTCTTTCAACCCACGAAGAATAGAGATGGCATCTTCCACACTGGGTTCATCAATCATCACCTTTTGAAACCGGCGTTCCAATGCTTTATCCTTTTCAAAATACTTCTGGTATTCAGATAAGGTGGTGGCGCCCACGGCACGCAGTTCGCCCCGCGCCAGGGCCGGTTTTAAAATATTGGCTGCATCCATTGCCCCATCACCACCTCCTGCGCCAACCAGGGTGTGTATTTCATCAATAAACAGAATGATTTCACCCTCGGCAGATGTCACTTCTTTCACTACCGATTTAAGCCTTTCTTCAAACTCTCCTTTATACTTTGCACCGGCAATTAACTGCCCCATATCGAGGCCATAGATTACTTTACTCCGCAGGTTTTCGGGCACATCTCCATTTACTATTCGCATGGCAATTCCTTCGGCAATTGCGGTTTTACCTACTCCGGGTTCCCCTACCAAAATCGGATTGTTCTTCGATCGACGGCTGAGAATGTGCAGGGTACGCCGAATTTCCTCATCGCGGCCAATAACCGGATCCAGCTTACCATTGCGAGCCAGTTCATTCAGGTTCTTTGCATACTTATTTAATGCATTAAACTGCGTTTCCTGGGTTTGCGAGGATATGGTATCCCCTTTACGCAATTCTTTAATGGCGGCCACCAAACCCTTTTCTGTTAACCCTGCATCCTTCAATAGCTTGGCAACCGCATCATTGCCCTGCACCATGGCAAGCAGCAAATGTTCGGGCGTGATAAATTCGTCGCCAAAAATTTTTAAAACAGCACCGGCTCGCAAGGCGGTATTCTCGGCCTCTCTTCCAACCGATTGCGCAGGTTGCCCGGTAACGGTAGGCAGTTTTGCGATCAGTTCATTCAATTTGGTTTCAACCAGGTTAACGGTAACATTATTTTTCTTCAACAAATGCTCTACCGGTGTATCTTCCATATCGAGCAATGCTTTAAGCAAGTGCTCGTTCTCAATAGTTGGGTTTTTCTGGTTAAATGCCAACTGTTGGGCTTGTTGTACAACCTCCGTTGCCTTAATGGTGAAATTATTCAGGTTCATATTATTCAAATATTGCAGGGTAAACAACAAATCAGAAACCAAACACATATACATGAAAATTTGTCATAAAACCGGGTTTATGCTGCCGCTTTATCTTGTTTTCGCGCCTCCGCCTGAAAGCCTGTCAAGAAATTAATTTTCATACCAATTAACCCCATCCCTTTAATTTTGCAGGCAATATGATTACGAAAAAGAGTTTTATTTTATCCCTGCTTTCCCTTGCTTTCCTGCTGCCTGTTAATGCCCAGCAGAAAAAGTTTTCTGTTAAGGGAATCTATTTTCAATGGGGTTACAACCGCGAATTTTACACCCCCAGCACCATTCATTTTAAATTGAGCGATGGGTCTGATTTTAAGGTAGTGCATGGGAAGGCCCACGACAAACCCGATTACGATGCGATATATAAAGAACCCTTGGAGGTATCTGTTCCCCAATATAATTACCGGCTGGGAATTTACCTGGATAAAAAGCACCGTCATGCACTGGAAGTTAATTTCGATCATATAAAATATGTCCTTCGCGACGGACAAAGCGTAAAGGTTATCGGTTTCATTAAAAACCAGCCGGTTTATGGCGATAGCATCATTG
>JAFEAB010000108.1 GCA_018266615.1 Bacteroidota bacterium
TACAACCAATATAAAATCGGTTAAGCTTGTCTGAATGCATGATGTAAACCTCCCATCCCATAATTAAAAAAGCCTTACTCATCGTAAGGCCCTGCTCCCCCTGCTGGACTTGAACCACCCCGATAGCTATCGGGGCTCTGATTAACTCTCAAAACCGTGATAATAGCCTCTCCTGCATCTCAGTAAACTGAATAAGGTTGTTAATATACTTACTACTCTTCATCTTCTTAATGTGCTGCTCTACAGATTTTGCCTGCCTCTCATCTTTGCATGCCAACTGCAACTTCAAAACCCAATCATCTGCCTTTGCAGTAAATGCATCTTCCCCAAAAAAATGAGTAAGGTGTTGCTGTATCCTCTCCTCCATCTTCCTGGTACAACCAATATAAAATCGGTTAAGCTTGTCTGAATGCATGATGTAAACCTCCCATCCCATAATTAAAAAAGCCTTACTCATCGTAAGGCCCTGCTCCCCCTGCTGGACTTGAACCAGCGACCCTCTGATTAACAGTCAGATGCTCTAACCAACTGAGCTAAGGAGGAATTTTTCCCACCGTTTCCGGTTTTGGGAGGGCAAAAATAAGCGTTTTTATATTTCAGCGGCAAAAAACGACGACCAAAAATTAAACTTTCCCGTTTTTAATGACCTCTACAACGCCGGGATCCAACAGGGTAGTGATATCCCCCAGGTTTTCGGTCTCCCCCTCTGCAATTTTTCGGAGGATCCTGCGCATAATTTTACCACTTCGGGTTTTAGGAAGCCCCTGTACAAACTGGATTTTATCCGGCTTTGCAATAGGTCCGATAATCCGACTCACCGTTTGCAGAATATCCTGCCGTATAAGGTCTGCATTGGCCATTTTTCCTTCAAATATCACATAGGCATAAATTCCCTGTCCCTTTACCTCGTGAGGGTATCCTACTACTGCACTTTCAATAACCCCGGCATGCATATTTAGTGCATTTTCCACTTCGGCCGTACCAATCCGGTGGCCACTAACATTCAATACATCATCTACCCGACCGGTAATCCGATAGTTTCCTTCTTTATCTTTTAATGCCCCATCGCCCGAAAAATACAAGTTGGGATAGGTGGCAAAATAATTGGTTCGGCATCGTTCGTGATCCCCGTAGGTAGTACGTAAAATTCCGGGCCAGGGGGTTTTAATACACAGATTGCCCTTAAAGTATCCATCCTCATTCGGTGTGGTAACCACTTTCCCCTCTTCATCTACCAAAACCGGTTCTACCCCAGGTAGCGGAAGGGTTGCCCAACTCGGCTTAGAAGGAGTAATCCCTGCTAATGTGCTGATCATAATTCCCGCAGTTTCAGTCTGCCACCAGGTATCTACAATCGGGCAGCGACTTTTTCCAATATTCTCATCATACCAATGCCAGGCTTCCTCATTTATGGGTTCACCCACGCTGCCGAGTACCCGAAGTGAACTGAGATCTTTCTCTGCCAATGGCGAAGAACCAAATCCCATAAGGCTTCGGATGGCGGTTGGGGCTGTATAAATGATGTTTACCTTGTATTTATCTACAATATCCCAAAACCTACCCGCATCGGGCCAGGTAGGTATGCCTTCAAACATCAGCGATTGGGCACCTACGGCTAAGGGACCATAAACGATATAACTATGGCCTGTAATCCAGCCAATATCGGCGGTGCAGAAATAAACATCCCCCTCCCGGTATTGGAACACATTTACAAACGTGTAGGCCGTCCAAACCATATATCCTCCAATTGTGTGCACCACGCCTTTTGGCTTTCCGGTAGAGCCGCTGGTGTACAAAATAAACAAGGGGTCTTCTGCATCCATTTCCACGGCTGGGAAACTTACTATTCCATCCTTTTCAACCTGGGTTTCGGCATATTCCATTTCATCTTCCCACCACACATCCCTGCCTTTAATCATACTAACGGGAGTGCGTGTACGCGTATAAACGATCACTTTTTTAACCACTTTATTGCCAACAAGCGCATCATCAATAACCGCTTTTAATGGAATATCTTTACTGCCCCGGTATCCCCCATCGCAGGTAATGATATATGCTGAGTTGGTATCTTCCAGCCTGTCGGCAATGCTTTGCGCGCTAAAGCCGCCGAATATGACGCTGTGTATGGCCCCTATTCTTGCACAACCCAACACGGCATAAGCCAATTCGGGCACCATTCCCATATAAATACAGACCCGGTCGCCCTTTTTTACCCCCAGGTTGGTGAGCATCTGGGCTACCTGACAAACGCGCTTGTGCAAACGGTTATAGGTTACTACCCGGGTGCGTTCATCGGGGTTGTTTGGCTCCCAAATAATAGCCGGCTGCTCACCCCGGGTTTCCAGGTGCCGGTCGATTACATTTTCGGTGATATTGAGTTTTGCCCCCTTAAACCACTCCACCCGGGGTTCTTTAAAATTCCAATCGAGAACTTTATCCCAGGGTTTTCGCCATAAAAAATGGCTGGCCACCTCTCCCCAAAATTTTTCAGGATTTTCGATGGAAGCCTGATAATCTCTTTCGTATTGCTCCCTGGAACTTATTTGGAATGGAAACGACATGAATTAGTTATTTAATTTTTTTTAAATAATATAATATACACCCCCCCCCGGAAGGATACCTGATTCCTATACCCCAAAACAAATCCATTTCAATTGAAATCCAGTACCCGGAATATTTTGCAACTTATTGAGGGGCAAGGATAAAGTTAATTAAATCTTTCAAGGGAAACGCATCCGGTCAACCTAACATAAATAAATAAACCAGGCCATCTCCAAGGGCCCCTATGCCGGAGAATTTTTGCGATTAGGCGTTCGGGTTAACAGCCCTGGCAGGTGATGGAGGAAGGTAGGATCCATTTTTGCCAAAGGATAATACAAAAAGCGATAAAGCATATACTATCTGTAACCGATATTAATTTTTTATAATGCCATAATTTCTTTTTGGAGACCTTCCGGTTTGGATTAAAGCAAGGATCAAATCAAAATAAACCGAAAAATGAGGTTAAAGAAAAGGCAACATCCTTCTTCCGCGATTAATAGCCATTCAAAAACTTATCCTGTTAAAATTTAAAAAAAACATGTAAAAAGCAGCTAAAAGACGTCAAAATAGCCCGCTTTTGGCCCAAAATTGTCAAAATTTGTGGAAAACAGCAGGAAAAAATAAAGGGCATTTCATCCTTCCCTGCCAAATGTTGGCGTAACTTGCAAACATTAGAAGAAATACCGCTGTGTTACTTCAACTAATCGACTTGTCATGCCGAAACAATCAGGAACAGAACTAATTGGAACCTTTGATGGAATGATTTATTACAAATCAGGAAATGAATACCTGGTACGTGCAAAAGGAAAAACTGGGAAGCAGGCAGATGTGGCCAAACAGCAGGCTGGAATCCTTGGCAAAGCTTCCGGACTATCCGCCAGGATCCGTGCTGCATTAAAACCTATTGTATTTGTATCCAATACCCGCTCCTTTATGTACCGCTTCAATAATGTAATCCAAAAATGGTTACGTACCGAAGCATATAAACAGGAAGGCTGGATTCGCAACATAGAAGGCATCCAGGGGTTTTCTCTCAAAGCGGATGATTACTCAAGTTTTGGTGTGGTTATGGACGTAACCCGAAACGAAAACGGCCAGCTAATTCTCCAAATCCCTACCTTCGATTCGCCCAATCCGATTCATCCTTTACCGTTTAATGGGAAGATTAGTTTCGATTTTGTGGCTGTAGCAGTAACGCTAAATGAACCGGTTGTTACAGAACGGTATCATACCCGGGTTGATATTAACTACAATGGCCAGTACGAACCCGGTCGCCAAATATTGCTACCCATTCAATCGGGTGCCGGCAAATTGGTGGTAATAGGCCTCTCTATTAACGATGGCGCTGATGCAGGGATCATTGCAACGATGTACAATTAATTTTCCCCGATTTTGTATTTAAAATTTCAGCTATAAGCAGAATCTCATATTCTGCCTTATCCTATTATTCTTGTTCCCCGTTTTATTAATTAAGGTACGGGGCAGGTTTCCGGGAGAGTTGAATAACGTATAGCTTTGTACTATGTCGACGCTCACCCTAACCCTCATCCAGGCCAACCTAAAATGGGAGGATAAGCATGCCAACCTGAACCTGTTTACAGAGAAAATAAGGGCGATAGATGAACCTACTGAAATTATCCTGTTGCCCGAAATGTTCAGTACCGGGTTTTCGATGGAAGCGGAAAAGCTTGCCGAAACCATGGATGGTCCTAGCGTGGCGTGGATGAAAAAGGAATCGGCCGATAATCGGGTGATCATTACCGGTAGCCTTATCATCAAAGAAGGGAATAAATTTTTCAACCGGCTCCTTTGGGTTTTGCCCAATGGCCAGGTGGGTTATTACGACAAGCGGCACCTTTTTAGTTATGCCGGAGAAAACGGTCCTTTTTCGCCAGGGAACAAACGGCTTATTGCTTCCGTTAAAGGCTGGAAACTGAATCTTCAAATATGTTATGATCTGCGTTTCCCGGTGTGGGCCAGGCAGCATCTGACGGAAAATAAATCCGAATACGATGCCCTGATTTATTTAGCTAACTGGCCCGAAAGAAGAAGTTTCGCCTGGAAAACCCTGCTCTGTGCAAGGGCTATCGAAAACCAATGCTACTGTATTGGGGTAAACCGGGTGGGGATGGATGGAAAGGGGATTAATCATAACGGCGATTCGATGGTCATTGGGCCGCTTGGTGAAGTCCTATATTATTGTTCAAAAGAAGAAGACCTTTATACCATCCGGTTAGAAAAAAATGAATTGGAAGAAACCCGCGTAAAATTCCCCTTTCTCAATGATGCGGATCCGTTCCTGATTGTAAGTTCTCCTGACCATCCAAACGAATAAGTTCTTTTACAAATTCCATTTTTTGATCAACCCCTTTCTTTAACGCCTCCAGACTGGTTGGTACAAAAATATCAGGAAAAACACCAGTCCCTTTTTCGGAAATGTGATGATATTGAACAATCCGGAAGAGTGGAAGCCGGACTTTAATATGCGTTTGCGGCAGTACAATATCCGGAATTAACACCCCGTTATTGCCATACCATCCGCCGCCCGTTTCTTCACCCACCAGCTTTATTCCATCCTGCCCCTTTACCAAATTTGAAAAAATTGAGGCGGCCGAAAAGGTGGGCCCGTTAATTAGCACATACACTTTCCCGTTATAATGGTTTCTTCGCTTCGGCTGCTTTACTTTTTTCTCCATTGAACGAACATGGTATTTTCCGTCCTTCTCTTTACGGGAAATAAAAAACAGTTCCAGGTTGGTAAAGAAGCTTTCCGTAATATACCTGGAATAAGGTGACAGCGATTGCGTACCAGATATGGCCGTATCACAGAACCTAAAAGGAGTGCGACTGATATATTGGGTAAGCAGGGACGACCAGGAGACTCTTCCTCCGCCATTTCCCCGGATATCAAGAATCAGATTGGAAATCCCGCGCTTCCGTAGCACTTTAAATGAACGGCGGAAGAAGGTGCGAAGCCTACCCTCACTGAAACTGTTTAAGGTCATCACGGCAAATTGCCCGGAGGAATCAATCCGAAGGCTTCGGTACCGCTCGATCCTTTTCTGTTTTGGCAACTCTTTTTTGGATGGCCTGATAACCGAGTCTTTTGCGGTACTGTCTCTTTTGAATTGGAAAACCGGGACTGAATCAACCTTTGAATTTCCCAGGCTATCTACATACTCAACCGAATATTTTTTGCTTAACCCGTAAATACTGCGGTGGTAATAAGGAAAGTTTGCGCTAATACGGATTAGATTGATGTTATCGGCATACCCATCGGTTGGCAGATATTCCGACATTCTTTTAATAAATCCATCTGCTGTAACTCCGTTAATGGATTTAATAATGGTACCCCGTTTAAAAATACTGTCCTTTTTATCCAGGTTCACATATACGGCCATCGTATCGTTCCAAAATTTCATATACATGGGGAACCCGGGGAATTGTTTTCCCTTAGCCCATTTTTTATATTCCTTACTGAAGGAAACACTGGTATGTCCGCATCTGATTTTTTCGACAAGAGGAGCCAGAATATGCCAGGCAAAATTCACCTCCGTCATACTGTCTTTGATTTCTTCTCTAAACCTGGTAAAATACATATCCATACTGTCTTTGGATGTGTACCAGTAAAGAGATGGATGCTTGGCTTCTAAAATTTTCCGAAGCAGGTCGTAATCTGCCCGCAATTCACCGGGCGGATATTTTTTGGCGGGGTTGTAATGCCGGGAAGCGGAGCAGGAAATAAAAACTGTGGCAATAAAGAAAAAATAGAATAAACGCACAACAGAGCGGATGGAAGTATTCTGCCAAATTACCTAATAATTGCTAAATATACCGTCTTGTTTCTCAAAATGCTACTAAACTATTTTTCCTTTTTATTAAAGAATGGAGATCTATCCTTTCAACAAATAAAACCTTAGGGTTGATACACAATTACCCCAGTTACATTTGGGTGAATCCGGCAATAATAGTTCAAAGCGCCGCTAAAGGAATTGTTCAAATAATAAAAAGAACGGTGAGGCGGTATGGTATCGGTAAGGATATGGGTACTATCAATACTCAGTGCATGTGGATGATCTGTTTCATTTACAAAAGTTACCGAATTTCCCTGAGCAATGGTAAGAACCGAAGGATAAAAACTACTGTCTTTAATGATTACATAATGAGTTAAGACGGTTCCGCCCTGCCCGTTAAAATCAGTAGGTGTTTTATTGCATCCGAGGCTCCAGCATATCCCCCCCAAAAACAGGAGTCCGAAAATCAATTTGCGCATCAGCACTAAAAGTTTGGGCTACAAAATAGCACAATTTGCCGGTTTTAAATGGATGCCAGGGGTTTGAATTTTGAAAATAATTTTTCAAAAACCGGATTATTCCCTTTTGGCACCCCAACTCCTTCATTCTAAGGCATTCCCCTTTATTCCATATAATATGTCGTATTAATATTTAGGGATTTTGTTCACTGGTATTCGCTGAATCCGAAACTTACGAATATGGGTTCTGCCATTGAATATTATTCTCTTTTAAAAAAAATTTACTGTGGATAAAAATTATTATCGCGCCATTTGGTGTGCCATACCTAAAAACCACATTGTGGTTTGTACCTTTGCCGGATGCAGAATTACCTCGATGGGTTGAATGAAGCACAACGCACTGCAGTGCTCCATAAAGATGGTCCAATAATGATTATTGCAGGCGCAGGAAGTGGAAAAACAAAGGTGCTTACAACGCGCATCGCCCACCTGATGTCGAAACACGGCATTGACCCCTTTCGTATACTGGCGCTCACTTTTACCAATAAGGCAGCGGCCGAAATGAAAGAGCGGATTGAGAAGACCCTGGGCAACACCGAGGCAAGAAACCTTTATATTGGTACATTCCATAGTGTATTTGCCCGGATCCTGCGATCGGAAGCTCCAAAGCTGGGTTATACTTCCAATTTTACCATTTACGATACCGACGATTCCAGAAGCGTGGTTAAAACAGTGGTAAAAGAAATGAATCTCGACGAAAAACAATACAAACCCAATGTAGTTTTTAACCGAATTTCATCTGCAAAAAATGCCCTGGTTGGGCCCGAAGAATACCGAACAGACAGTATGCTTCAACAGGAAGACGCCAGAGCTAACCGTCCCCAAACCGGTGCTATTTACGATGCGTATGCCAAACGCTGTTTTAAAAACGGGGCCATGGATTTTGACGACCTGCTTTTTAAAATGTACAGCCTGCTGACCCAATTCCCCGAGGCTTTAAGTAAATACCAGCATAAGTTTCAATATATCCTGATTGATGAGTACCAGGATACCAATCCCGCCCAATATGAAATCATCAAACTCCTGGGCGCCATGCACGAAAACGTATGCGTGGTAGGCGATGATGCGCAAAGCATCTACAGCTTCCGGGGCGCTACCATCGAAAACATTCTCCAGTTTTCAAAAGATTATGAAGATGTGGTAATGGTAAAACTGGAGCAGAATTACCGCAGCACGAAAAACATCCTGCACATTGCCAATGAAGTTATTTCAAACAACAAAGGACAAATACAAAAGAAATTATTTACGGATAACGACGAAGGGGAGAAAATAAAACTGGTGCGTACTTTTACCGACAACGATGAAGGCAAAATGGTAGCGGATAGCATTCAGGAATTAAAATTGAGGAACCATTTTTTTAACCCGGATTTTGCCATTCTTTACCGCACCAATGCCCAAAGCCGGAGTTTTGAAGAGGCATTGCGGAAAACGGGAATCACCTACCGTATTTATGGCGGCATCAGCTTTTACCAGCGGAAGGAAGTAAAGGATTTTATAGCCTACCTGCGCATCGTAATAAATCCGCAGGATGAAGAAGCATTAAAGCGAATCATCAATTACCCCGCCAGGGGAATTGGTAAAACCAGCATCGAAAAATTGGTACTGTACGCCAACGAACGCAATACCAGTTTTTGGAATATTCTTACCAATGCTTCCATGTTTGGCATAAAGAGCGCCACACTCGAAGCCATCGATGGGTTTGTAACAATGATAAAAATGTTCCAAAGCGAACTGCATAAAAAAAATGCATACGATCTTGCCGTGCTCGTAGGCAAGAGCACCCAAATTGTAAAGGAATTATTCAACGATAAAACGGTGGAAGGACTGGCACGATATGAAAACGTTCAGGAATTATTGAACTCCATAAAGGAATTTACAGAAACCCCTTCCAATCTGGAAGATGGAGAAGTAGGCGATAAAAGCCTCGCCGCTTATCTTCAGCAAATCGTTTTACTTACTGATGCCGATGACGACAAGACCAATGCAGATGCTGTAAAACTGATGACAATTCATGCGGCCAAGGGGCTTGAATTTCCTGTCGTATTTGTTGGCGGACTCGAAGAAACGCTTTTTCCCAATGCCATGGCCGTTCATACAAGAGAAGAGTTAGAAGAAGAGCGAAGACTGTTTTATGTAGCCATCACAAGGGCCAAGAAGCACCTTTACCTAAGTTATGCCAATGCCCGTTATCGTTTTGGACAATTACAACAAAACGACCCGAGCCGTTTTCTGGAAGAAATACCGGATGAATTTGTGGACAAAAGCAATGCGGGGGGAAATGCCCGCAATAATGGGGGCCACACGCAAATGCAGGGAAACGCCTTCCAGCGGATGCACCGTGGTTTCGGTAACGGATATGCGCAGGAAACCCCGAAATCCAAGCCTGCCTATACAAGCCCTGCCAGACCAAAGGTGGTGGAGCATACACCCAATGCAGATTTTGTTCCCAGTGATACGCAACACCTTGCAGTAGGACAAAAAGTTGAGCACCAGAAATTTGGGTTTGGGAAAGTTATGAAAATGGAAGGGGCAGCGCACAACCCCATTGCCACCATCCAATTTGAAGAAAACGGAGAGAAAAAAATAATGCTCAACTATGCCCGGCTACGGATCCTCGAAAATTAATCGGCAAATTTCTTTGCATAAAAAACAATCCCCGGCTGATTTCCAAAAATAAACTCCACACCATCTGCCTTAAAAATATCATACTTAATATGTAAGGAGGGGGATTTTATGCGGATGCCCCGGCCTTCTATATTCAATGTGGCCGAATCGGTGATCCGGGCTCCCCGTAAACGATAGCTGATGCTTCCAACGGCGGTAACAGAGTCTTCTATTTTTCTTAATTCGATGCTGTTGATAAGTGCTGTTTGGGCATCGGCCAATCCGGGTGGTGCAACACTTTTGTAAACTACCCACTTCCCTAAAAGGGCCGACGTATTTGCATGTAGGGGTATTCCGGGTTCATCTTGAACAACGGAATCTTTTCCTACCAATTCATAATAAAACTTCTGCATTTTCCGGAAAGTTCGCAGGTACTGTTCATCTTCTAAAATAAGCACGTTTTGAGATAACGATTTCACCCGGTACCCATCGGTTCCAATAATCAGCCAGTCAGATCCGGGCAATTCCGCTTCATACATCATACTCATTCGCATACTGCTGGCATCCTTCGAATATACATTGGCGCCGGTAAACCAAAGTTGCAGCGTATCTGAAAATATAATATGCTTACCGCCTGGTCCCTTCCGTGAAACCTCCTGCCATCTTCCCTGGAAATCGGCGATATGATATAAGGACTTTGGCTCAACCTGGGGCGACCCGTTATTCTTTGGGGTTACCCCTTTCGGGATAACCCGTTGTGCACCAGCAGTTAAAAATATCAGCAAACCCAATAATATCATGCCAATCCGCATAATCTGAATTTTAATAAAATTAGTAAGATATCTATTAATGCATCTGGTTACGAAAAACGAAAATACCGCCAGTTACCAACTTTTTAAAACCCGGTTTGTTAGTATTTATTGCAATTCGGGTTAATTTTGCAACTTAATTTTTCGATATGATAAAAACAGGAAATCCGGTTATCAGCATTTATACAGAAATGACCCCCAATCCCGAAACCATGAAGTTTGTGGCAAATAAACTTCTATATCCGGGAAAGAGTATTGATTTACCAGATGAAGAAAGTGCAAAAGTTTCGCCCCTGGCTTTGGAGCTGTTCACCTTTCCATTTATTCGTTCGGTTTTTATTGCCAGCAACTTTGTCACCATTACCAAATCCAATTATACCGAAGAATGGGATGATATTATCCCCACCATCAAACAATTCTTAAAGGAATTCCTTGAAGAAGGAAAAGTGATTGTAAATGATGAAGAGGTGGCCCGCATGAAGCAGGAAAGTACCAACGTGGTTAGTTCCGATGATGGCGATGTGGTAAAACGGATTAAGGAGCTACTCGAAAATTATGTAAAACCCGCAGTTGAAATGGATGGGGGCGCCATTCAGTTCAAAAGCTATGAAGATGGAAAATTAAACCTTACCATGCAGGGAAGTTGCAGTGGTTGTCCCTCTTCTATGATTACCTTGAAAGCCGGTATTGAGGGGATGATGAAGCGGATGATACCTGAAGTGAAAGAAGTAGTAGCAGAAGCGGAGTAATTCATTTCCAAATAAATAATTTCCCCGGATAATCCGGGGTTTTTCATTTCACTGCCTTTCCTGTTGTATTTTGCAGGTAATGAACGTGCAGGAAATATGGAAGGAGTTCTTATCCAATATCCGGGAAACCGGATTTTTAGAATGGCTAAGTACTGTTTCGCAGATTGCCAGTGTTTGGTATGCCCGCAAAAATAATGTTCTTGTTTATCCAACGGGTATTGTCGGAATTCTGATAGCCGCTTACCTCTACTTATTTGTATCCCACCCTCCACTTTATGCCGATGGGTTGTTGAATTTCTATTACTTTGCGATGAGTGTATATGGGTGGTATAACTGGGTGTTAAAAAAAGACAGCGGCCAATACGAATTCCCGGTAAGCTGGTGTAATAAAAAGGAACTTCGTGTGGGCCTGGCTATCTTTTTAGGGTTTGCAATTAGCTTATATTTCATTTTAAAACACGGTACCAACAGTAACACCCCGTTTCTCGATTCGCTGGTCTCTTCATCTGCCGTTACTGCCATGTGGTGGATGGCTAAACGAAAAATCGAAAATTGGCTGGCCTGGATCTTATCCAATATCGTAGCCATACCCCTCAATTTTTACAAAGGGTTTATGCTTTTTACATTAATGTATTTTCTATTCCTCATCCTGGCCGGATGGGGCTTCCTCGACTGGAAGAAAATAATAAAACAAAATAACAATGGCTGATTCGTATTGTAATGCACTGGCGGATATGAGCCCTGCCGATCTCGCATTGCATAAACCTTACCACGATAAACATTATGGCTTTCCCATACAAGAGGACAACGAGCTCTTTTGCCGGTTGATCCTGGAAATAAACCAGGCCGGCTTAAGCTGGACAACCATTTTACGGAAACAGGAGAATTTTAGAAAAGCGTATTCGGGATTCGATATTAAAAAAGTGGCCAAATACGGAGAAAAAGACCGGCATAGATTAATGAACGATGAAGGTATAATCAGAAACCGGTTAAAAATTGATGCCGCTATCACCAACGCAAAAAAAATAGTGGAGTTGCAAAAACATTTTGGCTCTTTCAGGAACTGGCTGGATGCACATCATCCATTATCTCGAAAAGAGTGGACCAGTCTGTTTAAAAAAACATTTTACTTTACAGGAGGTGAAATTGTAAATGAATTTTTGGTAAGTACAGGATACCTGCCTGGCGCCCATACAGTAACCTGCCCCATTTTTCAAAAGGCAAAGAAATTAAGTCCTGCCTGGACAAAAAAAGTAGCCGATGCTTAAAAAAATAGTCATAATTGGTCCAGAATCAACCGGAAAATCAACCTTATCGGAAATGCTGGCCAAAAAATTTAATACCTATTGGGTTCCCGAATACGCACGGGAATATTTATTGGAGCACGGCACCAACTACCGGTTTGAAGATCTGCGAAAAATAAGGGAGGGCCAGTTGGCGCTGGAAGAACAATTATCCCGGCAAGCCCTGGAGGAAGGGAAAAAACTTTTATTTATAGATACCGACATGCAGGTAATCCGGGTATGGAGTGAATTTGTTTTTAACCAGTGCGACAGCCGGACTCTTAATGAAATTGTAGCGAGGAACTATGATTTATACCTGCTGTGCAACACTGACCTGCCGTGGGTTAAAGACGAATTGCGGGAATATCCCGATGAAACTACCCGAATTAAATTGTTTCATCATTATAAAGATGCCATGATAAACCAGGATACTCCCTGGGCAGAAATCAAAGGTGGGTACCAAAACAGATTGCCCTGTGCCGTAAAGGCTATCGAAGACCTTTTAGGAATTGTTGAATAACAGGATTCCTATTTAGAATTTCAAAAAGAATAAACTCGCCAAATAAGTGAAATTTTTTTTACTCATTGCTATTCAATAAAATGACTTCTTAACGAATTAATTCCTGGATTTCGGAGTCGGCGGCAAGGTTATTCATTTGCCGTAAAATCATGGCCGACCTGCGGGCCACATAATTACTAAGCGGTTTTACAGAAAACTTTTTTGGATTGGGCAGACAGGCCGCAATCATGGCAGCCTGGGCATTTGTCAGGTTTTTGGCATCCTTTCCAAAATAGGCTTTGGCCGCAGCCTGGATTCCAAAAATTCCTTCGCCCATTTCTGCCACATTCAAATACGTTTCGAGGATTCGTTGTTTGTTCCACAGCTTTTCAATCATAAACGTGAAATAAACTTCCAGTCCTTTTCTAAAGAAGCCTCCATGTTGCCATAAAAAAACATTTTTTGCCGTTTGCTGGCTTATGGTACTTGCCCCTCTTTGCCGGGTGGGATGTTTTTCATTAAATACGATCGCTTTTTTAATGGCCTTTACATCAAATCCGTTATGATCGGGAAAAAGCTGGTCTTCGGAGGCAATTACCGCCAGTTTTGCCGCACTGCCCATTTCATCAAAAGAAATATAATCCCGTTTTAATCCATCGCCCCGCACAACACTCACCGCCTGGGTAATGGTGATGGGAGGGTTAATCCAACGGGTAAGGATAATGTAAGCCAATTGCAGGATAAACATCCAGATAAAAACTCTGAAAAGTCGCCTTCCCCATTTATTTTTTTTCGGCAATTGCTCTGTGCTGTCCATTAGTGCGATTCCTTCCCTGTTAGGTTAACATATTCGATCCGGTATCCATGCTTTCCAATTACTATTCCTTTTGCGCCAATTCGGGTAAAGAGGTAACCAAGTGCTCCTAGGCCAATTCCGCCCAGCAACAGTTGAGGGCTAAATTTAGCGCGGTCGACAAGGTAAACTACGCCGCTGGCTACCGTAAGTACTATGCCTCCTCCAATTAAAGAAGCTCCGCTTGCATTCAGGCTAAATCCCTTTTGCTTTTTTCCCATTCTGGCAATTTGCGTATAGGGGTATGCGTAACGAAAGCTTCCTACGGTATCGGTAATAAAAAATCCCAATTGTGTGGGGATCCGCTGAACCAGGAATTCCCGAAGGAACAAACTGTCGTTTGTGATTTTTTCAATCCGGGCATTCCGATAAGCACCCGAATAGGTAACAAATTCAATGTCCGTGCCTGCATAAAACGATTTAAGGGTCTTATTGTGTTTTTTCAGCACGATAAAATCCGACGGCTGGCCATTGGCATGAAAAACGATAAGAATAAGGGATAACAGGAGCCAGCGCATATACAGGATTTACAAGTGGCCAACAGGAGTAAACAAAGTTCCCGCAATAAGCAGGGCTCCAAAAATAATAAACATGAGCCCGGAGAAGCGGTTAATGATGTTAATATTCTTATCGGTAAGTTTAGCGCGTAATCTGCCGGCAAGGTTTATTTTAAAAATATCCGCACTCATATTCATCAAAAGGCAGATGGAAAACAAAACCAGCTTCTCTTCATAGGTGTGGGAAATGGATTTGGTGGCAGCAGCAAACCAAAGTGTAATTACTCCCGGATTCAGGGTGTTGATTAAAAACCCGGTA
The DNA here is from genome assembly GCA_018266615.1 of Bacteroidota bacterium. Classification (GTDB taxonomy): domain Bacteria; phylum Bacteroidota; class Bacteroidia; order Chitinophagales; family Chitinophagaceae; genus Ferruginibacter. The sequence goes on from JAFEAB010000108.1 coordinate 14,467, forward strand.
AGGGCAAGTCCTGCATGGGTAACATTACTGATCTTAATCCCCTTATCTACTTCATCTTTGGGTTTATATTTTCTGAAGAACAGGTAATATACCCCCAGGCCGATCAATAAAATACCCCCTGCAATTCCAATAGGCTTTTTAAAGTTGAATAATTCCTGAAAAAAACCGCTAAATGCATTTGCTGTAATTACCCAAAGCGCATCACTTAGCCAAACTCCGGCAATAAAATAAAGGGCGCTGGCAATACCGTAATTAATCCTGATTTTTATGATCGTAAAAATAACAGGGCCTACCGAAAAGATGAGCATCAAGCCCAATAACAGTCCTGTTACAATTGCATCAACCATTCCTTATAATTTCTTCAGATTTTCTCTTCCTGCAAAAACGTTTGCCAGTCTTTTAGAATTTCACCTTTCAATACCCTGGGAAATTTATGCTGTCCCCCCACTTTCCCTTTCATCTCCAGGAATTGAAGGAAGGTCTCTTCCGAAAGCACTTCTACCTCCACAGATTTAAGCGCATGTTTCCTTTCCACCTCATAATCATCATTCAACATTTTCAATTTCGCATCAATTACCTGGGCGAGTTGAACAGCATTAACCTTATCGTCGGTGGCAATATACCATTTATGCGAAAAGAAGTTTCCATGAGGTATCCCGGCTACGGTAAACTCGGGAATAAAAATATTCAACTCTTCAGAAGCCATCTCAATGGCCTTATTCATATTATCTACACTGAGGTGTTCCCCTACCAGGCTGAGAAAATGTTTTGTTCGCCCGGTAATGATGATTTCACTTTTTTCACGATCCACCAGCCGTACGGTATCTCCAATGGCGTACCGCCAGGTTCCCGCATTGGTGCTAATCAGGATGGCATAATCCTTATTTAGATCAATCTCATGTATCATGAGGGCTTCCGGATTATCAATCATATTCCCTTCGCTATCAAAATTGTGTTCATCAAAGAGCACAAATTCAAAGAAAATATTATTGTTTAGAACCAGTTGCATGGCTCCTCCGCTGTTTTGACGGCTTTGAAAGGCAAGAAATCCTTCACTGGCCAGATACGTTTCTATATAGGTTATGGGTTTGCCCATAAGTTTGGCAAATCCTTTTTTGTATGGATCCATCGCCACCCCTCCATGAACATAAAATGCCAGGTTGGGCCATAGTTCATGGATATTTTTCAACTTATATCTTTCGATGATTTTTTCGATGCACAATTGAAGCCATGCCGGGACTCCTACAATAAATCCAATATCCCAATTGGGTGCATTTTCAACCACTTCTTCCAGCTTCTTTGCCCAGTCTTTTTCGCGTGCAATTTTTTTTCCGGGTTTGTATAGGCCCAGACCCTGGAACCACAGCGGTATTTTTTGCTGTTGAATCCCACTAAGGTCGCCGGCGTAATAGGTAGGCCCTTTTTGTAATTCGGTACTTCCGCCAAGCATTAGCCAGCCCTTACTCACTGCCGATTTTGGAACATTCTCATATTTCACCAGGCTTAACAACTGCCTGACACTGGTGAGGGTATTACTCCTTATTAATTCTTTGGTAACCGGAATGTATTTACTCGCTGCTTCACTGGTGCCACTGCTCAGGGCAAAGTATTTAATCACGCCGGGCCAGGATACATCGGGAATTCCGTCCAATGCCTTATGCCACCACTCGGCATACATCTTATTATAATTATAGGTGGGCACTGCCTGCTGAAACTTCTTCCCCTTATGCCTGCTAAGTAAAATCTCATCAAAACGGTATAATTGACCGAATTCTGTAAACCGGGCTTTACGCAACAATTTACCCAACACCTTCAACTGTTGGCGGCGCGGGTCGCTAATGGGTAAATTAAGCGCCCGGGCTATAGATTTGGGTAACCTGATATCTATAAGGGTCATTAAAAAGACTGTTAGCTCAAAGAACAAATATACTTGTTTCGGGCTCCGTATTTTACGAATTATATAACAAATACCCGCTTTTACTGCCGGGGATCCCCGATGCTCACAATCAGTATTAGAAATTTGCCAAAATTGGCTACGTTTGCCGCAAAATCTAACAAACATGAAGAAACTTTTATTATTGCTTGTTTTATCGGGTGTGCTAACCACCACAAGAGCAGACGAGGGCATGTGGCTTCCCATGCTTCTGGGCAAACAGGTTTATAACGACATGGTAAAGAAAGGGCTGAAACTTTCTAAAGAGCAGCTTTACTCCATCAATAAGGCCTCTATTAAAGATGCGATTATCATTTTTGGCGGAGGTTGTACCGGTGAAATTGTGAGTAACCAGGGCCTGATTTTCACCAACCACCATTGCGGCTATGGTGCCATTGCTGCTGCCAGCGATGTACAGCACAATTACCTGCGGGATGGTTTTTACGCCTATAATAAAGACCAGGAAATACCGACCAAACTCACGGTACAATTCCTGGACCGGATTGTGGACGTTTCGAAAGAAGTGGAAACCGCTTTTAAAGGAATGAGTTGGGATGACAGAGTAAAGAACAGGCAGGAAATATATAAGAACATCACCGATAAGGTAGCCGATAAGGAAAATGGAATGAGTGGTCGCATTTATTCTATGTTCAACGATAACCAGTACCTGATGTTTGTGTACAAAATTTACCGGGATATCCGCCTGGTGGGAACCCCGCCAGAAAGTGTGGGTAAATTTGGAGGAGATACCGATAATTGGGAATGGCCAAGGCATACCGGCGATTTTTCCGTTTTCAGGGTGTATATGTCGAAGGATGGGAAGCCGGATGAATATTCCATTGAAAATGTTCCCCTGAAACCCAAATACTTTTTACCGGTGAGCCTCAAAGGGGTAAAGGATGGCGACTTCGCCATGATCTTTGGGTACCCCGGAGGTACCAACCGCTACGAAACCAGCTATGGGATAAAACTAAAAAATGACATTGATAATCCGTCTCTCGTAGCATTGCGTGCAATTCGCCTGAAATATATGCACGAACAGATGATAAAGGACCCTGCCGTTAAACTCAAACTGGCTTCTAACTATGCCAGCGTGGCCAATTACTGGAAGTTTTTTGACGGGGAAACCAAGCAACTGAAAAAATTTCATACCTACGACCAAAAGCAACAATATGAGAAAGACTTCAGTAAATGGGCAAAAGGAAAACCCGACTACGAAAACCTCATGAGTGAATACGAGAAAAACTATGCCGCCTGGGCACCCTATGCCAAACATCGCCAATACATCCGGGAAGGTATTTTAGGCTCTCCACTTGCCGCCTTTGCCTCTACCCTCGAAAGACTGGAATCGGTCCTGCAAAAACAAGGCGCTTCGGCAAAAGATCTTGAAAATGCTAAAACAATGGCAGAAGCTTCGCGCAAACGATTTATAGAGTCAGAAAACATACCAAGTGATGAAAAAATCCTGGGAGCCGTAACAATGGCTTTTTATAATGATATTGACAAAGACCAGTATCCAATTGGCTTTTATGAGGGATTAAAAAACAGCTATGGTCCGCTGGACGATGATGCCACTTTCAAAAAATGGGCTCATGATGTTTTTACCAATACCCTGTTGCTTAATGACAGTAAATGGAATAAATTTATGGAGCATCCCGATGCAGCTACATTGCAGGCCGATCCTGCATTCGCCTTTGCTTCGGCATTTGTAGGTAATTATACCGATAAATACAGCCCCCTTTACACGGCATTTCTCAATAAAAACAATGAGCTGAATCATTGGTATATGAAAGGAATAATGGAAATGCAACCCGAGGCCGTTAATAAAATGTACCCCGATGCCAACTTTAGTATGAGGGTAAGCTATGGCAGCGTAAAAAGTTATGTCCCCCGGGATGCGGTTAAATATGACTACATCACCACCAGTAAGGGGGTGCTGGAAAAATACATACCCGGCGATTATGAGTTCGATCTTCCCGCCAAACAGGTAGAACTGTTTAAGAAAAAAGATTTTGGCAGGTACATCGATAAAACTAAAAAAGACCTGGTTGTAGGTTTCATAACTACCAACGACATTACGGGAGGAAATAGTGGCAGCCCTGTAATTGATGGAAACGGACATCTGATCGGACTTGCTTTTGATGGAAATTATGAAGCCTTAAGCCACAAAATTGCATTCGATAAAAACCTGAACCGTACCATTTGTGTTGATGTTCGTTACGTTCTTTGGTGTATTGACAAATTGGGCGGGGCGAAAAATATTATTGATGAATTGAAACTGGTTCCCTAACCTCATTTTTCAAGAAATTCTATTCTTGCAGGGATTGCTTTTGGGCAATCCCTGTTTATTTTAAAAAAATACAACAGGGATGCTTGCATTTTATAATCGCAGGTTGTATTTTGTGCTTCAAACACTTACAAATCTACCTATCCTCACGGCTTCCGTGTAAATGCTCCTTATTGGCAACAACCCACGGAAATCTCCGAAAGCCATCATTTATCCACTCCCGTTAGTTTTATTAATTATTGGCAGGCTTTATGTATTGTTTACTATTAAACAAACTCCAATGAATTTTAATTTGCAACTGGAAGTTAACGGAGTACCAACAGCCGTATTCATTGAAGAAATCCCGCATCGATACCACCATATGTGCAGGGCCAGTTTTCAAAACGGGTATGAGAACATTTTCTTCACAGACTGTGAAACCGGGAAATGGATTGAAGAAACCCTGGGGTTTACAGCACTTGCGGCAGCCCTGGGAAAGGAAATTCAAAAGCACCTCCGGTCTCCCTTTCATGTCCCTAAATTGCTTACCTGGCACAATCAGTATATTAATAACAAGTATTTTTCATTTGGGTTCTTCATGTATCTGAATGGGACCCAAAAGCTTTACCAGATTTACAATTCCGACAGGAAATATCTGTACACCCTAACCGAAATGAAAAACGAAGAATGGCAAATATTAGGAAACACGAATAATTATTATTCCCACCTGGATATTTTCTTCCTCAAAAACATAGTGCAGGCACTCGCATTATATTCCGAAAAGGTAAAATAACCTGCAGACCGGTTTCCGGATATCCGGAAGGAACAGCACAAAGGCAATTATATTTTCTTTAGCCAAACGAGTATAACGGTGATGAAAAACCGAATTTGAAATCTATCTCCGTTTACGGTTAATCCCTGCCACGCGCACTTCTTTTCTTTTTTCGGATTATCTATGATTCCGATTTAATTTTCTTTTCCCCCATTATTTCTGCTTCTGTAATCCCATTTTTTCTCAGCATGGGAGCAAAATAGTGCCTTACACCCTGCCTAAAATCAGCAATTCCTTAACAGTAAAATTCGTAAATTTAATACCCATCTTCCTCCGAATAACCTTCCAAATCACTGCCGGTATTTTAAAAAATTAATAAACTCGTTTTTTTATCAAAAATCGTTGTTATGAAAAATTCAAAAGTACTTTCCGCCCTTTTGCTGGGAGCCGCAGCCGGTGCAATTCTCGGTATATTGTTTGCTCCCGAAAGCGGTGCAGAAACCCGAAAGAAAATTAAAAAGAAATCGAAAGAATTTGGCGACAGGTTAAAAACTTCCATAAACGATATCGGAGAAAATATCTCTGAAAAGTTTTCGTCTGTTAAAAGGGAAGCAGATGATCTTTTAAACCAAAAGAGTTAGCCAAAAAGAAATAAATAAAATACAAACATGAATCAGGATGAAAGGCAGTATTCCTCCCACAAAAATGAGGAAGGAGGGTTTTCATATACAAAGGACCAATTAGAATCCTTATTGGAACAGGCGGGAGAATATGCTGAAACACGTCTAAAGTTATGGCAATATAAGGCCATTCACAAAACCAGCGATCTTTTAGCAACGGCCATTTCCGGGTTACTAGTTGCCCTCGCCTTCCTCTTCTTTTTGGGCCTGTTTAATATCGCTCTGGCTTTCTTTATCGGCAGTCTGCTCGGAAAAACCTACTGGGGGTTTTTCATCCTGGCCGGGATTTATTTGCTTATATGGTTCATTTTTAGGGCAGGGAATAACCGCTGGTTTAAAGTCCCTCTTACCAACTTTATCATTAAAAAGTTTTTCTAATCATGGCCATTACAACCAAAGCGGAATTGGAAGCAGCCATTGAAAAACTGGAACAGAAACAGGTTGTTCAAAAACAGGAATTGATTGCACAATTCAGAAAAACGAAAGACAGCCTGGATCCTGTAAACATAGCAAAGGGAGCATTAAATAAATGGGTTTCCTCTTCGGGGATAATAGAGGGGGTTCTGCCTACGCTAACGGGATTAGCGGCCGGTTTCCTTTCAAAAAAAATAGTTACGGGACGATCTCCCGGGCCAATAAAAAAGTTGGTGGGTGAGTTATTACAAATAGCAATCGCCAAAGCCGGCATTTCCAATGCCGATAAAATAAGGGCATATGGGATTGCCCTATATCATGCCATTACCGGCCATTCAAAAAAGAAAGTAGGGGAAGAGCTAATCTCTGCCGATGACCCTAACTGAGAAATCAGGATGATTTTTGTTTAAACTTTTCAATTGCCTTTTTTGCAAAATCACGGAGAATAAGTTCGCCACTTATCCTGGCCCGTTCGAATAACAATTTATCCCAGTGGGCAGTTCCCTCCCAAATTATCTGCTTTAGGGCCTGCATGGCTTCCGGACTATAACCGGCAAGCGTATTACTCAACCTGCTAACCGATTCTTCGAGGTTATCCAGGGTTTCGTGCACTTCGGAAAACAATCCCTTGCGCTTTGCCCAATCGCTGTTCCTCCACATAGATGCATCAATGGAAAGCGCAGCAAAGGCAGCATGGCCAATCTTTCTTTCAACCGCCGGTCCAACCACAAAAGGGCCAATTCCAATTGCCAGTTCACTCAGTTTCACATCTGCCTTATGTAGGGCTATGGCATAATCGGCTGCCGCAGCAAGCCCCACTCCGCCGCCCACACATTTCCCCTGAATCCTTGCAATAATCAGTTTTGGGCAGGTGCGCATGGCATTAATCACTTTGGCAAATCCACTAAAGAAAAGGAAGCCGGTATCTTTATCCTTAATTTGAACCAGTTCATCAAACGAGGCTCCTGCACAGAAAGTCTTTTCGCCACCGCTCTTAAGGATGAGGACCCTTGTTTCCTCGCGGTTGCCGGCCGAAATAATTTCGCCGGCAAGGGTTTCCAAAATTTTTCCCGGAAGGGAGTTACTTTGGGGATGAAAGAATTCAATCGTTGTTATCCCGTTATGGGTTTCTGTTTTAACATAACCTCCGGCAATTTCTTTAATCATAAATGATCGCTTTAACTCAGTTTATTTTTCATTTGCACCATGGTTAAAATGGTTCCTACGCCAACGGCTTCATCGGTATCATCAAAAATTTCAACCAGCCATTTAACTATCCCCTTAGGAATATCTGCGCCTCTTACGGTAGCATCTTCTTTCATTTCCTGGGCCGTTTTTTCCTTGCAGGTAAACCGGATATAAATAGAAGTTCCGGGATAAACCGGTTTGGTAAACCGTAATTCATCAATACCATAATTAAGTAACACCGGATTTTTATCATAGCTATCTACAAACAAACCCGCTGCGGCGCTTATTAAGAAATACCCATGTGCCACCTGTTGTTCAAACATAGTCCCGTTGAAATCAGTATCCTTTATATGGGCATAAAAATGATCTCCCGAAAGATCCGCAAATGCATCAATATCTTTTGATGAAATTAATCGCTTCTCGGTTATAAGCTGGTCACCGATTTCCAATTCTTCAAAATACTTTTTGAATGGATGAATTCCTTCCCGATTTCCCCTTGCATGTTGCTGGTACACGGAAGATACGGCAGAAATCATGGAAGGCGAACCCTGGATTGCAGTACGTTGCAGGTAGTGCCGGATTCCACGCAGTCCACCCATTTCTTCCCCGCCACCCGCTCTTCCAGGTCCGCCATGCACCAGCATTGGTAACGGTGAGCCATGTCCGGTACTTTCTTTGGCACATTCCTGATTCAAAATAAGAATCCTTCCATGGTATGTTGCAGCATTGATTACATATTCCCTTGCAATTTTTGCATCTGCTGTAACAATAGAAGAGCAAAGGCTACCCTTCCCCAACTTACTTAATGCAATCGCCTCATCCACTCCTTTATACGGCATGATGGTACTCACCGGGCCAAAGGCTTCCACATCATGCGGTTCTGAAGAAGCAAAGGGTGAATCATTCATCAACAATATCGGGCTGATAAATGCACCCTTCTTAGCATCGGCATCCATTACTTCCACACTGTCCAACGAGCCGTAAATAATTTGAGAAGTAGCAAGTAGTTTGTTCAATTGGGTTTTTACTTCTTCTCGTTGTTCTTTACCGGCAAGGGACCCCATTCTCACTTTTTCATTGGCCGGGTTACCAATAACGGTTTTCGCCAGTTCCGGTTTGAGCCCCTTCCACACGTCTTCCATTTTATTTTCGGGAACAAAAATGCGGCGGATGGCGGTACATTTCTGGCCGGCCTTCACCGTCATTTCCTTTTTAACCTCTTTTATAAAGATGTCCCATTCGGGCATACCCGGGGCCACATCCTCCCCCAGCACAATACAGTTCAGGGAATCCGCTTCCAGGTTAAAGGGTACATTATGTTGAAGGATTACGGGATGTGATTTCAATTTAAGCCCGGTGCCGGCCGATCCGGTAAAAGTGACCACATCCTGGCTCTCCACATGCGAAAGCAAATCGCCGGCGCTACCGCAAATGAGTTGCAACGCTCCTTCGGGGAGAATTTTTGAAGCAATGATTTCCTTCACTACCGCTTCGGTAAGAAAAGAAGTAACCGTGGCCGGTTTCACAACTGCGGGTACGCCTGCCAGTAAGTTAACTGCAATTTTTTCGAGCATTCCCCAAACCGGAAAATTATAGGCATTGATGTGAATGGCAACACCTTCCTTTGGCACCAGGATGTGATGCCCCATAAAGCTGTTATTTTTTCCCAGGTTCACCGGGTCGCCATCCAGGGCAAAAATTTCATCCGGTAATTTCCTTCTAAGGGAGGCATTCGAAAACAAATTTCCAATTCCACCCTCAATATCGATCCAGCTATCCATACGGGTAGCTCCGGTGCGATAGCTTATTGCATAAAACTGTTCTTTTTTACTCAGCAGGTGAATAGCCAGGGCGCGCAACATCCTGCCTCTTTCCTGAAAAGTCATTTTCCGAAGCGCCGCGTTTCCCTTTTTCCGTGCATAGGCCAATGCCGCTTTAAAATCGAGCCCCCGGGTACTGGCAAAACCAATAGTATCACCGGTAACGGCATCAAACAATTCCTGGCCTTCCCCATCGCCGGTTATCCACTGGCCGGAAAGATAATTTTCTAATTTGCGCATAGCACGTTAATTGAACTGCAAAACTAAGATTTGAAACCCTTCGGGAAAAGCAAAATACCAAGAGAAGGAAATTGGTAAATACAGAATGCTAAAAATCGGGTCGGTTCTACTCCTGAATTCCATTCTTTTTGATCTGAATCCCAAAAATTCAGTTCCTGTTCAATCATCCCTTTGGAGTTTAAAAATCTCATTGACGGTTATTTTGAAGACATTATAGATTTTTCTCGCAAGAACGGTAGATAGTATTACTACCGTTCAATCTTGCACTCCTACCCAATAGAAGCACTTCCCCCGTCCCATTGCCAACCTGTTTGTTGGCGGCAGTCCATCCTTATTGCTTAATTTCAACACTTATTACCTGTAAGTTATTTTCTCCAATATTTTTTAAAGAATGTGGTATTAATGGCTCAGACCATAATGCAGTATTGGGGAGGGGTTTATTCGGAAAATTTCTCGAATCTACCATAATATTCCCGGTTGCATCATACCGAATAAAATCTGACCAACTGAGGATATAAAGTGAAGCTGGAAACCGATGGGTATGAACTTTCGTGATTTCTCCAGGCAAAATTAACGTGTCTAACACACCCACAAAATTATTTTCAAATAGCAGTTTGTGATGTTCTGGAGCTGCAACTAAAGCATCAAGGCTGTCATCCCAAGTCCATATAATATCATTCATACTGCAAAATTTACTATGGGTTATTGCTTACAAATGTATTTCTGTATTTGGAGTTGGCGGTAAAAGCACAGCAACAGTAAAAAAGCAGGTCAATGTTTCGGATTAAAATATTTCAATTACCCAAACTGCAACAATGTCTATTCCGGATGTATAGATAACCTTCTTTTCCCAATAGTTCCCGTCAGAAGAAGGTAGGAGAAGTATTTCCTGGAATTGGCATAAGCGGAAATTTATCATACTCTGGCGTACAAAACCACTTAGCCTGCCCGGAACAATATTTTAGATGAATAGCATAAACCCCTCATCCCACAGTTTTTTCCTATCACTTCAAATGAGAGCGCAACATCCAGGCCGTAGTTTCGTGCTGTTCCATTAGGGAAGTCAGGTAGTCGATGGTGCCATATGCTAACTCCACTTCCTTCTGCAACTTTGAAATACTTTCCCGAAGATGAATTATAATAGCTTCGTGATCGGAAAGCAGGCGGCGGAAAAAACTTAAACTGTCATTCCCTTCAGTGGCTTCTTCCGAAAGGTGGGTAATTTTAAGATAGGTTTTCATGGTAGCCGGTGCATAATGGCCAATTTTTCTTATTCTTTCGGCCACTTCGTCTACAATGTTCTCTAATTCCGTATATAATTGTTCAAAATAGGTGTGAGCCGTATGAAAGTCGGGGCCTTCAATATTCCAATGGGCATTCCGGGTTTTTAAATAAAGTAAAAACTCATCTGCCAAAAGGGGTTCCATAATTTCTGCGATAATTTCGGTTTGCTTTGGGGTGAGGCCTATATCTGCTTTTTTCATTTTATTCAATTTTCGATTTTAACGAACGGAATTATTCCTATTCAATATGAATGTAAAACAATCTACCGGTCATAAAGTTGAACAGGGGAAATATTTATGAGTCCTTTTCCGAAGCAATCCACTTCATTTTTTATCCGGGGCCCGCTAATCCAAGCTGCTGGCAGCAGGAGGGGCCTTCCAACAGGAACCATTCCGGTTTCATAGCAGAAAAATTCAAATGAAAAATAGGAACCGCGGAAAATCAGCCTACAATTTCCGGTTTGTGCTTATCAATTTCGTGGCAAAGAAATTGGAAGATTGAATCAATAGACCCCTCACCCTTAATAATTTCCACCTTATTGAACTTTTTATAATAATCAGCAACTGCGGCTGTTTTATTATAATATTCTACAATTCTGGCACGGATAACCTGTTCATTTGTGTCATCTGATCTTCCGCTTGTTTCTCCTCTTTTTAAAAGCCGCCTTACCAGCTCATCTTCTGAAACATGTAATGCGAGCATGGTATTAATGGCGCTGTGCTTTTGGGCCAGCAGGTTATCCAGCGCTTCGGCTTGTGCAGCCGTACGGGGAAAGCCATCGAAAAGAAACCCTTTTGCATCCGGGTTAGCATCCAATGCTGCATCAATCATTCCAATTACCACCGAATCTGGTACAAGCTGGCCTTTATCCATCAATTTTTTGGCTTCCATTCCTAAATCTGTTTTCCGGGAAATTTCAGAACGCAACAGATCGCCCGTACTGAGGTGTTTTAAACCATAACGGGTAACCAGTCGTTCACTTTGCGTTCCTTTACCACTACCCGGAGGGCCAAAAAGAATAATATTGAACATGTTCACTTTTTCTTGGTTATTGATGAAGCAGACGGTTAAACAGGATATTTTACGTAACGGCCGCTTTTGAGGTGGTAAATATAACTCAATATCGGGAAGAGAGATGGGCAAACAGGAGGATTATTAAACGTTTTCTTTTATTCGTTTGAATTATTGATATTTTTTCAAATGATTCTCCTAAATCTTTAATACTTTTCGAGCCGTCGGGGTATTTATACCGTAACAAGTATTTTTGCTAATATCGAATAAATTAATGCTTTATGGGAAATTTAAGGCTAAGCCAACTTGCACAAACCCTGATTCCTTCAGAAATTGTACAATTAGGAGCCGCCATTAAAGAAAAAATAAAAGCGGGCCAGCACATTTATAATTATACGATTGGTGATTTTGATTCTTCTATATTCCCCATTCCGGGTGCACTGGAGGCAAACATTGTGGAAGCTTATCATCAGCATAAGACCACCTATCCTGCGGCAGATGGCGAACTGGTGTTAAGAAAGGCGGTATCCCGGTTCATTGAGCACCATCAAAAAGTTACCTACCACCCCAACGAAATTCTGATTGCATCGGGTGGCAGGCCGTTGATTTATTCGGTTTACCGCACAATTGTAGATAGCGGAGATAAGGTGATCTATCCGGTGCCAAGCTGGAACAATAATCATTATGCCCATTTTACCCAGGCAGAGCATGTTGTTATTGAATCCACCCCGGAAAATGATTTTATGCCAACGGCAGCGCAAATAAAACCGCACCTGAAAGGTGCTACCCTGCTGGCTTTGTGTTCGCCCTTAAACCCTACCGGCACAACGTTTCATAAAGAAGAATTAGAAAAAATTTGCGATCTCGTGATTGCAGAAAATGCCAGCAGAGGCCCCGGGGAAAAGAAGCTTTTTGTAATGTTCGATCAGATTTACTGGACACTCACGTTGGAGGATACCCGGCATTACAATCCGGTGGCTCTTCGTCCGCAGATGAAGGAATACAGCATTTTTATTGATGGCATCAGTAAAGCATTTGCGGCAACCGGGGTACGGGTGGGATGGGCCCTTGGGCCCGAGCAGGTAATCGTAAAAATGCGGGGAATAAACAGTCATATTGGAAGTTGGGCTCCGATGGCTGAACAACATGCTACTGCAAAATTTCTTAATGATGAAGCCGCGGTAAATGATTTCTTAAAACATATTTGTAATGAAATTTCATACCGTCTCAACAAGATATACGACGTGTTTCATACCCTGAAAGACGAAGGGTTTTCGGTAGATGCCATTAAACCACAGGCGGCAATTTACCTAACGGTGCAGGTTAACCTGAAAGGAAAAAGAACATCCGATGGGAAGACCCTGGAAAAACAAACCGATGTAACTTCTTATTTACTCAATGAAGCATCGCTTGCCCTGGTTCCATTTGAAGCTTTTGGCACCAAAACCGACAGTAGTTGGTACCGGCTTAGCGTAGGCTGTTGTAAAAAGGAAGAAATTGGAGAAATGGCAGCCCGGCTAAAGACTGCACTGAAAAAGCTTTCTTAATTCTTGTTATTTAAAAAGATAAAGGCCTGCTCTTTTTTATTGCGCACCATTTTTTTAATCTCCACGGGATTATTGGTTACTTTATATCGAACCAAATCAATCACCTCGTGGGCCAATACGAAATTATCAAGGCGCTCCACGTTGTACAATAACTCATGAAGCCATGTCACTTCCATTTCAATAGCCTGGGGCGACATTAAATCCTGTTTGAATAAAACGAGTAAATCGCGATTTGAGTTATTCATAGCAAATCAAAAATTGGATTATTTATACCCAACCATCCCCTGGCGGTTAGGGCATCCGCATTGTCCTTTCCTGGCGGAAGAACAACCGGCGGCACAAATACAGGCGATAATGAGGAATAAAAAGGATATTTTTTTTACGTGTTGCATTGGATCAAGATTCTAATTTAAACTATTTTCAGGAATAAATATTGTCTTTTTTGGGAACGGACTTTCAAAATAAGAAAAAGCAACCTGCTAAACGGGTTTTGGTGGCTCCTTTAGACTGGGGTTTAGGTCATGCTACCAGATGTATCCCAATTATAAACACATTAAAGATTAATGGAATAGATGTGCTACTGGCAGGGGAAGGGCCCTCCCTAGAAATTTTGGTTAAAATCTTTCCCGGAACCCCTGTATTACCCCTGGAAGGATACCGGGTTAGGTATTCCCGGAACAGGGCATTATTTCTTCCTAAACTCTTCGCTCAATCTATCCGCATCAAAAAAAGGATAAAGAAGGAACATACTTGGCTTCGTTGGGCGATTGATACGTATGCAATTGATGCCGTAATTTCTGATAATCGGTTTGGTTTGTGGAGTTCCCGCATCCCTTCCGTATTCATCACCCATCAACTCCAAATAAAAACAGGATTTAAGTTATTGGATCTTCTTGCGACGCCTATTAATTACCGGTTCATTAAAAAATTTAGCGCCTGTTGGGTGGCTGATGTTTCAGAAAATGAAAACCTGGCGGGGGATTTATCACATCCAAAAGGCAGGGTCCCTTTTCCTTACCAATATATCGGATTGTTATCCCGGTTTTGTTATTCGGAAGCCGAAAAAAAGGGAACCATTCTGTTTATGCTTTCCGGCCCAGAACCAGCCAGAACCTCTTTTGAAAATAGAATTTTACAGCAGGCTTCTCAAATTCCAAAGCCTATGATTCTTATTCGCGGTCTTCCGGGGGAACGGGCGTTGCCAAAAAACATCCCCGATAATTTAACTGTATTTAACCACGCCGAACCATCTGAATTAAGCAGGATGATAGCAGGGTCTGAAATGCTGGTGTGCCGGGCAGGATATTCTACCCTGATGGATCTTTGCGCATTAAAAAAGCAGGCGGTAATAATTCCAACGCCCGGCCAAACCGAACAGGAATATTTAGCAAAATACCTGCATCAGAAAAAATTATTTATGCGGGTGGAGGAAAAACATTTCACAAAGGAGCAAATAAAGGAGGCATTGGAAGTTTTCCCTTTTTCAAATAACTGGCCACGGGCCGGATTAAATGAAGGCCTGGTATTAGAATTCATCGCCGCACTTTAATGCGGGCTTCATTTTTTGCAATTACCACTCCATTTTCATTTTTATTGTTGCTGCCCACAATAGAGTCGCTTCCTTCGGCCTGGATAAAAAAATCTAATTTTCCCCGATGCGTTCTTATCGCATCAATAATTTCGGAAAAGGCCATGGGTCCTTCGCAAAATACCAGGTCATCGAGTTCATATTTCCGGGTAAGCTCTGCCAGGTCTTTAAGTTCGCCCAGATGGATCCCGATATCAAACTTATTGAGTGCAATTCTTCCGCGAATGATGAATGGTTTCTTGGCATAACGCAATAATCCTATACTTTCTTCAAATCTTTTCTGGCCAGCCACCACAGCTACCTGCGACATTCCCGAAAAACGGGACTCTTGTTTCTTCAACACTTTTTTACCTGACCTTCTTGCCGAGGAAAACAACCCGCCCACAGAAATGGAAGTAGAAATGAGAAAGCGGGTAATCTTTTTTTGTTCGTAATGCTTCTTTACAAAAAGCTGCATCGCGCCATAGAAAGATTTTACATATCCCTTGCTGTACTTCTTTGTGCTTTCTCCCTTAAAATGAATGATGCTGATGGAGGAAACATAATAATTTTTATACCCGGCTTTAAGGATGCGGTAGCTGAGGTCGATATCTTCTCCGTACATAAAATAATCCTCATCAAAGCCTTGTACTTTTTCCAGACATTCGCGGCTAATCATCATGAAAGCCCCCGCCACTACATCCACCTCATGGTCTCCTTCCTCCGCAATATGTGCTGCATAATATGCGGAGAAAACCGGAGAATCAGGGAATAATGCACTTAGTCCAGACATTTTAAAAAAGGAAGCCCTGGCCGATGGAAAAGATCGTTTGCTTTCTCTGAGATAAAATCCGGCACCATCCAGCATCCGCACACCAATGGCGCCTGCATTCGGACGTGCATTCATAAACGTGAGGGCCTTATCGAAACAATTTTCGGGGAGAATCGTATCCGGATTCAGGAACAGGATATATTTTCCAGTTGCTTCCTTCAACGCCAGGTTATTGGCTTTGGAAAACCCAAGGTTTTTATCGAGCCAGGTAAAAGACACGGTAGGAAACCGTTGGGGCAAATAATTCTTGCTGCCATCTGTGGAGTGATTATCTACCACCAAAATCTCCACCGCCCACCCGGCCGAAGCCCGGATTACAGAATGCAGGCATTGTTCTAAAAAATACCTGACGTTATAGTTAACGATGATTACAGAAAGATCCACAGCCCTATAATATTATCCACGAAATACGGGCATTTCGGGCAGAGAACAAAAACCGCCGGAATTAGATTCCGTTAAAAATGTAATTGCCACCCGGGCAATTTATCTTTGCAGTATGTTAAAAACAACCTTAATAAATGCGGTACAGGCCGGAGCAGCGCAGCTTCAACATTATTTTAATGGAAACTTTAAAATTTCCAATAAAGAAGGAATAAACAACCTGGTTACAGAGGCTGACCATGCTTCTGAAAGGGAAATAATAAACATCATTAAACAGGATTTTCCTCAGCATTTCATCCTGAGTGAGGAAACCGGGGAGCTGCGATCGGACAGTAATGTAAAATGGATAATCGACCCCATCGATGGTACGGTAAACTTTGCCAATGGTATCCCTATTTGTTGCGTGAGTATTGGAATAGAAAAGGACGGCGATATGATAATGGGTGCCGTATTTAATCCCTTCATGCAAGAATTTTACTTTGCCGAAAAAGGAAAAGGGGCCAGTCTGAATGAAAAATCAATCCGGGTTTCCGATAAACAACAAGTTCTGAAAAGTTGCCTGGTTACCGGATTCCCCTATACTTATTCAGATACGCCAAATGGGCCCATTCAGGTATTTGAAAAATTAATAAAAAAAGGGATTCCCGTAAGGCGGCTGGGTAGTGCTGCCATCGACCTTTGCTGGGTTGCCGCCGGACGTTTTGATGGGTTTTATGAACACAACCTCCAGGCTTGGGATAGCGCAGCCGGTTTTTTAATAGTTGAAGAGGCCGGTGGTAAAGTGACGGATTATAAAGGGAATTACTACTCCCCCTATCAGCCTCATTTATTGGCCACCAATGGAAAAATTCATGACGAATTGCTGGCGGTTGTAAACGGAGCTCCTTTAACTCAATAATTACCTTTTATGGATAACATCAGAACAGAAGTTTCTTCCATGGGAGAGTTTGGATTAATTGAACACCTCACCCGGAATAATGAAACCCGGAACATATCCACCATTGTTAGTGTGGGAGACGATGCCGCAGTAATTGACCACTTTGGAAGGCAAACCGTTATTACCACCGATTTGCTAATAGAAGGCATTCACTTTGATTTATCCTACACCCCCCTTAAACACCTCGGGTATAAGAGCATTGTGGTTAACCTCAGCGATATCTACGCTATGAACGCCACACCTACCCAGGTAACACTTAGCATAGCATTCAGCAACCGGTTTAGTGTGGAAGCATTAGACGAATTTTATGAAGGCGTTTATGCCGCGTGCAGTAAATACAATGTAGATCTTGTTGGAGGCGACACCAGCACATCGCAAAAGGGATTTATTATAAGCGTTACTGCCATAGGCGAAGTGGCCCCCAATGGATTTATTAAACGGGATGGTGCATCTAAAAATGACCTCATTTGTGTAAGCGGTCAATTAGGCGGCGCTTTCCTGGGAATCACCCTCCTGGAAAGGGAAAAGAAAATTTTCCAGGAAACCGGTGCCCAGCCCGATCTGGAAGGGCAATCGTATATCGTTGGCCGCTTGTTGAAACCGGAAGCCCGGAAAGACATCATAGAGTTTCTTCTGGAAGCCGGCATTACCCCAACGAGCATGATTGACATCAGTGATGGACTCAGCAGCGATCTCCTTCATATTTGCCAGCAAAGCGATACCGGTTGTGTGATTTATGAAGACAAACTCCCTTTCAATGATGAAATGAAAGAGTTTGCCTATAAACTTAAAATTGATCCTACGGCCTGTGCGCTCAGCGGAGGGGAAGAGTATGAATTGCTCTTTACCATCACGCAAAACGACTATGAAAAAATTAAAAGTAATTCTGCTATTTCCGTCATAGGATATATGACAGAAGCGGCGGAAGGAAAGAAAATTATTACCCGGGGAGGAAATAGCCATACGCTGATTGCACAAGGATGGAATCACCTCGGAAATCAGGAGGCTGGCACATGATTGAGCAAGCCGAGAATACAGGAAAGCAACCGCTGAATCTTTTGAGCCGTTCCAAATTGCGTGTTTACCTGCTTTATACACTGGTAAAATACAGGTAGAGGTCTTTTCCTTCCATCGAATGCAAAGGCAAGATTATTACTATACCCCACATATATAATCCGTCCCCAAAAATCGGTTTGGATTAATAGTTGATACAAATTGTTTCGTTCATTTAAAATCATTTGTAAATAGGTATATGGGTTCACCGGATTATACCGGTTGGCATTGGGTGTTCCGTCTTCCATTGGTAAGCTAAGCCCCGTAAAATTTGAAAGGATTACCTGCTCCGGCTTTTCAATTTCCATTTCTCCATACCTGAACTCCTGTGCACCCGATTGAATGGATATCAGGAGAATCCAAGAAACCATTCCGATTATTTTCATTTTAGTACTCTTTTTTGATTGCTTCCTTCCTGATTTGATAATAAAACAGGGAGTCGTTACCACATCTCTCCCGTAACTTTTCAAAAAGATAAGGGTAAAGTACAGGTGGGATAATCCAATTTCCGCAACTATCTTTCGAAATCGTAATCACCTTTCTCTCCCATAGCACGGAGGTTTGTACATCGCTCTGCGCCCGCAACCCCGCAACCGGGGATAGAATAAATAAAAACAGGAATCTCCATTTCATTTGTGAAAGCTACGGTCGCTAATTGCGGATTGCAAGCTTTTCCACAGAAGGAAATTGAGTTTCGCTGAAGAATTTACAGTGCCTGATTTTTCAACCATCTACAGGGAGAAATTTCTGCAAACCCAACGTGCAGTTCACCTTGCGAATCGCATTTTCAAAAATTATGTTTGTAAAAAAAATTAAAATGAAGAATTACAAATTAAGGCCTGCCGAAAGTCGATTTAAAGTAGGGGTAAACATCCGGAAGTGGAGAAACATGAAGGAGATAAAGCAAAAGGATCTTGCTGTCAGCTTAGGGCTATCCGAAGCGGCGGTCAGTAACATCGAAAATGATATCACCAATGTAACCTTGACACAACTGGAAGATATATCCACTGTTTTGGAAGTTAGTATGGAGCAACTGCTTTCGGACCCTCAACAGCAATATTTGCGAAAACAGGAAAGCACGCCCGATCCGGATCCGGATAATCTTCAGAAGCAATTGATAAAAGCGATGATAATCAGCCTGCAGAAAAAGGATGAACAGCTCCAGGAACTAATGGGACTACTCATTTCAAATTTTAATGGAATAAACAGTCCTGTGTCATATAAGCGACTTTCGTCCAATGGCGCGAAGTGAAAATCAATTCCGGGGAGTGAATTTAACGGAGGTCATGGTTAATGAACCGCCCACCGGTTTATCATTAAAGAGTGTAATTTCATCAGAAGGCAGGGATACCCCCAGGCTGTAAATCAGGGGTAGAAAGTGTTCGGGGGTTGGGATTGCCATATTTACTGCAAGGCCGGCCTTTTTATAATGGATGAGGGATTGAAAGTTACCATCCAGGATACCCTGCTTCATAAACGAGGCAGCCTCCATAGCCCAATCGTAAGCAAAACCCGGTGTTTCCAATTTGTCCCAGGCTATCCGGTTTAAATTATGCACCATATTGCCACTTCCTAAAATTAATATGCCTTTATTTCGAAATGAACGGAGTTTTATTGCTAGTTCATAATGCGCTTCGGGTTGCATATTATGATCTAAGCTTAATTGTACAACCGGCACTTTAGCGTCGGGATATAAATGCTTAAGTACCGACCAGGCTCCATGATCGAGGCCCCAGCTAAGATCGGAGGCAGCGGGCAATGGGCTAAGTGCTGAAATAATATGCTCTGCCAATTCGGGGCTTCCGGGTGCCGGATAGGAAACTTCAAAAAGTTTACGCGGGAACCCGCCGAAATCATGAATTGTTTTTGGATGTTCCATACCCGTAACCCTTGTTCCATTTGTTTCCCAATGGGCAGATATACATAACACGGCCCGGGGCGTTTCAATTTCGGAAGCCACCCTCCTAAACCCCTGCACAAATTCATTTTCCTCAATCGCATTCATGGGGCTCCCATGCCCAAGAAAAAGTGCCGGCATGGTAGTTGAATTCCTGCTCTTACCAACTAACTCGTCAATATCTTTTACTATGTCCATATATATTCAGGAAACTAACAGCCGCCTGATGTAAAATGTTTGAAGGAGAATAGGGGAACATTGGTACGAGAAAAAAGCAGGTAAGGAAGATGCTGTAAAATAAACAGGAAAATTACCTACGCCAAAGGTTCAAACTAAAAAATAGAAATACAGTTACATATAAAAAAGTGTATTATGCGAAAAACTTCTTCGTATATACCTCATCCGTTAGGTATGAATAATTAGAAAAATTCCGATTTTATAAAAAAAATGCTCAAATATTTCGTTGAAACACAATAAAAGGGAAGGAAATTCGCTTATATTTCTGTATCGGGATCGAACAATTCCCGGAACCGCTTAACCTGATGAAAAACCAAGAAACTGAGACAATTCAAAGCCTGTTGTTCATGCTGAACTTACCGGGCAATTTCCCTCAATCTTAGGTTATCAAATTAAACTAAACCCATTTTTCGCATACCCGGGTGCCGGGTGATGAACGCTTTTTGTTAGGCACTACAGGACAACGAAGATAGCCTCGGAATTGGACCGGGGCTACTTCACTTTACCATCACCGCCGCAACAAACTGGGTGATTAGCCCAACTATAAGGCCCAGGTAAATTTCTTTGGGTGTATGGGCCGAAAGCAACATCCTGGCGCTTAACACCAGCCCACCAATAAGAAACACTGCCGACAAGGGCCAGGTCATCAGCATTTCATTTCGGAACATAATCAGAAGAAAAACGCCAACCCATGCACCCATACCGGTGGCATGCATACTAATCTTAAAGTAAATATTAGCAATCAGGCAAGCGGATGATGCCAGGAAAATTCCCAAAATAAAAGAACTTAAAATAGGCGGATAAAGGGGTTGCCGGCTAAAGACCAAATAACTCCAAAAGTAAAAAATACCCACGGCAATATAGGGAATGATACGATCGCGCTGAGAATGGAGCTGTATAGAATCAATAAACCGCAAGGCCCTCAACAATACCACGCTCAATAAAGGGAAAAAAACCAGGTTAATGGCCACAATAACCAGGGTTTGTCTTCTGGCTCCTTCATCAAATCCGGCAAATGCCGAGGGGTGTAAATACAAGAGGAACCAGGTAACATATAGCGGTATAAATACGGGATGAAAAAGAATACTGAATAAATGTGCGTATATGCGTTGGAGTAAATTAAGTTTAACGGGAAGCTTACTCTCTGGTATGGTTGATCCGTTGCCGGCTATTTGCATCATGTTCTAAAGTATTTTTCTTAATCGGGCAACGGGAATATTCAATTGTTCCCTATATTTTGCCACGGTTCGGCGGGCAATATTATATCCTTTTTCCTGAAGCATGTCAGTTAATTTCTCATCGCTATACGGATGCGTCTTGCTTTCTTCCTCAATAATATCTGTCAGGATCCTTTTCACTTCCCGGGTGCTCACCTCTTCACCGCTCTCCGTTTGCAGGCTCTCGCTGAAGAAAAATTTGAGGCGGTAAGTACCGAATTCTGTTTGTACAAACTTACTGTTAGCCACCCGGCTAACGGTAGAAATATCCAGGTTGGTGATTTCTGCGATATCCTTCAGGATCATAGGCTTCAATTCCGTATCATCGCCGGTCAGAAAAAAGTTTTGCTGGTAGTTCATTATGGCATCCATGGTGCTTATCAGGGTATTTTGTCTTTGCCGGATAGCATCGATGAACCATTTAGCAGAATCAATCTTCTGTTTTATAAACAAGACGGCCTCCTTCTGCCGTTTATCTTTTTTGCTCCCTTTTTCATAATCTCTCAACATCGACCGATAGTCTTCACTGATGCGTAAATCGGGCGCATTCTTACTGTTCAGGGTTAATTCGAGTTTGCCATTGTTGTTGGTAATGAAGAAATCGGGAATCACATAGTTCTCCCCTTTGTTGGCATCGCCAATAGTACCTCCGGGTTTGGGGTTGAGGCGAACAATCTGTGAAATGATATCCCGGAGTTCTTCCCCGGACAGGTTTAAACCCCGTTGAATTTTTTCATAGTGTTTCTTGGTAAATTCTTCAAAGTACTTTTCAATCACCTTAATGGCCTTGCCGGTTATTTTATCGTTTGGATTTTTTCTTTCCAGTTGGAGCAGTAAACATTCCTGGAGGTTTCTTGCGCCAACTCCGGGTGGGTCCAACTGCTGGATTTGAAGGATCATATCACTCAGTTCCTCCATATTCGTTTGAATATTTTGCCGAAAGGCCAGGTCGTCAATAATGGCAGAGAGGTCGCGCCGGATGTATCCATCATCATCAAGGCTCCCGATAAGATGTTGGGCGATCTTTCTTTGCTTTTCGGTAAGCTTCAGCATACCTACCTGTTGCAGCATGCTGTCCATAAAACTGGTCTCTACCCGATGGGGTGTAACCTTTTGATCGTCCTTATCGGGGAAATTATCATCCCGGAGTTTATAATCAGCAATTTCATCATCACCATCCTGAACGTACTCACTAATATCGATATTATCATAATCTTCCTCACTACCATCCATTTCCGTCTCTTCATCCTGCTTATCCGCAAAATCATCCTCGGCATCATACTCCTCCTCAAATCCATCCTCTACCTGTTCGAGGGCCGGGTTCTCTTCAATTTCCTCCTTTATCCGATCATCTAAAATGGCAGTAGGTACCTGCAACAGTTTCATAAGTTGAATCTGTTGTGGAGAAAGTTTTTGCAGAAGTTTCTGCTGTAGCCTCTGGTGTAATGCCATATTTAATAGTTCCTGAATTTCCGGGAATAAGCAAAATAAATTCAACCGGGAATCAATGCGTAAATTTACATTTTAACCGCTCATTCTGATGATTAACAAATGCAAAAATTTGTTTTTGACGATTGTCATGTTCATGGCTGGAGATATGGTATCTGCCCAATTGCCCACCAATTTTTCATTAATGACCGATACCCTTAACCGGCATCGGGAATTTTATTTCAATGCGGAACTCAAGGAACTCCCTTACACGCGGCACCAACCCTTCTTTTGTCGCCAGGAAGAAAAAATATTTAAACAAACCGGAATAAATATTAAATTCAGAATAGGCAGTTATGATTATACGGAATGGATGGAAAAGAAACCCAATTCTTTTTTTAATATTAAAAACTAAGAGGTATTAATCTTTTGGAGGGAGAGGTGGTGCGGCCGGGTAGTTAAAGTATTTTTCCCTTATTTTTTTTGAAACTCCAAAGGGATCCTCTTCGAAGGTGCGGCTGTGATAAAAGATCATGCCCTGAATATTTTTAGCTGATCTGATCTTTTCAATTTGCCGGGGAATTTGGGTAAGGTCTTTCCATTCGTTGTTGCTTCCTACCAAATAAATTCCTATTCCTATATAACAATTCCTGCCATAGGTGTGATTATTCCACCAATCTACCAGCATCGAGAACTCGGCTCTCCGGTGCCCTATATTCCAATAAAGCTGCGGTGCAACATAATCGATCCACCCCTTTTTTAGCCAGAGCAGGATATCGGCATACAGGTCGTCGTAATTGGTGAGAACCCGCTGGGTGTTGCTTCCTTCGGGATCGCTTTCGCTATTGCGCCAAATCCCAAAGGGGCTAATTCCAAATTGGCAGGAAGGCTTAACCGCCTTAATCATATCATGAATATTGGAAATTATCGAATCGGTGTTACTTCTTCTCCAGTTATTACGGGAGAGGCCATTACCATACAAACGATACGATTTTGCATCAGGAAATTCAATGCCATTAAGCGGGTAGGGGTAAAAGTAATCGTCGAAATGGATAGCGTCTATATTGTACCGTTGTACTATGTCTTTTACGATGGAAACGAGGTATTTGCGCGCTTCCGGATTGCCGGGGTCGAAATATTTTTTATCTCCGTAGGTAAGGAGCCATTCGGGGTGGGTGCGGGATATATGATTGGGGGCAAGCGTGGTATTCTTGCTGAATACGGCCCGGTATGGGTTTAACCAGGCATGAAATTCCATACCCCGTTTATGTGTTTCCTCCACCATAAATTGAAGCGGATCGAAGTAGGGTTCGGGGGCAAGCCCCTGGGTTCCGGTAAGCCAGCGGCTCCAGGGTTCAAGAGATGAAGCATAGAAGGCATCGGCGGATGGACGGATCTGAAATACGATCGCATTCATTCCGTTTCGTTTGTGCAAATCGATCAGGCTGATGAATTCGGCCTTCAACAATTCGGCATCGGTAGTAGGCTCAAAGGGATAATCGATATTGTTTACGGTGGCAATCCAGACACCCCGAAACTCACGGCTGGCAGGCACTGCAGAAGAATCCTGAGAACTTCCCCGAAAGGGAATTAAAAAAAGAATAAGGAAAAGGTATGCAAAAACCGGAACTCTATTATTCCCGGGCCTTATCAAGGAGGCTATTGAGTTGCTGTACTTCCTCCCTGCTGAGGTTTCCCAAAATCGCATCCATTTCCATTTCATAGGTATCCATCTTTTGAAGTAAGCTAAGCCCCTTTTCTGTGATCGAAACATCAACCAATCGTTTATCGGTGGGGCACACCGATTTTTCTACCAGTTGCTTTACTATAAGCCGGTCCACAATCCGGCTGGTATCGCTCATCTTATCGAGCATGCGCTTCCGAATCTGAAGTGTGGAAATAGGCTTACCGGCGCCACGTAAAATTCGCAATATATTGAACTGCTGGGGAGTGACCTGTTCCCTGCTCAACATAACTTTCAACTTTTCATTCATCCAGTTAAAAGTAAAAATCAAATTAACCAGGGCCTTTTGATAATCGTTCCTGAACTTTGGCTGAAAAATATCTTCTTCAATTCCCATACTGTAACGCTATGCCTTACAAAGGTAATTCAACATCTGTAAAATGAATATTAAATATAATGAATCCCTGATTGACTGAATCATCCCGAAATTTCATTTTCCTCGGAGAATTCATTCATATAAATTTTAACCAGAATCACAAAATAACTCACCAGGAGTGGTCCGAAAATCAATCCGATAAAGCCAAAAAGTTCGAGGCCTACAATTACCCCCAGCACGGTTATTACCGGGTGCACATCGCCCATTTTCTTCATCAACCCCAGCCGGGTGATATAGTCGATATTCCCGGTTACTACCACACTATAAGCGGCAAGGCCCACGGCAGGCCAGGTTTGTCCGTTGATAAATAAATATATAACCAGTGGCACCCAGATAATCATGGTTCCTACCAATGGGAAAAATGCAAATACACCGGTAAGGAAACCCCACATTCCCCAATCTTTCAATCCAAAAATCCAATATCCCAATGCCGCAGTAAAGCCCTGTACAATACTGATAATGGGAATTCCGAGCGCATTGGCCCTGATCATAATCCGGGTTTCTTTTGCCAGCGCACCAATATTTTTGGGTTTAAGCGGAATGGCCCGGCTGAGATACCGTTCAACCTGTGTGCCATTCACCAGTAAATAGTACAACAGGAAAAACATCATGATCAGGTTGATGAATAAGGAAGCCGTACTGTTTAGTAATTGCGGGATGAAGGCAGTAACCTTTTGCATCAGCATCCGTAAATTTTCATCCGATAACAACTTGGCTCCCGTATAGGCTTCAAATTTATCGACAAAAGACTCCACCCCATTTACTATAATATCCTGATTATTGATAATCTCCTGGATTTTGGGAGATATCATCCGCACGGCTAAATAAAAAGGAATAGCAATAATTACCAGGTACGACAGAATAAACAACAGGGCGGTGAGGCCCTTATGCCATTTCTTTGAAACGGTTAGTTTAAAAAATAAGGCGCGACTTAAAATGTAAAGCGTTACCCCTCCCAGTATGCCAGGCAAAAAGGAAGATAGCTGGCCAAAAAGAATGAGTCCCAATAAAATGATGAGGGCAAGGAGTAAGAGTTGCCTGAGTCGTTCATTAAAATTTAGCTGCATTCATTTTCCTTTAACCGGTTACTTCCACACAGATAGGCCTTCGCTGCAATTTGCACAAATATCGATATTCTTCCGGCCGGCCAATAATTTAGAACGAAACGCCCGGTATTGGGGGTTTTGCCACACTTCCCTGAAACTCTCAGTCCGAAGGTTCCCCAATTTGTGCTGTGCATCTTTATCGAAACAGCAAGGCACTACCAGGCCATCCCAGGTAATTACATTGGCATGCCAAAGTTTCCAGCAATGGTTAGCCATTTTATTTTTCGCCCGATGGGTTCCATCAGAATTTTTAATATACCGGCTGTATTTGGGGTTTTCGGGAATCAGGTGATTGGGGTCGTGTTCATAATTGTACACCTGGGCGGTTTTAAACCGCACTTCATTCACTCCAATTTCTTTGGCTATTCTCTTGATGTCTTCAATCTGGTGTTCATTATGCTTTACTACCAGGAATTGAAAAAATACAAACGGGGTTTTGCTTTTTAATTCTCTTTTCCACTTTACAATATTCCTTGCTCCCTCCAGTACTTTTTCAATATTGCCTCCTACCCGGTATTGTTTATAAGTATCCTGGGTAGCCCCGTCTACCGAAATAATTAACCTGTCGAGGCCGCTTTCTACCGTTGCCTTTGCCACTTCATCGGTTAGAAAATGGGCATTGGTAGAAGTTGCGGTATAAATTTTTTTTGAAGTGGCATACTTCACCATCTGTAAAAAATCGGGGTTTAAAAAGGGTTCCCCCTGGAAATAAAAAATGAGGTAGAGTAATTCTTTATGAATATCATCAATGGTCTTTCTGAAAAAATCCTGTTCCAGCATTCCCTTTGGCCGGGTAAACTGTCGTAATCCACTGGGGCACTCGGGGCAGCGAAGGTTGCAACTGGTGGTTGGCTCAAAAGATATGGATACAGGCAATCCCCACTGAATGGGTCTCCGGGTGATATTGGATAAATAAAAACTGGAAAGCACTTTCAGCCCGTTCCATGCCCTTTTAAAGGTGAGTTTGGAAATCAGGTTAGCAGTGTCGTTGAAATTAAAACCCGGCATGCCGCAAAGGTAGGGCGAAGGGAAGAATTTGATTTCCTAATACAAGGGAATCCTGCATCCGAAAAGGGTATTGATAAAATAATACCTCATTTCGTAAACGCCTCCATCAGGTTATCCTTTATAATAACCCTTTATTATCCGGCATATTGAACAAATTACTAAAACAACAGCCTATATTTAAAGCATGAAAATTGCAGTTACAGGTGCTACCGGACATATTGGCTACACCCTCTGTAAATCATTAATACACCAGGGACACGAAGTTTCGGCTCTCGTGTACGCCGATTTTGCAACGTTGAACAACCTTTCCGTTAAGAAGATAACGGGGGATGTTACCGACCGGGAATCGCTGAAAGGGTTTTTGGAAAATGCAGATATCGTATTGCATACCGCAGCCGCAATTGAACTGGGATATCGTTTCAATAAAAAGCTGTACGATGTAAATGTAACCGGCACGAAAAATATCCTGGAGCTGGCAAAGGAAGCCGGAGTAAAAAAAGTGATTCATTTTAGCTCCATTCATGCTTTTAGCCAAAGACCTTACCATATTCCGTTGGATGAAACCCGGGAACTCGTTTCGGGCAGATCCATCTTTTACGATCAAACCAAACGCGAAAGCCTGTTACTGGCATTGGATGCCGCAAAAAACGGCCAATGGGTGGTGGTTATCTGTCCTACTTCGGTGGTTGGCCCGGAAGACCACAAACCTTCGAAACTCGGTAAAGCTATTATTGATATTTATAGAGGAGCTGTACCTGCCATTATTAAAGGCGGGTTTGATTTTGTAGATGTACGCGACCTTGTATCGGGCACTATTGCCGCCATGGAAAAGGGAAGGTCGGGGGAGGTCTATCTTTTGGGCGGTAAATATTATACCATTAAGCAATTTGCCGATTTGGTATTAAAAATAAAAGGAGCAAAAAAAGAGTTAGCCGAAATCCCCCTTGCTCTTGCTTATGCCGGGTTGCCTTTTATAAAATTGTATGCCTTCCTTACCGGCAAACGCCCCTTGTACGACAAACCCTATATTGATATTTTGCAGGATGGGAATAAGGATATCCTCAGTACAAAAGCCCAGAAGGAATTGGGGTATATCGTAAGGCCATTGGAAGAAACCATGGCCGACACTATTGAGTGGTTCAAAAAATCGGGCCAGCTATAATATTTTTCATGATTACATTTAAACAATTTGCATTATTCAGTTGGGGGTGGATAGCCCTGGGGCTGATCATCTTTGTAGCCCTGAACTTTATTACCGCTCCCTACGGGAGGCACACCAAAAAAGGGTGGGGGCCGCTGATTGATAATAAACTGGGTTGGTTTTTGATGGAATTTTTTGCGCTGGTGGTGCTGTTCTACTTTATCCTTTCGGGGGAAAACAAACAATCGCTGGTGAACTGGATTATCATTGGGCTGTTTACGCTGCATTATATACACAGAAGCATCATCTTTCCCTTGCGCATTAAAACCAGGGGGAAAAAAATGCCGTCTTCCATTATTGGGATGGGACTAATTTTTAATCTGGTAAACGGATTTTTAATTGGGTATTATTTCGGAAATTTTAAGGTATATGAACCTTCCTGGTTGCATACGCCACAGTTCATTGCCGGCGCCGCCATTTTTGCTATTGGAACTTTTATTAACCTGCAATCCGACAATATTTTAATCGCACTTCGTAAGCCGGGCGAAACGGGATATAAAATCCCGCACGGCGGGTTGTTTACCTATATCAGTTGCCCCAATTTATTTGGTGAGGTGGTTGAGTGGCTGGGCTTTGCTATTCTTTCCTGGAACCTCCCGGGGCTTGCCTTTTTTATTTGGACATTCGCCAACCTCATACCCCGCGCCATTGCCCACCATACATGGTATTTAAAGAAATTCAGCAACTATCCGAAAGACAGAAAAGCAGTTATTCCCCTTTTGTGGTAATTATTTCGTGGATGCGTATGGGTTATACCGCAATATTGCATTCCATCTCCCAATATACTACCCCTCCAATGCTTCCGGCCGGTTATCAAACAGGGCTGCGCAATTTTCCGATTCCCTCATGGAGGCAATTACAGATGGCAGGGGTTCGGTAAATACATTTGGGTAATCCACTTCGCCCCACTCTTCGCGAATGGGATAGGCCAGCTTCTCTTCCTTTATTGAAAACTGAGAATCTACACCCGGTTTATTCCCCCGTGGGTCAACCCGGAACCACCCCGGCCCATCCAGGTATACGGCATTTAACCCATGCAGCGCATATCCGGAACCGATAGTTCCCTTTTTTAAAACCCGTTGGTAACAAAACCCGGCCGGGATACCCATGCCCCGCAGCAGGGTGGCCAGTAAATGAGCTTTGGCAAAACATATCCCTTCTCCTTTCTCCAATGTTTCACCGGCATTTATTGTAACCTGCTCTCCCTGGATGTCGAATGAATGCCTAATCTTGTCTCGCACCAACTCAAAAGCAATTTTTGCCCGTTCCTCTTTTGTTGCTGCCATCGATTCAATCCGTATAATCTCTTTTTGTATTTCGGGGGCGGAAAACTGAATAACCGGCAGTACTTCCTTTAAATAATCTTCCCGTCGGCCGGATGCGAGTTGTAGTTTCATGTTGCTGCGCAGGTTGTTTGCTTCAAATATATTTTCCCGCCTTTAAAAAACAGCCTAACCGCAAAAAAGTTCTTTGTCCTTCTGATACAGGTACGCACCCCTCCTGCCGCATAAAAAACCCCATTTTATGCAGTAAATAATTTAAAATTACTAAATATTTTAGCATTTTAGTAGTTTTGTCTGCTCACTGATGTACCTGAACTGTAAAACATATTTCAGCCTGCGGTATGGCACATTTTCCACTGCCGGGTTAGTAGCGGCGGCGGCGGATATGAATATCCCCCTGCTGGCACTTACTAATATCAATAACACCTGCGATAGCTGGGACTTTGTAAAGCGTTGCCGGGATACCGGAATAAAACCCATTGTGGGTACAGAAATCCGAAACGGAGATGATTTTCTGTACCTCCTCATCGCCGCCAACAACAGGGGCTTCGAATGGATTAACCGGTTTTTATCGGAACACCTTACCGAAGGAAAACCCTTTCCGCAAACGGCAGGAGAACACCCTTTTTTTAACGACCTCTGGGATGGCTTTGTAATTTATCCTCTGCACGGAAAAGATCCGAACCTCTTTTTTGCAAATGAACGCATCGGCATGCTGCCCGTAGAAATAAATAAACTATATGGCGCCGACATGGAACTCCTCCGTAATAAACTGGTTGTACGCCAGCCCGTAACCTTTCAAAACAAAACCTATTTTAATGTACACCGGCTCCTGCGCGCCATCGACAAAAATGTCCTGCTCTCAAAGCTTCCCAAAGAAGCACAGTGCCGGCCTGATGAAAGTTTTGTTCCGCCGCACACCCTGCTCGAGTTGTTTCGCCAGTACCCGTTTATTATAACCAACACCTATCGGTTGATGGACGACTGTAATATCCGGATGGATTTCCGCACCGATAAAAACAAGAAAATTTTCAGTGCCACAAAGGAAGACGACCGGGTGCTGCTCGAAAAGCTTGCCCTGGATGGATTCAGTTACAGGTATGGAAATAAAAATATAACGGCAATGGGCAGACTAAAATCGGAGTTGCAGGTAATCAACGACCTCGGCTTTAATGCCTACTTTCTCATCACCTGGGATATCATCCGCTATGCCCAGGCACGGGGCTTTTACCATGTAGGGCGGGGCAGTGGCGCTAATTCCATTGTGGCCTATTGTCTCAAAATAACGGATGTTGATCCCATTGAGCTCGACTTGTATTTTGAGCGCTTCCTCAACCCGTATCGTACTTCTCCCCCCGATTTTGATATTGATTTTTCCTGGCTCGACCGCGATGAAGTGATTGATTATGTGTTTAAGCGGTATGGCAAAGACCATGTGGCCCTATTGGGTATGTACTCCACCTTTCAATACCGGGCCGTAGTACGGGAACTGGGCAAAGTATTTGGGTTACCCAAAGAGGAAATCGATAAACTGGCACATGGTGCATCTGCGGAAGATAATATCCACCGGCAGATCCTGCAATACGGAAAGTTGATCGAAAACTTTCCCAACCACCTTTCCATCCATCCCGGCGGAATGCTGATCAGTGAAGAAAGTGTCCATCAATATACCCCTGTATTTATGCCCCCCAAAGGGTTTGCCACGGCACAGATCGATATGTTTATTGCAGAAGACATTGGGTTGTACAAACTGGATATTCTCAGTCAGCGCGGCCTTGGGCATATTAAAGAGAGCCTCCGGCTGGTTAAAGAAAACAAGGGCGTGGATGTGGATATACACGCTTTTCAAAAGTTCAAAAAAGACCCTCGCGTAAACGACCAAATCCGGAACGTGAATACCATTGGTTGTTTTTATATCGAATCGCCGGCCATGCGGCAGCTCCTCAAAAAACTGGAGTGTGCGGATTATATCACATTGGTTGCCGCCAGTTCTATCATTCGCCCGGGTGTGGCCAGCAGCGGGATGATGCGGGCTTATATAGAACGGTACCACGACCCGCACAACATCAATTATATTCACCCGATCATGAAAGAATTGTTGGAAGAAACATTTGGGGTGATGGTTTTCCAGGAAGATGTAATTAAGGTGGCACACCATTTTGCCGGGCTGGATATGGGAGAAGCGGATATCCTTCGCCGTGCAATGAGTGGTAAATACCGGGGTAGCCAGGAAATGCTGCGGATAAAAGAAAAATTCCTGGCCGGCTGTAAAGAACGGGGCCATCCCGATGAAGTGGCCCATGAAGTATGGCGGCAAATACAAAGCTTTGGCGGCTATAGCTTTTCAAAGGCCCACTCCGCATCTTTTGCGGTTGAGAGTTACCAGAGCCTCTTTCTTAAGACTTATTATCCCCGGGAATTCATGGTGGCCGTAATTAATAATTTCGGCGGCTTTTACAACCAGGAACTGTATTTCAGGGAACTGGGCAAGGCCGGCGCCATTATTCATCCGCCCTGTATAAACAGGAGCAACTATTACACAAATATTGACGGCAATGAGGTGTATGTAGGTTTTGTGCATGTAAAATCACTGGAGCAAGGGGTAGTGGAAAATTTCCTGGAAGAAAGAAAACAGCACGGCCATTTCCTGCACCTGCAGGATTTTATTGAACGCACCGCCATCCCGCAGGAACAACTCAACACCCTGGTAAGCGCTGGCGCATTGGGCTTTACCGGTAAAAAGAAAAAACAATTGTTGTGGGAGGCTAACTTCCTGCAGAAAAAAAACAGCATACACGTACCCGCATCGGCATCCATCTTTCAGGAACCGGCCATCGAATTCCAACTACCCGAGCTCGCGCACAACTCACTGGACGATTTATTTGATGAACTGGAGACCCTCGACTTTACTATCAGCAGTCCATTCCGGTTATTGCATGAGGATCCTTACAAATATATGCTTGCTAAAGATATTGCCTCCCACTTAGGAGAAACCATAACCACCGTAGCTTACTTTGTAGAATATAAAATTGTACCTACCATAAATAAAAAACCAATGAGCTTTGGTACCTTTCTGGATGTGGAATTAAACTGGATAGATACCGTGCAATTTCCAAACGTATTTGCCCAATATCCTATTAAAGGAAAAGGGTTTTATAAAATAACCGGGAAAGTGGTTTCCGATTTCGGCGTACATGTGATAGAAGTAAAAACGATGCACAAACTTGGCTATAAAAAAAGAGCGTATGCAACGCTTTAATCGATGCTAAAAGAAGAAAGGCATATTACCCACCTTGATCTCGACTCCTTCTTTGTGTCGGTGGAGTGCTTGCGTAACCCCAAGCTTATCGGCAAGCCGGTGGTTATCGGTGGCAACAGCGACCGGGGTGTGGTGGCTTCCTGCAGTTATGAGGCGAGGGCCTATGGGGTACACAGCGCCATGCCCATGAAGATTGCGCGAAGGTTGTGTCCACACGCCATCATTGTGCGTGGCGACATGGAAGCCTACAGTAAGTACTCGGGGTTGGTTACTGATATTATACAAGAAAGTACCCCACTTTTTGAAAAATCTTCGATTGATGAGTTTTATGTTGACCTCACCGGCATGGATCGTTTTTTTGGCTGTCGGCAGTTTAGTTCAGCGTTGAGGAAAAAAATAATAAAGGAAAGCGGACTTCCTATTTCCTACGCCATGGCCAGCAATAAACTGGTGAGTAAAGTTGCCACAAACGAAGTAAAGCCCAATGGCCAGGTAGAAATTCCTTTTGGCAATGAAAAATCATTTCTGGCACCTCTGAGTGTGGCCAAAATCCCCGGGGTAGGAAAAAAGACGGCTTATCTGTTGATGAAAATGGGGGTTGAAACCGTTAAGACCCTCAGCGAAATCCCCCTTGCCATGATGGAAAACCTGTTGGGAAAAAGCGGTATTGAGCTGTCCCACAAAGCTAACGGTATCGATGAAACGCCGGTTGTGCCATATCACGAACAAAAGTCCATCTCCACCGAAAACACATTTCAGCAGGATACCATCGATACCACCCTGCTGAATAATGAGCTGGTACGTATGACGGAGAAGGTTGCTTTTGAACTGCGTTCGCAAAACAAACTTACGGGCTGTATAACCGTCAAGTTACGGTATGCCAATTTTGAGACGTTTACCAAACAACAGGCCATCCCTTACAGCAACGCCGATCACATCATCTTAAAAACCGTAAAAGATTTATTCTCCCGTCTGTACGACCGTAGGATGCTGGTAAGGCTAATTGGGGTGCGGTTTACCAACCTGATTCCAGGCAATTATCAAATAGACCTTTTTGACGATACCCAGGAAATGATCAGCCTTTACCAGGCAATTGACAGTATCAAAAACCGGTTTGGCGAAGATTTCATAACCCGGGCTACCATAAAAAGTTCTCCGTCTCAGGATTAAGTAAAGATTGCGGTACCCCTGTTTCCCCCTTTTATTCTCCGAAAAACAACCCACCTTTGTTTCGGAATAATTTGTGGCCGTAACCAGGCGTTACAAAAGATTCAGTACCGTACGATTTCTCTGCAATCAGTCCATTTAAAAATAGGGATGCATTTTCTATTCGGTTAAATGTATCGTCACAAAAATTTGCCATAAAAAATCACAAATATGAAACCGGAAAGTTTAATGATGTCGTACGGCTTTAAGCCCGAACTGTCGGAGGGGTCAGTAAAATGTCCCATTTTCATGACTTCCACATTCGCCTTCAAAAATGCAGAGGCCGGCAAAGCCTTTTTTGAAATCGCGTACGGACGAAGAAGCAGAGCGGAATCTGAAGAACCCGGGCTAATATACAGCCGCATTAACAATCCCGATCTGGAAATACTCGAAAACAGGTTAACCCTATGGGATGTGGCAGAAGACTGCGCCGTATTTGAAAGCGGAATGGCCGCCATAACCACGGTGCTCCTCGAGTTTTTAAATCCGGGCGACCTGTTGCTAATCAGCAGCCCCCTCTATGGTGGGAGTGATCACTTCATTAAAAAAATCTTAATCAAATTCAATATCCGGGTACTGGAATTTAGCGTGGGAGACAGCAAAGAAAAAATTATAAATCTGGTGAAAGAATGCGGGATGGCAGATAAACTCAGCCTGATATATATAGAAACACCAGCCAATCCCACCAACGATTTAATTGATATTGAAAGTACCTCCGAAATAGCAAAACACTTTTCCACTCCGGAAAAAGAAGTATTACTGGCAGTAGATAATACGTATATGGGGCCGGTATGGCAACATCCGCTAAAGCACGGAGCCAACCTGGTTTTATACTCTGCCACTAAATATATTGGCGGGCACAGCGATATAATTGCAGGTGCGTGCTTAGGTAGCAGAACCTTACTGAAACGCGTAAAAGCAATGCGTACCTTTCTGGGAAACATGGCAAGTCCGCACACTGGCTGGCTGTTGTTGCGAAGCCTCGAAACATTAAAACCCAGAATGGATGTACAATCGGCTAATGCAAATAAGGTAGCGGCATTTTTAACGACTCATCCCCGGGTGGAAAAAGTATATTTCCCCGGTAACCTCATACCAGGAACCGAGCAGTATCAAATAAAGCAAAAGCAATGCTTAACAAATGGTGGAATGATTTCTTTTGATGTAAAAGGAGGGGAGGCGGAGGCTTTTAAAGCGCTGAATGCATTAAAATTGATTAAGCTGGCGGTTAGCCTGGGCAGTACCGAAAGTTTAGCAGAACACCCAGCTACCATGACACACAGTGATGTAGATGAAAACGACAGAATTAAATTTTCAATTACCGAAAAAATGATTCGCCTCTCTGTAGGAGTAGAGAATTTTGAGGATATTATCAGTGACTTGCAACAGGCGCTGGAAAAAATATAAGAGTTGAGCCAGAACCTGTAGGAAACCAATGGGATGAATGCAGGAATGGAACTCAATGTTCACAAATGAGATCATTAACCATGTAGCAAATCTATACTCGCTCCTGAAAATGATCCTCGATAAAGTTTAGACAATTATAAAAAAGAAGTCGGGCCTGTTGCTGCCCCCACCCCGGGGGTAAAAATATTCGCATAAAAAATTCAAACAAAAAAAATTGACTAAAGAAATTTCCGTTTGACTTAAACCTAATTTTTTTGGCTACTATGGAAATTGGTTATGGCCACGAATGAAATACCCTTGCCACGAATGCACGAATGAAACACCCTTACCACGAATGCACGAATGAAATACCCTTGCCACGAATGCACGAATGAAATACCCTTGCCACAAGTGCACAAATAAAAATACCATTGCCACGAATGCACGAATGAAATACCCTTGCCACGAATGCACGAATATAATACCCATGCCACAAGTGCACGAATAAAAATACCCTTGCCACGAATGCACGAATGAAATACCCTTGCCACGAATGCACGAATATAATACCCTTGCCACGAATGCACGAATGAAATACCCATGCCACAAGTGCACGAATAAAAATACCCTTGCCACGAATGCACGAATGAAAATACCATTGCCTCGAATGCACGAATGAAATACCATAGCCTCGAATGCACGACTGAAATACCATAGCCTCGAATGCACGACTGAAATACCCTTGCCACAAGTGCACGAATAAAAATACCATTGCCACGAATGCACGAATGAAATACCATTGCCTCGAATGCACGAATGAAATACCATTGCCTCGAATGCACGAATAAAAATACCCTTGCCACGAATGCACGAATGAATAGCCCGGATACAAATGGCATCCGGTTTATTAGGGCTACAAAAAAAATCAGGTTGTTTTAAATTGGAAAAAATTTAAGCCTGTTGCTGCCCCCGCCCCGGGGGTAAAAATAGGAGAGATAAATATCGAAGCAAAATTCTCTCCCTAAAGTAATTTTATTCGTACTTAATAAATATTTAGGTTAAAATGAAAGGAAGTTTTTTCCGCCGGACCGGTATAAAATCACTCAATAAAAATATTCTGCCTTATAGGGATACCGGATGCGGTAAAGGTCGCGCACCTTATATAAAATGGTCTGCCTTAATTTATCGATATTCATTTTTTCAGATGCGCTTACAAAAACGCAGTTCCCTTTGGTTTCTAACTCCCAGCGTTGCTTTAAATCATTGAGTATTTCCTGTCTCACTTCGGCCTCCAGCCATTCATCAAATACATTCTTCTCGTACAAATCCATCTTATTAAAGATGGTGATGGTTGGTTTTTCGCCACAGCCTATTTCAGAAAGTGTTCTGTTCACTACATTCAACTGATCTTCGTACTGGGTATGGGAAATATCAACAACGTGCAGGAGGATGTCTGCTTCACGCACTTCATCGAGGGTGCTTTTAAAACTTTCCACCAGATGATGGGGAAGTTTACGGATAAAGCCAACGGTATCACTCAGTAAAAAAGGAGTTTGTTCAAAAACCACTTTACGGGTTGTAGTATCGAGCGTTGCAAACAATTTATTCTCAGCAAAAACTTCGCTCTTACTGAGCAGTGTCATCAGGGTGGATTTTCCCACGTTTGTATATCCAACCAGGGCAACCCGGATAAACTCGCCACGTTCCTTTCGTTGGGTAAATGCCTGTCTATCAATTTCGCGTAACCGTTGGCGTAAGAGGCTGATTTTATCTTTAACAATACGGCGGTCGGTTTCAATTTCTGTTTCACCCGGGCCACGCGTACCTACGCCGCCACCCTGTCTTTCGAGATGCTTCCACATGCCTTTGAGCCGGGGAAGCAGGTATTGATATTGGGCAAGTTCCACCTGGGTTTTTGCCTGTGCCGTTTTTGCGCGGCTGGCAAAAATATCGAGGATCAGGTCGCTCCTGTCGATGGTTTTAGTACCCAGTTCCTTTTCAATATTCTGGATTTGCGAGCCGGTAAGTTCGTCATCAAAAATGACGATGGAAATATTTCCACGATGAAGAATAAACTTCTTTATTTCTTCCAATTTACCCTTTCCCACAAAGGTGCGGCTATCCGGGTGGGTTAGTTTTTGGGTAAATCGCTTTATGGTTTTGGCGCCGGCTGTTTCGGCCAGGAATGAAAGTTCATTAAGGTATTCATTTACCTGCACTTCATCCTGGTCCTTCTGCACTACACCCACTAGTATAGCCAGTTCTTCATTTGCTAACTTACTTTTCTTCTCTATCAAATGTTCCTAATTAAGAGAAACAAAAAAGCGGGAGATGAATTTCGCCCGCCAGGTTTAAATAATAATTATTTATGTGCGGAACCTGAATATGATTCAGCGGCTTCAAACCACTTTTTCATTTGAGGGCAGTCGCGATATTCATCATCTACCCGGATATAATAATTTTTGATCTGCCTGTCGAACCATTGCTCGAGCACCTCTTCTTTTTTTTCCTCCAGGGCTCTTGCAGCAATCTTGCTGTAATCGTCTTTTAGATTTTCGCGGTGCGGTTCGGTTCGGGTTTTCAGATAAACAATCCGTACGGCTTTACGGCCGCGATCATCCGTATATTCTACCGGTTGTGAATACTCTCCTACTTTCATTTTATTCATCATGGAAACCAATCCGGCATCTAACTGATCCATGGTAAGAAACGTACCATTTGTACCCTGCAACATGCCGGCAGTGAATTTACTCGATTC
Source organism: Bacteroidota bacterium (assembly GCA_018266615.1). Classification (GTDB taxonomy): domain Bacteria; phylum Bacteroidota; class Bacteroidia; order Chitinophagales; family Chitinophagaceae; genus Ferruginibacter. The sequence continues at coordinate 52,498 of JAFEAB010000108.1, forward strand.
ATCATCGCTGTACCTGTTTACGGCCTCACCAAAGGTGAGGGTGCCGGCAATTAATTTAGATCTCACCGTATCCAGTTTTTCGAGGGATTCACGGCTTTCGTACTGGGTAACCTGCGGAACTTTCAAAATGTGCCTAACTACCGCTTCATCACCGGCGCGGCTAACCAGTTGGATAATATGATAGCCAAACCGGGTCTTGAATGGGTTCGATACCTGTCCTTCTTTCAGGGTGAATGCTTTTGCCAGCCAGGTTGGATCCAGATCGCGCTGGCTGCGGTTTATTTCATATTGTCCGCCCTTATCTTTACTACCCGGGTCTTCCGAGTACAGGGCCGCCAGTGCCGCAAACGACTTTCCATTTTCGATTTGCTTTTTATAATCCTGCAATTGTTCAATACAATACAATTCGGCTTCCCGGCTTGCCTTGGGATGAATTACAATTTGCCCTACTTCCACTTCAGATTCATAGAGAGGAAGGCTATCTACAGGAATTTTATCAAAATAAGCTTTTACTTCGTTGGGGGTGATTTTTACATCTTCCACAATCTTGTTTCGCATAGCGGCAGCCAGTTTACGATCGCGGAAGCCTTCTTTAAAATCTTCTTTTAGCTGGTACACCGATTTGCCCGCCACTCGCTCCAATTCATCTTTCGATCCATATTGAGAAATAAAGTAGCGAATTTGATTATCAATGTCTGTTTCAACTTCTTCATCGGTAACCGGAATCGAATCCTTTTCTGCCTGGAGTACAAGGGCTTTAATTCCCATGGATTGTTCCAGGGTGAGGCATCGTGCATCGGGAGGCAATTCCATTCCCTGGCGTTGCATATCGAGCAGGCTGTTATCAATATCGCTCTTCAAAACAATTTTGTTGCCTACAACGCCAACAATTTTATCAACCAACACTTTTTGGGGTTGCGCAAAAACAGGCACTGCAACGAAGGCAAGCATAAAAAATAGAAAAGTCCTTTTTAACATCTGGTAAAATTTGAACCGTGGCGGTAAAATTAAATCCACTGGCGCGGCTGCTTAGGATGCCGCCATCATTTAACAAATAATTGTACCAATACCAATCGCCGAAATGTTTTCAGCGATTGGTAAATATTATAATGAACGGCGAACTTCTGTTTCTTCAAATGCTTCCACAATATCGCCAACCTTTATATCATTATAGTTTTTAATGGTAAGCCCACACTCCATATTAGAGGCCACTTCTTTCACATCATCTTTATACCGCTTAAGGCTTGCCAATTCTCCGGTAAATATTACGATACCATCGCGAACGAGCCGGATCTTGTTGTTTCTTGCAATTTTACCATCTAACACAAAACAACCGGCAACCGTAGCCTTATCGAACTTATAGGTTTCACGTATTTCCACATTTGCCACTACCTTATCTTCCACACTTGGTTCAAGCATCCCTTCCATAGCGCTCTTAATTTCTTCGATGGCATTATAGATGATGGAATAGGTTTTGATTTCGATGGATTCTGCCTGGGCCAGTCTGTTTGCCTGGATAGAAGGGCGAACGTTAAATCCGATAATGATGGCATCTGATGCGTTGGCAAGGGTTACATCACTTTCGGTAATTGCCCCCACCCCTTTATGGATAACCCGAACTACAATTTCTTCGGTACTTAGTTTTTGTAATGAATCGCTCAATGCTTCAACAGATCCATCCACATCCCCTTTAATAATAACATTCAGCTCTTTAAAATTGCCCAGTGCAAGGCGGCGGCCAATTTCATCGAGGGTGATGTGTTTCTTTGCCCGCATGCCTTGTTCACGGAGAATTTGTCCGCGTTTGTTGGCCATTTCCCGGGCAATGGATTCATCTTCATACACCTTAAAGGTTTCACCGGCCTGAGGGGCCCCATTCAAACCCAGGATAAGAACCGGGGTAGATGGAGGCGCTTCATCGAGACGCTGGTTCCTTTCGTTATACATCGCTTTTACCTTCCCAAAATATTGGCCGGAAACAATCATATCACCCTGGCGCAATGTACCATTTTGAACCAATACGGTAGCCACATAACCGCGGCCTTTATCGAGTGAGGCTTCAATAACGGTACCGTTTGCATGCCGCCCTGGGTTTGCTTTTAATTCAAGCAGGTCTGTTTCCAGTAATATTTTTTCTAACAGGAGATCAACGTTTTGACCCTTCTTGGCGCTTATTTCCTGGCTTTGATATTTACCACCCCAACTTTCCACCAGGATGTTCATCCCGGCAAGTTGTTCTTTAATTTTTTCAGGATTGGCCCCTTCCTTATCCATTTTGTTAATGGCGAAGATCATGGGTACATTGGCAGCCTGGGAGTGGGAAATAGCTTCCCGGGTTTGAGGCATCACCGCATCATCTGCCGCTACCACAATTACTGCAATATCAGTAACCTTGGCACCACGGGCACGCATAGCTGTAAAGGCCTCGTGGCCTGGTGTATCAAGAAAGGTAATCCGCCGGTTATCTTTGGTTTTAACTTCATACGCTCCAATATGCTGCGTAATACCGCCTGCTTCCCCGGAAATTACGTTTGTATTGCGGATATAATCGAGGAGTGAGGTTTTACCATGATCCACGTGTCCCATGATGGTAACAATGGGCGCTCTCGGTTTAAGGTCATCCGGAGCATCCTCTTCCTCTTCTTCATGCATTTCGGCAGCGTCATCCACACCAATAAATTCCACATCAAATCCAAATTCTCCGGCCACTAATTCAATCACATCCGCCTCAAGCCGTTGATTGATCGAAACCATGATACCCAGGTTCATACACTTACTGATCACATCTGCAAAACTTACATCCATGAGGTTGGCGAGTTCGCTCACCGAAATAAATTCGGTAACCTGCAGTTTATTATTTTCTGCTCCTTCGGCTCCCATTTGTTCCGCCAACTCTTCGCGCCTTGCCCGGCGGTGTTTGGCTTTCAAACTTTTTCCCCGTCCACCGGCACCGGCAAGTTTTGCCTGTGTTTGTTTCAGTTTTTCCTGAATTTCCTTCTCATCAATTACTTTATCCTGTCTGCGATTATCCTGCTGATGGTGACGACCTCCGCCCTGGCGGTTTCCACCGGGGCCTCCTCCACCCCTTCTGTTATCCCGGGGATCGGCAATGGGGCGAACACCTCTTTGGGGTGCGCCTGTTTTTCCATCCGTCTTTTTATCGATTGGAATCCGCTTGCGTTTACGCTTATCCTCTGCATCTTTTTTGGGCCGGGTATCGCTATCAGCAGGCAATTCAATTTTTCCTAAAATTTTAGGGCCGGTTAATTTTGCAGCCTGTATATTCTCAATCTGAGGAGCCTCCGGAACTTCGGGTGCTTTTTCTTTAATTGGTACTGCAGTTACCGGGGCAGCAGCCGGTTTCTCATCTTTGGGCAGTTCTGGCACCGGCGCTTCTTGTTCTTTTTCTGCCGCCTTTTTTGTTTTTTTCTTTGGCCTGGTTGATGAATCAATGGCAGAAAGATCAATCTTGTCAATCACCTTGGGTTGTTCAATAGCCGGTGCATCAATTTTTGAAACCACCGAATCTTCTACTTCGGCAACCGGCTTGGCAACCGGTTCTTCGGGTTTTACTTCCGGAGCGGGTTCGGGTTCCTTTTCTTTTTCTTTTGCTTTCGGTTTTTCTTCCTTTTTACGGATCGACAAATCTTCCTCGTCTTTTTTCCGTTTTACTTCGCCGGCTCCTTTTGGCAGGTCAATCATTTCTGCTTTCTGCTTTGCTGCCTTATCCTGTTGGAATTCAGACTGCAGCACACGATACATTTCTTCCGAAAGTTTCGAGGTAGGCTTCAAATCGTCGCCATTGAAGTTCTTAGACACAAGGAAATCAATCAGTGTGTTGGTACCGATGTTAAATTCCTTGGCCGCGGCCATCAACCTGGGTGTATTTACTTCTGACATTCTTTTTATATCATCCCGCGATTTCAGCGGGATTACTTTTCATTAATCTTTGTTCTTCTTCCTGATCTAAATCTACAAACCATTTCCGGTTATTCCTTGTCGAATTCTTCCTGGAGAATGCGCCTCACATCGAGGATGGTCTCCTTTTCCAGGTCGGTACGCCTTTCCAGTTCTTCCGGTGTAAGGTCGAGTACCGAACGGGCGGTATCGCAGCCAATCCGTTTGAATTCATCAATCACCCAACCTTCAATTTCATCTGCAAACTCTTCGATGCTGATATCGAAGTCTTCTTCCTCGCCTTCATTATCTCTGAATACATCCAATTCATACCCCGTAAGCTCACAGGCCAGTTTAATATTTACACCCCGGCGGCCAATAGCCAGCGATACCTGGTCGGGCTTGAGATACACATTGGCATGCTTCTTTTCAGTATCCATTTCAATACTGGTAATTTTTGCCGGTGTAAGCGAACGTTGGATCAGCAACTGGGTATTGGTAGTCCAATTAATGACATCAATATTTTCATTCTTTAATTCGCGAACAATACCATGAATGCGGCTCCCCTTCATCCCCACGCAGGCACCAACCGGATCGATGCGATCGTCGTAGCTTTCTACTGCCACCTTAGCCCTTTCACCCGGCTCGCGTACAATTTTCTTCACTACAATAAGGCCATCGAAAATTTCAGGAACTTCAATTTCGAGGAGTTTTTCGAGGAACATCGGACTGGTGCGGGAGAGGATGATTACCGCCTGGTTATTTTTTAGCTCTACCTTTTTTACAACCGCACGAATAGTTTCTCCCTTTTTAAAATAGTCGGTTGGGATCTGTTCCGATTTGGGCAACAGCATTTCGTTGCCGTCTTCATCCAGAATTAAAATTTCTTTTCTCCAAACCTGGTACACTTCACCATTTACGATTTCACCTACCCGGTCTTCATATTTTTTAATAAGAATATTCTTCTTCAAATCATTGATGCGGGCCGCAAGCGTCTGCTTTCCTGCAAGAATGGCCCTGCGCCCAAATTCCTTTTGAATATCCACTTCCTCATAAAGCTCTTCTCCTACCTGGTAATCAGGCTCAATTTTGATGGCATCCTTATATTCAATCTCAGTAAGGGTGTTATATAAGTCATCATTTTCTACAATAGTACGCCTGCGGAAAATTTCCAGATCCCCTTTTTGGTCGTTAATAATCACATCAAAGCATTCATCGCTGCCATATTTTTTCCGGATAAGGGTTTTAAATACATCTTCCATAACCCTCATCAACGTAGGCCGATCGATGTTTTCTGCGTCTTTAAATTCCTGAAAGGAATCGATTAAGTTGATGCTTGCCATATACATTCCGGCATCCGATTACCCCGCCGGTGGGGGAGTTTGGTTATTATTTAAAATTTAATTTGAACACTCGCTTGTTTAATCTCACTAAAGGGAATTTCAACACGGATAACCTCCGCCTTCTTCCCTTTACCTTCCGTGTATTCCAAAGAAATAGCCTCCTCCGAAACGGCAAGCAGTTTGCCTGACTTAACCGTGTTATCTAACAGGGAAACATCCAGGTTTCTGCCCTGGTTTTTAACATATTGCCGGTGCAATTTTAAGGGCTGGTCAATACCCGGACTCGAAACCTCTAAAGAGAAATCGCCATCCTCAAAAACCGCCTTTTCTTCCAACACCTTATATAATGAGCGGTTTATCCGGATGCACTTTTCAATTGCAAGTCCCTGATCTGCATCGAGATATACTTTTATATTGTTGGTAGGTTTAATTTTAATATCCACCAAAAAAGTATCTGGCTCTAAAAGCGATTCAGTTAAGTTGCGGATTATCTCTATCTTTTCGTTCGTACTCATCGGAGCTTATAAAAGAAGAAGGGAACCACCGGCTCCCTTCTGTCTCTCTTTTTCCGCTGCAAATATAGGTTATAAAAGATTTTCCGCAAAATTGGAATTTCTTCCACTGTAAAAATTAACAGCCGGGTTTATGCGGCCTCTATAACTTTGCTCCATGAACATTTTGCGCCTACTATTTGAGTTATTCGTGATCTACCTCGTTTATAAACTGATTTTTGATTTTATTATCCCTATCTACCGCACCAGTAAACAAATAAAAACAAAGGTGGATGAGATGAATCAAAAAATGAACCAACAGCAAAATGTAAATAATCCCTCATTTCAATCGCACCAGCAGCAACCCAAAGCTCACAAACCGGCATCCGAAGATTATATCGACTACGAAGAAATTAAATCGTAATCCAGGTTTTCGATTCTTTCTCCGGGCAACAGCGTATGGATGTGGAACCCTAGCCCTCTTGCCACTTCCGTGTTAGCGGGTATATCATCCACAAATAAAGTTTCTTCGGCCGCAATTGCGGCATCGGCCAGTACAAATTCGAAAATTGCGGCATCCGGTTTTCGGAACCCAATTTCGTGCGAGAAATAAGCCTGGGTGAAATATTCCCTCAGGGGCCGGCTACCGATTTGCGCAAGGAACTTATTTTCAAATGCCACCTGGTGGACGGCATTGGTATTGCTCAAGAGGAAAATCCGGAATCGTTGTGAAAGTTCCGGTAAATATCGAATACTACCCACTCTGAAATCCAACAACATGCTATTCCATGCATTTCGTATATCCATTTCCGTAATCAGCCCATTGCCCGCTTCTAACATATACTTATAAAACTCCGGATTACTGATGTGGCCGGTTTCAAAGTCATTGAAAATATTATTTCCTTTAAATTTCGAATACATTTCTTCGAAATTTGTATAACCCAATTGGTGAAAGGCCCTGGCGGTTTTATCATAATCAATATCCAGCAAAACGGCCCCCAGGTCGAAGATGATATTCTTAAGTTTACTCATAGAAAAAAATAATAATTATACCCGGGTTTTCCGCTGGCATCCATTATAAAAATACGGCGAAAAAATGGGGGCTATGTAGCAAAGGATCAGGACCCGGCAGCAATTCCGGCTGTCCGATTGCCCTTTTTGGCAAAGCCAAAAAGGGCAACTCCCATCCGGCAGCCCTTCAACTGTAAGGAACCGCTTCAGCTTACCCCATTTCATCAACACGTCTTCGAACAGCCCTCCAATAAATCATTTTTTCCAATCCAGGGTCTGCATTTTCACCTCCGCCGAATTTCCTCCAATCATTATTTGGAATTCACCCGGCTCCCAATCATACTTCATGGAATTACAATCCGGAGCAGGTTTATAAAATTTCAAAAGTTCAGGTGTGATTTGGAAGGTCACTTCGCGGCTCTCACCCGGACCTAATTCAATCTTTTGGAATCCTTTCAACTCTTTTACCGGACGCGTGATGGAAGCTACCATATCGCGGATATATAACTGAACTACTTCTTTTCCTGTCCGGGTTCCCGTATTCGTAACGGTAATGCTTGCCCGAATACTTGTATTTCCTCTGGGGTTCCTGTTGCTGAGTTTTACCTCTCCATAGCTAAAGCTGGTGTAGCTCAATCCAAATCCAAAAGGATAAACAGGGAAATTCGACACATCCAGATAGTTGGAGGTAAATTTTTCAAAACTCGTTCCTTTACTGACGGGCCTGCCGGTGTTTTTATGTGCATAATAAATGGGAATTTGTCCTACATTTTGAGGAAAAGTAGTAGTCAGTTTTCCGGATGGATTAACATCTCCAAACAATACATCAGCAATGGCATTCCCCGTTTCTGATCCGCCAAACCAAACATTAAGAATGGCAGGCACGTGTTCACTTTCCCATTTAATGGTTAGGGGCCTCCCGGTAAATAAAACCAGCACCACCGGCTTTCCGGTCTTAAGCAGGGCCTTCAGTAAATCTTTTTGCGCATCTGGGATGTCAAGATCGGTACGACTCGAGGATTCCCCGGTCATTTCCGAAGCTTCTCCTAAAGCAGCCACAATAATATCCGACTTTTCAGCTACGTCCAATGCTTCTTTTAATAGTGCGGCATCATCACCCCATGGTATTTCCCTGCCAAACATAGTGGCATTTTTCTGGTAAACAGAATCGTACATCAGGTTCGATCCCTGGGCAAAAATAATTTGAGCCTTACTGCCAACCGCTTTCTCCAACCCTTCCTTTACGGAAATACATTTATTAAAATCGGTTGCCACACTCCAGGTTCCGGCCATGTTATTCCTGTTATTCCCCAAAGGGCCTATTAAAGCAATAGTACCGGTTTTTTTTATAGGCAGCAGTTGGTTATCATTTTTTAACAATACAAAAGATTCGGCGGCAATTGTCCGGGCAGCCCGTATATGCTCAGGTGTATAAATTTCTGTTTCCGATCTTTTCTTATTACAAAATTTATAGGGGTTATTAAACAGTCCGAGTTTATATTTTGCCTCAAGCACCAGCCGGCAGGCATCATCAATTTGTTTTTGGGTTATTTTTCCTTCCTTCAAGGATTTTTTTAGGGTGGTTAAGAAGCCTTCACCCACCATATCCATATCCAATCCGGCATTTAAGGCCAGGGCAGAAACCTGTTGTAAATTTCCCATACCATGCGCTATCATTTCATTAATCCCTGTATAATCTGAAACTACAAACCCCTTAAAGCCCCATTTCTTACGCAATACGTCGGTAAGTAGAAAGCGATTACCCGTTGCCGGTACTCCTTCCACGTCATTAAAAGAAGCCATTACACTGCCTACCCCTGCATCAACTGCCGCTTTAAAAGGAGGAAGATAATCGTTAAACATACGTTCTCTGTCCATATTAGCGGTATTATAATCCCGGCCGGCCTCTGCTGCCCCATAGAGGGCAAAATGTTTTACGCAAGACAATATATTATTGTCCTGGTTAAGGTTGCCCTGGTAACCTCGAACCATCGCTTTTGCAATTTCGGATCCCAAAAAGGGGTCTTCCCCGCTTCCCTCGGCAATACGCCCCCAGCGCGGGTCACGACAAATGTCAACCATGGGGGAAAAGGTCCAGCCAATTCCATCCGCACTGGCTTCGGTGGCAGCTATCCGCGCCGACTGTTCAATCAAATTCATGTCCCAGGTACATGCCAGGGCAAGAGGAATCGGGAAGGTGGTTTGATAGCCATGGATTACATCCATACCAAAAATCATGGGAATCTTTAGCCGGGTTTGTTCTACAGCAACCCGTTGCACTTCCCTAATTTTATCAACTCCCTTTATATTAAAGAGCCCACCCACATGGCCATCCCGGATTTTTTTCCCTATATCAGAATTGGAAGCCTGGCCGGTAACAATATCGCCGGCGCCCGGCAGATTTAACTGTCCAATCTTTTCATCCACGGTCATTTTCTGCATTAATGCTGAAACGAACTGATTCATTTTCGCATCCGCTTCGGCAGTTTTCTTTTGGGCACTAACTTGAACGCACAATAGCAAAAAAAGGGGCGCAATAATTCTCTTCATAATGAATTGTTTTCTACTTCAATAAATAAGGTTTAATGGATTTCCGCCAAATAGCATAGCCTTTAGCGTTCATGTGGAGCATATCGTCACGAAACAGGTCTTTTCTAATTTTACCCTTTCTTATCATTTTATCAAACACATCCACAAATCCGGTATTGGGCTGTCCCGCAAGGAATGCTTTTATTAATGCATTGGCATTTTGCATCTCCTCCACTAATCTGGCGCGGCTCGGACTTGGCTTTATTGATACAAATACAATAGATACTTGAGGCAATCGTTCCCGGATGGTCTTAAAAAGTGTCTGAAATCTTTTAAGTACGATCATGGAAGTTACCGTATCGGATGATGCCAGATCATTATCTCCGCAGTAGATTACAATTTGTTTGGGATCGTACGGGAAAATGATATCCCTGGCATAATAAATAAGATCTGGCAACGTACTACCGCCGAACCCCCGGTTAATAACGGGGTAATCTTTAAACTCCTGTTGCACATTTGTCCACATTCTAAAAGAAGAACTTCCAATAAATAAAATTTGTTTTGCCTTAACCGGGTACAGGCTGTCTTGTTTCTTAAATGCCGAAATTTCATCCGCAAATGGCGTCTTTTGGGCTATCGCCGGTAAAAAAGAAAACAGAAAAAGAATGATTCCCAATTTTTTCATATCAATCAACTTTAATAGTTTCCGTACGTTCCGATACGCCATTTTCATTAATAGCCTCAATCGCAAAATAATAAGGCTTCTTACTATCCATAGTTTTTAGCCAGTATTCATTCACATCATGTATCATAATACAGGTATACAATTTGTCCGGAGAAGTTCCATAGTAAAGGTTCCATGCCCAGGCATTTTCATCGGGACTCCATTTAACCCAGGCGCTGCGTTTATCCTTTTCCGTGCGCAGCACAATCAGTTGTTTTACTTTAGATGGCTTTTCGCCAGGGCCCTTTCCAAATACCCTTAACCCGCTAATGGCAAATTTACCGGTGGGCATGTGTATATTCTCGAGTTTAATAAACCGGGCCTGCACCGGACGCTCGAGTTCCACATAATCGTGGGGTATATCTGTTTTATTCCGGCTTTTATCCACTAACAGATTCCAATTACGGCCATCCATAGACGAATATAGTTTATACTGGTGAAAGGTGCCAGTTTGCTTTCCAAGGAATTCCGCATCCTGGTCGGCATAGTTAATCTGGATGGCATTTACGGAAGAAACGCCTCCCAGGTCAGATTGTATCCATTCTCCCTTACCTCCGGTCTTGGCGCTCCAATAGGTTTTTATACTTTCATCCACGGCATTGTTTGCATTAAACGCATTTAAAGTGGAGGAAACGATAACCGGTTTCTTATAATTCAGCAACATCCACCCGGTAAAACTATTATTCCCATTTGGAGTATTGTCTTTCCGGGAATTCTCTGAAGGGATATAGTGAGGATAATCGCCAAAAGCGGTATTGCAGTACATCATGCCATCTTCATCAAACCCAGCCGGCCAAATACCGATGCGCCGTTCAAAATTATTCTTTACACTGATGGATATCGTACTCACATGCCAATAATTTTTCCAGTTATCCCGAAAAGTTCCTCCGTGGCCAGCGCCCCTGGCAAACCCTCCGGCCTTCATGCTCAGTGGATCAGATTGGGGTTCAAACGGACCAAGTGCTGAAGTTCCAACCAGTACCCCATCCGCATATCCGCTAAATTCGGTGCCGGGTGCCCCGTATTGTAAATAATATTTATCTCCAAACTGAGTCATGTGCGCTCCTTCAATAAAGGGATCCAAAAAAGTATTATCAAGGTATTCACCAAAACGCTGCCATCCATAGCGCCAGTCTTCGAGAAAATACATTTCTTTTCGAGCTCCTATTGGATCCATGGTTTTACGGTTCAACTCCACTCCATATATGGGGTAACGGTTGCTGCTTCCATTGTACATATACAGCCGTCCGGTCTTTTCATCCGTAAAAAAGGCTGGGTCCCAGCCACCAATGGCAAAAGAATCTACCAATGGTTTCCAGCTATTATTTTTTGGATCGGTACTCATCCAAATACTGAAATTGCTGGTATAAGTAGAACCAAATACCAACATGGTATCCCCAATTATTCCAACCGCAGGAGCGCAAAGTTCGTCGTAGCCGGTATTCCAGGGGCGTAAAAATTTCCGCGGATTAAAATGCCAGTTCAGCATATCATGACTCCACCAGTACCCCCACTGGTTGGTGCTGAAGAGAAAATAATCTCCTTTATAGTTAACAATTTCCGGATCGGCGGTTGCGCGGTGCTTCCCCCATTCAGCAAAATTGGGAATGGGCGTATATCCATAATCGATATTAATAGGATTACAATAGGTTGATTGCTGGGCAACAGAAATAACTCCGCAACCAATAATGAGAATCGATATCAGAAATAGTTTCTTCATCTTCTTTATTTAATTAGACCTCCGGTTATTTCGCTGATTGGTACTCTCGGTATTCAGCCTGTTTATTCCTTCTTTTACATCCGGGTTGCTCATAAATAATTTCCAGATAAACCCGGAGCGGTAATTTTCGATCATCACGGTTATGGGCGCCTGGTTTAAACCCATATAGGCAGGGCCCACCCAATTCTGGCTAAGATTAAATGCATCCCGGAAGCCGTATTCTCCCCAAAGAAAACTTCCATATTTATTATAAAAAGTTTTTAAAGCCCGTATGGATTCTTCGGGAGTGTACGGAAAGGAGGAGAGTGCAGCAGTAGGTGTTATTTTCCCGAGATCGCGCCATTTGACGGGTTCGTCAGCACTATAATGATAGGGGCCGTCGGAAGCAGATAATCCCCAGGAACTGTCGCTATAGCCTTTGAAATGATTGATATTTTCCGCACAATATTTCCAATTGATTTGTGCAATCTTTTGATTATTCCGGAAATAATTCGTGTATGCGTCGGTGATAGCTTTAGGGTCATAACCCATATAAGAATAATGGGTAAAAAACAGCGGCCCGCCGTCTGAAACCCCTACATCCAATTTATACCCGTAATAGGTATTCCCGTTGTTATACATTGAACCCTCTTTAGTGCCGCCCCATGCGATGCGGTATTGCTGTCCGGTGGAATCCTGGTTTGCCCAGCCTGAGTAATACATGGATGCCGGAACAGGATGCGTTGGAGAAGCAATGGCCAGCAGGTAGGTGACCATGGTTTCATTCCAGCCAATCAGTTTATGGTTAATGATCCAGCCTTTATCGGGCGACCAATGCCAATAAAGAAATTTGCTATCCGGAGTCTGCTTAAACCAATCCCATTCCACCCCTTCCCACAAGGATTGTATTCGGTTACGGATTGATGCTTCCTTTGGATTGTCCCGGTCAAAAAATTGTTTGGCAGCAAGCAATCCTTCAAAAAGGAAGGAGGTTTCCACTAAATCAGCTCCATTATCTTTTGGTCCGAAAAAATCCTGTACGTTTCCTGTAACTCCGTTTACGAAATGAGAATAGGCCCCATGAAAGCGATCGGCCCGAGTCAGGAAATTTAGAATTTGATCGAAGCGATCAACGGCTTCATCACGCGAAATAAATTTCCTTTGTGTCCCTACAAGTAGGGCCATGATTCCAAATCCGGAAGCTCCGGTAGCCACCATATTTTGGCGTCCGGGAATATTTTCCTTTGCCAGCCCGCTTACTTTCTCGGCTCCATCCCAATAATACCGAAAACAGGCTTCCTGTACCATAGTCAATAGCTCTTCGTCACTCATCCGTCTGGTGCTCGCAGATACCGTTACCGATGGAGGGCCCTCCATGTAATTATAATTCAGGAAAGCTATTTTGTACTCATATTTCTTATTGGTTTCTCCCGTAAAATCGGAATAACGGGGAATAAAGGGCTCCTGAATGCCAACTGCGTTAAAGTTTATCCCATCTTCGGACCGATAAATTTTAATACAGCGAATATTTTTGTCGGTTGGAAGCTTCCAATCAATATCCACATGTTTCCAATACCCTCGGGCGGCATTAAGAATAGGTTTTTCAGCAATAGCATCCGGATTCCGGTATTGTATAAACTCAATATCATCCACGTAAATAGTTCGAAATTTTCCATTCTCTTTATAGGGTTGACAAAAAACAACAGCAATTACATTGGATGGATTAAATGGATTGAATTCCTTAATCCCGGCCGTAGGTACCGTAACCTGTTCCCAGATATTTCCTTTTGTATCCGGAAGTAAAATTTTTTCCGAAAGGCTGCTGTCTGAAAACATAAAGCGGACAGCCGGGAGGCCGAAACTTACCGTATCTGGCATAGATTTGAGGATCCAGCAGGAAAAATAGTTGGCCGGTTTAAATTGATCAACACCCCTTACCGGTTGATGATAAACAGCAGCCCTCCAATCACCGGATTTTGAGTTGATATAGGAAATTTCAAGTGAATTTCCGGGCGAATGGAATTTCCGGTTGTTTACCAACAACCTGAATTTGCGGTTCAATAAAAAGGATCCATTTTCATTATCTGTCCGGCTAAAAAAATAATCGTCGGGCATCCCGCTATTGCTAAAGAACGAATAATTATACTCGTACTCCTGGGCATAAATCAGGCATGCCGTTGAAAGAAGGACCAATAAAAAGAGGTACTTTTTCATACAAATTATTTAATCCAGGGGCTGGTAAACCCGAGGCGTTTAAGACCGTGTTGGATTTCGGGGCTGCTCATAAATAATTTCCATATCAGGCCAGTTCGGTAATTTTCAATCATCACTACAATGGGTCCCTGATCGATAGCCAGGTTACTTTTCGCAAACCAGTTATGCGTTTCATTAAAGGCATCTCTAAACCCAAAGTTACCCCACAGGCGATCACCCAAATCGTAATAATAATGTTTGAGCGCTTTCATAGAATACGCCGGGGTATAAGGGAAAGCACTTAATGCGGCGGTAGGTGTAATAGTTCCGTCATCGTTCGTGGGCGAAAAAGCATTATAACCATTATAGGTATCACAAGCAGACAGTCCCCAGGAATTTTCGCCATACCCTTTAAATTTTTTGGGATTATCCACACAATAGTCGTGGTTTATCAGCGTATGGGCCAGGTTTTGTTCCCAGTAATCGGCATAGCGGTCTTTCAATCCACGGGGATCAAGTCCCAGGAATGAATATTGCGAAAAAAACAAGGGCCCGCCATAATCAAATCCTAACGGTAAGGTATGACCGTAAAATTTCTTTCCATTATTAAAAAAGCTGCTTTGCACCCAACCATTGTGATACACATCCGGGGAAACGGTATATTTTTCCGGTGCTGATGCCGCCAGAACATATACCATGAGGCATTCATTAAAACCCCGAATGGGAAAATTCATGGCCCACCCATTATTAGGGCTCCAATGCCAATAAATTACTTCTTGCCCTCCGTTGGTAAACCAGTTCCATTCGATGTCATTCCAAATACGGGTAATTTTTCCACGCAATTCATTTTCTACGGGGTTATCCTGTTGAAAATATTGCCTTGCCACTAAAAGCCCCTGGAGGAGGAAAGAAGTTTCTACCAGATCGGCGCCGTCGTCTTTTCTGCTAAATCGAATTGTTTTACCAGTTGTTCCATTCATCCAATGAGGAAAAGCACCATGGTAGGCATCTGCTTTTAATAAAAAGCTGACCATTTTTCTAAGAAACCGGGCGGCCGTGTCGCGTCCTACCCAACCGCGTTCAACGGCTACTACCAGGCCCATCACCCCAAAACCAGTACCTCCCGTGGTTACCGTTTCGTGGCCATAATTCTCCGTATTGGTACGCTCTCTTGCCATCCCGCTCACCGGATGAGCAAAATCCCAGAAATAGGTAAAGGTTTGTTTCTGAACCAAATCAAGCAATGCGCTATCAGATAAATTTAACGGGCGTGAAACTTCTTTTCGTGTCTCTTGTTTTTGAGCAAATAAGCCAAGGGCAAAAAGAAAGGAAACCATCAGCATGAAAATACTTTTTCTCATTGCAGCAATTTACGGGTTAAAGATAAGGAGCTGTAAAACCCAGGTTTTGCATTCCGGCTACTACATCAGGCGCACTGGTAAACAGATTCCATAATAATTGGGTACGGTAATTTTCTATCATCACAATTATGGGTCCCTGATCGATGGCGAGTGTTGAATTGGCAAACCAGGCATCTTTCAGGGAAAATGCATCATAAAATCCATATTCGCCCCAAAGCTTATCTCCCAGTTTATAGTAAAAAAATTTGAGTGCATCCATTGATTCGGTGGGGGTATAAGGAAAAGAAGATATGGCTGCCGTAGGAGCAATTACGCCTAAATCATTATTGGGCGAGCTGGCTGAGTATCCATTCGGGATATCACTTGCTGTTAGTCCCCAGCATTGGCTGCTGTACCCATACCGGTTAAGCGGATTGGCGATGCAATAGGCGCGATTAATTTGAGTTTGATTCACATTCTGTGTCCAGTAATTGCCATACGTATCGATGAGGCCCCGGGGGTCCATTCCTAAAAAGGAATAATGCGCAAAAAATAGGGGGCCGCCATTTGCCTCACCTAACGGTAATTGATACCCGTAGTACGATTGCCCGTTAACAATAGTCCCATTATTAGCCCATCCCGCAGTGTACACTTGTTGTGGGATCGGGTGTGTGGCCGAAGAAGCAGCCAACACATAAGTAATCAGCGCTTCGTTATACCCTCTGATTGGCATATTCATGGCCCACCCGGCATTGGGGCTCCAGTGCCAGTATAACACATCTTCGCCTCCCTTCCGAAACCAGTCCCATTCCACATTATTTAAAATAGAATTAATATCTGCTCGTAGTGCTGACTCGTCTGCATCCGGCAAATTAAAATATTGCCTGGCGCAAATTAACCCTTGCATCAAAAAAGAAGTTTCCACCAGGTCGGCGCCATCGTCATTTACGCTAAAAGGAATTACCGATCCAGTTGTACCGTTCATCCAATGAGGATAGGCCCCATGAAATCGTTGTGCTGTATTCTTTAAAAAGGATACGATGGTTTGAATCCTTGATAACCCCTGGGCCCGGGTAATGAAACTCCGGTTAACGCCAACAATTATTGCCATAAGGCCAAAACCGGAACCCCCGGTTGTAACCGTTTCGCCCGAATTATTGCGTTCCCTTGCCATGCCACTAACCGGGTGACCAAAGTCCCAGAAATATTTAAATGTCTGTTGTTGCAGCTTTGTAAGCAAGGCGTCATCGCTTATCACAGGAAATTTATTGGTACTATCAATCCGGGTAATAAAGGCAGCAGAGAAGGCGCTGTTCAACGGTTTTCCTGAAACAGATTTTAAAGCGGCAGTTACAGATACCTGGTACCTGGATATTGGGTTCAGGTTGGTTGTTGGCGAAAGAAGCAGGGTACTGTCGCCATTTGAGAATGTAACATTTACCGGCACATTTGTGCTTCCATTTTCTTTTAACCAGACCCCGGAATTGACAGAGGTACGGTCAACCGGTTTATTTAATCTAAACGTAAGAACAGGGGAGAACCTTACGTTATACATTATGGCTGAATTAAGTTCAGTTCCATCCAGCCTGGCCTGTTGAATAATTAACTGAGTCAAATCTTCCGGTGGGATTACAGGCGTTTTGTCCGATTTCTTACAGGCATTAAGTGCCGAAACCAGGCAAACAATCCATCCAATCCACCGAAAAATATTTTTCAATTTTAGAATATTATGGTTTGAATTGAATGTGCGGGAGAATTTAATTCCGCCGCCTTACCATTTACCCAAACAAAGTAGGGCGTATCCTTATCGGATTGGTTCATTACAATGGTAACTGTTTTCCCATCTTTATTTTTAAATGCGGTGGAAAGCAACTGGCTGCGGCTGGGGCTTGCAATAACCCGTTTTGCACCCGGTTGAATAAATTTTGAAAAATGGCCAATATAATAATAGGCATTCGTGTAAATCAAATTGCCGGTGCGGGTATCGGCATGCACCGGCGCAAAACAAAAATTGCCCACATGGTTTGGCCCTCCTTTCTCATCCAACAATATATTCCAATCGGTAAAGCCTACCATCCCGTTGTTAAAGTCATGGATCATAGAACGGCCGTATTCTTCTCCCAGGCTCCAGGCGTTATACCGTGTTGAATCAAAACTTTCGGCACAACCTTCGGTGAAGAAGAGTTTCTTATCAGGAAAAGCTTCATAAACACGTCGCAGATTATCGTACATAGGGGTGCCTCCACTCCAGTCTTCGTACCAGTGAAATCCAATTCCCCATATATATTTTGCGGCTACGGGGTCGTTGAGGTAGGTTTCTGCCCGTTGATAGATCAGGTCGCGGTTATGATCCCAGGCAATGATCTTTTTATCTTTCAATCCTTCTTTTTCCATAATGGGGCCGAGGTGGTATTTCAGAAAATCACGTTCTTGCTCAGCCGAGTAAATACAACTTTCCCAAATTTGGGTGGCCATGGGTTCGTTCTGGATAGAAATACCCCAGATTGGGATTCCGCTTTTTTCATACGCCTTAATAAATTTTGTATAGTATGTAGCCCAACTGTCAAAAAACTCAGGTTTCAGGTGTCCGCCGTGGAGCATATTGTTGTTGTCTTTCATCCAGGCCGGAGGGCTCCAGGGGCTGGCAAAAACGGTCAGCTTTCCTCCTGCTGTTTTCAGCGCATCTTTAATACAGGGGATTTTATATTTTAAATCGTGGGCAATGTTGAAGGTTTTTAGTGATTTGTCATTATCCTGTACATAAGTGTACATATCGGAGCTGAAATCGCAACTGTTGATATTAGTACGAACAATTGAGTAGCCAATGCCTTTGTCTTTATCGAAATAGGCATTGATAATTTCTCTTTGTTTTTCTTTGGGGAGCTTGAAATATGTTTCGGCAGAGGCGTCGGTTATTGCACCTCCGGTACCAATATAGGTTTGGAATGTTTTAGAAGGATCTACAAAAACAACAACTTCCCTTTCAGTTGGCTGCCCTTTCTCAAAAAAAGACAAAGTATCGGTAAGGGTTAAGCGAAGGTTGCTATTGTCTGCCGTGGTATAAACAATCAGCTTATCCCCTCCATTTTGAGTTGAAGAAACGCTGGTATTTACAAAGCTTTCTGCGGGTGGGGTTGTTTTTGAATGCCTCTTTTTTGCAGGAACAAGCAAAAAAAGAATGGCAAGGGAGCATAGTAATGGCTTAATGGTGTACATAAGCAAGAGGGATTTACAGTTTACCAAATATAGGTGGCAGCACATCCCGGGTTAAGGGAGGTTTGCACGTATTTGCCTTTATAATTAATACTAAACGATTTTGCGGAGGTGCTTTCATTAAGAACCACTAACACTTTTTTTCCATCGGGCCTTTTAAATGCCACATTAGGAAGGTTGTTTACGAGGTTACTGGATATTCTTACAGATCCCGGGGGAACAAATTTGCTAATCTGGCCGATGATGTAATAAGCAACATTTTTCATGACAGAAGACCCGGAAATGGTTAATGCCCCTTTGCACTGGGTACAGCCCCCGGGGGTGTGCGGACCAAAAGATGGGTCGTTGGCCAGGTTCCATTCCAGGGCAATTTTAGACCAGTTGCGCATCGATCCGATGATTACGTTTTTAATATGCCACTTCAGGTCGCCATCGAAACTACCTGCAGAGCTTGTCCATTGTTCCGTGAAATACACATTTTTATCCGGATAGGCATTGTGAACCGTTGAAAGGGCGGATATATCTCCGGCGTAAAGGTGAAATGCAGAGCCGTCAATAAAAGGATAAGCCTGTGCATCCGCAAGAATAGCCATTGGGTAACCCGGATTGTCGCAGTTGTGGTCCCATATAATTATTTTAGTGTTTAACCCGGCCGTTTGGAAAGCGGGGCCCAGGTGGTTTTTTACAAACTCGGCTTCTTCCGATGAAGACAGCACCATGCTGGGATTATTACCTCCATGCTGGGGTTCGTTTTGCACGGTAACCGCATCAATGGTAATTCCCTTTGCCTGCATAGCCTGAATATACTTCACAAAATATTGGGCATACACGCTGTAATATTGGGGCAGTAAACCTCCTCCAACACTACTTTCATTATCTTTCATCCAAAGCGGGGCGCTCCAGGGAGAGCCCAGGATTTTTATATTTGGATTAATTGCAAGAATTTCCTGCAGCACCGGAATCAGATCGGTTAAATCCTGGCTAAGCGAGAACTGTGCCAGCGTAGGATCTGTTTGCCCGGCGGGCATGTCGTCGTAACTAAATACGGAAGAGGAAAGGTCGGAAGCGCCAATACTTACTCTCAAGTAACTCACATGTATAGACGAATTCCCAGTTCCGAAAAGTTCCTGTAACAGAAGCGCCCGGCCGTTTGCATCCATATTGTGTAACAGGGTTGCGCTCCCTCCCGTGAGGGTATATCCAAATCCGTCAATGGTTTGATACGCGGTGGAAGAATCAACAACAATATTAGCGGGGTTGGCACCAATGGTACTAAAGGAAAGAGTTACATTTTGCTTTTGAATCAGAGCGGTCTGATTGGGTGAGGTTACCCACATTTCCATATCATTGGTTCCGGCGGGAGGAGGCGTAGGCGGAACCGGAGTAGGGCTACTGCCTTTTGAGCACTGGCCACAAAAGAACAAGGTAAATAATCCAATTAATAAAAGTGAAAATGACTTTCTCATGTGTTGCAACTTAATTTTCCAATTAATCCCATCCTTCAACCAGGAAATCAACGGGTGTGTATTCCCTGTTGTTTCATTATTCAAATTTTGAAGAGCCCTGTTCTTTCATAGGGATGAAAAAGTTTCCTTCTTCGGTAATATTGGAAGTATAGAAACAATTACCCAGTTCAACAAAATATCCTGATAAATATTCCTTTTGCTTCTCAAATCTTCGCAGGTGAAAATACAAGCCCGGTTGTGAGCTGATGGAACAATCAAATCCAATATATCTTACTACATCATACCGCATCCATAAATGAACATTTTTACGATCCATAAAAAGTTGAGACAATCCCTGTTGGGCCATATTAATTTATTTTTTTACTAATTGAACTCTTCAGTTTGTCAGCTACCAAATCCCCAACTTTTTTACCATATTCATTACTGATAATACAGGAGTTATGATAATGTATCCCACCATAAAACCGGGCCCAGTTATTTTCAATTGCGGCAGCCCGGAAAGAAGGGAAGCTCCGGCTGGGGATGTTGAATTCCAATTCGGAGGTGTCGGTATATGCAAAATTATCTCCAAACACGCTGGTTAACGCTTCGGCTGCCGCCGAAGAAATGGTACTGTGTCCACAGGTGTATTCAGGAAAGGGAGGTGTTTCGAGGAAGGGGCGCCATTCCGGGTCGAAATATTTATTGATCACCGTTTCGGGTCGGACTGTATTATCCCGGTATTTCTCATCCCAGCATTGGATAAATGCATCAAACATAGAAATTGAGGTGAGCGCATACGCATAAACGGTAGTTCCAAAATCTGCCTTATCTTTCTCTGCTGCAATCCCTACAATATTCATCCAGTGGCCGGTGGGAGAAAATTTCTTTTTCAAAAAGCTAACATGCCCTTTTACAATGGTGCGGGTACCCAGGTCGTCCCAAAAATCGGCAATGTGTTTTTGTTCCGGAGTGAGGGAGTCGATGGCATTTTTTATCAACATGACCTCTTTGTAATATTTACTGGACGTATCCTTCACATTAAACGCAGGCGGAGCCGGGGGTACAAATTGGTCTGCGCTGTCCATCACCATCGGCCGGATCATATCCCAATGAGGTTCCACCGCTTCCATATAAGCTGGGGGCGTAGGCACCCATCTACCCTCTTCATTTTTCACTTCGTATTTTTCTGCGGTGCGTGTTTGGGTATAATAATCTCCTTTACTCCAATCGATGATATGTTTAGCTACAACGTCGGCCAGATTTTTCGATTTATCGATTTCTTCTTTATCCATGGATTCAGCGGCCATGGAGTCCAATTTTGCCACATACGTTTTCATACTTCCTTCGGGAAAAGTAACGGATTGGCCCACCTTACAAAATGCCAATAACGAAGCGTAAGGAATATTTACGCCATTGGTATCCAACCTGGGTAATGGGGTAAGTTGTTTTAACCTGCCCGAAAAGGTAGGAAAACGAGGGTCGGTCAGGGAAATGGTTTCATAGGCAGCGATACTGGCATAAGCATAATTCCTGCTGGCCACAATGGGTGAGAAGTTATTCTCCATCACCACATTGTTTAACTCCTTCACCGTTTTTGCAAAAAGAATGGGATCGTTAAACGGGTTTACCGTTGCTTTCTCCTTTCGGGAGCAGGAAGAAAAAATAAATACTGCAACACTGAAAATCAAAATCTGTTTCATCAAAAAAAATTATTGCGGTTGAAAAAATCGCAGTGAATCATTATTTCGTGCAAGGATCAAAATATTTTTTCCGGATTGGTTTATCCATTTTAAATCGCGCACTTCGCCCGGTAAGTTAGAGATCAATTGCCCTGAAGCCCATTTTTGTGTATCCTTATTGTAATTCATAAAAGTAGGGAAAAGCGCATCATAAGGCCCTTCATAAGGGATGGTTCCATAAAAATTTCCGGCAGCGAGGTAACTTCCGTTTGAAAAACCGGTAAATGAAAATATAGGAGATAATTGTAACGCATCGGGAAGGTCCTGCCTAAGGAAGCCGCCCTTCCCATCATTTATAAAACAGCTAGAGGTTAGCAGTTCGGCTTTCAGTTCCCGGAAGCCTTTAAATAAGTCGTAAAACATATATTGGACCGTTTTTCCCGCTACATCACTGTAATGCAGATACGCTTTTTTTAAAACCGGAAGGGCTCTTTCCAATTCATCCTTCGCCAGGAATGTGTACTCCTCTCCATTAATGGTATAACACATGACCTGTTCCACTGCCCCATTATTATCGAAATCCTTAATGTATAATTTCAGGGGCCCATTTTTTCCTGCCCAGAGTTTGCTGTTATGGCCCCAATTGCCCGCAAGAAAATCTATAAGGCCATCCCCGTTAACATCGGTAGGATATATTGATTGCCAAAGCCCGGTAGTTTTAGGCAGGTCTGCTTCCCTGAATTTTCCATTGGTATTATAAAAAACTTTCAGCGGCATCCACTCTCCGCCCACAACCAGATCGGGCCAGCCGTTTTTGTCCAGGTCGGCAAATCCGGCGGAAGTAACAATACCCGTTGAGTCCAGGTTAATGATATTTTTACCGGCACCGGTAAACATACCGGAACCATTATTAACCAAAATATAGGAAGGTTGGGGTATTCCAAATTGGGTGGCATTGGCAAGCCCGCCAACAAAGAGGTCTTCATCCCCATCTTTATCCATATCAGCAACAGCCACGCAGGATTTATTCTTTAAAATGGCTGGTATTTTAGCAGATGCATCCGTAAAATGTCCTTTCCCGTCATTTAAATAAAACCTGTCGGCCAGGCGTGGGTCTCCATCATTAAATTGATTTCCCCCTGCTACCACATACAAATCGGGCCAGCCGTCTTTATTGGCATCAAAGAATACGGCATCTACAGATTCTGATTCCCTGCTTGCATTAAACAAGGCTGTATCGGAAGGAGAAAATTGATGTGCCGGTTTTTGAATAAGTAACTGACCCGGGTTCCCACTTGCACCACAAACAAAAATATCGTCCAGGCCATCTTTATTCACATCGGCTACTGCCACTTTTGGGCCGCGGGTAGATTCCATGTGAGGAATCAGATACTGTTTATTAAAATCGAGAAAACTGTTTTCGCGGTGCGTAAAACCAACCCTAAATGTTGAAGTAATATCTAAAAGCGGGGACGGTGGCGGAGGAAAATAGCTTCTATAATTAAACACCCCGCCTGCATTATTCTGAGAGATTTCAATCACCGGAACCCCAGGTACATTTTTTAATACCTGGTATTTTTGATTTGGCCAAACCACCAGGAGGCTATCGATAATACGGCTACTATCTAATCCGAAATGCAAAACCGGAGCACAGGACGACATGAAGCCACGGCTGGTTTGCAATTGTTGAAACTGCATCTTTCCTTTCACAAACAACCAAACCTTAGCGCCAATTCCAAATGTATTTTTATCAGATCCTTTGAGTTTGATATCGATACTTAATTTTTGAGGGGCCTTATTTTGCAGGATCACTGCCGGTGCATTAATGCAATTAATTACCATATCGAGGTTTCCATCCAAATCCAAATCGGCGTAGGCCGCACCATTAAAATAGCCTTTCATGTTTTCGGTTCCCCAGGCTTCACTAACATCTATAAAAGATAAGCCTGCATCGCCTTTAAAGAAGTATGGATGGGAAGCGCCATCGGGCATTTCTTTTATGGCCATGGCATCGTACTTACTGGTGCTATTCAGATTTTCGGGAACTTTTAAGGAAAGGTTTGAAACAAAGCGAATGTAATCCAGGTCAACCGGGCGCTTTACGATTCCACTTGAAATAAAGAGGTCCTTTTTTCCATCGTTATCAAAATCAGCAAAAAGAGGTGCCCAGCTCCAGTCTGTAGCCGAAACACCCGCTTGCAATGCGATATCGCTATAAGAGTCTCCGTTGCCATTATTTCGTTGCAGGCAATTTCTGGATACCTGATCCTGATACCCATGTGAGGTTAACTTAAATTTATAGGTGCTGAGGTTTTCGTCGCTTCCGTAAGTTTTCAATGTTTTTTCATCCGGAGGAAGCATATCGGCGGTAAAGATATCGGGCTGCCCGTCGTTATTAAAATCAGCCGCGTCGTTTCCCATACTAAAGCGGCTGTAATGGCCAAAATGATTCGCTCCGCTTTCAATGAATTTTCCCTGACCGGTGTTGAGGTAATAATAATCGTTTTCGTGAAAATCATTTCCTACATAAATATCATCCCATCCATCGTTATTAAAATCGGCAATCGCTATACCTAATCCATATCCCAGGCTGCTTTGATAAATCCCGGCCTCCTTCGATACGTCGGTAAACGTTCCGGTTGCACTAAGGTCATTGCGCAAAAGCCTGTCGCCACTAATTGAATCGTAAACCTCCCTGGCGGAAGTGTCTTTAATATTTTGGTGAGGCTTTAGGGAGTGGTTAAGGAGGTAACAATCTAAATCACCATCATGATCGTAATCAAAAAAGGCTGCTTGAGTACCAAGGCCTGAAAAATTTAGGTTATACTTTTTAGCGCTATCAGAAAACTTTAAATTCCCATTATTGATAAAGAGTTGATTTTCCCCTTTTAACCCATGGTGCTGGCTGCTTGCGCATACATAAATATCCAATAACCCATCTCCATTCACATCGGCCATGGTTACACCCGTACTCCAATCGGCTGTGCCCGCCACGCCGGCTTTATCAGTAATATCCTCGAACTGGAAATGCCCTTTGTTTAAATAGAGTTTATTTTTCCCTTTTGCATTGGCCGAAAAATAAATATCCTGAAGTCCATCATTATTTATATCCCCAATAGCTACCCCGCCGCCGTTATAATAATACAGGTAGTATAGGATACTCAATCCATCTCTGCTTTCGGGGTTGTTAACAAAATCAACCTTTGTTTGCGATGCAGGAAGGCTTTTGAACATGCCCTCTGCCTGTTTATTATTCTTACAGGAAGAAATGCTGCAAGCAATAGATATAAAGGATAAAAATGCGCCGAGTTTGGAAATACTTTTTTTCACAACATCAAGTTAGAAAAAAAGGGGCTGAACCATATTGGTCAGCCCCTTTTAAATCAAATTATATTTTAATAGTCAGGTTTGACTTATAACCTGCTGATATAAAGGGCTTGTACTTCGGAAGCAGAAAGTGCTTTTCCATACAGTCTGAATTGATCCATTTGTCCATCCAGGTTGCCCATCCAGGTATTTGCATCGTGTGCTCTTTGGCCCGGGCCTCCAATAATGAATCCGGAGATTCCGATACCATCTTCCACCAAATTAAGCGGGCCACGAGGTGCGCCGTTTTTGGTAACATTTCCAAATCCTGCAGGCAGGTTGGTGGGCGCCTGTCCATCTATATAAGTGTACAGGTACGAAGTGGTTTCATCATACACAAAAGCGAGGTGATGCCATGTGCCATCCAGTACATTCGGCATTCTTTTAGCTCCTGTGTATTCAAACCATTGGTCCATCAAATAGAATTTACCTGCTGCTGCATCTGTGGTAGAAGGGTTACCGGCATCTTCAAATTCAAAGAATACTTTCAGGTTGGTCCAGCTATATCCGGAAGAAGCCAATGCAAAGGCATAGTTTGTTCCCTGGCCTGCCGCTTGCGGTGTTTTCTTAACCCAGAATGCAACGGTGAAACTGGTAGAACCAGCCCAATCGTTAGGCGAGCCAAAGTTTACGAAACTGGTAGGAGACCCCTGATAAGCCCTTCCGCTTGCACCGCCATCTACCACCTCTCCGGTAACAGAAGGAAAGTTTGCACGGATAGAGTCGGCAGAATTTTTAAGCTGATTGGTGGAGTTGCCATCAAAAGCCACATAAAATTTGAGCGGCCCACCCGGAGGGTTTTCGTCTTGCGGATAATTTCCCAAACCCGGTTTGTCCATTTTCTGGCAACTGGTAACCATAAATGCCATGCTTACCAACCCGAGTGAATATTGAAATATTTTCTTCATAATTAAATATTTTTCTGTTTTTCAGTTAATATAAAGGTTACGAACCTATTATGGATAATCCGGATTTTGAACCAGATTCGGGTTAGCATTTAACGCTCCGGTTGGGATAGGATAGTACCTATTTTTATGCTGATATCCCAATGGTGCAAGAACAGCATCTGCATCGCCCCACCGAACGAGGTCGAAGAACCTTTCCATTTCCATGGCAAATTCGGCACGGCGTTGTTTCTTTATTTCCGCCCTCATTGCGGCCTGGGTGGTATAAGAAATAGTCGGGAGGTTAGCCCGGGTTCTGATCATATTAACCCAGGTTTCGGCATTGGTATTGTTTTGGGTACCTCCCAGTTCATTGGCAGCTTCTGCGGCCATCAACAATACGCCAGAGTACCTGAGTGCCCGGTAATTCACCCATGTATTTTGAGATTCGTTGTTGGGGGTTCCGAGCCCTCTTGCAACATAGTCATCGTATGTATTGTACACTTTCTTATTCCAATACATGGCATTGCTTAAAGGAGGCAGGGTTTTACCATATCCGCCTGTGGCAGGGCCACCATCCGACTGTCCGGAATAAAGAATGGTTGCATCTTTTCTCGAATCACCTGCTTCGTATGAATTCACGAGGTTGGTAGTGGGTGTATTCCATCCCCATCCGAGATCCCATTCTGTACCCCCTGCGCCGCGGATACCCTGGCATTGGCCAAATCGGCTCCAGTAAATGTTGGCATCTCCGGCAGTTTTTTCGGCCTGGATTTCCAAAATAGATTCGGGACCCAATTCGCCGGAAGTTTTAAATATGGCATAATAATCCGGTACCAGGCTGTATTGGTTTGATCCGATTACTTCTTCGCAAAGACCCAGGGCCGCACTCCAGTTTTGCTGGTAGAGGTTAACCTTTGCCAACAGCGTTTTGGCAGCACCGTTAGTAAGCCTTCCGGGATAATCGGGCCACGCTACGGGTAGGTTAGCGGCAGCGAAAGTCAAGTCGTCAATAATCAGTGCATAAATTTCAGAAGCGGGCGATTTTGCAATTTGTGCATCGGCCGGGCTATTGATCCGAAAATCAATTTTTGGAATGTCGCCAAAGGTGCGTACCATTTCAAAATAAGTATACGCCCTCCAGAATTTTGCTTCGCCCACATTCTTCATGGAAGCAGGATCGGTAAGATTCTTTTCTGCAGCAGTTGCGATGATGTCGTTGCAAAGGTTAATCATGGCATAGTGTTTATCCCAAAACATACCGGCTCCCCAATCGTCTTTCACATATTGAAAGTTATCGTAGGTCTGGTGCCATGCTGTTGCTCCCGGATCAGCCACAATTTCAGCATCATCCGAGCGGAAGCCCATCATACCAACCCAGGGTATATTTTGCATCCCATCGCCAATGTAAGGTTCTGCAGCGGAGTTTCTCACTGCTCCATATAATCCAAGGGTGGGGCTTTCCAATTCGCCCACCTTCACATCATTAACTGTGGAGGAAAGCGGCTTTCGGTCGAGGAATTTTTTACATCCCGAGAAAGCCATGACAGCAAGTGCACCGATCAGGATATTAATCGTGAACAATTTTGTCTTATTCATAGCAAATGTTTTTTATCGGTGTGGTTAAAAGTTTACGTTAAGAGAAACCGTGGTTATACGTGGCAATGCACTGCTGGATGTGCCATAGTCGACCCCGAACTCCGTTGCCGATCCGCCATATTCTGGAGAATAGCCTTTGTTGTGTTTCCAGGTTTTCAGGTTCTGAACCCCAATGGCGAGCCTTGCATTCTTAACTTTTAACCTGGCAGGCAGGTTGGTAAAGTTGTAAGCCAAAGAGAGGTTCCGGATACGGAAGTAGCTTCCGTCTTCAATTCCGTAAGTAGAAGGCGCCCTATTAATAAGGTGAGCTGCATTTACAACGGGAACAAAGTTGGACGTTCCGGGTCCGGTCCATCCTTCGGTATAATACGCGGGGTAATTATATACCGAGTTCTTTTGTTCTGAAGTTCCCCATACACGGTATATTTCGTTACCATAAACACCAGCCAAATCAAGGCCGAGGTCAAATCCTTTCCATTTCAGGTTTGCGTTAATTCCATACGTGAAATCGGGTGTGGGATTACCGATTTTGGTTCTATCCGCATCCGTAATTACGCCATCGCCATTCAAATCTTTATACTTCAAATCGCCTGGTTTTGCGCCACCCCCATTGATGGTACTAACCGGTGAGTTTAAGATATCGGCATAGCTTTGATAAACACCCTCCACAACCAATCCGTAGAAATAACCAATGGGCTCTCCAACTTCTACCCTCGATGGGCTTTGGATGCTGGAAGAGGAACCACCAATATTGTAACTGAGTGCTGTTACTTTATTATCGTAAGTGGTGAAATTACCTCCTACGGTAAGAGTCATATCTTTTGAGATTGGATGCATGTAATCAGCCGACAATTCTAACCCCTGATTGCGGATGGAGCCAAAGTTTCTCAACTGTGCAAGGGCCCCGTTGATACCTGGAATAAATACGAGCAGGTCTTTGGTGTTCCTTACATAATAAACCCCATCGAAATGCAAGCGATGGTTCAGGAAGTCGGCCTCAATTCCACCTTCTGTAGTTTGCACTGTTTCCCAGTGGAGGTTCGGGTCTGCACCATAATCGGGCGAGTTAACCGGTACAATAGTATTTCCAAAAACGGCGGAAGATACAGCAGAAACTGAAGGATAAGCGGGGTATGCCAGACCGGCCGGGTTAAAGTTACCCAGCTTGCCGGTTGATCCTTTCAATTTAAGGGTGTTGAAAATCTTTTGATTTTGCATGAATTTCTCTTTCGAAATTTCCCAGGCTAAGCCGGCTGCCCAAAAGTTCTGTCCTTTTTTCTTATAGTCATCATTAATCTGGCTGGCATAGTCTTTCCTGTAGCTCACATTTACAAAATACTTTGATTGGAAATTATAAATAAGCCTTCCCAGGTAAGAAACGGTTGCGTACTCATTTTGGTCGGAGTTTGAGTTTGCCGTAGAAATATCGCCAAAGCCCGAATTAATATACCAAAAGCGTGGATCGTCTGGAATGATGGCGCGCCCTACTTCTTTTTGGCTGATGTTGGCTGTCAGGCTTTCATACTTATGATAGTAGGTGGTGAAACCTCCGGTCAGCGCTAAGGAGTGTCCGGAAAATTTCTTTTTATAGGTTGCTGTATAATCCTGTTGGAAATTAGAAACCTGATCGGTGTACTGATAAACCGCTGTTTTGCGGTTACGCAGAATCACCTGGTCGCCATCAGGAAGTGTTGGATCGTACAGGTTATATAATGGTGTATATTCCCTGTCGTCGCGGAAACTCATATCTCCATAAAGAGCACCCTTCAGCGATAAATCTTTAATCGGGCTCCATTCAGCAAAGAAATTCCCGATAACCCGGTTCCGTACGTCAATTTGTTTGTTCCAGTTGTTCTCGAGCGTGGCGAGGGGGTTTGTTTCAGAATTCTGAATAATGGGTGTAGAAGAATACAATTCATAATACCCTGAGTCAACTCCATACGGATTTTTCATATAGAATCTCTTGGTATCGCCAGACATGATGGGCAACGCCCTGCGAGCCTGTTCCAATGCCCCACTGTTATAAGGAAGCCTTTCTCTTTGCAGGATTACGCCAATTCCTGTTTTAAGGCGTTTGCTGATTTTTAATTCATCGTTGAAATTAATATTCAGCCTGTCGTAACGGGTATGTTTTACAAGCCCCTGATCGTAGGAATAACCTACCCCAAGATGCAACTTGTTATTATTTCCCGCAGCATCCACGCTCAGGTTATTGGTATTGAAGATGGCAGTCCGGGTAACGGCATCAATCCAGTCGGTATTTCCTGTGTAAGCCGACATGCCCGGTATGCCAACATTGTTTACAAAATTGTACAGCGAAAGCATGGTGGGATCTTCTGCCACCTGGTTATTTGCTTCGCGGGTAATAAGGTCACGAAACTGGGATCCATTGGCCAGTTGAATTTTATCCACCAGTTTTTTCGCCCCAACGGTACTGTTTACATTAACGCTAATGCCAGGGGTTTTCCCTTTCTTGGTGGTTACAATGATAGCACCACCAGCCCCTTTGAAACCAAAGATTGCCAGGGATGATGCATCCTTCAATACTTCAATATTTTCGATATCGTTTGGATTTACAAAATCGATATTATCGGCAAAAATTCCATCTACAATATATAACGGAGTGGTAGTACCAATACTGGATGTACCGCGAATACGGATATCAGGAGTTGAACCTGGATCAGCATTATTAATTACCTGCAGCCCGGCTACTTTCGATTGCAAGGATGCAAGGGCATTGGTATTCGGTTGTTTGGCAACTACATCGCCCTGTACCCGCGAGATAGATCCGGTAAGGTCTCTGCGGGAGGCAGTACCATAACCAATTACCACCACCTCATCGGCACGGAGAATAACGGGCGATAGCACCACATCAATACTGGTGCGACCTGAAACTGAAACTTCCTGGGATTCATAACTCACACTGCTGAACACCAATGTAGCGTTATCCTCCACCGTTATGGTATAGTTCCCGTTTGCATCCGTGGAGGTTCCGTTCTTGGTTCCTTTTTCAACTACGGAAGCCCCTGCAACCGGACCATTGGGGCCGGAAACCTTTCCACTCACTTTTATTTTGGCATTTTCGGGAGCCATCACCAGGATTACGTTATTTTCCAAGGCCTTATAGGTAAGGTCATATCCCGAAAAAAGCTGGTTCAAAGATTCATTAATGGATAAATTACTGGCAGAAAAATCTACCTTTTTCTTAATGTCCTTTAATTTGGAATTGAAAAGGAAGCGATAATTCCCTTCATCTTCAATCATTTTCAGGATTTTCCTAATCTCGGTTTTCTTCACACTCAGGTTTACCGATTGCCCCATGAGCGGGCCTGCGCTAACCTGTAATGTTGCAACGAGGAGGATTAATGCGATGAGCTTCATAATGAGCAAAGATTTTAGAAGCGTCCCTGGCCAGAATTGCTGGCCTCGAAGTACACTTTTTTGCATAATCGTGGTTTTGGCGTTAATAGTTGTATTCACAGTTTCAGTTTACAAAGTTATCCTTTCGTTAACAATTTGACGAAAATCATATTATTCATAAATTCTTACTTCATTTCCATTGACGGAATATTTAAACGGAACAAGGTACTGGAGCATCTTTAGGGCTTCATCCAAATTTTCCTTAATAAAAGATCCGGTAAGCGTATAATCTCCCAGCCTGGAACTTTCGATGGTAATTTTTACTTTATACCAATTTTCCATCTTCCGTGTTATATCCTTAAGTTTTTCATCTTCAAATGCCAGTTTATTATAAACCCAGGCTGTTTCCACAATTTCACTATCCGGGCGGTTTCTTTTCAACAGGCTCACCGATGCCGCATTTGTATATTCAATCCGGGAGGTTTTAGCTGTTTCGCCGGATACTCTGGGTTCCGGATTCCTGTTCAATACCAGTTTTTCATGGGGTTTGAGCATAATTTTCGGCGCATCCGGCTGGCCTGGCCGCGAAATTTCGATCGATCCATGAATAAGGGTAGCCTCCACCGTTGGGTCATTGGGGTAGGCTTTAACATTAAATGCCGTACCCAACGCCTTAACATCAATGGCGGCCGTATGAACAATAAACGGGTGGGCTGGATCGTGAACCACCTCAAAATAAGCTTCCCCATTCAGGTACACTTCCCTTGATTTTGAACTGAACGACTTACTGTACGAGATTTTGCTGGATGAGTTGATCCATACATGAGACCCATCCGGTAGTTGGATTTTAGAGCGGGAGCCAGGGCTGATACTTACCTCATTTAGTGCATTTCCTGCCTGATTGGGTACAACTTTTACCATCTGTTCTTTCTTATCAACAGATGCAAAAAAGATAACCAGGCCTAAAATAATAAGGAGAGAGCCGAGCCAATATGTCAACTGGTTTTTATAAAATGGTATTTTCTTTTCAGGAAAGGGAGAAATAGATGGGTGTAATTCGCCATCCGCTTCCAATTTGGCAGATTTCAGCCTGTTCATGTGATTTAGAAAGGCTTCCTCCGCATTTTGGGCTGCTGCTGCTTTCTCCTTTGGGGAGGAGGAATTCCAAAACTCCTCCAGGTTTTCCATCATCGTTACCCGGGAAGGATCGGCAAGCAGCAAAATATCCAACATGCGCAACTCCTGCGGAGAAGCTTCGCCGGTTATTTTTTTCGACAATAAAATCCAAAATTGTTCTTCCTGCATACCCAAGCAATGATGCGATACCCTATAAGGACAAAACTGCATCGGGCTTACCCCTAAATGAATTAAGAATTTTTTTGAGAAAGGATGTATTGCAGTTCCGGGAATTCTTTCAAAAATTCGGTATTTGCTTTTATCCTCCGTAACGCTATCGCCATTTGGGCTTCCACGGTTTTAATGGAAATTTCCATAATACCGGCTACTTCCTGATAGCGCAGCCCATTTTCTTTCACCAACTTAAATATAGTTCTGCATCGGGGAGGCAACTCATTAATCGCCTTCATTAAGCTCGAAACCACCTCCTGCGACATCAGCAACTCCTCCGGATTGAAAAAAATTTTATTCATTCGCGCATTCCACTCAATTTCAGCCGCCGTAGAAACCCCGGCTCTTTTTCGGGACTTCAGCTTGTTTAGCGATAGATTCTTTACGCTTATATATATATATATGCGGGGATTTAAAATTTGGGAATATTGTTGCCTGTTTATCCAAACCTGAATAAAGAAATCAGAAACAACCTCTTCTGCATCCTCAGGAGAATGGAGGATGGATTCCGCAAAACCGGTTAAGGAAGGGTGGAGGGAAATAAATAGTTCTTTGTAGGATTTCTCACAGGAACTGGTGGAAATCCTGTTCAGCAGGTTTTTTATCTTATCGTTTGGTAACAAAACAGTTATTGGCTCAATAAAGGTAGATTCTTTAATGGAAAAGCTAAGAAAAATTACATTGTTCCGGTTATATTTTTAAGGGAGTATCGGGAAAAGGCTCCGATTACTTATTTTTGCCAGCCGGCAGCCCAAAATATTGGGCTTTCACAAAATAATTTTTACATCTCATGATGTAAGGGCCTATAGCTCAGCCGGTTAGAGCACCTGACTCATAATCAGGGGGTCCCTGGTTCGAGCCCAGGTGGGCCCACAACTAAAAAGCATCAACAGGAAAAACGGTTGGTGCTTTTTTATTTTAATTATCGGGGGAATCTCTTTCAGCAAATATTCTTAAGCGATCTTCATTGGTTTTCTGCACTTATTGCTCCCGATGAATCCGAACATTAAATCCTCTATGCTTAAATAAAATACTCCGCCGGCAGAAGCCTGCATTTTACGATCCGGAACTTTCTCTTTTTCTTATTTTTGAACCTCCTCTGCCAAATTTTTGTTCCGAAAAGTTTTAATTTATCAATAGCAATTTTTGCCACACTAAAAGAAATTACCTCCATGTCGAAAGGAAGATTAGAAGCATTTAGTGATGGGGTGTTGGCCATCATCATTACCATCATGGTATTAGAACTCCCTAATCCGGAGGGGACTACGTTTAGCGCATTAAAACCATTAGCCCCTAAAATAATTGCCTATATCCTGAGCTTTATTTATGTAGGAATTTATTGGAACAACCATCATCATATGTTTCAGGCAATCCATAAAGTGAATGGAAAGATATTATGGGCAAATTTGTTTTTGCTGTTTTGCCTTTCGTTAATTCCTTTTACTACAGCCTGGATGGGTGAGACCCATATTCAAAGCCATCCTGTAATTCTTTACGGTATTAACCTGGTTCTTTGTGCTATTGCGTTTACCATTGTAGAGAAACTGGCTATTGCGTTAGAAGGAAAGAACTCCGATTTAGGCAGGGCAGTGGGTGGCCATAAAAAAGAATACCTGTCGGTAATTTTCTATGTGGCAGGTATTTCAATTTCTTTTCTTCAACCCATTGTTGGAGTGATTTGCTATACCGTGGTTGCCCTAATATGGCTGGTCCCCGACAAAAGAATTGAACGGAA
The DNA here is from genome assembly GCA_018266615.1 of Bacteroidota bacterium. Classification (GTDB taxonomy): domain Bacteria; phylum Bacteroidota; class Bacteroidia; order Chitinophagales; family Chitinophagaceae; genus Ferruginibacter. Next base: position 86,356 of record JAFEAB010000108.1, read on the forward strand.
TTTAAAAGGATAAATTATTCTTTCCCTGAAGGTGTGAAAGAAAAAATGTGTTTTCCGGATTTATTTTTAAATGACAAAGGCTGTACAAAAAATAAATGACGAACGGAAGAATCAGGGCCCTCCTCTACGCTAAAAATACTGTATAAATACAGGGTAGAAATTTCATGGCAGGATTAAATATTTCAATTTAACGGTGGCCCTTACAGCCCGTTTTATTTGACCACATTTCCTGCCCAGATTTTTATCGCATAAACCGTCTCGAAATCCTGTGTTTCAACTACTTTTGCACGGTTTCATTTAACCTTTCATTAACCCGGCAGAAGGTATTTTTGCCCGCACAAGTATTGATTATGAGAAAACTGATGGTGGCTTTCCTGCTTTTTGCTGCTACTTCAACTGGCTTTGCCCAGGAAAATACAACCTCTTCCACGTCACCCAAGAATCCTGCTCCCTATATTTCCCGTGCAGGAGATCATTTCATGATCCAGCTTAGCTATGATAGCTGGCTGGGCACACCGGACAGTATTAAATCCCACATGAAGGGGTTCCAGCGTGGGTTTAATATGGCCGTGATGCTCAATAAATCCTTTAAATCGAACCCAAAATTCGCAATTGCCGGGGGTATTGGGGTTAGTTCCAGCAATATCTATTTCAAAAAAATGAATGTGGATATTGGATCTGGTAACCCCACGCTGCGGTTTATTCCAACCAATTCCACCGATAATTTCAAGAAATATAAACTAAGCACCACCTTCATTGAGGTACCGCTCGAATTCAGGTTTAGTTCAAACCCCTCAAACCCCAATAAATCAGTGAAAGCGGCAGTAGGGATAAAAATTGGAACCATTCTTAATGCGCATACAAAAGGAAAGACCCTAAGGGATTCAACCGGGGCTACCCTGCATAACTATACTGAGAAAATCACCACCAAGGGGTATTTTAATTCCACCCGCTTTGCCGCTACGGCACGAGTTGGATATGGTGTATTCTCGTTGTTTGGCTCATATAACCTGTCCTCTATGTTTAAAACCGGAGTAGCCGCAGATGTTAGGCTGCTTCAGGTTGGGCTTTGTATCAGCGGATTATAAAATTCTAAAATATATCTGCAAATTTTAGGAGCGGCTTTGCCTCCTCTGCCCATTGTTTTAATTTTGTGCCTTAACACGGCGCCCCTTCATGAGCGATCCCATAAAACATGAGTGCGGACTTGCATTTATCCGCCTCCGCAAACCTTTCAGTTACTTTCAGCAACATTACCGATCGGCATTATTCGGGTTAACCAAGATGTATCTCCTGATGGAGAAACAACACAACCGGGGCCAGGATGGAGCAGGGCTTGCTGCGGTTAAATTAAATTCCGAACCAGGTTACCCCTTCATGTACCGCATTCGAAGTAATGCACCGCAATCGCTGGCTGATTTATTTTCTACTATCTGGAAAGAAATAGATGATATTCAGCAATACCAGCCTGATATTATGAATCACCCCGGGCTTTTAAAAGGTCACCTGCAAGTGATGGGCGAACTGCTCCTCGGCCACCTTCGCTACGGAACCCAGGGAAGAAACAATGTTCAGTTTTGCCACCCCTTTGTTAAATACCATACCATACCGGCCCGCAACCTGGCGCTTGCAGGAAATTTTAATCTTGTAAACACCGAAGAACTTTTCAACCTGGTAAACATCACCCCGGGCGATTTTCAAAAGCAAAGCGACCTGGCAGCGATGATGGAGATCATTCATCACTTTTTGGTGAAGGCCGATGAAAAAGCGCCGGATAACTTAGATATCCTTCACGTACTAAAAAAAGCAGTTCCATTATTTGATGGCGGATTTACTTTTGCCGGTTTGGTGGGAAATGGAGATGCCTTTGTAGTGCGTGATGCACACGGGATCCGGCCTGCATATTATTATATTAATGAGGATGTGATTGTAGCAGCCAGCGAACGCGCTGCCATTCGCACCGCCTTTAACCTCGAAGAAAATGAAGTGCAGGAGCTTAAGCCTGGAAATGCACTGCTGGTTAAGAATTCGGGGGAATACAGCCTGGAAGAAGTGGTTCCCGCCAAAGAAAGGACGGCATGCAGTTTTGAACGTATTTATTTTAGCCGTGGGAGCGACGAAGAAATTTACCGCGAGCGGATTGCCCTCGGTTATCAACTCAGCGATACGGTGTTAAACGCCATTAACCACGACTTGCGCAATACCATTTTCTCCTTTATCCCCAACACGGCCGAAACGGCCTTTTACGGATTGATAAAAGGAGCGGAAGATTACCTCAACCAGATAAAAATTGAACGCATCCTTAGTTGGAACAACCAGTTTGATAAAGAGAAACTATCGGAAATGGTTAACCGCCGCATCCGTATTGAAAAGATTGCCATCAAAGACGTTAAACTCCGAACCTTCATCACCGAAGATTCGAGCCGAAACGAAATGGTACAACACGTTTATGATATAACATACGGTACCGTTCGTCCAAACGAAGATACCCTGGTTATTATTGACGACAGTATTGTTCGCGGAACCACCTTAAAAGAAAGTATTGTAAGGATGTTGGGGCGGCTAAAGCCCAGGAAAATAATTATTGTTTCTTCTGCCCCCCAGATTCGTTATCCGGATTGTTATGGAATTGATATGAGTAAGCTGGGTGATTTTATTGCTTTTAGGGCCGCCGTTAGCCTGCTTAAAGAATCGGGGCAGGAAGGGATTCTTGCCGAAACATTAGTACAATGTAAAGCGCTTCATCGGAATAATAAATTACATTCCGAAAACCTGGTGAAGCGGTTGTATAAACCCTTTACGGCAGAAGAAATTGCACAGCGCATTGCGATATTAATCACGCCACCGGATGTCCAAATTCCAGTGGAAGTGATTTACCAGAAAATAGAATCACTCCATACGGCCTGTCCGCAAAATACCGGCGACTGGTATTTTACAGGCAACTATCCCACCGAAGGTGGTAACCGGGTTTGTAACCGGGCTTTTATGAATTTTATGGAAGGAAGAAATATCAGGGGATATTAAATAAAGTTTGGTGGAAATGTTTTCGGTTATAACAATGGCACATTATCTTTTCTAAAATTTATGCTCAATGAAAACGCTCTTCCTTATTCGGCATGCAAAAAGCAGTTGGACAGATATTAACCAAAAGGATTTTGAAAGACCTTTAGATGGGGCCGGAATAACGACTGCCAATGAAATGGCAGCAAACCTTAGCAAAAATACGCCAGCCATTGACCTGTTCATTTCAAGTCCTGCGGCAAGGACTACAGAAACCTGCAAAATATTTTGTCGTGCATTTTCATTCAATGAAAATGAAATTGTTTTTGTTCCGAACTTATATGAAGGGTCCGAAAAAAATTACGAGGCCGCACTTTCGGTTGTTTCAGACAAACACAAGCAGGTAGCCATTGTTGGGCACAACCCGGGCATTACTTATTTTGCAAACCGGATCGTTCCCAACAAATGGATTGAAAATATTCCCGCTTGCGGAATTATTGCAGTTGAGTCGGATTGCACCTCCTGGAAGGATTTCGTGGCTTCCCCGAGCCGTTTACTTTTTATGGACTACCCTCCGAAAGATTTGGATTAATTATTCTTCCACCTGCTGGTAACCGGGTTTGCGGGCCAGGTAAACCCCAATAAATATACAGGCAGCTGCAATGAGCTTATACATCGAAATTTCCTCTCCTAAAACAACCGCTGCAATAACCGCCGCAAATAAAGGTTGTAAATAAATATATGAGCCGGCAATAGAGGCGCCCAATTTATGGATTCCAAATATATTAAACAGGTATGCCAGAAAGGTGCCACACAAAACTATCTGGGAAAGTATCAGGTAATCTGCAAGGCTGTATTTATCCCAGGGTGTCGATAAAAATTCATTCCAACAAAAAGGAATCACCATGAAGAAGCCAAAAGTAAAAACCATCCGAATAACAGATACCGGAGAGTATTTATCCATCAAGGGTTTCACCAAAATAAAATAGAATGCATAAGAAATGGCATTAACGATGACCATTACATCTCCCCATAAAATATCAGGCGCATTGGCCCCGGGAGTTCGCAAACTGATGAGGATAGCCGCACCGGAAATGCCCAGGCATAATCCCAAAATTTTGAAGAAATTCAGGCTTTCTTTTAACAGCCATGCAGCAATAAATGTGATGAGGATGGGAGAAGCCAGCATCAATAAAGAAGCATGTATAGAGCTGGTTAAAGAAAGGCCTTTAATAAAAAGTAATTGGTTGATGGCAATGCCGGTTAAGGCGCAAAGAGCCAGCCGGGGCATATCTGCTTTTTCAATTTTAGAAGGCCGGTTCCGGTTGAAAAAATACAAAATCCAAAACAGAATAGCGGATCCTGCAATGCGTAAAAAATTTAACCCGAACGGGAAAACCAATCCTTCAGCAATCAAATATTTCACTGCTGTAAAATTGATGGCAAAAAATAAGTTAGTGAGCAAGAGAGCAAGGTGCGCCCTTAATTTACCGGTTGCCTCCATTGGGTCACAAATATCGGGAGCAAACGCTGCTTCCTAAAATAAATCCATGTTACAGAAGCCAAACGAAATTATAAAAGCAACATTATTTGGTTACCATTTTGAGGCCGATAATGGAAATAATTAGTGTGGCAAGGAAAAATAAACGCCAAAAAGTTGCGGATTCTTTAAAAACGAAAATCCCGATAAGTACGGCACCCACGGCACCAATACCCGTCCATACAGTGTAAGCCGTTCCAATTGGCAGTGTTTGAGTTACTTTAATTAGCAATGCCATACTGAGGATGAGGGTGATTGCAAAGCCACTATACCAGGCCATCATTTCATTACCCGAACTTAACCTGGCTTTACCAAGGCAATAGGCAAAGGCCGCTTCAAAAAGTCCGGCCAGAATGAGGAGGAGCCAATTCATAATTTAGTTTTTCCTTGATTCAATATTTCCTTCCATAAAGAAAAAAGGGGAGGAAGCCATAAGGTTGTTAATAATGGCCTCCGGCAAAACATTAAAACATATTTTCCGCAATTATCGACCTGCTATTTAGAAAAAAATTGATCATACGTTAATAATTACTTACCCTATTCCCCTGTGCAACCCATCTCGAATTTAACGGTTGTTCACTCAATGCCCTTCGAATTCAGTCGCCTTCCGTTATTGTAATATTTGTCCCTTATATTTATCTTTTCCTGCTATCAGAATTAAAATCGTTATTACGCCAATTGAAACCAATGAAGCGTGGAGTGTCCCCAAATTTAGGCCTCCTTTGCTTAATGGCTTAGTTAGGAAATCTCCAAACGTTGCCCCAAAAGGCCTTGTAAATATAAAGGCAATCCAAAATAGCAGAACATGGTTTAATCTGGTTAAATAGTGTAATAATAATACAATAATTATTACGCCGCTTGTTACCATGGCGCCGTGCAAATAGCTAAGTCCTAAATTGTCGCTTAAAAAGTCACCAAATGCTGTTCCGAGGCTATTAGAAAATAGAATGGCAATCCAATAAAGTAGTTCTTTTGAGATTCCAAATAAGGGATAAACTTCTATTGATTTATATTTCCTATACCACCAATAAAGGGTAGAAACCAAAAGTAGAACTAAAATAGCGCTCCCCCCGGCATAGCCAATTCGTAATGTCCGGTCTATAAAATCAGAAATTTCCGTTCCAAGCGTAGTGGTTCCAATGATTACAAGCCAATAAACTGTCGGCAAATATCTTTTAATAGATAATTGGGTAAATAATACAATCAGGAAAAATATAAGCGTTATAAGGATTCCCATTAAATAACCCAGGCCCAACGACATAGATATGAAATCACCAAGTGTTTCTCCCAGGGTTGTGGCTATTATCTTCATTAGCCAGAATAGCAGCGTAACCCTTGCTACCTTATTCATTTGCCGATTCTCCATTTATCTGGATTACCTAAAGTGAGTATTATTCATTGATCCTAACCTCAGCGGTAAGTCGTTGTTTCCGCCTAACTCTGTGTTTCAATAGCATTTAGGATATTTTAACCAATTCAATCGCCGGAATGGCACTTCTTTATTATCCGCCTCCTCTTTCACCCCACAGGTTTTAGGTCTGTGTACTTTGCATCCAGGAAAATCCCAAACTCCTTCTCCAGTATTTCCATATAAGATGGTCCTTCATCCAGGGTTATTATTTCTTCCGATCCGGCAATTTTTTTCTTCAGGGTGTTATTATATAGGGAAACAACTCCGCCTTTAACCCGAAGGGCAGCAATTCTGCCATTTACGAAAAAGGAGTGGGGATTGGTGGAGGTGTAATAATTACCATAGGCAATATCTGCCTGGCATACATAGTTTAAATCAAAACTATACAGGTTCTTCCATTTCATTTCCTGCATTTTCCGGAGCATATAGCCATAATGGGCATCTTCCATTAACTGATATTTTTCTCCTTCAAACAAAACCGATTGGTCACAAACAAGAGGGATGGGCACTGGCGGAGTTTCTGCTCCAAAACCAGTGTCAAGTATCCAGTAATTTTCATCTGTGGTTACGAGGCTAACCTGGTGGCTTCTTCCGGTTGGTTTCCCGGATACATGCACCCTTCCCAAAAGTGCCCTTGCCTGAAATCCAAAGGATTGAAGAGCCTGTAAAAAAAGCCCGTTCAACTCAAAACAATAGCCCCCTCTTTGGTGCCGTACACATTTTTCAAAAACAGATGCCGGGTCCGTTTTTATTTCCCTGCCAAGGCAGATATCAAAATTTTCAAATGGAATGGATAACTGTTGCGCATGTTGGATCGCTTTAATGAAGGAAATGTCTTTGGAAACTTCCCCGGTAAATCCAATGCGATTTAAATATTCTTCCTTATTAAATAAAAAATCATCCATTATATGATCCTAATTTTTTGGCAACTGCATGCCAATATTTATCGGGCCCCGTGCTGAATAGGCTGCCTTTCCGGATATATCAATTCATTCCTTTCCGCAAAAATCTTAACTCAAACCGGCCACTATTGTTCATTGATCTTTGCATAAATATCCAAACTAATAAACCGGCCGTTTTTAAATTCATAATCTTGCAAGGTGCCTTCGTGCTTAAACCCGAGCTTTTGCATGGCCCTTATACAATTTTTATTTTCTGTTTCAACCTGGCCCTCTATCCGGTGTAGCCCAAGATGCGTGAATCCATAATGGCAAATTATCTCCATGGCTTCCTGCATGATTCCCATACCCCAATATTCTTTCATCAACCAAAAACCCACTTCCGCTTTTCGATGCTCCCGGTTAATGCCATTCAATCCACCAACGCCATAAAATAAATTATTATCCAAATTACAAACGGCCCAATATATCCCGGTTCCGTTTCTCTCTAAATCCGCATAAAACTCCATCTGGGCCTGGGTCTCTTCGAGGGTCGAATAACTGACGCCATAATATTTAATGATATCCGGTTCCGACAGCCCGCTGAAAACATGGGGAAGATCGGTTTCTATAATTTGCCGCATCAATAGCCGGTTGGTTTTAATAACCGGAAAACTTGTATTCTGCATCATTTAATTAAGTATGTTTTTCTTTTTCAAAATAATATTTTCCGGAATAATAATCTTGTAAAAAGCAAAAAGCCGCTACCAAAAGGCAGGCGGCTGATTACTTCTTACTAACCCAAATAATTAGGTCCCCTGGATCTCTTTAATCTTCTCTCTGATCTTCGCCTCAATTTCATTGGAAAGTTCGGGGTTATCTATCATCAGTTGCTTTACCGCTTCGCGGCCCTGGCCTAACTTATCATTATTATAACTGAACCAGCTTCCGCTTTTTGAAATGATTCCCAATTCAACCCCCATATCTATAATTTCACCGGATTTAGAAATCCCTTCTCCATAAATAATATCAAACTCTGCTACCCTGAACGGAGGAGCCACCTTATTTTTCACCACCTTAATCTTTACATGGTTGCCGGTAATTTCATCTCCATCTTTAATTTGCGCCTGTCGACGGATATCGAGGCGCACCGAAGCATAAAATTTTAATGCATTTCCTCCGGTGGTGGTTTCGGGATTTCCAAACATGACCCCGATTTTTTCCCTGAGCTGATTAATAAAAATACAAATGGTATTGGTTTTTGAAATGGTAGCGGTAAGTTTCCGCAGTGCCTGGCTCATCAGCCTGGCATGCAGGCCCATTTTACTATCTCCCATTTCTCCTTCCAACTCTCCCTTTGGAACCAGGGCGGCTACAGAATCAATCACCACCACATCTAAAGCGCCGGAAAGGATTAGCCGGTCTGCAATTTCAAGTGCCTGCTCCCCATAATCCGGCTGAGAAATCAGCAGGTTGTCAATATTAACCCCCAACTTTTGCGCGTAGTTACTGTCGAACGCATGTTCCGCATCAATAAAAGCGCACATCCCGCCCTTTTTTTGTGCCTCTGCTATTACATGGATGGCGAGGGTGGTTTTACCCGACGATTCCGGGCCATAAATTTCAATTACCCGCCCCCTTGGTAAGCCGCCAATACCCAGCGCCACATCTAACCCGATGGAGCCGGTTGAAATGACACCCTGCTCAACGGTTGCCTTTTCATTCATCATCATCACCGACCCCTTTCCAAAATCCTTGTCGATCTTTTCCATGGTCAGTTTTAAGGCCTTTAATTTTTCTGCGTTACTCATTGTTTCTGTTTTAATGGTTGTATCTGTATGCGTAAAATTAGAGTGAGGTGTAAAGATATATACTTAATCTTATTAACACTAATTAATTTAGTATTTTTTTGATAATTTTTTTAGCTTTTACCGGATTTTATTTAGTTCGCCTTAATAATAATTATAGAATAAGGTTTCCGGGGGGTGGAAGCTAAAGGGTTCTGCCCGGGGTCTAAATGCTGTTTGGGCTGCCTTTTATTGAGGAGATGGCTTCTTTCAATCTGTTTTTACCCGAGGTTATCATACTGGTACAGGGGGTCAATGGCCGACCCGGCTTCCATTTCGCATACCGGTTTTATGATCCCGTCTTTAAGACCGTAAACCCAGCCATGCAGGTGGGGTATTTGGTCCTTTTTCCAGGCAGATTGAATTATGGAAGTTTTGGCAAGGTTAAAAACCTGTTCCCGCACATTAAATTCAATAAGGGCATTTACTCTTTCCTCCTCGGTTTGGTGGGCATCAATTTCTTCGCGGTGAAGGCGGTAAATATCCTTTATGTTTTTAAGCCAGTGATCAATAATACCAAAATGGTGTTGCGTCATAGCCGCTTTTACTCCTCCGCATCCATAATGTCCGCAAACAATGATATGCCTCACCTTCAGCACCTCAACCGCATATTGTAATACACTCAAAAAATTAATATCGGTATTCACTACCAGGTTCGAAATGTTGCGGTGAACAAAAATTTCGCCCGGGTCGGTGCCCGTAATTTTATCGGCTGGTACCCGGCTGTCGCTACAACCAATCCACAAAAAAGCAGGCGCCTGTTGTGCCGAAAGGCGGGCAAAAAAATGTGGGTCAACTTCTTTTACGCTGTTCGCCCAGTCTTTATTTGAACGAAGTAGCTTTTCGTAGGCTTTCATTGTAAGGCTTGTGTTTGAAGGGTCTAAAGTAGCACATATTGAACAGTTGGACGGGGATATTTACGATCCACCTCTTCGTGGCCGGATTTTGTTAATGGTCTGGCTTTCTATGCCTTCCATAATTTTGATTTCATGCCCCGGAGGTTTAATCTATACTGTGTGCTTACATCCGTTGGTCGGTTGAAAACTATTTGCAAGTTTGCACTTACTGACCCACAGTCATTTCTATGGTAGCTCTTCCATGCAGATATTTTGGAGGATTATACAATTCTGGGTATTCAATTCGTGCATTCCTGGCGTTAACGTGGATGGCTTACCTGTGCAAATGATATTCGTGCATTCGTGGCTATAATGTTGATGGCTTACCTGTGCAAATGATATTCGTTCATTCGTGGCTATAATGTTGATGGCCTACCTGTGCAAATGATATTCGTTCATTCGTGGCTATAATGTTGATGGCTTACCTGTGCAAATGATATTCGTTCATTCGTGGCTATAATGTTGATGGCCTACCTGTGCAAATGATATTCGTGCATTCGTGGCTATAATGTTGATGGCTTACCTGTGCAAATGATATTCGTGCATTCGTGGCTATAATGTTGATGGCCTACCTGTGCAAATGATATTCGTGCATTCGTGGCTATAATGTTGATGGCTTACTGTGCAAATGATACTCGTGCAATGGTGACTTTAACGCGATGCTTTTTTTGTGTAAATTCCATTCGTGCATTCCTGGCTAAAATAATTTACCCCTGAACTAAATAATCTTAAGCAAAATCTCTTTGTTCAAATTTTTTAGCAGCATATTTTTACCCCCGGGGCGGGGGCAGCAAAGGGCCAGAATTTTTTCTTCCTTTTTTATTATGATGAACTGAATTTCCTTTTATCTGAAACAACAACTTCTTTCCATTCAGACATAGAAAAACTCAACAACTAATTTCAGAATAACCATTAGTCACAGATGAAAACATCATAACCGGAAAAAATATTTGTAAATTTGAGCAATCCCAGGTTTTCCTGGCCGGTATATTGGTTTTAAACAATCAAAAATTCTTGAAAATGGACACCTGGTTAAACTCGCTAATTACAGATACTCCCCAACAAGGCTTTGAGCTGGCTATCACCCTTTCGCGCCGTGGGGTCAAATATACCCAGCCCGATACCGAAGTCTTACACAAGCTCAGGCCGGAATATGCCAACGATCCGGATGCCTTAACCGCAGCCTCGCAGGTTATTGCTATCAACTTCCAGACCATAGCTGCAGCCAATGATTACTGGCGCAGTAAGAACGGGTAGCTTTAAATTTGAGTTTTTTGAGTCAGGCTTCTTTTTGGAAACCCATTATATTGGGCTTTCAATAACTTTCTATTGCTTTTAGTCAACCAACAAAAATTTTCCTGAACTTCTGATTGATAAAAACTGGGCATATCAACAAAGGGTGTGCTGTGAATAAATTTAATCTCTAACTAAATTTTCTTCAGTTGAAATTTTTGGTCTGATTTTGAAAAGTCCGGAAATTGTACCTGGGGGAAGGGGCGGCAGCCCCGGGGTGGAATGGTCTTTCATAAAATTGTTCCAAAAACAATCTGCACATTTCCCCGAACCTGATCCGGGTAATTCAAACAAACATCAAACCCTCCCAGACAGCTTCATTGGTATTCACGGATAAATTAATTCCCCATACCGGGATATAATCCCGCCAATATAAAAAAGGCAACAGTGGCCCTTCTGGACACTTCCGCCAGAAAGTGTATTTCCTAAAATTCGTAAAACAGCACTTTTCAGGAAAATTTAAACAGTACTAAATCTAAAATATATTTTAGCTATTGTTCTGCTCCAACCTCGTCAACTTCTATTATTAATCCTCAATTCACGTGTAGTTATTTCCCCTCTACCGCTTCTTTTAATTCCTCCAAATTCTTTATTATCCCCGAATCAAGTATTTTTTGAAAATACCTGGTAAATAATGACGGAAGAATTCCCTGTAAACTTTCTTCAATAGTTACGATTGTCTTATTCTCTTTTTCCTCAAAATACCAGTTGTGAACAGCACTGGCTCCTAAAATCTTTCCAGTCCACCCAAATTCTTTTTCCCGAATAGAAGTATGTATTTGTGATTTAAAGGATAACCCACCTGCTTTCCAGTCAAACCTTGTGCCTTCTTTAATTTCTCCGTAAACCACAGTATGGGTAACTCCTTTCTGCCATGCTGGCCAGTTACTAATATCAGCCAATTTATCCCAAACAACTTCAGCTGCTGCAGCAATATCTATTTTATTTTTTGATTTAACTGGCGCCTTATCATTGATGGTGTTGTTCATTTTTCCATTCCTGTTTTAGAAATTTCACGAAGAAATAATCGCTCCTTTAATCTCCCGAAAATAGGGTTATGAAAATACCTGGTTAATTACTGTAATCCGGCTTATATATTCAACCCACCACAAACACTCAGCACCTGCCCTGTAATATAATCGGATAAAGGGCACGCCAGGAAAAGGGCGGCGTTGGCAATGTCTTCTGGAGATGCAAATTTCCCCAACGGGATATCGGCAAGGTATTTTTCGCCGGCATTGCCGTCCTTTAAATAGGACGTCATATCGGTTTCCACAAAACCCGGTGCGATGGCATTGGAACGGATATTCCGGCTACCCAGTTCTTTGGCAATGCTTTTGGTAAACCCAATAATTCCGGCTTTACTGGCGGCATAACTGCTTTGCCCGGCATTCCCCATTTCACCAATAACGCTGCTCATATTAATTATGCTTCCGGCCTTCGCCTTCATCATGGGGCGGATAACCTGCTTGGTCATATTAAACACACTTTTCAGGTTCACCTCCATCACTTCATCCCATTGCTCTGGTGTCATGCGCAACAAAAGGTTGTCCTTAGAAATGCCTGCGTTGTTGACACAAATATCAATTTTACCGAACTCAGCTACAATATCATTTACCAGTTTCTCGCAGGCTAAAAAATCGGCTGCATTGGTTTGATAAGCTTTTCCGCGTACGCCGTAGCGTCTTAGTTTCTCCTCCAGTGCCGTAGCTCTTTCCCTGCTCGAATCGCTCACATAAGTAAAACACACATCGGCACCCTGTTCAGCAAATTTGGTGGCAATGGCTTCGCCTATTCCCCTGGCGGCGCCGGTAACAACGGCCAGTTTCCCTTCAAGGAGTTTCATGCAGAAAATTTTATTCCGGTAAATACGTAATTGAACCGGTAAATTATAAAATTTAAAACGCTTTATAAAATCAATTATTGGAGGCTGTTATCCCAGATGGAGAAACTGTAAAATATCCTCCAAAATTTCCCGGTTATTGCTAAGCCGGGGTACTTTATGCTGACCTCCCATTTTATTTTTGGAATGCAGCCATTGGTTAAACCCGCCCCGTGGAATCGCCCTCACCCTGGGCCTACCCAGGGCAATATCTTTTTGTCTTTTCGCTTCATAATCACTGTTGAGGGCTTTGAGACCATTGTCGAGTGCATCACTAAACGCATCCAGGCTGGCTGGCTCTTTTTCAAACTCAATCAGCCATTCATGAGCCCCATTACTGGTGTCAGAAAAATAAACCGGAGCGGCCGTATAATCACTTACCACTGCCCCTGTTTGGGAGGAGGCTATGGCAATGGCATTATCTGCATTATCCACAATTACCTCTTCCCCAAAGGCATTTATATAATGTTTAAGCCGGCCACTTACTTTAACCTTATATGGATTGAGTGAAGTAAACCGGATAGTATCTCCCACCAGGTACCGCCACAAACCGCCGGTGGTAGAAATAACCAGGGCATAATTTTTATTCAGTTCCACATCCTTTAACCCAACAGTTTGCGGATGCGGCTTACCATAATCTTCTACCGGCATAAACTCATAAAAAATTCCATGTTCGGTAAAAAGTAGCATTCCGTCGTCATCCGGTTTCTCCTGCGCGGCAAAAAAACCTTCGCTGGCATTGTATATTTCGAGGTAATTGATCGGCTTTCCGATTATTTTATTAAACTGTTCACGGTAAGGAATAAACGACACGCCGCCATTAATATACAATTCCAGGTTGGGCCACACTTCGGCAATGGTGCTTTTTTGTTTTATTTCGAGGATACGCTTCAGGAGGATTAGCGTCCAGGTGGGTACCCCGGCAATAGAGGTTACATTTTCGTTTGCTGTAGATTGAGCCAGTTTCTCAATCTTGTCTTCCCAATCGTCCAGTAATGCAATTTTTAATTCCGGGGTACGCAGCCATTGGCCCCAAAATGGCGTGTTCTGCATCAGCACTGCACTAAGATCACCATACTGAACCATTTCATTTACCTGACTTAATTGATGCGAACCACCCACCACGAGCCCTTTTCCGGTTAGTAACTGGCTGCCGGGGAAATTCTTATAGTAATTGGTGAGAACGTCTTTGCTGGATTTATAGTGGTTATCGGTAAGGCTTTCCTCACTTACCGGAATAAACTTGCTTTTTGCGCTGGTAGTGCCGCTGCTTTTGGCAAACCAGTTGATGGGTGTATTCCAAAGCAGGTTTTCTTCTCCTTCCATCATCCGTTCGATATAGGGCTGGATGTCTTTATACTCATGAATAGGAACGGTTTGTTTAA
>JAFEAB010000109.1 GCA_018266615.1 Bacteroidota bacterium
AATAAAAGCATAACTCACAGGGCTAACCAAATCTTTATTGATATTTCCGTAATTAATTTCAAGCACCCCGTTCTTATTAATTTTTGCCGTCACCTGAAATTTTAAAATATCGGCGCCTACAGCATATAACCCCTGCTCTGTTTTAGGCATTTTAACTGCCTTTTCCCAAAATGCTTTGTTGTTGTTATAGGTTTCAATCAGCAGTTCGGCGATCGATTTATTTCCAAACTGAGGCAGTTTTTCGGAGGCAACGGCCTCGCGTGTATTCCGGCTTAATGCAAGTTCCACAATATTGATGGATGCTTCCTGGCTAAAGCTCTTGGGCGCTTCAGAAATCCCCAAAATGTTACTGAGAGCCGTACTGGCGGCAGAATTGTCGCTTGAGGCGGTAAGGGGGAATACGGTGGAAGAGGCCGTGTACATAATCTTTCTGGTTCTTCCATAAAAGAAAAACAACAAACCCATTGCCAGGGTAAAGGCAGCTATGAGAAACTTGAATTTCCCAACCCGTAAAAAAATCTTTCTCAGCAATACCTGTGTGGTCACAAAACTAATTTTACTTAATGTACTTAAATATGATTCCCGTTAAAATGACTGGCACAGCGGCCACCAGCAAGGATTTCCCAAGGTCGCTCAATTCGGATCCCTGAGGCCTTTTTGGTACGGTAATCATGGATCCCTCCTCTACCTTGGGATAGAAATGGAAGAAGAAAAAATTCTTGGTACGTTTACTCTTGCCATTGGCGTAGGTAACATAAATACGCTTCCTCCAGGGCTTTACTCCAAAGCCGCCCGCTTTATCAATATAATACATCAACTTGGTGTTTTCCCGGTCGTAGGTTATTTTGAGGGGAGACTGAACTGCTCCCTGTATGGTAATAAAGGGATTGATTTCGGGAACAAAGATCATATCCTGCTCCTGTAATACGATATCGTTTTTCGATCCCTTGTTCTTCAATGCACGGTAAAGGTCAATGCTTACCGGCTCTTCCAAGGATTTTAACGAGGCAGAAAGGCTATCGTGGATAATGTTTCCAAGTGAATCCACTTTGGGTTTTTCAATAACTTTTTCCCTGAACATTTCAATTTTATGCCTATAAAGAACGGCGCCACCCACATTGGCATTCTCCTGAAGCCCGCCGGCTCTTTCTATGTAGGAAGAAAGCGTTTCATGTTTATTCAGCCGGGGGTAATAACCCGGATATTTTACCATTCCCCTGATTTCGATATTCTGTTGCAGTTCGAAGGTGGGGTTCTTCCTCACAAAAACCTGGTCGTAGGGTTTAAGAACCACTTTTGCAGCTACACTATCAATGACCAAATTGGGTTGTATTGCATACGATTTAACTACCGTACGGGTTGGCTTGAGGCCTTGCTGAGCTGAGTCGATATCCACAATACTGGAAATTTCGAGACGGCCAAATTCTGCCGAAGGTTTAAGTCCTCCCGAAAGGTAGAGCAGGTCCTGGAGCGTCATTCCGCCATATTTTTTCATCTTTCCTTCTTTCCGAACCTCACCAAATATTTCTACAAATTGTGGTTCTGTGAATTCGGCCTGGGAAAAAACCTGAATTAAATCGTTCGGCTCCAATAAAACATTGGCCGGGTTATTGGCATCGTGATCATTATAATCAGAAAGGTCTATCTCAAGCCGGTCAGACTTTAAACTTGTAGAATCGCCTGCACCTCTAAAAATATAAGCGCGTTGCAGGAAGGTATTGCGGGTGAGGCCTCCTGCGCGGTTGATGATATCGTATAACCTGTCGTTTGGCCTGAGTTCATAAATGGCAGGATAGGTTACCTCCCCCGATAGTTGCACTTTATTGTAAATCCCGGGCTTGATTGCATCAACGGAAACAATATCCCCATCATTCAAAAGGAAATCCTGGGTTGGAATTTTCAGGATGGCATTGGCGTTTACATCCTTTTGCACCTGTTTCTCATTTTCGGTGCGAATAATTTTCATTCCTGATGCATACGCATCAGAACTAAGCCCACCACTGTATTTTAACAAGGCACGAACGCCTTCATCCTTTTTCAATTGGTAATACATGGGCCTTTTAAACTGGCCGGTGGCAAATACTTTTTTCTCTACAAAACCAACAATCACAAAATCATTATTCTGCAGGTAAATATGTTTTCCAAAATCGCCGGAAGTAAGGTATTTATAAACATCCACCTCATCAATCACTTTTCCATTTCGCTTCAACTGGATAGAACGGAGGTTTCCAAATTTGGTAACACCGCCAGCCTT
This sequence comes from Bacteroidota bacterium, assembly GCA_018266615.1. Lineage (GTDB taxonomy): Bacteria > Bacteroidota > Bacteroidia > Chitinophagales > Chitinophagaceae > Ferruginibacter. The sequence continues at coordinate 2,255 of JAFEAB010000109.1, forward strand.
AGCCACCACATTAAATACATTTGAAAAAGCCGATACCGTGATGGGGCCGGGATTATTCACCTCCCCCACTACATTTATGTTGATGGTTCTTGGCTGGCCAAGAGAAACGGCTATGTTGGTTCCTGTTGGAACGGCACTTCGAAAGCGGGAATAAATTACGGATCGCACATTATCAAATGTTAACCCCTGAACCTGAATTTTTCCCAGCCCCTGCGGGAAAATAGTACCATCCCTGCCTACCACATAATCCTCCTGGAATTCGGCTGCGCCCCACAACGAAACCACGATATGATCGCCCACTCCAATGGGGTAATCGAGTGGAGGGGTGGATAATTCTGAAAGATCGGTAACGGCGGCATTGCTAAAAATATCGGCGCCATACGTCATGGCCAGTTTAGTTTGGCCCGATTTCACATTGTCTTTCACCACACTGTCTTTCTCCAGTTTTTGCGCTTCCTTGGCTAATTGGGCATTTTTATCCTTTCCTGCATTCTCTTTATTCTTATCGCTAAGCAGCGATTGTAATTGAGATTGGGTTAAGGTCTTTGGATCCAGATTAGTTGGAAGTAATTCGGCAGGGTTCTGAATTATCGGTGGCTGGCATTCTGCCGTAAAAAATCCCAATAATAATAGAATACAAATTGTGGATTTCAAAATAAGCCTCTGCGATGATACCATCTGTATGGGGGGTTAAATCAAAAATTGGAACAGCGGCAAATATAATAATATTAATCAAAGCCCTTGTGGGAGAGGCTCTTGCATTCGTCCCATATTTCCCTGACAATTTCTCCGGCAGGCAATATATGCTGGATGAGAGAGCTTACCTGCCCTATCTCCAGTTCTCCTTCCTCCAAATCGCCTTCAAACATACCCTTTTTTGCCCTTCCTCTACCCAAAATAGCCAAAAGTTCTTCTTCTGAGGCTCCATGGGTTTCTGCCTGTTTCACTTTCTCATAAAATGCATTCTTTATAAGCCGAACCGGGGTTAATTTTTTCAAAGAAAGTTCTGTTTCCCCTTCCGGTAAGGATAATATGGCCGATTTAAACCTCGGATGACTTGATGCTTCGAGGCTTGCCACAAACCGGCTCCCGATCTGAACTCCATGGGCTCCCAAGATCATTACTGCGCATGCCTGCCTTCCGGTGGCAATCCCGCCCGCTGCAATAACAGGGATTGAAACGGCTTGGCAGACGGAAGGCACAAGTACCAGGGTGGTAGTTTCCTCTCTCCCGTTATGCCCGCCGGCTTCAAACCCTTCTGCCACTACGGCATCACAACCCGCTTCTTCCGCTTTCCTGGCAAATTTGCTACTGCTCACTACATGAACCACCTTAATTCCTGCAGCTTTAAGCCGTGCTGTATGGATTTTCGGGTTACCCGCAGAGGTGAAAACAATGGGCACTTTTTCATCGATAATGGTTTGGAAATGCTGCTCAATATCGGGATATAACAAGGGTACATTTACAGCAAAGGGTTTGCTGGTGGCCTGTTTGCATTTTTGGATATGCTCCCGCAGTACATCGGGGTACATACTGCCGCTACCTATAATCCCCAAGCCACCGGCGTTACTTACAGCGCTGGCCAGCCTCCAGCCGCTGGCCCAAATCATACCAGCCTGGATTATAGGAATTTCAATCCCAAATAACTGGGTTACCGATTCGTAATGCTTTTTCATGAATGAAATTTCTAATTCGTACTCTGATGCCAGCCCAGGTCTATCGCTGTGTTATCACCAATATTAAGATGGCGGCTTCCTCCCTTTACCTCGGCATCGCTTCCAATTAAAGACTGGTTTAATACAATTTCAACCAAATTACTGTATGCCCCAATAATAGAATCGCGAACTATCACCCGGTTGATCGTAGAATTTTCTCCAATTGCCACATTGGGGCCAATTACGGAGTTCCTGATTTTGCAATTCTCCCCAATACTCACCGGAGGCACTATAATGGTATTCTCAAAGTCGTTCGGTTCGGCAATGGTTACACCAAATTTTTTGAGCAGGATAGCATTGGATTGAATCAGGCTTTCCTTTTTCCCACAATCAAACCAGTTGGCCACTTTAAAGGATTGAAACCGGACGCCCCCTTCAATCATACAATCCAGGGCTTCGGTAAGACTAAATTCTTCATAATTCGCTTTGGTACCGGTAATTTTTTGGATACAGGAAAACAGGATTTCAGTTTCAATAACTTTATATATCCCCACCAACGCCATATTGCTCTTTGGAATGGCTGGTTTTTCCACTACCCTCGCTACAAAGCCTTCCTCATCAATTTCAGCCACCCCAAAATTTCGGGGATCATCCACCTTTTTCACTCCCAGCATAGAATGGGAACTATTAATTACTTCCTGCACATCATATTCCGCAATCGTATCACCCAAAACAATCAACACTTCATCGTCGCCCACAATGGCACGGGTTAATGCGATGGCATGGCCCGTTCCAAACCGTTCATTTTGCACTACAAAATGGGTATTTAAATCGGGATAATGTTGTTGCACATAATCCCGGATTTTATCGCCCAGATAACCGATGATGAAGATAAAATCCTGAATTCCGGCTTCGTGCAACTGATCGATTGTAATACTCAATATAGTTTTCCCTGCCAACGGAATCAACGCCTTTGGTTGGGTGTATGTGTGTGGCCGAAGTTTGGTGCCCACGCCGGCAACGGGAATTATAGCCTTCATTACAGTTGGCTTTCGCCATTAGGTTATGTTACAGGATAGATGAAGGGGTGAAAGTAGTAAATTTTGTGTAAAACAAACACATTAAAGGGATGTTAGGGGTTTCCGGCAATCCTTCGATATGCCTGCTTATCTTTGCAAAAAATCTATCGGATATGCAAAGGGATAACCTCGTTTTTAGCCTGATAGGCAAGGAATTAGAAAGGCAGCAGGAAGGTATTGAACTGATCGCCAGTGAAAACTTTACCAGTTGGCAGGTTATCCAGGCCATGGGGAGCTGCCTTACCAATAAGTATGCGGAGGGATATCCGGGCCGGAGGTATTATGGGGGATGCGAAATTGTGGATCAGGTTGAACAACTGGCCATCGACCGACTGAAGGAAATCTTTCAATGCGAATATGCCAATGTACAACCTCATAGCGGAGCGCAGGCCAATGCTGCCCTAATGTCGGCTATTTTAAAACCCGGTGATAAAATTCTTGGGCTCGATTTAAGCATGGGTGGGCACCTAACCCACGGTTCGCCGGTAAATTTTTCGGGAAAACTTTACCAACCCTTTTTTTATGGCGTTAAAAAGGAAACCGGCCATATCGATTATGAAATGCTGGAGGAACAAGCCAGGAAACATAAGCCCCAATTAATTATTTGTGGCGCATCGGCCTATAGCCGCGATATTGATTATGCCCGCATTAGAAAAGTAGCGGATGAAATTGGCGCCTTTGTGATGTGTGATATGGCGCATCCGGCCGGTCTTATTGCAAAAGGTCTTCTCCGCTCACCCTTTGAACATTGTCAATTCGTTACCAGCACTACCCATAAAACCCTGCGAGGCCCCAGAGGGGGAATCATCCTGATGAAAAAGGATTTTGAGAATCCCTTTGGCCTAAAAGATCCGAAAGGAAATACCCGAATGATGAGCCATGTAATTGATATGGCCGTATTCCCCGGAACGCAAGGTGGCCCACTGGAACATGTAATTGCTGCAAAAGCCATCGCCTTTGGAGAAATTCTTACCGATGATTATACCCAATATATTAAACAGGTACAAAAAAATGCACAAGCCATGGCCGCTGCCTTTGTAGCCAGAGGGTACCAAATAATTAGTGGGGGAACTGATAACCACCTTATGCTCATCGACCTCCGCAATAAGGGTATTACCGGGAAAAAAGCGCAGGAAACCCTGGATAAGGCGCACATCACCCTCAATAAAAATGCAGTGCCCTTTGATGATAAAAGTCCCTTTGTTACAAGCGGGATACGGGTTGGGGTGCCTGCCGTTACAACCCGCGGGCTCAAGGAAAAGGAAATGGAAATTATTGTTGGGATGATTGATAACGTGTTAATGAATATTGATGACAACCACGTTATCGAATCCGTTAAAACCGAAGTGAAAAATTTCATGAAGCAATTCCCGCTTTATTCTGAAAAAGAAAATGGAGCCCTGGCTTCTGTATAAAATTCAAAACATGATTCAACGTATTCAAAGTCTTTGGCTGTTATTGGCTTCTTTATCCTGTTTTGCCAGTTTGCGCATGCCCTTTTATTCGGGTGTCGATAAAACCGGGCAGCCTCATATTTTAACCGCAACCGATGGTTTGATCCTGATGATACTAACGGTTGCCGGAGGCTTACTGGCATTAATCAGTATCTTTTTATTTAAACAAAGGAAAATCCAGGTACGTATGTCGGTAGCGGGGATTTTTATCCAATTAATTGTCCTGGTACTGTATTACCGCGAATATAGCAGTTATCAATCGGGAGCGCTGGCGCTCACTTCCCTGTTGCCCGGCCTCGTTATTTTTTTCCTCTTCTTCGCCATTCGTGCTATTGGTAAGGATATTGATTTGCTAAAATCGAGCGACAGGTTAAGGTAACATCCGGTTATAAAAATTTGGCGGTGTGGCTTCGCTTCTGTTTTTTAAGGTCGGAAGGTTTGCCCTCAAAAACCAGTTCTCCGCCGTTAACTCCAGCTTCCGGGCCTAAATCAATAATCCAATCACAGGATTTCAAAACATCCGTATTGTGTTCAATTACAATAATGCTATGGCCCTGCTCCACCAAAGCGTTAAAAGAAGCCAGCAATTTTTTTATATCGTGAAAATGTAAACCGGTAGTAGGTTCATCAAAAATAAACAGAATATGCCCCTGGCCTTTTCCTTTTCCTAAAAACGATGCCAGTTTTACCCGCTGTGCTTCTCCGCCGCTGAGGGTATTGGAAGACTGGCCAAGTTTTACGTATCCCAACCCCACATCGCTCAAGGGTTGTAGCTTCTTTGCAATATCTTCTCCCTTTTTCTTATCCGCAATGAAAAAGGTTATAGCCTCTTCCACACTCATTTCGAGGATATCAAAAATATTCTTCTCGCGGTAGGTTACCTCCAACACCTCCTCTTTAAATTTCTTTCCTTTGCAGGATTCGCATAAAAGGTGTACATCGGCAAGGAACTGCATTTCCACAATTTGCTCCCCTTCTCCCTTGCAGGTATCACAACGTCCTCCATCCACATTAAAGGAAAAATGCCTGGGCTGAAAACCACGCATTTTACTTAACGGTTGACCGGCAAACAATTCCCTGATTTCATCATACACCTTTAAATAAGTTACCGGGTTGCTCCGGCTCGATTTTCCAATTGGGTTTTGGTCCACCATCTCCACCTGGGTTATCCAATCCACATCGCCCGAAAGTTTACGAAATAGCCCCGGCTTATCCGTAGCTCCTTCTTCTTTAAGTTTTCTTAATGCCGGAACCAATATTTGTTTCACCAGGGTTGTTTTTCCACTCCCGCTTACACCACTAACGGCACAGAGTACATGAAGTGGAAATTCAACGGTGATATTTTTCAGGTTGTTGTGCCTTGCTCCTTCCACTTTGAGGGACCGGTTCCATTTGCGGATCTGTTTTGGGGGATCGATACGGAGTTGCCCCGATAAATATTGCCCTGTCAGGCTTTTGGGGTTTTGAATAATCTCCTCATAATCCCCTTCTGCTACCACTTCCCCGCCCAGATGGCTGGCAAGAGGGCCCATGTCGATAATATAATCTGCCTCCTGCATCATCAGCGCATCGTGTTCTACCACCACCACCGTATTCCCCAGGTCGCGTAGTTCTTTCAATACCCTGATCAACATCGTAGTATCCCGGCTATGCAGGCCAATAGAGGGTTCATCTAAAATATATAAAGAATGGGTAAGGTTGCTGCCCAGGCTGCGGGTAAGCTGAATCCGCTGGCTTTCACCTCCACTTAATGAATTAGCCAACCGGCTAAGGGTAAGATATCCAAGGCCCACATCCATCAGTGTTTTTATGCGGTGATTGATTTCGAGCAAAATTCGCCTGGCCACCCGCTCATCAAAAGGGCTTAGTTTAAGGGAAGTAAACCACTGTTGCAGGTCTGTTACCGGCAATTCACATAATTCCCCAATATGTTTTCCATTCAGTTTTACATATAAAGCCTCTTTACGAAGCCGGTATCCATTACATGTAGGGCATTTCGTACGGCCCCGGTAACGGCTAAGCAAAACACGGTATTGAACTTTATACAGATTTTGTTCCACTTCTTTAAAAAAATCATCAATACCCTGAACGGTACTGTTCCCTTTCCATAGAAGATCCACCTGCTGATCGGTCAGATCCATAACCGGTTTATGCACAGGAAAATTAAGTTTCCCGGCATGCCGTATAAAGGCTTCCTTCCACTGGCCCAGTTTCTCTCCTTTCCATGGGGCAACTGCGCCTTCAAATACGCTCAGTCTTTTATCGGGAATAATCAGGTCTTCATCCAGGCCCAACACCATTGAGAATCCTTCGCAGGTTGGACAGGCACCATAGGGGTTATTAAAAGAGAAAAGATTAGGAACCGGTTCTTCAAAGGTTAACCCATCGAGTTCAAATTTGTTACTAAAGTGATGCAGATCCTTCCCATTCACTTCCACCTGTATTTCCCCTTCCCCTTCATAGAATGCTGTATTTATCGAATCGGAAATACGGTGTTTATCATCTGCATCGAAATCCTTTTTTATAAGCCGGTCGATAAGAATAAACGGAATATCTGCCTTTTTTTTGCTTTTCTCTGCCAGGTGCTCTGGGATATCTTCCATCTCCAACAGGTCATCAATGGAAAGGATTTCACCATCCTTATATAATCTCGAAAACCCCTTTTGCAACAGGATGCTGAGTTCTTCCCGCATGTTCCGGTTTCGATGGAGAGGCAGGGGGACCATGATCAATACCTTATCTCCATTCTGCAGACTGCAAATCATATCCACCACATCCGATACATCATCTTTTTTCACTTCTTTACCACTGATGGGCGAAATGGTTTTGCCAACCCGGGCAAACAATAATCTAAGGTAGTCGTAAATCTCCGTCATGCTCCCAACGGTACTCCGCGGGGTGCGGGTTATTACCTTTTGTTCTATGGCAATTGCGGGGCAGAGACCTTTAATAAAATCCACGTCCGGTTTATTCATGCGTTGCATGAACTGTCGGGCATAGGCGCTGAGGCTTTCGGCATACCTCCGCTGGCCCTCGGCAAACAGGGTATCAATGGTAAGGGAAGATTTTCCCGATCCGGAAACACCGGTTACTACCACCAGTTTATTACGTGGTATCGTAACCGTTATATTCTTGAGGTTGTGTACCCTTGCCCCCTTTATCAGAATACCTTGCTGAGATTCTTTTTCTTTTTTTTGGGGGAGCTTAGCCGTTCTTGCGCCCATAATGAAAGGCAAAATTACCTGAAAATGCGGTTATTACGCTTGAAAGAATACGCGATTAGGAAAATCCACACGTAGATATACGAGTGCTTTCGAGCACAATCACCCGATTTTACCTGTTTCACCAAAATTTCTGTTATAAAATTTTGGTTTCGTGGTTTGGCGTTCTATTTTCGAATCTCCAATATCCAATGAGATGGAAAACCGTTGAGCCTGCCACTTCAGTCTCCTACGACCTTCTCCTCCCTTATTGGTTTTAACAAATTGTCCTAAACCAAAACTTACTGAAGTTATGAAATGCCTCAACAACCACACTGATCAACAACTCATTCATTTGTACATGGAAGGAGATTCACAAGCCCTCGAAACCCTGATTGTCCGCTACAAGGACAAAATCTACACTTCAATTTATTTGCTTGTAAAAGACAAATATCTTGCCGAAGACATTTTCCAGGATGTATTCATCCGGATTATTGATACCCTGAAAGGTGGCCGGTATACCGACGAAGGAAAATTTCTTCCCTGGGCCATGCGTATTGCACACAACTTGTGCGTAGATCATTTCCGCAAAGTGAAAAGAAGCCCAAGTATTAAAACAAGTGATGACCGTGATATTTTTGAAGTATTGAACTTCTCCGAACCGGGTGCCGATCACCGGATGATGACCAATCAGAGCCACGATAAGGTGCGTAAGATGATTGACCTGCTCCCCGAAGACCAGCGTGAAGTGATTGTACTGCGTCACTATGCCGATTTATCTTTTAAAGAAATTGCTGCATTAACCAATTGCAGCATTAACACTGCACTCGGACGTATGCGTTATGGTTTAATTAACCTGCGCAAAATGATGACAGAAAAGCAAATCGCATTATAGAAACACAAACCCCCAATGATGTGGCCCCGCTCAAAAGGCGGGGCTTATTTTTTATGGAAACTTTCCACCCCGCATTTTAGCCATTCATGGTACTCTTCTGCATCGGGAGTATAGGGTACAGGATGGGTTAGCAACCGTTCGCTGGTATCCACAATGGCATATAGCGGTTGGGCATTGTTCTTAAAATTCTCCGTTTGGAAGGTAGCCCATTTATTACCCACGGTAACAATTTCCTTTTGAGAACCATCAGAAGCAGTATAAGTAAATTGCCGGGAGGCAGGCAATTGCTTTTTATCATCTACATACAGCGAAACCACAATGTAATTATTGAGCATGGTTTTATATACCTCCGGATCGGTCCATACATTTTCCTCCATACGGCGGCAATTAACACAGGCATACCCGGTAAAATCGATGAGCATAGGCTTATTTTCTCTTTTTGCCATGGCGAGGCCTTCTTCATAATCGTGGGTACAGTTCAGTCCAAGGATACATTCCGACGGTTTCGCATAAACGCTGTAATATAAGGGCGGGGGGAATCCGCTGATTAACCGGAGGTTAGCCCAGGCAGTATTGGTTAACCCAGGCAAAAGGTATAGGGTAAACAAGCCCACCACCATGCCGGTTATCTTCCTTCCCATGCTGATTTTATTAACCACGCCCTCGTGTTTAAACTTTATAAACCCAAACAGATACAGGGTGAGCAGCAGGCCAATCAGGATCCAAATCCCGATAAAAATTTCCCGCTTTAATAAACCCCAGTGCGAAACGAGATCTGCATTAGACAAGAATTTGAAGGCCAGCGCCAACTCCAGGAAGCCTAACACAATTTTTACCGTAGAAAGCCAGCCTCCGGATTTTGGCAGGGAATGCAGCCAGTTAGGAAAAAGGGCAAAAAGGGCAAAAGGTAAAGCAAGGGCCAGGCCGAAGCCTGCCATGCCTGCTGAAAGCTGCATCGCTCCTCCATCCGCAGAAAGTGAGCCGGCAAGCAACGAACCTAATATAGGACCGGTGCAGGAAAAGGATACAATGGCCAGGGTAAGGGCCATAAAGAAAATACCAATTATTTTTCCCGAGTTCGCTTTGCTATCGGCGCCGCTCGAAAAGGAAGCCGGAAGCCCAATTTCGTAAAACCCAAAAAAAGAAAAGGCAAAAACAATGAAAATCACAAAAAAGGCCACATTCAGGTACACGTTAGTGGAAATATTATTGAGTATCTCCGGGTTCAGTTTATCTATAAAATGAAAGGGCACACTTAGTAAAACGTAAATCAGAAAAATAAACAACCCATATAAAAAAGCATTCCGGATTCCTATACTCCTTGATGTCGCCTTCTTGGTAAAGAAGGAAACAGTCAGGGGAATCATTGGAAAAACACAAGGGGTAAGCAATGCAATAAAACCACCCAGGAAACCTAAAAGAAAAATGGTAAAAATATTCGATTGTTTTTGTGGCAATTCGCCGCATTCCGAAACGGGATTATTCAGGTCGAGCGCTTCTATTTTCAGCCGGGTTACCGTACTGGAGGCTTTGGTTGTTTCCCCACCCTGGAGGAAAACGGTGAGCTGTTGGCTTTCGGGAATAAATTCAATTTCCCGGCCCACATAGTAATCCAAAGCAACTTTCAGAATGTTTTCATTTCCGGGCGCCAGTTCGTAATGTTGAGTAAATGAAACCGAATCGCGAGCCACCGGTATTTGCTTTTCAAAAACAGGATCTTCGATGTTGATCGGGTTGCTCTGGAATTTTGGTGGGGTTACTTTAATGGATGAATCGCGCAGTTTTACAACCACGCCATCAATTTCATCCGGTTTGCTGGGATAAGCATAAAGGCGCCAACCCCGATCTATCTTGGCCTTGTATTCAACAATATAATGCCCCTCCGCATGCGATTTTACAGAATATGTCCAATGAACATGGGAGCTATCCTGGGATTTAGCCGGCTTGAAAATGAAAATTAATAATACGAAGAGAAAAAATCTGTACATATCTTAATGAAAAAAATCCCGGCCATACCGGGATTCGTTTATGGAACTAAGTTACTTACTGTTCAGTTTAACGGAGAAGGGCACATCCTTTGGAGGCAGGCACTTTTTATCGTTACAAACCATGTAAGTGATGGTGCCGCTCACTACGGTACTTGCCGACGTTTTTACTTTTACCTTTTGAACAAAATCAACCTTATTACTAAAAAACTTTAAGGTTGAATTGAAATTGGGATCAAAAGCGCTTTCTTTTTTTCCGATTTCAAGCACCTTACCCTCCCTTTTCACCAGGGGATTTGCCGTAAAGGTAAAGCTGGTTGGTTCGGGGCCTTCGCCAGCATCCTGGGCGTAAATGTGCCAGTTACCATCAATACTTGCCGTGAGGTGAATTTCGTAGGTTTTATCTGCAATTTTCTTAGCCGAATAAGCCCATCTAACCGGGTTCTCAATCTGGGCATTTGAAAAAATGAAAAAGGAACAAAAAAGCAGGGTAAGAAAAGTAAATTTTTTCATTGCTATAACTCTTTAAAGTGAAGCAAAATTAGCCAATCGAATGGCGAATTATTGCTAAACAATGTTAATTGTATTATTTCCCGATTCCATATAACAACCTGAATACCTCTTTCCCGTCCTCATTCTCCAGGCTGGAGTTGCATGCCCTTTCGGGGTGGGGCATCATGCCTACCACATTTCCTTCCTTATTACAAATACCTGCAATATTATTTATTGCGCCGTTGGGATTAATTTCTTTGGATACTTCCCCCTTTTCATTACAATAAGAAAAAAGCACCTGATCTTGCTGCATGAGAGACTGAATGGTTTTGTCATCGGCAAAATACCTTCCTTCGCCATGGGCAATAGGTATCTTGAGAGGTTTGCCTTTATTGTCGTCTTTATGTTTTATAAAAACATTTTTACAGGTAAATTGCTGGTGGTCGTTTTTAAGCAATACACCCGGTAAGAGTCCTGATTCACAAAGGATTTGAAACCCGTTACAAATTCCGAGTACCTGCCCGCCTTTTTGGGCGAATGAAGAAACGCTTTGCATCATTGGGCTAAACCTGGCAATGGCTCCGCAACGCAGGTAATCGCCGTAGCTGAACCCGCCAGGCAAAACGATGCAATCCGAACCATTAAACATACTAAGGTCTTTATCCTTGTGCCACAATTCAATCACCTCCTGGCCCAGGTGTTTTTGCAGGGCTTCAATTACATCGCGATCGCAATTGGATCCGGGAAATACCACCACGCCAAACTTCATGAGAAATAGATTTTTGAAATGCAAAAATACGCATGTGGGCTGGTTACCTGAAATAATAGCCCATCACCAGTGCCACCAATACCATGGCCCAATGTACAAATACCCTGAACCACTTTTTCTGGGGTGAAAGAAATGCAACTCCTGCCATCATGGAAATCGGAACTACTGCCAGGATCCAATCATGGAAACTCCGGGTGTTGTTCAAAAAAGGGACCAATACCGCAAAAAGAGAATAGAAAAAAATGAGGCTCCAGAATTTTCGAATATGCACTATTTGCCTTCTCATATTAAGATTAATAAAATACACTCCAACTAAGGCAGAAAATCCGATTAGCGCCAGGGATGAAATGGCCCAGGGGAGCTGTGAAATAAAAGGCAGGGTAATTACGGGTTCCGGAAGGGTTGGTACCGTAAGCCGGTTATTCAAAAAAAGTATAGATACAAGAAAATAAAAGGGAGTAAGAAATCCCAAAACCACCATCAGCCATTCTGCAATCCGGAACGGACGCATAAATGCCAGTCCAACCAAAACAAGAAAAAGAAAAAACAGGGCGGGATAATAGAAGAAACAGGCAATTCCCAGGATCAGGCCAAGATTAAAGAGGGTGGACTTTATTTTCTGACTGCTGTTGATTCCGGCCAACCCGTAGATTATCCAGATAAAAAAAGTATTGGCAATCATGGCGGATGAAAGTGTGAACCACTCCGAAAACAAACTGCTGATAAGTATATAACTCATCCCCGTCAGGTAATTGGGATGTGGAGTAAGCTTAAAATGGTTGCATAGGTAATTCAACACAGTGGCCTGGGTAAATATCAAAATGAAAGCCAGGATGGCCGGGGCAACAGGGGGGAAACCGGAAAGCTGCATCAGATCCAAAAGTTTGGGATAAAGGAAGCCATCCGCTATTCCTGTTTGGGGAATATGGGCGTGCAGAAACATGGGAAATTTCAACACAAGCGCATACAACAACAATAAAAAATTATTATAGGGATAATTTGCCCGGAATACGCCAGTCACATTACAAAAATAACCCGCAAAAAAGAGACGAAAGAAACTGTTTTAAAATACCACTTTGGCAAAGGCAATCCGCCCCCGGTACATACAGGGCACAATTAAAACATTGTATCCAACCTGTTTGGCAAATTTTGGCATGAAATCATACCCCTTTTGCCGGCTTTTCAAGGTGGGGTATCGCTTTACTTCTCCATTTGGAAAAAGCCCGTCATTGCTAAGCACTTCCCTGTTGTTATCTTTTTCGGTGTAAATAAAATGGATTTCCCCGCCTGTATTCATCACTCCGAATGAGAGAAAATTATTGGTATCATCATCGGATTGCTGTTTAGGAATAATGCTGCTCCACTGTAATTTTAAATCCTGATCTACACTCACAATTAAAATATCGTCATAATAAAACCGGATACTGGTCTGTTGATTATAGTAGGGATACCTTCCATAACCGTAGGGGCTGTAATACCTGTAATAACCGGGGTTATAAAGGTAATAATCGTTGTACGGGGAATAAGGCGAATAATAGCGGTAGTAGGGGTTTCCTTCCCGGGTTTGCGTTGTCTGGTCTTCTGCAACTAAAACAAAACCTCCATCCCGTTTAATTATGGATTCCTGTATTTCCAGGTCATCAAATGCGAAACGAAGTTGGCCGGTTCCTGAAATCCGGCTACGCAGGTTATCGGGAAAAATATTAAATGCAGTTCGCAGTTTTTGAGGATCGGTGCCTGATATTACTGCCGAAAATAATCCCTGGGTGCGGTAGCTGGATTCATCCGAATACAACGAATTAATAAGAAACTGGTTGTTGATATTGTCGTATTTCCCGGATATATTTATCAGGTACCGGTCCTGAAGATTTACAGGAACCTGAATGGATTGTTCGCCCGGTGTTCTTGCAATAATGGTAAGATCCGCTATGTTTTCCCTGTTACCCCGCTTCACGCCCCGGGTATAAAATGTTTTCCCATCGTTGGCAAGAACCACATCCGAATACACATCCCTTCTTTCATTATATTCGAAAAGATCGCGGCTGCTGTCTGTCATTGAAAAACTATGATCAAACGTCTTGGTTACCACATTCAGTTTTCCTCTGTTCTTATACATCTTATAAACCAACACATGTTGTTTATCCTGGCTGGCCACCATATTATATATCTTATTATCGCTGAGGATTGATAACCGGGTGGTATCGATGGTAACCGGCTCCCCGATTTTTTCGCCCAGGGAATCGAGCATCACAGCACGGCAATACACCACGCTATTTTTTTGGTATTGATACACCAGCATGAAATTCTCCGGATTCAGGACGATATCCATATTAAAGGTGCGATCGGGTACAAAATCAATCCGGTGGTCTTTAACCACCTGCATGTCTTTATCATAAAAAGTGAGGACATGTTTCCAGCGGATATTTTTATATACCACATAATTTCCACCAATCTTACCCAGGATTTCAAAACTCATATCCCGGTTTTCTTCATTCTTTGGTTTTGAATAGGTTATTTCCTGTGCCTGCAACACAAATGGAATAAAGGCGAGCAAAAAGAAAAGGGATTTTACACGTTTCATGAGGAGAATTTCCCCCGAAATTTACGATATAAACACCGAAGAATTGTAAAAGGCGGTCTCTACCTTTAACCTATGAACCACGAAAATGCAGAAATCGCTTACCAAAAAGTTGGTATCACCGGCGGAACAGGGCTGATAGGAACAGCGCTCGTAAAAATGCTGCGGGAAGCAGGATATAAGGTGATCATCTTTACCAGAAAGAAAAACAAAATCTCTGAAGATCCGGGTGTTTTTTACTCCCATTGGGATTGGAAGAAAAAAATATTGGATGGTCCATTGCTCCGAAGTTGCGATTATATCATCCATCTGGCCGGTGCAGGAATCATGGCTCGCAGATGGACCTGGATTTATAAAAAAGAAATTCGCAATAGCCGGGTACTAAGTGCAAAATTGATAATAGATACTCTAAATGAAGGGCCATCGCAAACCCGGGCCATAATTGGAGCCTCGGCTATTGGGTATTATGGAAAAGATTCTGGCAGCGTCACCGGCTTTTTGGAAACCGACCGGCCTGCCGATGATTTCTTAGGGGAGGTTTGCCAAGCCTGGGAAAACCAACTCACCAATTTTCAAAAGAACAAAGTTCGCACCTGCCTCATTCGTACCGGCATTGTGATGAGCCGTGAGGGCGGTTTGTTTTTTAAATTAAAAAAGTTGTTCCGGTATAATTTAGTACCGATACCGGGAACGGGATGCCAGATTTTAAGCTGGATCCACATCTACGACCTTTGCAAGCTCTATATTTATTGCATGCAAAACGAAAAGATCAGCGGCCCGGTAAATGCCTGTGGTAGCGAACCGGCTACATTATATCAATTAATGAGTGTTATGAACCGAAGGTTAAAAAAATTTGCGTTATTCTATCATATACCTCCCTTCATGGTACGGATTGCAAAAGGTAAAATAGCCAATGAAATCCTGAAAAGCGCCACGGTAAATAACGACTTCATCCGAAATTCAGGTTTCCGGTTCCGATTCAATAAAGCGGATGATTGTATTTACAATCTGATTGCATCCCGTTAATTACAGGTCGGTTTTTTGGATATGCCGACGGGTGAGATAGAAAAACAGGAAAATATAACATGCTGCAAAGGCCATCACCAGCCAGGTATAATCGGTAGGCAATACGGATTTGGTCATGGATTTAACCGGATTTTCGGGGAAGGTTAATAATCCATCGGAGGCATTCATGGGCAGGTAATCACCCATACTTCCAAGGTCAACCCCGGTATCGGTACGCAACTTCACACTCCATACATCCAGCAATTGGGAAATGATGTTTTCGGCGCCCAGGTAAATAAAGTATAACCCGATGGCAAACCCGGTACGTTTCAACCATACACTGATCAGTACGGCCAGCAGGTTATAAGATAAAGCCTTGCCGAAAAAATAACCCACATGAGAGAAGCCCTCCATGGAAAAATCAGTGCCGGTGATTAAGCCAAATAACAAGGCACACAGGATCACCAAAACGGTAGTGACTGCGGCAAAGATCAAAGCCAGCATCAGCTTTACATTAATGAATTCCATCCGGCTCCAGCCATCGATAATATTCTGACGGTTCGTTTTATAGGTATATTCGTTGGTAACGAGGATGATGAGCAGAAGGGCCGGAAGAATAAGTAAAAAACCGGTGGTATAACTGGTAGTTTGCCAGGTCTTATCAAAATTATAGGGAGAAAAAGAGGAAATGAGACCACCGGTATTGGCTTTGTTTACCACTTCCTTAGTAACCGTATAAACAATATAATTGGCCGTAAATACTCCCAATACAAACAGGGAGCTGAGTACAATAAAGGCATTATAATTTTTTACTTTAAGCCATTCTATTTTCAATAATTCTTTCATCGTGTGTATTAATTGGTAAGTTCGAGGAATTTGGTTTCGAGGCTTTTCTTCTTTAACTGAAGATGGCTCAACACAATATCGTGTTGAAAACAAAACCTGTTCAATTCAATAAGGTTTGCGGTACCCTGGGGGAAGAATGCCCTTACCAATCCCTCGTTTTCATCTATCTTACTATAGCCGGAAAAATTGCGAAGTACTTCCAACAACCGGGCGTTATCATTACAACTCATCACGGCCATATCTTCGTTCACCAGAATTTCATCTACGTTTCCCGAAGTAAGCAGAACTCCCCTTTTTAAAATAGCCACATGGGTAC
>JAFEAB010000010.1 GCA_018266615.1 Bacteroidota bacterium
CGTCGTAGCCAACTACACACATGGCATGGCCGCCAAATCCCATTTGCTGCCTGTCCATATCGGAAGGATGCCACACTTTCTGACCCATCATTTCCTGCATAAAAGAACCGCCAACCATCATGCCAATCACTACCGGGGCATCTTTTGCCAGGTGTTCTTTTACGGCCCGGATATTAATTCCATTTACATCTGCCGACTCTGTTAGCCTGGTAAAACCATGAATTTTATTTTGCGAGGCTTCATTAATCAGATCGGGGCCACCCTGCTTTGAACAATCCGTTTCATCATAGGCAAAATCACTAAAGGGCACGGCTCCCCGGTTTTGCATAAATTCCATAGCCCTTTGGATGTAGGATCCCTGGCAATCTTCGAGTGCGATATTATTATAAACGAACGATGGACTAAATGCTACCTGGTTTGGATCCTGGTTGGTGCTGGCGGCTTCCAAAATAGTCCTGGCTCCATAAGCGCTGCTCCATGCCACACAACTTCCCTGCTGCCCCTGGTTCATTCTCTGCGGTGCAAACTTTGCAAGCGATACGGCTTCGGGCAGGGGGTTCTTGTTATTGTCATCTTCCAGGCCCTCATAAACACTGGCCTTTTTAAATTCGTCGGGGTTGAAATTATATCCACTTTGGGAAAATAATTTCTGGATAACTCCACCATTATCGGTAAGCATGTTACATCCGCCCTTGTTAAACAGGAGGTATCCCCCCACCGCCAGGATCAGGATAAAAAATATTCCTTTTTTTCCTCTGAACAGCGTAAGAAGCAGGGGTAACAGGCCTATCAATCCGCCTCCTCCCCCCGGGACATTAGGCGTTCCGCCTCCGCCATTATCATCTACCTTATCATCCTGTCCCTGTGGATCATCAACCATGTGTAAGGGCATAGTATATCATTTAGGTTTGAACTGTAAATGTATAAAACTATCGCTCTTTTGGTATAATCTCAAAATTTCTGGAGATTGAATTACCCTGATTATCTGTAATGGTAAGGATATGTTTCCCAGGAGTTGGATTTACTGCCAGTTGGTGGAAGTGGGTGGTTTCTCCCACCACTTCGTCGTCAATACTCCAAAAGAGTTTAGCTTCTTTGTCTTTGTGGGTGGCAGTAAATACCGTTTTCCCTTCGTTTCCGCTGATTTCAATAGGTACAAAAATTCGGGATTGAGGTTCGGGATAAATAATATCTAATAATTTATTGTTTCCATCTGGCAAACAACCCGGTTTAAAAGGAGGCAGTGGTTTATAATTCGCATGGTGCTGGCGGTAAAAATATTCCATAGTGGGAGGCAAAACCATCCAGCTTTTATGAATCATGGCGGCCACATCAGAACAGGCCGAGTTAACCTGGTAGGTGCCGGAGGCATCCAGGTGGATGAGTTTATGGTATGGGCAAAGAGGAGATTGCTCAGCCGATGGGGGAGAGAATATCGTGTCGATTACCGGGCAGTCTAAACCTGCCCTCAACCCGGTTTCGTGGCAAACTGCAATTCGGGAGTAATTGAAATCCGGTTTTTTGAACCAACTAACGGTTGGAAATAATCGAAATATATCGAAGAGAAGCGGTGCAGCCGCCTGCACACCAATTAATCCCGGGTTTCCTTCGCCATTTGCATTTCCTGCCCATACGGCCACCACATATTTGGGCGTTACGCCAACAGCCCAGCCATCACGGAATCCGAAACTGGTTCCTGTTTTCCAGGCAATTCTTTGTGCCGAATTAAATTGTTGCCACAACCCTTCTTCACCGGGCCGCATTACATCCTGCATGGCCTGGAAGGCAAAATATATGGAAGTGGCATCCAGGTTAATGGGTTCTTTAGGAGATTGGAATTTAACTCCGGTTTGATAGGCTGCCGGATGAAAATCTTCCTGTATAATATCTCCCTGGTTTTTGTTGGCATGATTTAATGAACGGGCCAGTGAAGCATAGGCTCCGGCGAGGTCCCATGGCTTTACTTCACATCCCCCCAATACCAGACTTAATCCATAATAATCTGCAGGCTGGTAAAGCGTAGTGATTCCCAGACTTTGTAACAGGTCGTAAAATCGTTGATATTTATAATCGCGAAGACAACGGACTGCCGGGATATTCAGGCTACGGGAAAGAGCCTGGTTTGCGGGTACTGCTCCATCATAATTAAGGTCGAAATTTTTAGGACTGTATCCTGCAATGGCCGTTGGGATGTCTGGTATCAGAGCCGCCGGCATTATTTTTCCGTCCGTCAGCATCCCTGCGTATAAAAAGGGTTTTAATGCACTACCCGGGCTCCTTGCCGCATCAATTATATCTACCTGGTCTTGTACGGATGGGGAGGAGGAGGTAACATTTCCCACATAAGCCAGGGTATGCCCGGTTTCCACATCCAGCACCAGGGCGCAAAGGTTATTAATTCCGGATGCCATTAATACGTCATGATGAATGGAAACGAGATCTGCGACATTTTTTTGTAAGCTACCGGAAAGGGTAGAACGAACCCGGATCCCACTTCGGCTATTTTCTTTCCGGATTCTGGTGAGAAGGTGGGTGGCATTTTGGGGCAGGGGCAAGGGCTGGCCGGGAAGGGGTTCTGCTTTTGCAAGGGCCAGGTCGTTTGAAGAAATTATTTTGCTGAGGAAAAGACTCGTAAGGAGCCGGTTTCTTTTTGCCAGCAATTGCTCCCTGTTTTTTCCCGGGTGGATGAGGGAGGGTGAATTGGGTAATACAGCCAGGGTGGCCGATTCTGCCCAACTAAGTTGGGAGGCCGGTCTGCCAAAATAACGCCAGGATGCTGCTTCTAAACCAACAACATTACTGCCAAAAGGGGCATGGGCGGCATAAACCGAAAGTATTTCATTTTTAGTTGATGAAAACTCCAGCCGGAGGGCTAAGATGGCTTCTGAAATTTTATTCCAGATTGTTCTTCGTGTATTCCTTTCCGATAGGCGGATAACCTGCATAGTAAGGGTACTTCCTCCCTGCGTATTTCGGGTGCCTTTCAAATTTGCAAAAGCAGCCCGGGCAATAGCTTTCATATCAACACCCGGATGGGAATAAAACCGGTGGTCTTCAAACTGGGTAATACAGGATGCAAACCTTTTGGGCACGGCCGGGTTTCCCGGAAAACGCCATTGGCCGTCTGCAGCAATGGAAGCACAGAGCAAATTGCCTTCGCTATCTTCTAATACATAACTGTAGGGGTCGTTAAACAAGCGATGGGGCAACAGGAGCCAAAAGACCAGGATACCGGATATGGAAATTACCAGTATGCCTGTCTTTTTATGGGTTAGCCAACCTTTCATTACTCCAATAATCAATTTATTACCTCAACCCAATTTCCGGGCATAGAGGCAGAAATGCTGTTGTCGTACATAGCCTGGCAATAATTAGAAGGCAGGTAGTACCTGCCCAGGTAAGCGGCATTAAGTTGAACAAAATAGGTTAGGGTTTCCCCCTGCCTGATGTTAAAGTAGGTATAAATCCTGTCGTCCCTCACATCCTGATACGTTGCGGGAGAAGATTTATAGGCCGATTCAGCATCGTTTAACCTGGGGTTTAGGATTTCCCATCCGGCAGGAAATACCTGTGAGAGCGCCATTTGTTCGTAGGTACCTCGTTTTCCGGTATTCGTTACCGTTATTTTGGCAATAAAGTCGGTACCCTGTTGCAGATTTTTAAAATTGGCAGGGCTGCCATCCTGGTTGAAGTAGCTGATATTCATGGCAAGCAGGCCCGGATTGTTGGGTTGGCGAAGGCTGTCGCCGGTTAAGGGTTGCCCCCGGGTAATGAGTTTAAGGTACAATGTGTTTTTCCCATTGTTGGTAACCGATACGGGAACATTTCCATTTTTCATATCTACCGGATATTCCCGCATATACGAAGAAGAATTAATTTGGCTTATTCCTTTACCGGTTGAGATGGCTGCCAGAATTTTTTCGCCGGATGGGTTTTTCCCACAGAATTTGGCAATCGCAATGAGGGCATAGGCCGTGGTTTGGGTACTATACCAACTGTCTTCTGATAGTTTATTGGCAACCTCCAATACCATGGCTCCCGCCAGATCGCGTTTACCCATTAACGTTAAAGTCTCTAATACCATCGCCTGGTCGCGTAAGGCAGAACCAAATGTGAAACCGGGGTTTAGCCGGTTGCTGAAATCCTGAGGGGTACCACTGGTGAGATCCAATGCGGTATTGGATTGTCCAATCAGTTGGTAAGCGGCTGCTAATCGCCATTTGGCTTCGGGCGAAATATATTTGAATTCCCGCAACCGGTTCATGGCACCTGTTTCCGGTGCTTTGGCGAGTGCCAGGGTGTACAACCGGTAAGCCTGGGCCAGATCGCCTCCGTAAAAATTTGTAGTGCTGGGCGCCCAGGCGGAGGCCTTGGCTCGTTGAAAATTTTTCCAGTTCTGCAACATATTATCCGGTACGAAATATCCGTTCGCCATAGCTTCCAGGAGGAAGTGGCCAACATAGGAGGAGCTCCAGTCGTCGCTTTCGAAACCGGAAGGCCAGTAACTAAAACCTCCTTCGGGGCGTTGATAATTTTGCAACCGCATTATTCCAGCTTTCACATTTTTATCAACTTCTGCCTTTTGCTGTTCGTTTAATTCAATGAGTTGCTTTAAAACAATTTGTGGGAATATGCCGGAGGTAATTTGTTCTACACAACCATGCGGATATTCAATCAGATATTTTAGCCTTTTCTGTAAACCCACTGCCGGAATGGACGATATTTCCAATGACCCGGAACTGAGGGAGGGGATACCAATCGCATAAGCGGTACTATTCCAGGTTTGGCCCGGTGCAAGGGCAATTTGCTGTACATTATTTATGATGGGATTGGGGTTTCTTATTTCCAGCGTTGTTTCATCAGTGGCAATTTCTGCACCGGCACTGGCTATAGCTTTAACCTTTCCGATTCCGGTGGCATCCTTAACCTTTACTTCAAAGTAAACAACCTGTTCGCCGGGCTTTAAGAAATTAACCTGCTGTGAAGTGGGCCCTGTTAAATCGAAATATTGATTGGGTTGAAGTTTAACTGTAACGTTTTTTATCTGGTTCTCCATAGCAAAAACGGTTATGGGCACCCGAATATTTTCTCCGGGGCTGAGTGTCCTGGGCAAGGTCGTAAGCACCATCACCGGTTTCTTTACGGCAACTGCTTTTTCGGCAGATCCGTAGCTGCCTTTGTGGGCCGCCACTACCATCGTGCGAACGGAGCCAACGTAGGCCGGCATCATAAAACTTTGGGTTTGCTTCTGGCCTGCTTTTAATTGAAACGGACCCAGGAATTTTACTACCGGTTTGAACCGGTTAGCTGATTTTTGTTTGGCAGGCCCGGTATCTTCGTCACCGCCAATAGTGAGGATTCTTTCCAGGTTGCCACCCCAGGCGCCAATCACATAGTCGAACATATCAAAACTTCTGACTCCCAATGCTTCGCGGGCATAAAATGCTTTATGGGGGTCTGGGGTTTTAAAATTAGTGAGATCCAGTAACCCTTCATCCACCACTGCGATACAGTACGTCATTTCTTTACCGGAAGCCTCGCTAACGGTGAGGCTCACCTGTTTTTCGGGCCGTACCGTAGCCGGCATATTGATCTGCGGTTTAAGGACGGTGTTTTTATCTTCAATAAACAGGGGTATGGAACCATACATGCGGATGGGTAAATCGTTTATAGTTTGGGCATGAGGTTGCAAAAGACTTACAGTGGCGTAAATATTAGGCGCCATTTCTTTTTCTGCATAAAAGCTTATTTTGGTTTGCCCTGCTTCCGTTTCCTTCCAGATTGTTTTTATTACCCGGCTCCCATTTTCGAGGCTGATGAGCATTCTCCCACCCTTGGCAGTGGGCACCGAGAGGGATATATTATCTCCCACATTATATTTTTCTTTGTCGCTGGTGAAGGATAACATGGTTGCTGCCGATTGGCCTTCTTCATTTCCACGGGTTTGCCAGCCCGGCCCGTCTATATAAAAAACAGAACCTGTTACATGCCCGCTGGCCTTATCTTTCACCAGGATCAGGTACCTGCCCCATTCATCTTCCGAAGGCGTGAATTCCCATTTGCCTTTTCCATTTTGTATAGATACGTCGGTTTTACTCAACAACTTGTTGTATGTATCCTGGGTAAAATTTGAGAGGTTATCGCCCCCATCATCCCACCACCATCTCCATTCGAGTTTGTAGTACTGGATTTCCAGGTCCTGGGTTCCGGAAAGGGGTTGCCCCATTTTATCTACATCTGCCAGTTCAACAGTTTGAGTTTTACCAGCCAGCAGGTAATCAAAAGGCTTTTGCCCTTCGGGGAGTTTAAGGCCTGCATAACTTTTATAGGGGCTATATGGTAGGCTCAGGTTGTTGATGCTGAATGCACCTCCGGGTTCAAATACTTTTACGAGCAGATTTGCAGTAAGGATACCGGGAGCATTTCCTTCTACATGGAAGTCCGGTTTTATCAGGGCATGGCCATTTTCGTTTAAGGTGCCATCAAAAATGGATTGGGATTGGGTTTCAAAATTACCCACCGGGCTGTCAAAAATATATCCCTTATATTTTGGAAAACTTGTTTTGCGTTTTGAAAGAGTCGCTTCTACTTTGGCTTTCAGGCTCCTGGCCGGAGTGCCAAAAAGCCAGGCTGCATCCAGCGAGCCTTCATTGGTGCTACCCGTTCCCAATTGCGGATCCTTTCCAAAATCAAGGTTTATTTTTAACCGGTTTGGCATCACGGTTTCTACTTTGATTCTTTTTTCGAAGGCAGCCCCACCCGCTTTTACTTTAACCAGCCAGTTACCGGTTGGCGATGAAGATTCTGTGGCTGTTTTGAAAACATAAAACTGGTCGGGAGCTGCAGACAGTACCGTTTGGCGATACAGTTGCCCCCGGGGTGTTATGAGGCTGAATTCAACGGGTAAATCGGGAGGAAGTTTTCCTGCCTTGTCTTCCAGGATGCAGTTAATGTACATACTGTCTCCCGGGCGCCATACCCCTCTTTCTCCAAATATGAATCCTTTAATTCCGTTGCTGATTATTTCTCCACCCACATCAAACCGGCTCAGGGCTAAAGCGCTGGCATCATCCACTTTTAAATAGCCCCTTTCCTTTCCATTTTTTGCAATGATAAGATACGGCTTACGGGTGAGGTTCAATTTTGCAAACCCATCCGTACCGGTTGCCGCTTTCTGTAAAATTTGTAACTGATAGTCGAGTATTTCCAGTCCCACTCCTTCCAACGGTTCAGTAGTCTGCAAGCTGGTAACCGCCACCGTTAGTTCGCCGTTTTCGCCCTTTTTTGCGGTAATTCCGAGGTTGCTTGCCATAATGTTTCGTATGGCCCACCGGTCTTTGTTGTAATACGATTTGCTGGTAGGGTCATCTTTTCGTTGCCAGTTATATCCATAAGGGAAATAGGTATCATACCGGTCCCAGAATTCATCCTCCTCATCTTTCCCGGAAGCGCTATAATAAGGGTAATCCTCATCATAATCTTCTCCTTCTCCGCTATCGGCGGTTTGAGTTGTATCGGGGCTTCCTCCGGTATAAAGCGAGTACTCGGGACGGAAGCCAATGGTTACCCGGTAAATGGCTCCGGGTTCGGTTTTTAAGAATTGATCAATATCCAGCGAGAAACGGCGAGGCTGGTGAAGATCGAGGGTTTTGTCATCATCAAGCCGCAATGTTTTCTGTACAATCGGCCTGGCAACCCTTCGCAATTCATTATCACTCCCCATATCATTTTGTTGGAGGAACTGGGGTACATTCTTTTCGTAGATCTTAATGATACTGATATCTACTGCACTCAGGTTTACGGCATCAAAGGGTAATACAAGCTTTCCTGAGGAGGGAAGAATATTTCCTTTGCCGATTATTTTAACAGAAGGGTAGCGGGTTTCAAAAAAAATATTCGCCGAATAGGTGGTTTCGAGGTTTCCTCCCCAATTGTCTTTAATTCCCGGGTTTACATTTACCGAATAATTCCCATCTGCTTTGCCCGCAATATAAACCCGTATTTCGCTCCCATTTATGGTGAAGGTAAGGTCCTGCTGATTGCTAACGGTAATGAGTCCGTTGAGGTCTTGTCCAATAGCAATCGGATTACTGAATAATACGGAAGCATACTGTTGATTGTTGTTCACGGCTCTTACATCTAAAACTTTAAAAGAAGACTGGGAAGGAACGGGAAGTTCTTGGGTACCCTTAGTTTCAATTTTTAGCGGAGTTCCATCCCAACGTAGTTCCAGCTTGCTTTCCTTTGTTTGTCGTGGAATCTTATTGATGGAAAAGTTATGTGTCCTGTTATTGTTACTGTGCTCCCAAAGAATTTTTAATCCGTCCTTTTCGGAATAGGCAGAAAGGATTTTTTCTACCTGCGCAGGGTCTTCAAAATCGGATGTTTCCAGGGTGCCGTTCAGGAACATTTCCTGTTTTGATCCCGGGCTCCTTAACCCGGTTTCCGTAACCTCAAATGCGGGTTTAAGGGTCTGAAGGCTAAACCGCATGGTTTCAAATCCGGATGAAACCTGGGTAACTTTTCCCAATTTAAAGCTCACATTATATTGTTCGCCGGGTGCCAACATTTTTTCCGGCTTAAACTCGATGGTGCGGGCATCCAGCCAGGTAGCTTTTCCATTTACGGTAGGAGAAAATTCAAATAACGACTCTTTCACCGGTTCTCCGATCGTATGCGTGGTTTTTACGTTTTCTGAAAGCCTTATGCGGATAGGGCTGGTTTTTGAAACAGTGCCGGTGGTATAGGATTCTACATATTTTGAAAAGGCAGGATCAACGGTTAACCATTTCAGATTTTTTTTACAGCCCGAATTGAAGATGAAAAAAATAATGAATAACCAACTGATGTGTTTAACGGGTATGCCGGCGCGGGAAAAGTAGGTCATGGGGTTAAGTTTATGGGAGTTTCGTTCTATAAATGTTGAAAGGTTTCTACATATAACCAAAACCTTATCCTTTAAGGTAAGTTAAATAAAAATTCGGGGTCATCCTGGCCGGGACATATAGGGCAGATCTACCCTCGATTGATAGAAAGTGAAATTAATGAAGGGAAATATGCAGAAGGCAGAAAAAGGAGCGGCGGTTTATTTTAGCGGGAAGAGATAATTCACCCTCAGAAAAAAATTTAAAAGATCAGGAATCTGAATCGTCTTCTTCATCCTGAATGGGTTCGCCGATATTTTCGGCTGGCGGGGGAGGAGGAACTTCTTCTTCGGTAGTAAGGATTACCGTTTCAACCGTTTCTTCAAATTCCGAAATCCTGTCAGGATTAAGTACAGTAGCTTTCATCGCTTCTTCCAACAAAACCTCATTTATTTTGGGAAGGTCGGCTGCGTCATTGATGCCGAAATAATCCATGAAGGATTTTGAGGTAGAATATAAAAGTGGGTGACCTACGGCATTTTCATTACGGCCGCTTATTTCTACCAGTTCTTTTTCGAGGAGTTTAGATACGGCATAGTCGCAATTCACTCCGCGAATGGCTTCAATTTCGCCTTTGCTGATGGGTTGCTTATAGGCAATGATGGCCAGGGTTTCGAGGGAGGCAGCGGAAAGGCGTTTAATAAATTTAGTGCCATTGAGCAATGCTACTGTTTTGTGGTATTCCGGTTTGGTCAGGAATTGCCAACCCCCGCCCGTTTGTCTTAGTTCGAAGGCGTAAAATTCTAATTGATATTTTTCGTTTATGGCTTCAATGGCGGCATTTACCTGGTCTTCGGTGGCACGGTCTTCAATAAAACCCAGTGCCGTATTAATCAGTTCAACTAATTCGGCAGCGCCGAGTGGTTTATCACTGGCAAAAATGAGCGCTTCAATATGGGGAATAATCTGCGAGAGTTCCATTCGGATTATACGTGCCTAAAGGCGGGTGTTAAATGTATTAAATTATCCCTGAAGTGCTGCAGCACCACTCACAATTTCGGTAAGTTCGGTGGTGATGGCGGCCTGCCTTGCCCTGTTATAAGAGATCTTTAAAGATTTCAGGAGTTCATTGGCATTATCAGTGGCCTTATCCATTGCGGTCATCCGGGCCCCATGTTCGCTGGCATTACCATCTAATACGGCTTTATACAGCTGGGTATTCAGGATTTTCGGCATCAGTTCCCGAACCAGCGTTTCGCGGTCGGGCTCGAAAATAAAATCTGCCTTTTTCTTAGATGCGCCCGGCGCCACCTTACTAACGGGCAGGAATTGTTCTGCTATGAAAGCCTGGGAGGCGGCATTTTTAAATTCACTATATATTACATCTACCGCGTCAAACTCCTTGTTGGCAAAGGCATCCATGGCAAATTTGGCCGCGGTTTGCACCTTTTCGAAACTGAGGCCTGTAAATATATCCCAGTATTTCTCGATTACCGGGTAACCATTTTTTTGGAAATGTTCATAGCCTTTTTTCCCAATTGGGAGGATCTTTACATTGCCTTTGGCATGTTGGGAAGCGTATTTTTCCCGGATCTGATGTTTTGCCAGTTTGATGAGGTTGCTGTTGTAACCTCCGCAAAGGCCGCGATCGCTGGTAACCACCATAATCAACACCTTTTCAACCGGCCTTTCAACTGCCAGGTTAATGGATACGCTGCTATCGGCATTGCTGACAATATTACCCAGCATTTCCTGCAATTTGCGGGCATAGGGGCGCATTTGGGTAATGGCATCCTGTGCACGACGCAATTTGGCAGCACTTACCATTTTCATGGCTTTGGTGATCTGTTGCGTGCTTTGTACACTTTTAATCCGATTACGTACCTCTTTTAATGCACCACTCATAACGTATTATTTTACAAACCGGGGTTTCACCCCGAATTTTGAGCGGCAAATTTAGGATAATGTATCCAAAATTCACACCCCGGGGGCATTTATTGTCCACCTGTTTTCCCGGCTATTTTGGGCCTTCTGATGTTAAAATCAATTATAATTCTGCATTTTATAAGGGGCTGGTATAAAACTACCGTACCTTTGCATCCCTGCCAAATTGGCTAAAATTTTCAGATAGCATATTATTTGACCATTGGGCAGTGAACCTTATCGATAAGAATACATATGTTAGGTATAATTTCTAAAATTTTTGGTGGTAACAAAAGTGAGAAAGACGTAAAGCAGATTGTCCCCCTCATTAAAAACATTAACGATCATTTTCAGCAGTTTCAAACGCTGAGTAATGATGAACTCAGAAATAAGACAGGTGAATTCCGAAGCCGGATTAAAGAATATTTAGCCGAAACGGATTCAGCCATTGCCGCTAAAAATGCATCCGTAGATGAATTGCCTTTCGAAAACATTACCGAAAGGGATGCTATTTATAAAGAAGTAGATGAACTTAAAAAGCAGCGCGATAAAAAGATTGAAGAGATTCTTGAGAAAATTCTCCCCGAAGCGTTTGCCGTGGTAAAAGAAACCGCCAGAAGATTTACAGAAAATGAGACCCTGGAGTCCACCGCCATGGAACTGGATCGGGAGTTGGAACATAAGCGCAATCATATAACTATTGAGGGCGATACCTGTATTTATAAAAATTCCTGGACCGCAGGCGGGAATGTGATTAAGTGGAACATGGTGCATTATGATGTTCAGCTTATTGGCGGCACCGTGTTGCACCAGGGTAAAATTGCTGAAATGGCAACCGGAGAAGGGAAAACCCTGGTAAGTACCCTTCCGGCATATCTAAATGCATTGGCCGGTGAAGGGGTGCATATTGTAACAGTAAACGATTACCTGGCCAAACGAGATTCTGAATGGAACGGCCCCATCTTCGAATGGCTTGGGCTGCGGGTTGATTGCATTGATAAACATCAGCCCAATAGCGATGCCCGCCGCAATGCCTATAATGCGGATATCACCTATGGAACCAACAACGAATTTGGCTTCGATTATCTCCGCGATAATATGGTGCACAATCCTGAAGAAATGGTTCAACGCAAACATCATTTTGCCATGGTGGATGAAGTGGATAGCGTTTTGATTGATGATGCCCGAACTCCATTAATTATTAGCGGGCCCATTGGCCATAGCGATAATACCCAATTGTTCTTTGATCTGAAACCCAGGATCGAAAAACTGGTGGAGATACAACGGAAGGTTACTAACCAATACCTCATCGAGGCGAAAAAGAAAATTGCTGAAGGTAACGATGATCCCAAAGATGGCGGACTGGCGCTTTTCCGTGCCCACCGCGGGATGCCAAAGAACAGCGCTTTGATAAAGTTTTTAAGTGAACCCGGGATGCGGGTAAAAATGCAGAAAAGCGAAAACTATTACCTCGCAGATCAGCAAAAGGAAATGCATAAGGTGGATGAGGAGTTATACTTTCACATCGATGAAAAGAATAACCAGGTAGAACTTACGGATAAGGGCATCAACCTGATAACCCGAAGCGGCGAAGACCCTGAATTCTTCATCCTTCCGGATATTGCCACCAAGATTGCCGAAATTGAAAAAACAGACCTTACCGCCGAAGAGAAATTACAACGCCGCGATAACCTCCTAGGAGAATATTCTGCCAAAGCAGAAAGAATTCATACCGCCCAACAATTACTGAAGGCTTATTCTTTATTTGAAAAGGATGTAGAATATGTTGTGTTGGATGGGGAAGTGAAAATTGTGGATGAACAAACAGGCCGTATCCTGGATGGCCGCCGTTATTCTGATGGCCTCCACCAGGCAATTGAAGCAAAGGAAAATGTAAAGATCGAAGCCTCCACCCAAACCTATGCCACTGTTACCCTGCAGAATTATTTCAGGATGTATCATAAACTGGCTGGTATGACGGGTACTGCCGAAACAGAAGCGGCCGAATTGTGGAGTATTTATAAACTGGATGTAGTGAGTATCCCCACTAACGTACCGGTTATCCGAAAAGACCTGCAGGATCTGGTTTATAAAACCAAACGAGAAAAATATAAAGCCGTAATCGAAGAAATTGAAAAACTGCGCAGTGAAGGCCGTCCCTGCCTGGTAGGTACTACCTCAGTGGAGGTAAGTGAACTGCTGGGTAGAATGCTTAAGCAGAAAAATATTCCACATAATGTATTGAACGCCAAACAGCACTCAAGAGAAGCCCAGATTGTTGCCGAGGCCGGATTGGCCGGGGCAGTTACCATCGCCACCAATATGGCCGGCCGTGGTACCGATATCAAACTGGGGCCTGGGGTTAAAGAGGCCGGCGGACTCGCAATTATTGGTACGGAAAGGCATGAAAGCCGGCGTGTAGACCGGCAGCTCCGGGGCCGTGCCGGCCGCCAGGGAGATCCGGGTTCTTCCAACTTTTTTGTATCCCTTGAAGACGACCTGATGCGTATGTTCGGTAGTGAACGGATTGCCGGTATGATGGACAGGATGGGATATAAAGAAGGAGAAGTGATCCAGCACAGCATGATTACCAAGAGTATTGAAAGGGCACAAAAGAAAGTGGAAGAAAATAACTTTGGAATCCGCAAGCGTCTGCTCGAGTACGATGATGTAATGAATAAACAACGAAATGTAGTTTATGGAAAACGAAACCATGCCTTGTTTGGAGAACGGCTTGCCCTCGACCTGGACAATGCATTTTATTCCGTAGTTGAAGGGCTGGTGTTTTCTGCCAGGGATGAAGATAATTATGAAAACTTCAAGCTGAATGTGATTGTAAATTTCGGAGTGGATACGGCCATTTCTGCCGAAGAGTTTTCGAAAGTAGAAGAAAATGTGCTGGTTGATAAATTATATGATGAAGTAATAGCCCGGTATACCGAAAAGAAGAAAGGACTGCAAACCCAAACCTGGCCTATCATTTCCGATATCCGACGCCAACAGGGCAACCATATAGAAAATGTGGTGGTACCTTTTACAGATGGTAAGAAATCGATGCAGGTGCTAACCAATCTTGATAAATACCTGGCAAATGAAGGAAGGGAAATTGGTTTGGCCCTCGAACGAAATATTGCCCTTGCCATGATTGACGATGCATGGAAAGAACACCTTCGGGCCATGGACGACCTTCGGCAAAGTGTGCAAACAGCAGGCTACGAACAAAAAGATCCCCTCGTAATTTATAAGATAGAAGCCTTCAATGCCTTCAAACAAATGGACGACCAGGTGAACAAGGATATCGTAAGTTTTCTTTCTCATGCCCAAATTCCAATTGAGCAAAGAAGCCATGCAAAGATTCGGGAAGGCCACGAACAAAAAACCGATATGAGTAAAATGGCTTCCAATAAAATGGAGGTGGATGCGGCAGGAAGTGATTATGGCGCTAATGAGAACGATTATTATGACCCTTCCGGTCCGGTAAAACAAGAGCCGGTGAGGGTAGAACCCAAAATTGGACGGAACGACCTTTGCCCCTGTGGAAGCGGAAAGAAGTATAAACACTGCCATGGCCGTTAAATTTTTTCAGGCACCATAACGGTGCCTTTTTTATTATGACAAACCTGAAGCTTCAACAAGTATCAATGCGGGATCCTGCCTTTATCTTTGCAGATATTGACAGGTTAGTGCATTTTGCCTTAGCTCATTCCTTTTCGGAATTGGAAGTGCTTCCTCTTTTTTTGAAACCGGTAAAACAAAAAGCTCCCCAATTGAAATTAGCCTCACCGGTTGGCTTCCCTTTTGGGCACCAGGCCATCGAGGCGAAACTTTCCGAAACGGTGCTGGCCCTGGTAGACGGAGCTGATGAAATAGAGTGGATATTAAACATGCCAGCCATCCGAAGTGGCGATTATCAGTATATGGCAAAGGAAATTTCTACCTTTTTACCTGTACTTTCAAAAATGGGAAAGCGTGCCAGTCTGGGTTTGGACGTAACCCTTCTCAATACAGAAGCCATAAACGCAGTATGTGATATTATTGGGCCATCCTCCGTTTTTGCCGTGCACCTGTTTTCCAACGACACAGCCTCCCTTCCGGGAAAACTGGCGCAGGCCAGGGTGCTGTTGCCTGATGCTACCCGGGTAAGAACGGGGATTGTTAATAATCAGCCGGATATTGAAAATCTTCATGCTGATCTCCTTTCTTTGTGTTGTACAATTGCCGACATTCGGGATAAAGAATAACAGCTTAACTTAATTTATATGAAAGGAATTTATATACTGCTGCTGTTCTCGTTTTTTTTAGAGGATAATGTTTTCTGTCAGAATAAAGATTTGCCCATCGACAGCAGCCGGAATATCACCGTTATCAAAGATCCCCGTATTGATTTGCTGGGTAAGGAAATGGCTAAATACAATGAAAGCCTGGCCGAGAAAATGCGCAGTACCAAGGGATACCGGTTGATGGTTATGAATTCGAGCAACAGGAGCGAGGTGATGAAAGTGAGGCAACAATTGTTACAGATGTTTCCTGAGCAAAGTGTTTATATTGTTTTCCAATCGCCCTATATGAAACTGAAATTTGGAAATTTTTTGGAGAAGGGTGAAGCCGAGGATTATCGAAAAATCATTTCCGCCGCCCAACTGGTGAATGGTAATATATATATCGTTCCGGAAATGATTGAAATCCGTGCCGATAAACTGAATCAGGCACAGGCAGGAGACCCATAAAGTTTTCAAAATTTTTTCAATCCCCTTTTTTCATTAATTTTTTGGCTGTAATATTATTTAACTTCACAGGAAAGAAGATGAATGCTCCAAAAGATTAAAACCCTTGCCGGAAATTACAAGGATGAAATAATAGAGATAAGGCATCATATTCACGCCCATCCCGAACTAAGTTACCAGGAATTTAAAACGGCTGCTTTAATTCATTCGAAACTTGCGTCTTTCGGCATCCCTTGTAAAACAGTAGCTACTACAGGAGTAGTAGGGATCATCGAAGGAAAAAACCCAACCTCAAAAATTGTGGCCCTGCGTGCCGATATGGACGCGCTACCCATTGAAGAAAAGAACGACATAAGTTACCGTTCCATAAACCAGGGTATCATGCATGCCTGCGGCCATGATGTGCATACCAGTTGTTTAATTGGTGCTGCCAAAATTTTACAGGAAACCAGGGCCGATTGGGAGGGGAGTATTAAATTAATTTTTCAGCCCGGCGAAGAAAAAAATCCCGGGGGGGCAAGCCTGATGATCAAAGAAGGTGTTTTGGAAAACCCGGCACCACAAAAAATTTTTGGAATGCACGTTCATCCCGGATTACCGGTTGGTAAATTTAGTTTCCGGGGTGGTATGGTAATGGCCAGTGCAGATGAAATCTATATTACCATACGGGCAAAAGGAGGCCATGCGGCAGCCCCCCAACTCACGGCCGATACCATTCTCATTGCCTCGCATTTGGTGGTGAGCCTCCAACAAATTGTAAGTCGAAACAACAATCCTTTCAATCCAACTGTTTTATCCATTACATCCATACAGGGAGGGAATGCAACCAACATCATCCCCTCGGAAGTAAAACTGATGGGAACCCTCCGGGCGATGAATGAAGACTGGCGCTTTGCTGCTCATGACCTTATCAGGAAGCAATGTAAAGGGCTGGTTGAAAGCATGGGTGCAACCTGCGAAGTGAATATTGATATTGGTTATCCGTTTGTATATAATAACCCCGACTTAAGTACCCTTGCTATGAATAAGGCCAGGGAATTTGCCGGAGATGAAAACGTAGAACAAACTGAATTGCGAATGGGTGCTGAGGACTTTGCATTTTATTCTCATAAAATTCCCGGTTGCTTTTTCAGATTGGGTGTGGGGAATATAGAAAAAGGGATTACCAGTAATGTGCATACCCCTACTTTTAATATTGATGAATCAGCAATTGAAAAGGGTATGGCTATGATGGCCTGGCTCGCAGTAAGTTGTTAAAAAAGATTAATTATGAAAATTGCATTTCACGGAGCAGCAAGAACGGTAACAGGATCCAAACACCTGATTCATTATGGGAACGGGAAAAAATTACTACTCGATTGCGGAATGTATCAGGGGATGGGGGACCAGACCGACGAACTGAATCGGGAATTTGGTTTCGATCCGCGCGAAATAGACCTGATGATCCTCTCTCATGCCCATGTAGACCACTGCGGCCTGATTCCAAAATTAGTGAAGGAGGGATATAAGGGAAAAATTTTTGCGACCCCTGCCACCCGGGAATTATCCGCCGCATTGATGGAAGATTCAGCAGGTATTCAGGAGGCTGATGTGAAATTTGAAAATAAACGCAGAGGATTACAGGGTTTGCCCTATGTGTATCCATTGTACACAACCCAGGATGCCCTGGATTGCCTGGATCATTTTGTAGAGGTGGATTACCATAAATGGACAACCATTGATGATGGAGTGGAATTTTGTTATACCGATGCAGGCCATATAATAGGAAGTGCCGTGGTAAGCATTCGTATTACTGAAAATGGGAAGACAACCCATATAACATTTAGCGGGGATGTTGGCCGCTACCGCGATATCATCCTTCGTTCCCCGGAAGTGTTTGATCAGGCAGACTTTATCATTATCGAATCAACCTATGGTAATTCGTTGCACGAGCCCACAAACTCCACTCCCGAAATGTTGCTAAAATGGATCAACCATACTTGCATCGAAAAAAAGGGGAAACTAATCATACCTGCATTCAGTGTGGGGCGTACCCAGGAAATTTTGTTTTCATTGAATCAGCTCGAATTGGAAAACAAATTACCAGACCTCCCATTTTATGTGGACAGCCCGTTGAGTGTAAAGGCCACAGGTATCGTTAAACATTATCCGCAGTATTTTAATAACCGGATTCAAAAGATAATGCAAAGCGATAAGGACCCGTTTGGATTCAGAGGATTAAAATTTATTAAATCGGTAGATGAATCAAAAATGCTGAATTATGTGAACTCCCCGATTGTAATTATTTCTGCCAGCGGTATGGCGGAGGCCGGCAGGGTGAAGCACCATATCAGTAATAATATTGAAAACAGCCGAAATAGTATTTTACTGACCGGTTATTGTGAGCCTAATTCGCTGGGGGGAAGATTAAAACATCATCCAAAGGAAGTCCGGATTTTTGGCCAGGTACACGAAGTGAATGCGGAAATTGGGGAGATGCGGAGTATGAGCGCCCATGGCGATTATGATGACCTTTGCCAGTTCCTTTCCTGCCAGGATCCCAAACAAGTGAAGAAACTTTTCCTGGTGCATGGCGAATATGAAGTGCAACAGGATTTCAGAGACCGACTTTTACGAAAAGGTTTCAGCGATGTTGAAATACCAGAAAGGCATCAGGAAATTGGCCTGGGTTAAGCAGGTAGTTAACCTTTCATTTAAACCAGGAATTTGTAAATTTAGGGTATGGAACAATATGGAAAAATTCTCCTGGTTGCCATGCCCATTTTTTTATTGCTTGTTCTTTTTGAAAAGTGGTGGGGCTGGCGAAAGGGCTTTAACACGGTACGTAATATGGATTTAATTTCCAGTCTTACTTCCGGGGTTACCAATGTAACCAAAGATGTTTTGGGGTTAGCCATAGCCATTATCAGTTACGAATGGCTGGTTTCAAAAGTTGCCATTACCCACCTGCCAGCCAACTGGGTAACTTATCTCATTGTATTTGTGGTTCTCGACTTTGCCGGTTATGTGGTACACGCCATTGACCATAAAGTAAATTTTTTCTGGAACAGCCATTTAGTACATCATAGCAGTGAAGAGTTTAACCTGGGATGTGCCCTCAGGCAAAGTATTTCGGTTTTTGTTAAACTTTTTGTGATCCTTTTACTTCCGGCTGCCTTGTTGGGGATTGATCCCAAAATAATTGCCATTGTTGCTCCCTTGCATTTGTTTGCTCAATTCTGGTACCATACCCGGCACATCGGGAAGATGGGGTTTCTTGAGAAAATTATTGTTACCCCGTCACATCACCGGGTTCATCATGCATTGAATGAAATTTATATTGATAAAAATTTCGGCCAGATTTTTATTTTCTGGGATAAAATTTTTGGAACCTTTCAACCCGAATTATCAGAAGTTCCCCCTGTTTATGGCCTCACGCGGCCGGTACGGACCTGGAACCCCATCCGCATCAATTTTCAACACCTTAGTTTACTGATAAAAGATGCATGGTATGCAAAAAGCTGGAAGGATAAACTCCGGATCTGGTTTATGCCTACCGGATGGAGACCTTCCGATGTGGCGGAAAAATTTCATATCGATAAAATCATGGATCCGTATTCATTTGAAAAGTACGACCCGGCTTATAGCCGCATGCTGCTTATCTGGTCGTGGGTGCAATTGATTTTTTTACTGGGTTTCATCAGTTATCTATTTGGAAATATAGCAATCATTGGACAACCCGGCATTTTTGTTTACGGCGCTTTTGTTTTTTTGTTTGTGTATGCCATGACCGATCTGATGGATAAAGGTAAATATGCCATTTGGTGGGAGGTTGCCAAATCGGTTTTTGGGTTAGGCATTCTCACCTACACCGGGGATTGGTTTGTGATAAGGCAATTTGCGCCGGTTGTGATTTCCCTGCTCTACGGGTATTTTTTAATCTCTCCGATTTTTTGTTATTGGATAATTAA
Organism: Bacteroidota bacterium; assembly: GCA_018266615.1. Classification (GTDB taxonomy): domain Bacteria; phylum Bacteroidota; class Bacteroidia; order Chitinophagales; family Chitinophagaceae; genus Ferruginibacter. Next base: position 19,462 of record JAFEAB010000010.1, read on the forward strand.
AGATGGTCAAAAACAATTGCAAATTTTAAAGGAGGAAGGAAATACAATGCTCGTAAGGTTTCCGGTGCATTGAATTTTATCTTCGATTTTGTGCGTTAAGCATTGGATTCTTTTCTATCCTGTTTATTTTATGTCCGGCTTCACCCAAATTTCATCAACAAGGCGCCAAAGTTTCAGGGGGTTTGCCTTCTGAAGTTCGGGAGGCAAAAGTTCATCGGGCCAATTTTGAAAACAAACGGGCCTCATAAACCTTCTTATTCCATCTGCACCAACCGAGCTAAAGCGGGAATCGGTACAGGCAGGGTATGGGCCGCCGTGCTGCATGGAAGTGGCTACCCGTACTCCGGTTGGCACCCCATTTAGAATGGTACGGCCACACTTTTCTTTGAGGATATCCAATAAAGAAGCGGCAGTATTTAAATCGATGGATGTGCCGAAGACGGAAGTGGTGAGCTGGCCTTCTAAATTCCGGGCAACCAATTTCATTTCCTTCTCATTCTGGCATACTACCAGTAACGAGTAGGGGCCAAATACTTCATCCTGCAAATCGGGGTGAGACAGAAAGAAAGTGGCAGAGGTCTCGGCCATTATGATCTCCGCTTCTAATTCCGAAACATCCGTTTGTGAATAGGAAAGGCGTCCTACTCCCCTTTGCGTCAGGGCATTTGATTTATTCCTTTCAAAATTCTCGAATATTCCCTCATGCAGCATTTTCTGTGGAACTCCTTTTTGAATTAACGGGATAATCGCTTTTTTAAATTTTTCTAATCCTTCCGAGGCAATGGCCACAAGAATTCCGGGTTTAGTGCAAAATTGCCCTGCATCCTGCATAATGGACACCGATAATTTTTCCGCAATTCCGTAAAATTCTTTTGAAAGTGATTCTGGCAGAAGGAAAACCGGGTTTACGCTACCCATTTCGGCAAAAACAGGGATGGGAATCTCTCGGCTGTTGCCCCAATCAAACAATTGTCTGCCCCCCTTTAAGGAACCGGTAAATCCTACCGCTTTAAGTAAGGGGTGTTTTACCAGGGCCTCCCCGGTGTCGAAGCCGCCCTCAATTTGTTGAAAGGTTGCATCCGGAAGATTGAAATTTGAAATACATTTTCTAATGATTTCACTTACGGCCCTGCCGGTTTCAATATGTGCGGGATGCGCTTTTACAATAACGGTACAGCCTGCGGCAAGGGCACAGGCGGTATCGCCGCCTGCCGTTGAATAGGCGAAGGGGAAATTACCGGAGCCAAATACAGCTACCGGACCCAACGCCACATTCATTTTGGCGAGGGCTGGAATAGGAGGTTCGTTTGTGGTGCTGCCTGGGTTTATCCGGATATCCAGGGCCAGGCCACTTGCCAGAAAATTGGAATAAGTCCTCAATTGGTAGCTGGTACGCTTTAGCTCCCCTTCTAATCTCGGTTTAGGGAGATGGGTTTCTTTTTGAGCGATGGAAACAAGAGAATTGGCGGCATCTTCCAGTGCATCAGCAATAGCATAAAGAATATCCTTTCTTTGTGTGGGGCTGAGTTTTCGGTAGGCACTAAACGCTTCCTGCGACTTTTCAAGTGCCAGGTTTACAGAATTAGATGCTGTTTCCATGCAGTGTTAATTTTCAGGATTTAGTGCAAAGATGGCTTTAAAGGAATACCCCTAAAAAATTTGGATAGCAGCCTAAGGATATTTATCTTTGCCGTCCTAAAAATCAAATGGCGCGTTGGTCAAGGGGTTAAGACGCCTCCCTTTCACGGAGGAATCACGGGTTCGATTCCCGTACGTGCTACAAAAATCCTCATCATTACGATGGGGATTTTTAATTTTTCACGGGTTCCCTGCCCGACTGTGTCAGCAGGCGGGGATTCCCGTACGTGCTACTAAAATCCTCATCATTACGATGGGGATTTTTAATTTTTCACGGGTTCCCTGCCCGACTGTGTCAGCAGGCGGGGATTCCCGTACGTGCTACGAAAATTCCTCATCTTTACGATGGGGATTTTTTTGTAAGAAAGCGATGGTAAACGTATATGTTTTAAAAAGTCTTTTTGATGGTATTTTATATGTTGGGATTTCTATGGATATTGATAGAAGGATAAAGGAGCATAATCTGGGGGGATCAAAATTTACCTCTGGTCATATTCCGTGGGAATTGGTTTATAAGGAAGAGATGCCTGATTTTAAGACGGCCAGAGCAAGAGAAAAGTTTTTGGAATATTTATTAAAGTAGTATTATCAAAAGATTACAAATTATTATGGGGTTATTGGATATTGCATTCATACTTTTGCAATAAGGGAAAATATTTTTATTGTCATTAGCAATCCATTGGATTTATGAGAATACTGAAAATATGTAAAGTGAGTAGAATTTTTTTTGTTACCATTTTTATTTTATCCACCCATTATGGGTCTTCTCAGGGGATTTCAGCCGAATATGATTGCAACCTTTCCTATCCCAGTGGAGTTTCATTAAAATACAGTGGAAAATATTATTATCAG